>JAKLPS010000007.1 GCA_022013695.1 Weeksellaceae bacterium
AAAAGGCACAAAAGTTTTTCGGGATTTTAAGTTTTTCAAAAGTCCAAAAAAGCGTGGTTTAAATTATGACTATTTTGAACTTTCCGGTTTTTGATTTTTAAATCTTCTTTGTGCCTTTTGTGGTTAAAAAAAATTAAGCAAGCACAAAATTCTTCTTGTGAAGATTGTCGAAAACGATTTTCAGATTGGGGACAAATTTCTGCATTTCCGAGATAAAGGTTTCGTTTTCCGAAGTTTCACCATAAATGTAAAAGTAAGTTTCCGCAATTCCAAAATCGATTTTGCTCAAGGTAAACATAATGAAATAAAGGAAATCGACTTCCGAAGTCGCATCGAGATTGTTATAAAGAATGACTTTTTTATTTTCCAAAGCGAAAAATTCCGCTTGCTGATGATAGAGATTGACGTGGATTTCCTTTCTGTTTTTGACGTTTATAGAATTTAGAAATTTCTCACCGGAAAAATTAAAATGAGCCTGAACATTCAATGCCTTGATTTTCTGATAATAATCTTTCGGAAAACTGTAATAGAACTGGATGCCAAATTTCTTATTGACAGCCAGCATCAACTCTTCCGAATCTTTGTTGACATCGGCATTGTAGGCAATCAGATCGTAACCCAAATCGTGCCGGTCAAAACCTTCTTCCATCAAAGAAAAATGATTGACAGCCGAGATGACGGCGATTTCGGCAAACTTTTCAGAAGCCAAAACTTCGTCCAGTTTTTCCGTCAACAGATTCGCGGGCGTTTCCTCATCCTTCAAAAAAATCTTGTCTTCCAAAACCTTTTTGGATTTAGAAATCTGGCATTGCAAGCCATCTTTCGTAAAAAGTAAGGATAATTTCCTCATATTTTAATGGTAATATAATTAATTTTGGATCGCTTTTTCGTCTTCCGTTTTGCATTCTTCACGCAGAGATTTTGATGAGTCTGCCCGTACAGGCTATGCTTTGCAAAGTTAAAAAATTAAAACTTTAGGTTTTCAAACTCTGTCCATTCTTGCAGAATTGGTTATCTTCGCAAGATAATTTGATTTAATCCACGATGCAAAGATTATCACTTTTCTTATTAATATTCGCTATTCAGCTTGGTTTTGCGCAGACCAATATCAAGTTCGAAGATACCGATTTCAACGCGATTCTTGCCCAAGCCAAAAGCGAAAAAAAACTTATTTTCCTCGATGCTTACGCTGCGTGGTGTGGTCCTTGTAAGCTTATGGAGCGCAACGTTTTCACCGATGCAAATGTAGCAGATTATTACAACAAAAATTTCATCAATGCCCATTTTGATATGGAAAAAGGCGAGGGTCCAAATCTTGCCGCGAAATATGGCATCAGAAGTTACCCTACTTTATTATTCTTAAATGCAGAGGGCGAAGTGGTTGGCAAAGAATTGGGCTATTTGAATGCCGAAGATTTTTTGGCTTTGGGGAAGAAGAATAACAACCCGGGCCTCGTAAATACCAACTTGAAAGAAGCCTTTCTGAAAGGGCAGTTGGATCAGAAGACTTTGCTTAGCTTTATCAATCTTTATGCGGGCAAAGACCCATTTTTGGCAAAGCAAGCTTCCGAAAAATATTTTGCCAACAAGAAGGACAAATCTTTTTCCGGAGAAGAAATCAATGCGCTCCTGAATTTTACTCAATCTGTAGATGATGCCAATTACAAAGTTTTTGTGGACAATAAGGCTGCGATCGTAGAGCTATTGACCGATAAAAATTATACCCAGTTTGATAATTATCTCAAATTGATGAAACTCGTAACCGCTGCCACAGACGAGAAAACGAAAACCATCGATGATGCCAAAGTTCTGAAAGAAGGCGAAGGCCTGCTCCCAAAAGACGATCTTGTCAAAAGCCTGAATATTTATAAAATCAATTACTATATCGCTAATGAGAATTATCCTGCTTACGAGAAAACTGCTTTGGAATATTACAAAAATCCGGACGATTTCAACAACTCAGAATTATTGGCTGCTGCAGGCGTATTTGCGGAACATGTTTCCAATCCGCAATCGCTCCAAAGCGCTGCAAGATGGGCAGAGAAAGTGGTGATGACTCAGGAAAATTATGATTCGGTAAGTGTGCTCGCGATTTTGTATGATAAATTGGGAAAAAAAGACGAAGCCAAAATGTTCGCGGGAATGGCAGCTAACTTCGCTAAAGAAGAAAACCGAGAGGCCACCAAAATGAACGAAATCCTGAATAAAAAATGACGATGAAAAAACCGGTAACCCTTATTTTAATCGCTGTTTCAACGCTTGGCTTTTCTCAAAAAAACGAAACCTATGTCAAAGGAAATGCATTGTTTCTGACGATCGGGATGCTGAATGTGGGTGTAGAGCACGGTTTTTCCGATCATATCACCGGGCAAGCGGACGTATTTTTTTCCCCGTGGAAATCTTTTGGCGGTCATCAGGCACTTTTTGGGATAGGAACCATCGAGAGCCGATATTATTTTGATCAGGCATTCAAACATTGGTATGTTGGCGCCAGCATCGGTTTTGGTGTTTTTAATTTTCAAAAATGGAATTATTGGGGCAATGAACTTTACACCGATAAAGAAGGAAATGCGACACCCTACCGAAAAAATCAACTCTATCAAAAAGGTTTTTCTTATATGATGGGTGTCACGGGCGGCTACCAGTTCCGGCTGGCCGATCGATGGAATATGGACATATTCTTGGGCGTAGGCAATCAGCAGGGCTTTTACAAAGGTTATGTAGAAGGTTTGCCCGAAACCCAGGAAAACCGATATGACGATGTGGAACACTGGGACAAAAGTGGCGAGATCATTCCTTTCAAAGCAGGTGTTATGATATCCTATAAACTCTAATGTATGAACAAGAATCTTTCAAAATATGCACTGATTCTCCTCCTCACTTTTGTCATTGTCTTTCTGATGAATTACATCGGGAATGATGCTCCGGACAAATTATCAAGAGCGTTGCTCACAGGTTTTGCCGCAGTAGTTGGTCTCGGAATAGGATTGTGGATCTACAGCAGAAGAGATCGGGAAGATGACCGAAATAATTTTGATTAATTCATCACTTTTAGATATGACAATTGATCTCGACCCCAACAAAAAAATATACTTCGCTTCCGATCAGCATTTTGGCGTCCCCAATGCCAAAGACAGCAAAATAAGGGAAGAGAAGTTTATCCGTTGGCTGGATAGCATCAAGAACGATGCTCAGGTTCTCTTTTTGATGGGCGATCTTTTCGATTTTTGGCACGAGTGGAAATATGTAGTACCCAAAGGCTACATCCGCGTTTTGGGCAAGATTGCCGAGTTAAAAGATGGTGGAACTGAGATCTTTTTTTTCGTGGGAAATCACGATTTGTGGATGAAAAATTACTTTGAAGAAGAATTGGGAATTCCTGTTTATTTCGACAAAAGATACTATGAGATTTGTGGCAAAAACTTTTTGCTGGCTCACGGCGACGGCCTCGGACCCGGCGACAAAGGCTACAAAAGGATGAAGAGAATTTTCACCAATCCCGTTGCGCAATGGCTTTTCCGATGGCTTCATCCCGATATCGCGATGAGAATTGCCAACTATATGTCTCAGAAAAATAAACTGATCTCAGGAGAGGAAGACAAGGCTTTCCTGGGCGAGGACAAAGAATTTCTGATCCAATATTCCAAAGAGAAACTCAAAACCGAGAATATCGATTTTTTCGTCTTTGGACACCGCCATCTGCCGCTGGTTGTTGACTTGGAAAAAGGCGCAAAATATATCAATCTTGGCGATTGGATTGTCTATTTTACCTACGGCGTTTTCGACGGAGTATCTTTTGAATTGAAAACATTTGAATGACAATATTCAAAATTTGATTGATAATGAAGCAGTCCTTTTTTGACATAAAAACAGAAACCGATTTTCAGGCGGCTTGTCTCGAAACTTTCCGTTATCAATATGAAAATGTAGCAGTCTATCAAAAGTTTGTTGATTATCTAAAGATAGATCCCAACCAAATAAAACAAGCCATCGATATTCCGTTTTTGCCCATCGAAATGTTCAAAAACCACTTGGTTTTGGACAAAAATTGCACGGCAGAACATTATTTTGAAAGCTCGGGAACCACTCAGATGAAACGTTCCAAACATTATATTGCCGATTTTTCGCTTTACGAAGCAAGCATTTATAAAAGTTTCGCAGCATTTATTGGGAAGCCTGAAGATTATATTTTCCTCGGTTTGCTTCCGAATTATTCAGAAAATCCGCACTCTTCTTTGATTTATATGATTGATTTTTTGATGAAAAAATCAGGAAAATCCGAAAATGGCTATTTCCTCTACAACCATCAGCAATTGTTCGATTTAATTCAAACTTTGAAAGACAAAAAAGTCATTCTTTTCGGCGTTTCTTTTGCGTTGCTGGATTTTTTGGACTTCTGTAAAGTTAATTCTCAAACGCTCCCTCTCTCCAGCACATTTACCATAATCGAAACCGGTGGAATGAAGGGTAGAAAAGAGGAAATGACCAAAGATGAGCTTCTAAACATTTTTAAAAACGGCTTCCAAACCGAGAGAATTTTTTCCGAATATTCCATGACCGAATTGCTCTCGCAGGCTTATTCTTTGGGAGAAAACTGGTACAAAAATCCCGATTGGATGCGCATTCTCATCAGAAATACCGAAGATCCTTTCTCTTACGTTGAAGATGGGAAAACGGGCGCCATCAATATCATAGATTTGGCCAACCGGCATTCTTGCTCGTTCATCGCAACGCAGGATTTGGGCCGTCAAGAAAATGGATGTTTTCAGGTTTTGGGAAGGATAGACCATTCGGATATCCGCGGTTGCAGTCTTTTGGTTTCGTGAATTTAATATTAATTAGTTGTTAATGAGATCTTTACTTTTAATTTTTCTTTTGAGTTTCAGTTTTTTCAAATCTCAAAAATGCTATGACCTCAAAGAAGTTCTGAAAGTACAACCTACCAATCTTTACAAGCCTCATTTATTAGCTGCTCAAAATTTTGGCGTCAAGATTCTCGAAGATTCGAAATCTTTGGACAGCTATATTGCGAATGGGAAATTTGTGAAAGTGAAAAAGAAATCGCGCGGTTACCGCTTGCAGAATTTGGAGTACAGCCGGCCTTATTTGTTGAAAAAAGCAAGAGCCACTCTGGAAAATATGGCTAATAAATTTGCAACAGAAACCAAGAGTTTTTTCGTGGTATCATCAGTCACCAGAACTTTGGAAGACCAATGCAACCTGCGAAAAGTCAATAGCAATGCATCTTTGGGAATTAGTTCGCATAACTACGGCGCCGCGTTCGATATTTCGTATGTTCGGTTTAATCATCTTTTAAAAGTCGATCCCAAGCTCGAAAATAAGTTGGAAAAATTGCTGGAAGAATACAAAAATATGGGTCGCATTTTTTTCATCAAGGAAAAACAGCAAAGTTGCTATCACGTGACCGTTCGCCGATATTAATTGAAATGATGATGCTCAAAATAGAAGAACTCGTCCACAGTTTTGTCAACACCCAATGCGATTTTGACAAAGAAATCGTTTTGACCAATTTTTTCCATTCCGATTGGGAAGCGGATATTCTCACCATCAACGGCGAAGGTTTCAGTCACGAAATAGAAATTAAATTATCAAAAGCCGATTTCAAAAATGATTTTAAAAAACAATATACCAATCAGAAAACCGGCGAGAAGTTTCTGAAGCACGACAAGATTGCTTGCGGCGATTATCTCTGCAATGCCTTCAGCTTTCTCCTGCCGATGGGGATGATAGATCATCAGACGATTCCGGAGCATTGTGGCATCATCGAGTTTTATCACAACGAGGATCATTGGGAAACTACTTTCTACAAAATCCGTCATCCGAAAATAATTCACGAGGATTCTTACTGGAAGTTGTGCGACAAAGATTATTTTATTCGGAATATGGCTCGAAATCTCCTCATCAAAAAATTTCAACTCAAAGGAAAACACGAAGAATTCATCTTCAAAAAGCCTTTTGAAAGTAAAATTAAATCGCGGAAACACTGACAAAATTTCTGATATTTGGTTCTTTTCGTTGATGGTTTGCTTTTTGAATCAAAGAGTTGTACAAAGACGATTCATTATGGCAATCAATTATTCAATTCTGGATTTAGCGACCATCATTAAAGGTGACGACATCCACACCACCTTTCAGAAATCCGTAAAATCTGCGCAAAATGCAGAAAAACTGGGGTTTACAAGATATTGGTTTTCCGAACATCACAATTTTCCGAACGTCGCCAGCGCCGCAACCGCCATTTTGATTGCGCACGTTGCCGGCAAAACAGAAACTATACGAGTAGGTTCGGGCGGCATTATGCTTCCGAATCATTCTACGCTGTCTGTTGCAGAACAATTCGGGACGCTGGACGCACTATTTCCCGGCAGAATAGATCTTGGATTAGGAAGAGCACCCGGAACCGATATGCTCACGGCGAGCGCCTTGCGAGGTAACAATTTCACGCCCAACTATAATTTTGAATTTCATATCAAAGAACTGCAAAAATATATGTCGGCGAAAAATGCAGATTCCAAAGTGAGAGCCATTCCCGGAGAGGGGGCAGATGTGCCACTTTTTATCTTGGGAAGTTCCACAGATTCGGCTTTTTTAGCAGCTAAATTGGGTCTGCCTTATGCCTTCGCTGCGCATTTTGCACCATCGCAACTAGACGTAGCTTTGGAAATTTACAGATCGCGCTTCCAGCCTTCCGAGTTTTTGGACGAGCCTTATGTGTTGGTTTGTGTTAATATTATTGCTGGCGATTCGGTAGAGGAAGCACAGTATCTGTCAACCTCTCATTTTCAGGCATTTGTAAGTATTTTGACCGATCAGCGTCAACCGCTTTTGCCTCCGGAAGAAACAGATTTGGAACATATTTCTGATGAGGTAGCACTTCATCTCAACAGAATGGCGGCCAAAACTTTCGTGGGAGACCGAGAAACTTTGACGGAAAAATTGACGAGGTTTGCAAAAGATTACAAACCCGATGAAATCATAGTTTCCGGAAATATTTATGATTTCGATGCCAAACAAAAATCATACGACATCACGGCAGACATCATCAAATCCTTATAAGACAAAAGCACAAATTCTAGGTTTGTGCTTTCTGTTTTTATTTCAAAATTATCTTTATTTCAAAACATCAAATTCTATGGTGCTTGCGCTGAAAATTCGGATTTCGGCTTTTTCGTAATCAGCTTTGGTCGCTAAATAGGGATTTTCTATCATCGGCTTGGCAGAAATTGGCGATCGTTCTGTTCTGGATGACTTACTTAAAGGCGACTCGCCTCTTAAAAACTACCAAATTCTTTACCAGAAATCGCAAGATTCCAGAGGCTTGAGTGTGGCTTTGCTTTTTGATCCTCAAAAATATACAGTATTAGATTTCAGAACTTTGAAATTTCAAAAGGATTCTGATTTGGCGTTTGCAACCCGTGATATTTTACACTCACAATTCCAATATGAGGGAAAAAAAATTCATCTTTTTGTGCTTCACCTTCCCTCCAAAAGGGAACGCGACATCCAGAAACATCATCGAGTTTACCTCTTGCAGCAGCTTCAAAAAACGCTCTGGACACTTTGTAACAAAGGAGAATCCATCATTTTAATGGGCGACTTTAATGAAAATCCGAATGCAAAGGAGGCGAAACAATTGCTCTGTGACAGGACTGGAAAAAAGATGCGAAACAACACATTTGAAGCGCTTTACCTGAACAATCAATTCACAACTTTTCACAATAGAAAAGGCCTGGGCTTTGATCAGATTTTTTTGAGCGAGGAATTGCTTTGCCAGCAATTCAATCTCGAAACCATTACGGCCGACATTTATGATTCGCCGATTCTGAGAAATAAAAGAAACGGACACCGACACTATCCCCTGAGAACCTATTCTGGATCTCGGTATATTGGCGGCTACAGCGACCATTTTCCAGTTCTGGTGACGCTGAATGGGCAGGAATAGAGCGGTGAATTGCTTTCATTTTTGTGTATCTTTGGGACACAACACAACGAAAAACCAGAAATTGTACGTAGAAGTGTCCAGTCATCTTCTTTTGGCGCCCGGAAACTTCTTTTTTCATTCCCTTCTTTATCAGTTTTGATGCTTCCATCATCATTCAAATCTGTAGTCACGATGAAATCTCTTGTTTTATCCTTCCAGTCAAACAGTGGTATTTTGCTAGAACGTCTATAGACCCACCCATTTTCTAATACCAAAGAATACCAAATTTCTG
The DNA here is from genome assembly GCA_022013695.1 of Weeksellaceae bacterium. Taxonomy (GTDB): domain Bacteria; phylum Bacteroidota; class Bacteroidia; order Flavobacteriales; family Weeksellaceae; genus Epilithonimonas. Next base: position 8,235 of record JAKLPS010000007.1, read on the forward strand.
ACTTCCCTTTTTGCGGTTCATCTGCCAAAACATCTAAAATCTTCAAAGAATAGAACTCAATCCGTTTATTGGGATTTTCTTCCTCTTCTTCGCCGCGCAATTGATAATACCCACGCTTCTGATTAAAATTCAGAAGAATCCAAGCCAATTCCTCCTTTTCAATTTTATGAGATAAAGCTTTTTTTCGGAGGTAATAGATTGTCCAATCGGAAGGGACTTTTTTTTGATTTGCTAAAATATGGGGTTGATGATTTTTGAAATCGAGAAGCATTTCTTCAAAAGAATTTTTGAAGATAAAATTGCCTTCGTTGTACGCCAATTTTGGTTCGGTTTCGGGTTTGAACTTTCCGAATTTTTTTTTAAAATCAATTTGTGATGCATAATGATTGGGTAAAAAACCTAAAATATTCAGTATCCTATGAAGTCTTTCTCTTCTCAGCAAAAATCTTTCACGAAGCCTTCTTACGCCTCTGTATTTTGTACGTTCTGCGGTTTGAGAAACCGAATTCCCAGCACCAAATTCTCCAAGAATATCTTGCGACATAGGAATTATCCTACTTCCCATTCCTAGAATTTTTCCTTGTTTATCTACAAAATTAGGTTCCACTAGAGACCACCCAATCGAGTTGGTTCCCAAGTCTAATCCGAGTATTTTTCTTTTCATAATTATTTAGTTTATTGAAACTGTTAAAATTAGTAAAAAAAAAATCACAGAAATTTGGAAATCCGCAAAGATTTTAAAAATATTTTTTTTAGATTTGTAACCGAAAGCAATTCACAATAAGGATTATTCCGTTGTGAAAACATTCAAAGCGGGGCAACTCGCTTTTTTTTGTGAAATATTTTCAATTACAGATCTTTCAATCTATCCGGAATATTCTTGGTAACAAAGCCAATTCCCTGCGCTTTCAGTTTTTTGTAAATCTCCACATCATTCACTGTCCAAGAATTGGTGATCAACCCCAGTGCATTGTCTCCGGAAATCGATGTCGGGTTCTTTCCCAAAATTCTGTTAGTAAGACTATTTTTGTCCTGACAAATTAATTATTTTAATTCCAAAGATTTTTAAAGCTTTTGGTTATTTTTGTTTTTAAATAATCTTCAAAAAATGCCCGAAAACATTCAACAAAAGATAGAGCAGCTCCGCCACGAACTCACGCGGCATAATGAAAACTATTATCAGCTGGATGAGCCGAGCATCTCCGATCTGCAATTTGATACCTTATTAAAAGAACTTCAGGATCTGGAAGCCCAATACCCTGAATATCAGGATGATAATTCTCCAACCCACCGTGTGGGCGGCGGCATTACAAAAAATTTTCCCACCGTTCAGCATCAGTTCAGAATGTATTCCTTGGATAATTCCTATGATTTCGACGATCTGGCAGACTGGGAAAAGCGCATCATCAAAACCATCGACGAATCGGTAGAATTTGTGGCCGAGCTTAAATTTGATGGCGCTTCGATTTCTATTTTGTACGAAAACGGAAAATTAGTCCAGGCCGTCACCCGAGGCGACGGCTTTCAGGGCGACGAAATCACCTCGAACGTCCGCACGATTTCCGACATACCAATCACTCTTAAACGGGATTTTCCTGAGCAATTTTATATGCGGGGCGAAATCTATTTGACCAGAAAAAATTTTGATAAAATCAATCGACAGCGTGAAGAAGAAGGTCTCGACCCTTTTATGAATCCAAGAAACACGGCCAGCGGGAGCCTAAAAATGCAGGACAGCGGAGAAGTGCGAAAACGCCGATTGTCTTCGGTGCTCTATCAGTTTGTGGCTGAGGAGGCGCCCGCAGACACGCATTGGGAACTGCTTCACAAAGCGCGCGATTGGGGTTTTACAATTTCCGAGCAGATGAAACTTTGCAAAAATCTGGACGAAATCAAAGATTTTATCAATTTTTGGGATGAGGAACGACATCAATTGCCGTTTGAGATCGACGGCATCGTACTGAAAGTCAATTCTTTGAAACAACAAAAACAGTTGGGATACACCGCAAAATCGCCGCGCTGGGCGATGGCCTATAAATTCAAAGCCGAAAAAGCCGAAACCGAATTGCAAAGCGTGTCCTACCAAGTCGGACGAACGGGCGCCATCACGCCGGTTGCCAATCTGAAACCGGTTTTGCTGGCCGGAACGATCGTAAAACGGGCTTCTCTCCACAACGAAGATATTATCAAAAAACTTGATTTGCACGAGCACGATTTTGTTTATGTGGAAAAAGGCGGCGAAATCATCCCAAAAATTGTGGGCGTGAATATCGAAAAAAGAAGCCCCGAAAGTAAAAAAATCGAATACATCAAAAACTGCCCGGAATGCGGAACAGAACTCATAAAACTGGAAGATCAAGCCATTCATTTTTGCCCCAATGATCTCCATTGCCCGCCACAAGTGGTCGGAAGAATGATTCATTACGTTTCCCGAAAGGCTTTGAACATTGAAAACATTGGCGGCGAGACGATCGAACAGCTTTATCAGGCGAAGCTGATTGAAAATCCTGCCGATTTTTATACGTTAACAAAAGCACAACTTTTGCCGCTGGAAAGAATGGCAGAAAAATCTGCTCAGAATATTATCGACGGCATCGAAAAATCTAAGGAAATACCGTTTGAAAAAGTTCTTTTCGGCATCGGCATCAAGCATGTGGGCGAAACGGTTGCCAAGAAATTGGTTAAGAATTTTAATAACATTGATGATCTCAAAAACGCAACGGCGGAAGAACTCTGCCAAGTGGAGGATATTGGGTCTAAAATTGCGGAAAGCATTGCAGAATTCTTTAATAATCCAGAAAATATTCTGATGCTCGAGCGTTTGAAATCTTATGGCGTGCAACTTGAAAAAGGGGAAAACAGGAATGAAGTTTTGTCCAATGCTTTGGAAGGCAAGACCTTTCTTTTTACAGGAAAATTATCACTTTTCACCAGAGAATCTGCTGAAGAAATGGTGGAAAAACACGGCGGCAAAAATATTTCGGCAGTTTCTAAAAACTTAAATTACCTAGTCGTTGGCGAAAAAGCGGGCAGCAAACTAAAAAAGGCGCAGGAAATTGGGACCATCCAGATCTTGGATGAGCAGGAGTTTCTGGACTTATTTTCTTAATTTTTTGGATTTGGATTAATCTAGCAAATCATTCTCAGCTTCTACGATTTATTATTCCAGTTTTTCTTTTTCCAGATCTTGGAGATCGAGGTTTTTGATGTTGGCTTCTATTTTCTCCACTTTGAGACTTTGGCGGAGCCAACCAAATAGGCTCATATACCAATTGGCGATCCAAACCAACGCAAAAAACGCCAGCAGATAGCCGCGCCAGCCGGGATAGAGCAATTTGTAGCGCAAAATTATGAGAAAAATCAGGCTGATATAATGGCTGAAGCAATACTCGCAGGTGAAAAGGTAAAAAAATTTTCTTTCCCAAATGGATTTTGCGGTGCCGGCCATTCTCTGGCAATATTCTCTGGGTTCGCGGAAAATCTCTTCGTGCGTCACCGTCCAAGCGATGCACGCAAGTGGAATTGCGATGACGAAGAGATAAATCAGCTGTGAGATTAATGAGATCATAATTTTGGTTTTTAGGAAGGTCTTGCATGATCAGTAAAATCAATGCCAAAGAATATCAGATTTCGAATAGAATGGAGCACAAAATTTGATAATCAAATCTAATGTGCTGAGCTAAGGTCGATTTTCTCGCCTTTGCCCTTTCTTTCCTTTACGAATAATACGAATGGAATACAAATGAGAAATACCACGCCAAGATAGAGAAATACATCCATATAGGAAAGTACGGTTGCCTGCTTGGTAACGGAAAAATCCAATATTTGATAAGCCGACTGAAGTGCTTTGTCGGGAGGTAATCCTTTTGCTATGAAACTTCCTTTGAGCGCTGCGACTCTTTGCTGCACGGCAAGACTATTGACGTCCAAGTGTGACACCAGATTGCTTCTGTAAAGCTCGCTTCTATTGGCAATAAAAGTGGTGATGGCCGCAATCCCAAATGATCCGCCTAACTGCCGCATCATTCCGGTAAAGGCGGTTCCTTGACCGATCTCCTGCCCTTTCAGCGTACTGAGTGACAATGTGGTAATCGGAATGAATAATAGTCCCAACCCAATTCCTCTTACAATTAGCATCCAAAAGAAAGCATCTTTGCTGGTGTCTGGCGTTAATATTTGGTAACCCCAGAAGCTGTAAACAAAGAATATTAATAATCCGAAAGCAACTAAAACCTGCTGTTTTGCGCCGCGGGTCAATAATTGTGCGATGATAGGCATCATAAAAGCGGTCGTAAGGGCTGCCGGAATCATTAATGCACCAGATTGCAAGGCCGTCCAGCCCAAAATACTCTGGGTATAGAGCGGAACAATGAAGGTAGAACCATAAAGCCCAAATCCCAAAACAAAAGACATAATAGTTCCTATGCGGAGATTTCCATTTTTGAGAACGCGGAGTTCTACAATTGGATATTTGAAAGTAAGCTCCCGCCAAATGAATAAAATAAATCCTACGACAGAAGTAATGGTAAAAAGGATAATTGCTTTGCTGGAAAACCAGTCGTCCTCGTGACCTTTTTCCAAAATATATTGCAACGAACCTATGAAAACTGCGAGTAAACCAATACCTAACCAATCGACATCTGATGACGAACGCTTCTCAGAATATCTTGGGCTCCGAACGAATTGAAATGTAAGCAGAGCCGCAATGATACCTATTGGAATATTAATGTAAAATATATATGGCCAGCTGTAATTATCAACAATATAACCTCCCAAAGGCGGTCCCAAAGTTGGTCCAATAATAACGCCGAGACCATAAATGGCCTGAGCCATACTTCGTTTCTTCAGAGGATAGGATTCGGTAATGATCGTCTGTGAGGTCACCAAAAGTGCACCGCCACCAACGCCCTGCATAAATCTGAAAAATACCAATTCCCAAATATTATCGGCATTGCCGCAAAGAAAAGAAAATAACGTAAAGATAATGATGGAAAAGGCAAAGTAATTTCTCCGCCCGAACTGCTGAGACAGCCAACTCGTCATGGGGACAATGATAACATTCCCAATCGCATAGGCCGTAATCACCCAGCCAACCTCCGACAATGTTGCCCCTAGGTTGCCCTTCATCTCATTGAGTGCCACATTTACAATTGTAGAATCCACAATCTCCAAAAGCGTGCATATAATAGCCGTGATGGTTATAATGGCCCTGCGAAATCCGTATTCTACTAATGAATCGTCCTGCATTTTTTAGTTTTTAAGCGATACCACGGTCTTAACGTTCATCCCCACGCGGAGTTTTTTCATAATGTCTGGACTCATATTCTTAAAAGTAATTTTTACGGGTAATCTCTGCACCACTTTTACAAAATTCCCGCTGGCGTTGTCTGGCGGAAGCAAAGAGAAAGTAGATCCTGTTGCTGGCGAGAACGAAGCAATTGTACCTTCAAATTGCTGACCAGGATAGGCATCGATCTTGATTTCTACCTTTTGGCCCTCAACCATTTTTTCTACTTGCGTTTCCTTATAGTTTGCCACGATCCATTTCTGGTTGCTCAGCACAACACTAAACAACTGCGACCCCGCCTGCACAAATTGACCTACTTGCACCGGGATTTTCGATACGTAGCCATTTTCTTTGGCGATGATGGCGGTGTAGGTGAGGTTAAGTTTGGCATTTTCCACATCAACCCGTCTTTGTTTCAAAGTAGCATTTGCGATCCCAATATTTTGATAAGTCGCATTGGACTGAGAAGTGACGACGCTGGTCTGAACGTTGGCCTGATTTTTCTGATCTGCTAAAACCTGCAATTGTTTCTGTGCCGTCTGGTAAGCTGCGGCCGCCTGCTCATATTGCTGCTGCGTGATAGAATGATCTTTTACAAGTTCCGAATATCTTTTCATATCCTGCTCCGTTCTCCAGAGGTTCACTTTTGCCGCTTCTATTTGCGCGTTAGCGGTCTGAACTGCTGCTTTGGAATTACCGATTACCGATGCTGCGGCTTGTGATCCTGCTTTTGCAGACGACACGTTGCTTTTTGCGGTTCCCAAAGCGGCTTCTGCCTGCGCCAGTGCCATTTTTTGATCCCTATTATCCAGAATCACCAGGGTATCTCCTTGTTTTACAAATTGATTATCTTTCACCTTCACTTCTGAGATGTAGCCAGAAATTTTAGAAATCACCGGACTTACATCTGCAGCGATTTGAGCATCATCCGTTTCTTCGTGAGCTTGAGAATATTGATATTGCCGAACTCCGAAAAATACGCCGGCTAAGATCAAAACACCTAAAATGATGTAAAAAACCGGACCTCTTTTCTTTTTAAGGGGAATCTCTCCCTGCTCGAATTGTATATTGTCTTGTGCCATTATCTGTTGTTTAAAGTTTTAACATTCGTTGTTTAAAAATTAAAATTTTTAGGGGAATCAATTATTGATGATCCCTGCTGTTTGTAATAGTTTTTTGTGTGCCAATGCGGCATCCGCTTTGGAAGTCACCACATTCACGTCCGCCGTAATTTTTGCAGTATCTGCATCCAGGAGATTGGTGATTGTTTCCAGTCCGGCATTGTATTTATTGAGAGTAATTCGGTAATTTTCCTCTGCTTGCTCGGAAGCTCTCTGGTAAACGTCTATTTTTTTGTGGGCGTACAGATCATTCTGATAATCACGTTTCACTTCTAGCGTTACATTGTCATTTAAAAGATCCTTGTTAGCAGCCAGTTCCTGCTCTTTGGCTTTTGACTGCACATACGTAGAATTTTTCTTCCAGATATTGGAAAGATTGTACTGCAGTCCAAGACCCACATTCACGGCGTTTGTGATGGTCAACAATTTGGGAATATCTGCGGCAACGTAGCCGCCTGTAAATGACAATGAGGGAAGGTTTTCCGCTTTAGCAGATTTGGTTTGCACGGCTGCTGCTTTTCTTTGATAATCCAATGCTTTCAGATCATTTCTGCTTGCTCTTGCAAGATTGAGATAATAATCATCGGGCTTTGTCAGGTCATCTTCTCCTGTATAATTAGAATCGACGGCTATTTCTGTGTTGTCCGGCAGGCCAAGCAGCAAGTCCATAGTGATGTTTGCAATGCTGTAATTATTTTCTGCTTCCATCAATTGCAGTTCTATATTGGAGGTTTGGAGCTGCGCTTTTAGGCGGTCATTTCTTGCGATCACACCATTATTCTCCAATTTGACAAAGGACTGATCTCTCCTTTGAGATGATGTCAAATTTTCTTTCAGAAGTTTGACCACTTCGTTGGCTTTGAACAAGTTGTTGTAAGCCTGAGAAATATTGTATGCAATCGCGTTCTTATCATTATCGGCATTCAGTTTAGAAGCTTCTACAAGGTACTCAGCAGATTGGATTCCATATTTTATTTTTCCACCAGAGTAGATGGGAAGAGAAACATTGGCAGAGCCATATAAAACCTGATTAACTTTTACGCCTGTGGGCGCAAGCCCGGGAAGTTTAATATTGAGATTTGGTTCCAAAGGCAAGTATAGATAGCTTCCGGACACTTTAAGCTCTGGCAATTGTTTGTTCTTCGCGGTCAATAGGTTCGCAGTAGATTCTTCTATCTGAGCGCGGTCTATTTTTAGATTTTTGCTGTTTTCGATTCCTAATTTAACCGCTTCTTCCAGACTTATCGTTCGTTTTTCCTGTGCAGAAAAGAAACTAAAAGATCCGAAAAGAATAATTGCCGTTAAAAATTGATTAACTGTTTGCATTATTTTAATTATAATTGAGTCTGGTTTATTGTTCGTTATACCCAACCAAAGCTCTCACAATGGTTTTGACGTGGGTTGCAGCCTCCTCAAAATACTGACTCTCATAAAGCTTTTCATCGAAATAAGGCTTATTTTGCTTCAAATATTCTTTGTAGATGTTCATCCCCTTAAGGGCATTGAAAATAGTTCCAGTGATGGTGCATTGCATCAGATGGTAGGAAGGCCTCTTTGTAAAGAGGCCACTTGCCAGTCCGCTTTCCACCACATTCTGATTGATTTCTATGTAACTGACCTTAAAATCTTTTAGAAAATTGTGAATATTCTTGTTCTGACTGATAATCTGTTGCGTGTGGACAAGCAAAAAAAAATCTCTCAGTTTCTGGATCCGGCCGACATAAACATCAATGAAAGTGTCGAATTTTTCTATTTCCGAGAGGTCTGAGTTTTCATAAATAATCTTGGTAAAATTGAGACCTTCTTCCATTCTCCATTTGAAAAGTTCTTCCAAAAGATTCTCCTTGGATCCGAAATAATAGGAAATCATAGAAACATTTACCTTGGCTTTGGCTGCAATATCTCGCACAGAAGTCCCATTATATCCATAGCTAGCAAAGAGCTTCTCTGCCACCATCATAATGTGTTCTTCCTTAGTTGCCATTGTTTGAATTTAACGCTGCAAAATTAAATTAAAACAACATTCAATCAAACATTTGTTTGATTAATTTTTTGTTAACAATGTTGAAACTCTTTTTTTAAGTGAAGAATTTGTAAAAAAAGTCAAGATGATAAAGATGTTGTCAGTCTTCTTAATGGGCAGCTTTGTGAATATAACGCGTCAGCTTTATTCCCATATCCGTCAAAACAATTTTGGAATTGGCATTTCTGGAAATGTGATAAGACGCATCGGAAATCTCTTCAACAATGGCTACAATATTGGCTCCGTGAATGAATTTTGAAAAGGCTAACCAATTGAAGTTGCCTTCGGAGAGTTTTTTGTAAACCAAATCATCATTGCCGTAATTCTGAAGCATTGCCAGCCGGAAGATTTCGATGCAATAACTGAGGAATTTCATTTGTTTTTCGCGGTTCCACTCTCCGATTTGGCGCGCCCATTTTACAATTTCGCGCAGGACTTCGGGTTTGTTTTTGGCCTGAAACGCATTGCGCACCCACTGTATAAAAAAGGTTTCAAACTCCGAAGTTCCCACATTAGTCGCTGCCAAAGATTTTGCCAGATTAAAATCGCCTTGCGCCTGATAGACCACTTCTTTGGCTGCTGCGCTTGTTTTGAAATACGTCAACAGATCTTCATCGCTAATCCGCGGTACATTGACGAGCTGACATCTGGACAAAACGGTTGGCAAAATATCATTTGCAGTTGGTGAGCAAAGTATGATATAGGTATTTTTTGGTGGTTCTTCCAGAAATTTAAGGATTCGGTTAGAGGCTTCTACATTCATCTTGTCGGCTCGCCAAATAATGAGAATTTTGCTACCGCCTTCATAACTTTTCAGCAGAAAACGCTGAAGCAAATCCTCTGCCTCGCCGGTAGAAATGAAAAACTGTTTATTATCCGATTCCAAAAAAGACCTCCAATCATCGAATGAGGAATATGGATTTTCCAGAATCATTTCCCGCCATTGATCAAAATAGCGTTTGCTAAGCGAAATATTCTTCTCACTAAAAACCGGAAAACTGAAATGCAAATCGAGGTGGTTGAGATTCTCAATTTTGTGCGCAGACGCCGGATTTTCTTTGGCCAAGATCTCCTGCGCCATTGCCAAAGCCAAGGGCAAAACGCCATATCCTTCGTCTCCTAAAAAAAGCTGGGCGTGCCCCACTCTGCCGCTATGCACACTGTCTTGCAAAACATTTTTGAGAGCCTCGTGGCCGATGATCTGTTCCCATTTCATAAGAGCAAAGATAATATAATCGGCAGGAAATCCGCCGTTGCAAAACGGAAGTTTTCAGAATTTTAATCCCTGTAAAATCAATTTTTTTGTGAGCAGTTTTGGAAAATAAAAGAGAATTCAATCGCAAAATGAGTTCTATTAAGACAATAATAGGGTTGATCTGCGGAATTTACTTAACAAACTTTAACCGAAATATATTTTTGCAATTCATTATTAATTAAGATATTTGCGGATTGAAATTTTAAAGGAGATATCGCCTAAATTCAGGTTATAAAACGCTGATGGAGATTGCACGATAACATCGACTTTAAAAAAAAACAAGCAAAATCTATATATGAAAAGAATTTTTGTTTTATCATCATTGGTTGCGGGATATTTCCTAAATGCGCAAAGTATTGGAAACTCGCCTTATGGCGCATATGGGATTGGAGATGTGAAATATGATAATACAGTGGACATTAATGCAATGGGCGGAATCTCTACGGCTTATGTTTGGGATTTCAACAATAGTTTTAACTTCAAAAATCCAGCGGCTAATACCAATTTGGAACTTGCTTCGCTCAAAGTCGAGAGTACCAACGAGAACAATTATTATCAATCGGACTTTAATAATCTGAAGTCCACCAAACACTCGACTTACCTTTCCAACATTAGCATTGCGTTTCCAATCTCCAGAGCGGTGAAGTTTGGTCTCGGATTTCAGCCTTACAGTTCCAAAAGTTATGATATCGTGACCAGCAAGCCCTTGGACGAGCTGACAGAGGTGCACAGTTTCCACGGTGAAGGTTCTCTCAATACGGTTCAGGCGGCAATTTCTTATCAGATAAACAAAGAATTCGCTTTAGGTCTTAGGTCTAATTTCTTCTTCGGAAAACTCTCGGACATCGAGGAAGTGGCCATGACCGGTGCAGAGCTAATCAGCGGATATTCCAACAGTTACAGAGTCAAAGCCTTCAACTTCACCTTGGGAACTACCTATCAGAAAAAACTGCCAAATGATCACAAACTGACGGTAGGCGCCACCTATACCTTAGGCCATACGGGCAGCATGAAAAATTTGTACACCAATAGTACCTATTTTTACTTAGTTGGCGAAACCAAAGCTTATGAAAATATTGTAGAACAACAGTACAATTATAACAAGAAATTTCTTCCGCAGGAAGGCTCTTTGGGTCTTGGATATGGGAAAGAAACCAAATGGTTTCTGGGATCTCAGGTAGATTACAAGAAAGGCGAGAGTTTCAATTTCCTCGGAACTACTTTGGCATATCAGGATTCTTACAAATACTCCCTTGGCGGTTGGTGGTTGCCAAATTTTAATAACTTCCGTTCTTATTTTTCGAGAATTATCTACCGATATGGCGCTTATTACGAAAAAGGAAGTCTGCAGATCAACGGAACCAGCATCAACAAGTATGCCCTCACTGCCGGCGTTACACTGCCGTTTCAAAAAAGCACCATCAACAGGATGAGCAGCATAGATCTTGGCCTGGAGCTTGGTAAAAGAGGAACCTTGGACAACAATCTGATCCGCCAGAATTTTGTAAACTTAAGAATCGGCGTTAATTTTGCTGACAAATGGTTTGCAAAGCGATTGTACAATTAAACGAACTCACATAATCTATGAAAGATTATTGCGTCAAAATAATTCACTTAAAAACATCACAACTTTTCCTGTTGCTGATGTTTTTTCTTATCCACTCCTGTGAAGAAGATCTCACGAAAATCAACCAAAACAAGAAAACCAATTTCGCTTCGACAGTCATTCACAACGGTACCATCATTCAGCGAGATTCCGGCGTGGTAAGGGTGAGATTCCAAGCTCCGCTTATAGAGCAATATGAACTGATAGATTCGCCCTACATCGAAGCCAAAAAAGGAATTTATCTGGAGTTTTTTGATAAAAAAACGCCCAAAGTTCCTGGAAAAATCTGGGCCAAATATGCCAAAAACAATGTGAAAAAAGATTTTTATTTTGCAAAAGGTCACGTGAAAATCATTACCACAGAAGGTCAAACCTTCGTCACAGAAACCATCAACTGGGACAAAAGAAAAAAACAGATGTACACCAAAGACACCGTTTACGTTTCCGACAAAGACGGCAATATTCTTGTAGGAGCCCACGGAATGGTGGCAAAAGATGATTTTTCCGAGTACACATTTTTCAGCAATTCGGGGAGTTTCAACTCTACGAATTTGCCCGCAACCAGCAAGTAAATGGAGACGCAGACTTTTTACGCCATCGGTTTGATGTCTGGAACCAGCCTTGACGGATTGGACATTTGCTACTCAAAATTCATCAAAAAAAATATCGCCTGGAGTTTCGAAATCCTGAATTGTGAAACAATCGCATATTCTACGGCGTGGGAAAATGCTCTGAAAAATGCCATTCAGCTTTCCGCTGACAAATTGTTAGAACTCAGCTCCAATTACGGCTTCTATCTGGGCGAAAAAACTCAGGAATTTATCTCGAAAAATCAAATTGCAGACCTTGATCTGATCGCTTCTCACGGACACACGGTCTTTCATCAGCCAAAAAATAAAATCACTTTACAGATTGGAGATGGGCGGGCGATCAAAATTAGAACCAATAAGACCGTCGTTTACGATTTCCGAACCCAAGATGTTTTGTTGGGCGGAAATGGCGCGCCGCTGGTTCCGATTGGCGATGAAATGCTGTTTTCGGAGTTGGATGCTTGTCTTAATTTGGGTGGATTTTCCAACATTTCGTTGAATCGAAATGGAAAAAGATTGGCATTTGATATTTGTCCTGTTAATATTATCCTTAATGAATTAGCCTCCAAATTAGGAAAAAAACACGACGAAAACGGAGATTTGGCAAGCGGTGGAAATATGGATTCTGAACTTCTGAATGAACTCAATCAATTACAATTCTATCAAGAAAAAGCACCAAAATCGTTAGGCATCGAGTGGATCAATGAGCAGGTTTTGCCTTTGATTAAAGATCAAAAAACGGAAGATTTATTAGCCACCTTTACAGAACATTGTGCAGTTCAGATTGTGAAAATACTGGACGAATTTGAAATTAAAAATGTATTGATAACCGGCGGCGGAACTTACAACCGCTATCTTATCGAAAAAATAAAGGCAAAGACCAAAACCGAAATACGAATTCCACCAAAAGAGTGGATTGAGTATAAAGAGGCTTTGATTTTTGCTTTTATGGGCGTTTTGAGATCCTTGAATCTCAATAATGTGTTGTCATCGGCCACTGGAAGTTTGACGGATCATTCTTCGGGACTGATTTGCTAATCAAAGTTGCTCGATTTTATCTGTCAAAGAATTGATGAAATTTTGCAATGGTTTTTCGACCATCATTTTGATAAACGGATTGAATTTTCCTTCGAACAACAACTGAACTTCGGTTTGATTTTCGTTCAAAGCATTCATATTCCCAGTTAATGCGAAGTCCAGACTAGCGCTTGCAGATCTCAGAACGACTTCTTTATCAGACACATTCTCGATTTTGAGCGCGATTTCAGGCATTCCCTTGAGTCCAAATTTGAAACCGTCCTCGCTTGTCTCGAATTTCTGAAGACCTTCTGGCATCAGATCTTTGTAATCCTGCGGGTTTTTCAACATCCCAGCCAATGCCGATGAAGATTTATTAACTATAATTTTTCGTCCTTCTAAATTCATTTTTTATAATTTTGTATTAATATCAAAAGCCCTACAAATGTATAAAGTTTTTATCAATGAAAAAAAAATAGTTTTGAGCGACAAGCCTCAGAATAGCCCTAAAACATTGAACTACGATGGAAAGCACAGCTTTGATTTTGCCGTCGATCTTTTGACCAATACTCCATCGCAAGGCCTCAATATTTATCATCACGATCTCGATCAACTTTGGTCAGATTTCAAGGGATTTTTCAGAAACATAGAGGCTGCTGGCGGCGTCGTTTTGAATCTGGAAAATAAAATCCTGTTCATCCACAGATTGGGCAAATGGGATCTTCCGAAAGGAAAAATCGAAAAAGGTGAATCCAAAGAGCTTGCTGCCGCGCGAGAAGTGCAGGAAGAATGCGGGATTTCCGATCTGGATATGAAGAATTTCATCAACTCTACCTATCATATTTACACAGAAAGAGACGGCACAAAAGTTCTGAAAACGACCTATTGGTTTGAGATGCTTTATCGCGGAAATGAAACGCCTAAACCACAAATTGAAGAAGGCATCAACGCAGTGGACTGGAAAAATGAGGAAGAAATCAAAAACGAAATTTTACCTTCCACTTTCGAGAATATTAAGTTGATTCTTGCCGATTTCAGAGGTAAAAAAACGCATTAAAATTATATTTTTTATTGGTTTTACAGAAACTTAATAATTTTTTCTAAGGCAATACCTCGGGAAGCTTTGAGTAGAATATTGTCATTATGAATAGGATTGTCCTTCAATCTTTCGATTAATTCTGAGGTATTTTGATAGGCATTTTCTGAATCGTAAACAGACTGAAAATGCGGTCCAACGGTGATGATTTCATCAAAATCACAAGACTTTGCAAAGCCCAGAATAGACTGATGTTCTTGGACACTTTCAGCCCCCAGCTCCAGCATATCGCCAATTATGATGGTTTTGCTGCCTTCGAAAGATTTAAAATTCTCGAGCGAAACCAGCATACTGCTCGGATTGGCATTGTAAGTGTCTAAAACAAGTGTTTTGTTTCCTTTTTTCTGAACTTGAGATCGCATATTAGACGGCACATAACTTTCGATAGCGGTTTTGATGTCTGGGATTTCCACCTCAAAGTATAAACCCAGTGCGACGGCTGCCGAGATATTGTCGTAATTATACTTTCCTGTCAGTTGAGAGACTATTTTCGTAATCTCGTATTGTATTCCAACAAAATGCTTTTGAAAAATGGGTTCAAATTGATAATCCGACTCTGCGGCTCCAAATGTAATTTTTGAAGAATAATTTTTGGTTTTTTCTTTCTGAATCGGATCATTTTCGTTGATCAAAATTTGTTGCTCATTCTCAATCAAATAGTCATAAAGCTCTGATTTCCCTTTGATTACACCTTCGAAACCTCCAAAACCATCGAGGTGCGCTTTGCCAAAGTTGGTGATATAGCCGATCGTTGGCTTTGCCATTTTACAAAGCATTTGGATTTCCTTTTGATGATTGGCGCCCATTTCTACTACTGCTATTTGGTGCTGACTTCTTATGGAAAGCAGAGTGAGCGGGACACCGATGTGGTTGTTTAGATTCCCCAGCGTGTGTTGTGTATTGAATTTGGCAGACAAAACGGTACTAATTAGTTCCTTGGTGGTGGTTTTTCCGTTGCTACCCGTGAGACCAATAATGGGAATATGCAGTTGATTTCTGTGATAAATCGAAAGTTGCTGTAGAAAAATCAAGGTCGATGGAACGTAGTAAATACTTTTGTTGGCATCAGCAAATTTTTCGTCCTCCACGATGACGGCTACTGCGCCTTTGTCAATCGCTTCCTGCGACTTTTCTGCGGCATTGAAATTTTCTCCAGAGAATGCAAACAACACACTTCCCGTTTCAACTTTTCGGCTGTCGATGACGATGTTTTTGCTTTTAAGAAAAATCGGATAAAACTGCTCAATATTCATAATTCAAAAATAAACAAAGGGTCTGATTTACAACAAAAAACAGCAGAAAATTCTGCTGTTATATAGTTTGTTGAAAGTAAATTTATCTTTTTGATCGTTTCGTTTTACTATTTTTTGCATCTTGTGCAACGCGGAAACCGACCCATCCATAACCTTTAGTCTGGTTTTTGAACCTTCTTTGTCCAGGATCTAGCCAGTAAGCTGAGTCCAGCCAAGAACCTCCTTTTACGACTCTGCTGTAATCGTTGATTTGCGAAGTGGCTTTTGCTTTAGATTTTTCCAGAACTACATTTCCATTTTTATCTACAACGAAGGTTGGTTTTACCGAGTTGTACATATTAAAATCTGCACTATCGCTTGGAGGTGTTCCTCCGGCATCCAGAGAAGACTGATAATCGCCATCTCGGTAGTTTCTATTATCTTCTACAACTTTTTTCTCAAACTCTCCTGGCAATCCCTTGTAAACAAGGCGGCCATCGGCTAGGGTGTCATATTTGATATCAACGTTTCCTACTTTTTTATAAGTTCCGTCTGCGTTTTTCACAGATTGAACGACTACATTCCCTCTGAAATAATTGAAATCACTAAATTCTTCATCGATAGTGGGTCTATAGATATCCGCCACCCATTCTGCAACGTTACCATACATCCCGAAGATTCCCAAATCATTGGATGGATATTGTTTAACATCTGAAGTGGTAGGCGAACCATCATTTTTCCAACCAGCAACTCCAGAATAATCACCTCTACCCATCTTGAAGTTTTCCATATACATACCACGGTTTCTTCCTTTGGATCCTTTGATCTTGGTAATTTCTGTACTTTTTCCCAAGTAATTGTTATAGTCTCTTTTTTTCTGAAGTCCAAGCGCTGCAAATTCCCATTCTACTTCGGTTGGAAGCCTAAATTTTTCAACAACACCGGATGCCGCATTTCTGTTGGCAGACGCGATTTTTTCGTTAGAAGTTTTGATACCACTTCTTTGTTGCAGTTTTTTCTTATCAATATAAGTATCCATTTCTGCATCATTCGATTTGAACTTATCCATATTGAATGTCGCACCAGCCGTCGCGGCCTTATCTGCAGAATAAACATCCTTGGAAATGACCCCTTGTCTCATAAGCGCTTTTTCATTGGCTCTATCGGTAAGCCAGTCGCAATACTTAGTGGCTTGCAGCCAAGAAACGCCCACTACCGGATAATAGTCATACTCGGGAGATCTGAAATA
This sequence comes from Weeksellaceae bacterium, assembly GCA_022013695.1. Classification (GTDB taxonomy): domain Bacteria; phylum Bacteroidota; class Bacteroidia; order Flavobacteriales; family Weeksellaceae; genus Epilithonimonas. The sequence goes on from JAKLPS010000007.1 coordinate 24,711, forward strand.
AGTTTCGGCATAATCGTTACGAGAAAGCTTGTTATTCCAAACCAAGGTGTCTGGCAAAGCACCGGTATAGATATGCTTGAAGCTGGCGTCTGACGGGGGAAATATAAATTTAAGCCAAGTGGTATATTCTCGGTATTCAGAGTTGGTAATCTCGGTGTCACCTATGAAAAAAGAGCTCACCTGCATCCTTCTTGGCGTATTATTCCAGTCGTGCATCACATTATCTTCTACCAATCCCATAGTAAAAGTACCTCCTTCTACGTAGACCATTCCCGGCCAGCCCTTAATTTTTTGTTGCTTACCAGAAAAGAACCAACCGTCTTTTTCGTTTGGTTTCCAGCCAGTTTTGCTCACAAAACCTTTTGTACCACCACCTTTCTTGGAGATAGCTCCTCCTCCGCAACTTACTAAAAACATTGTTGCGCTTAAAGTAATTATCGAAAACAGCCTTAGTTTTTTCATAATAGATATAGAAATTTTCAAAGTACAAAGAAAATAGAAATTCTTTAATTAATCAAATATAGTTTGTCTTTTTTTGATAAAACGCAATTAAATTAATTTTATTATATACCATTTTTTTAAAAAAATCGTTTATTTTGTAATCCCAAATAAAAAAACCTTGATGAAATTCAAATTTTATATATTACTTTTCTTTATAATTTCCATCTTCAGTCACGCTCAAAAAATCACTTTAAATTGGGAAGGTTATAAAGAAGTGGACTATGGAACAGAAAAATTGACCTATCCTTTCTTCAGCAATTACACGTATAGAATAGAGCCCAATTCGATCTATGTAAATCTAACGATTAAAACGGAAAATCAAATAAAGCTTGATCAATTTGTTTGGGAACCGATGGCAGCTAGAGATATTAAAGATTTGAAAATTAATTCCTTATCGTCCAGTCCGAAAAGTAGCGTCAACTATTTCTACAGCGAAATTGAAAAAAAAGAAAGTGCCCATGTAAGTGTGGAGGCTATCAAAGTTGACAATTATAAAATCTACAAATTAATCTCTTTTAGTATTACACAAACGGGGAAAAATGTGGCCGCCCTCAACAAAAATGGTACAAATAGGTTAGGAACCAGTCAAAATCCTTTAAAATCGGGCACTTTCTACAAAATAAAAGTCGACAAATCTGGAATCTTCAGAATCACAAAGCAGTTTCTGCAGCAAAATGGCATTAATACGGCCGGCATCAATCCCAAAAACTTCAGAATCTATGGCAACGGTGGTGTAATGTTGCCCGAACACAATCAAGACAATCGGTTCAATGCCTTGCAGGAAGACGCCATCCAAGTGGTGGGCGAAGATGACGGCGTTTGGAATGATAGCGATTACGCCCTTTTCTACGCACAAGGACCTAATGGTTACAACCTGTACGACACCAATAATGGAAATGGCTATAAGAGAATCGAAACCCGAGATTCTTATCCAAACAATTTGGTGAATATTTATAATGATGTCTCTTACTATTTCATAAACTTTGACACGGGTCCCGGCAAAAGGGTTCAAACCATGGATAATGATTTGCCATCCGAGCTGATTACGCGCTACGACGACTATCAGGTTCTGAATGAAGAGAAATATAACCTGGCAAGACTGGGAAGAATCTGGACAGGAGATGTGATTTCCGGAACGCGAGAAATCGTATTCAGTACCAGAAGTCCGATGAAACCCGATGATATCATCAGATTCCAAACGCAGGTGATCGGATTCGAGGCGCAATCTGGTAAAATTACGTTTGATGTCAACGGGACGAAGAAGGAGCAGACCTTAAGCAGCGATGCGAGCAGTTTTGTCACATTACCCTTTGCACAAACGATTACAAATCAAAGCGGCAACACTGTCAAGTTCAATTATACATCCAGCACCGGCGCCAATCCCAACGCCAAGTTCTATTTTGACTATGCCGAAGTGCAGTACAAGGAAGATTTGAGCTTCAATAATAGCCAAATGAATTTTCGAGACTTTGAAATCATGGAAGGCAGTGGAACGCCGTACGGTTTCTCCATTTCTAATGCCGCTGGGATCGACCAAGTTTGGGATGTTTCCGATCTCACCAATGCAAAAAAAGTAACCAACAAAAATGCTCAAAATTCTGTTTTCAATTTTGGATATGTTGCCGGCAACCCTTATTTTAATAACGAGTTTGCAGCTTTTAAAAATTCCGCCGCGTTTGATCCTGGTTTTGTGGGGAAGATTGATAATCAAGATTTATCGGCTCTGCAAAATGTTGATTATTTGATCATTACTCAGCCGGCCTACTTCAGCCAAGCACAGCGACTCGCCTCTTATCATCAATCCAAAAGTGGTTTCAATGTGCAAATGGTGGACGTCAATAAAATCTATAACGAATATAGCAGTGGTAGCAAAGATATTACCGCCATCCGCGATTTTGTAAGCCGACTAAATAGCCCGCTTGGCACTTTGAAATACGTCTTCCTACTTGGGGACACTTCTTATGATTTTAAAAATCGAATTTCCAATAATACCGATGTACTGCCAAGTTATCAAAGTGAGTATAGTGCCGATGTCAAAGGATCGTACATTACCGATGATTACTTCGTGATGACACGGCCTCAAACGGCTCCCAGGCCCACCGATATTGTTCCAGATTTGCCAATCGGGAGATTACCTGCCGATAATATAGCAGAAGCTAAAACTATGATTGACAAAACATTGGCCTATTACAATGCTTTGCCCGGACAGTCCTCCCCTTTCGGAGAGTGGCGGATGAAGTTGGATTTTGTAGCAGATGATGATGCCGATGGCATCGGGCCGCCTCCGATTGGAAAACCCTTTCACGACCTTGTGGACTATTCTGTAAAAGAAAATTTTGAAACCGCGACAGACAAGCCAGAATATAACGTTAGAAAACTCTATTTAGATGCTTTTCCAGCCATTACAAGTGCAGGCGGGCAGCGATTTCCTCAGGTCAATCAAGCCATTTCCAATGATGTAGGCAACAGTTTATATCTTTTCTATTTCGGACACGGCGGCATCAATGGATGGGCACAGGAACGCGTTCTTAGTCCCACAGAAGTTCAGGGATTTAATAATTTTACCTCGGTTTACAGCAGATTTCCTTTAGTTAGCACCATCACTTGTGAATTCACTTTATGGGATGAGCCGAGCGCCAACTCTGCTGGAGAACAGTTGATGAAACTTTCGACTGGCGGCGCAGCAACGATGATTACCTCCAGCAGGGCGATTACAGTAACTTATGGCAGACAGTTTACCCAATTTTTCACCACAAATCTCTTTAAACTCTACAATGATGATTTTTTAGCGCTTGGCGACGCCCATCTGCGGGCAAGACAGCAATTCAATACCGCTTATGGCGGATCATCTGATCCATTGCGCGTCAACTTCTTAGGAGATCCTGCGATGAAAATGAGCAGACCACAACGATTACTGAAAATTGACAATGTTGAAACGCCCGTTCCTGGAAAAGTAAGAGCTTTGGATTTTGTCACGATTAAAGGCCATGTGAACAAGGCAGACGGTACTTTGGACACAGCATTTAACGGAAGAATTGCAATCAATATTTTTGATAAAAAAATTAAAAAAACCACCTTGAATAATGACAATTCGCCAGATCTTAATCCAAAACTGGTTTACGACGAAGAGCCAAGCGCCATCGTCAAATCATCGGGAAAAGTGGTGAACGGTAATTACACCGTAGAGTTTTATGTGCCAAAAGACATCAATTATGAAACCGGAAACGGAAGGATCCTTGCCTACGCAGACAATTTCGAAAATGCAAAAGCCAATGCACACGACGTTTTTACCAATCAAGTGCAGGTTGTAGGCGATATAAATCCTGCTGGCATCAACGATTCCGAAGCACCGGCAATCAATCTTTATATGAACAATACCAATTTTGCGAATGGCGGGATCACCGATCAAAATCCAATGCTTTTGGCCTGCGTGAAGGATAATATGGGAATCAACTCGACGGGTGCTGGCATTGGTCACGATATCACGTTCGTTTTGGACGGCAACATCGTCAACACAACAGCGATCAACGATTATTTCTCGTCTGGCGACGGCAATGGCTGCAGCTTTGGGGATCTTAAGGATTATCAAAAAGGATCGGTCACATTCCCATTAAAAAGTTTGTCGCCCGGCGAGCATCAGTTAGTTTTCAAAGTTTGGGACATCAACAATAATTCCGCTTCCTCTACGTTAAACTTTGTAGTCAAAGACGAGTCGGAGAAAAATTTAGTAGTCAACAGACTTCTGAACTGGCCAAATCCCTTTACCAACAAGACTTATGTACAGTTTGAGCACAATTGCGATGATATCTTGGATGTGAATGTTCAAATTTATACAATCACAGGGAAAATTGTAAGAACGCTTTCGGCAAGTGTATCTGCTGAACCATTCCTGCAAGGCTTCAGAACGCCAAGGCAAGCGATAGAATGGGACGGCAAAGATGATTTTGGTGATACTGTAGCAAAAGGTACCTATATTTTTAAGATCTTTGCACGCAGTCAAAATCAGGACAAATGCTCCGGAAGCGCAACAGCTGTTGAAAAAATGGTTTTATTAAAATAACAAACACATTATATCGGTAAATTTTACCTTAAAAGAACAAAAATGAATTTAACAAAAAGATTATTTTTAGGATTAGGAATCGGCGCAAGTGCCCTTGCTTTTTCTCAAAACATTCAGCCGGTACTTACCGGAGCCCCCTTCCTCAGAATTTCTCCAGATGCAAGAGCTGGTGGTATGGGAGATCAGGGTGTGGTCACATCTACAGACGTTTTTTCCCAATTCTGGAACGCTTCCAAATATCCATTTGCTAAGGTCTCGTCAGGATTTGGAGTCAATTATACGCCTTATATGAGCAAGCTTACGAATGACGTATTCTTGCTTTATGGATCTTACTACACATTTTTAGGAGACGACGAGCGTTCTACGATAAGTGCCAGTATCTATTACTTCAATATGGGAGATGTAGATCTGACGGACTTTGTGGGAAATGAAGTGATCCAAGGTGGTACTGCAAAACCCAACGAATTCTCGGTTGACCTTGCTTATGCTTTGAAACTGACCGATAATTATTCCATGGCGGTCACCGGTAGATTCATCCGGTCAGACATTGGTGGCGGCTTCAACTCCAACAGCACTCTAAAACCTGCCAATTCCTTTGCAGTAGATGTTTCAGGATATTATATGTCGCCAAAGCACGAGAGTATCAGCGGCTACGAAGGTAGAGTGAAAGCAGGTTGGGCGGTGCAAAATTTAGGCCCAAGATTGGATTACACAGGCGACGAAGAATCCCGATCTTACCTTCCGACGATGGCCAGATTAGGCTTGGGTTATGATCTATTAATTGATGACCAAAACCGTTTCAGTCTAAGTGGCGAGGCCTCCAAAATTCTCGTGCCTGGGCCAGACGAAACCACTGGAAATATACCCAATGTCGGGGTAATCGAAGGAATTGGAAAATCCTTCAACAACAAGAAAAGTATTATGTTCAGCGGGGCAGCAGAGTATTCTTATGACGAAACCTTTGCTTTAAGAGCGGGATATTTCACAGAGGCACCAGAGCAAGGCGCCAGACAATATGCGACAGTTGGGGTAGGATTCAAATATGCTTCCTTCGGCTTGGATCTATCATACCTCATCAACACCTCCAAGATCAATTCTGCTTTGGACAACACTCTCAGATTTGGTTTGACGTGGAACATCGGTAGCGAAACTTACAACGCGCAGGACTATTAACTGAATTTATTATCCTCAAATAAATTTTGCCAGGGCTTTTGTGCTTTGGCATTTTTTTTAGTCACAGTTTCATCGTTTATTACCACTTAACATTGCTCCGCAATACTTTGCATAATTTTGCAATATGAACTATAGTTCCGAACTCAAAAAATTCTTAACCAGCCAATACATCTATTCCGGGGCAAGGATCGCTCTTGCAATAGTAGTTCCAAGCATCATCTTGGCACATTTCGGTGTACTGAAGGAATATTTTCTGTTCCCGCTCGGCACCAGCTTCGTTGGCCTCACAGATCAGCCTGGACCATTTATCCGACGAAGAAACACGCTCTTATTATCTGTTTTTTCATTTTTTTTAATCGCCGTTATTGCAAGTCTGCTCAAGGATTTTCCCGTCGCCGTCTATTTCGAGGTCATCTTGTTTGGATTCTTTCTATCGATGGTGGGTGTTTACGGATCTCGGCTGGCCACTTTCGGATCTATTGCGCTGGTGGTTCTCAGTATTTTTATCGATGGGCACCTCACAGGCGATAATATTCTAAAAAGCTCCTTCATCTTCTTTCTCGGGTGCCTGTGGTTTTTTCTTGTATTTTTGGTTGTTTCCAAGCTTCAGCCTTACAAACTGGCAAGCCAAATGGTAGGCGAGAATTATCTGGAACTGGCCGATTATCTCCGAATCAAAGCGGGATATTACACAAAAAATCCGGATTTCGAGGCGCTGCTGGATGCGTTGATTTCTCAGCAGATCAAGATCAAAAACCACCAGGAAGATACCCGAGAAATGGTTTTCAAAACCAGAACCATCGTCAATGAATCCACCACACAGAGCCGAATTCTGATGCTGGTTTTTCTTAATTCTTTTGACCTCTTCGACAAGCTGCTCACTTCCGAAAATGATTACAAAAGAATCAATGTGGTTTTCGGAAACAGCTCTCTCCTCCAAAAAATCCACGATTATTTGCTACAGATGGCAGACGAAGTAAGCACGCTGGGAATCTCGCTGCAAAGCGGTTTGCCATTCCGTCAAAGTATCAATTTCGATGATGAATTGAAGTTGATCTATGACGAATTCTTTGAGCATCGCTCTCATAGATTCTCGTCCGAAACATTGGAAGACTTTATGATGATGCGCCAGCTTTTGATGCGCGTCACCGAGATTACAGACGAAGTAAAAACGATTGTCACCGTCTATACCCAAGATAAAAAATTGGCCAAAAGCTTATCCTCTGGTTTGGATTATTCCCAGTTCCTGCCAAAAGAGGAAAAAATTAATCTGCAGGTTTTCTTCTCCAATTTTTCGCTCCATTCGGCGCACTTTCGGCACGCCATCAGAGTCACCACTGCTTTATTAATCGGTTACATCGTGTCTCGGTTTCCAATTCTTGGCATCGGACATTCCTATTGGATTCTTATTACCATTATTGCCATTTTCAAACCGGCTTATGCGACGACAAAACACCGGAATCTACTGCGCCTATTTGGAACCATTGCGGGCGGTTTTGTTGCGTATATCATTCTCTACTTTGTCTCAGATCCGCGGGCCATTCTTTTCATTCTTTTAATGAGTATGATCTTGTGCTTCAGCTTGTTAAAATCGAAATATTTCTGGGCAGTTCTATTTATGACGATCTATATTTTCCTTTCTTTCAATTTTTTGAAGCCGGGGAATGTGAATGTTATTTTTAAAGACCGAATTTTGGATACATTGATCGCCGGTGTGGTTACGTTCCTGGTGGCTTATTTTATTCTGCCCGTTTGGGAGCATACGCAGAATCTGGATCTGATGAGAAAATCGTCTAAAAGTAATTTGGCCTATTTCCGGAAAATAATGGATCACTTCGGCAAAAAAAATCTTACAGATCAGGACTTCCGCTTCTATAGAAAGAATGCGATCATCGATCTTGCCAACCTTTCCGACAATTTCCAGCGAATGATTTCTGACCCAAAAAATCGGCAACGAAAGTTGGAAACCATTCATCAGTTTGTGACCACCACGCATTTGATCACCGCCTACACGGCGTCTTTAGCTCAATATTCAAAATCTGGACACGAGTTTCCGGAAATCGATTTTCAAAACTGGAAAATCAAGATCTCTGCGGAATTGCTCAGAACCTCTGCCCTACTTTTTCAAAAAGATCTGAATGAACAACACCAGTCCGACAGCAAAATAAATCCCGACGATCAGGTTTTGGATTTGTTGGAAAAACGAAAAGCGGAATTGGAAAATCAGGCTGTTTCCCAGGAACGGATATTTCGCGTCAGTCATTTGACTGAGATCAAAAATATTAGAGAACTTCTGGAATTAATTTATGATGTGGCAAAAGACCAGCGAAAAATCATTGAGCAATACCTGACGTATCAATCCACAAGCGCGAGGCAGTAGTTTTCGAAAAAGAAAATTTTTGCTTGATAAAAGTCCTCGTTTTCATCATCGTAAACCCTGCATTTTACTGAAAATTCTTCTTTCAAATCAAAGGGCAAAACATCATAATGCTTTTTCAGAGACCAATGTTTGCTGTGATGAATTTTGTAAAGCGCTTCTTTTACGCACCAAATTGCTGTTAAGAAATCAACTTCTTCTTGATCCTTAATGAAACCATTCTCGTGAAGGATAAACTTGTGTCGGATATTTTTGATCTTGTCTTTTCGTTTTTCAATATCGATTCCAATCTTATTTTTAGAAATGGCCAAACCTGCCAGAGGAAAAGAATGGCTCACAGAAATCTGAAAATCATTAGGAAAAAGGTAGGGTTCACCACTTTTTCTATATAATATTTTGTGATTCGGAAGCACCGTTTTCAGTAGTTTTCGCACCATCAGAACCTCGGCAATTTTCTGAGGATGATATCCCAAAATCTTATGCTGGTTCTCGGGTTCCAACAAAATGTCCGGATTCAGCGCTTCTTTCTCATCAAATTCCCAAATCAAAATGGTGGCAATATCGTCGGAAAAGTCTTTGTAGAGGGGCATTGAATATTTCTAATTATTTGAACAACGACAAAAAGAATCGTTTCACAAAATACAAAAATTATTAAACCACAACTTAAAAATTCCTTAAATTTTAATTTTTAATATCTTGTTAACATTTAAGCAAGTAAATTTGCACTATCAAAATGAAAAAGGGAATTATATATCTGTTGATGAGCATTTTTCTTCTGTTTACGGTTGAAAATAAGCAAACGCTTGATCTGCATCCAGATTTCCCAAGTAGATGCTCTCAAGGTCTTTCATTGGCCAAGAAGCACCACATTGATAAATCTCTTGAAAAGGCCGCTTTTCAGCCGGCTAATGATTCTCTTGATGCTCCAGAAGAAAGCCATCTCCAGCTTAAAATTTCGGATTCGCCCGATGTGATCGTCCTTTGCGCTTTGTCTTTCGGCTATCTTTTGCATCGCGATTTAGGATACAAAAAGCAAATCTTTGTGGAGCGAAACATCGTTATCCAATCGATAAAGAGGTACCTTCTGTTGCGTTCCATCCGTATATAAACGGCTCATTTTCAAAAAACAAAGTTCCCTTCGTATAAGGTGATTTCGGTTTTGAATATTCCCCAACTTAAATTTCAATGTGTATGATGGTATTTCTCATCATTAATACCTCCTCAACATAAAAACAAAATAGTACTGAAATGAAATGGAAAGTTTCATTGAGCCTTAAAAAAAATAAAAATTATGAACAAAAGAATTATGTTATCTGTTGCTCTCAGCGCCTTGCTGATGATCTTCAGCTGCAAAGACAAGAAAGAAGAAAAGGAAGAAAAAGTGGTTTATCCCGTGACTACAGGCGTGAAAATGGATACCGTGATCACGAAGGATTATGTTGCACAGATCCAATCCCTCAAAAATATCGAGATCCGAGCTCAGGAAAAAGGATTTCTAGAGAAGATCTTTGTAGACGAAGGTCAATTTGTACAAGCTGGACAGACGCTGTTCAGGATTATGCCGCAAATCTATCAGGCAGAGCTCCTTAAAGCCCAAGCAGAGGCCGAGCAAGCAAAAATTGAACTTCAAAATTCCAGCACATTGGCCAGCAACAATATCGTTTCCAAAAACGAAAGAGCGATGTCCAAAGCAAAACTTGATGCTGCGAATGCCGAAATGAAGTTGGCTGAGATCCATTTGAACTTTACCAATGTAAAAGCCCCATTTTCTGGATTTATCAATAGAATTCCGTTGAAACTGGGAAGTCTGGTGGACGAAGGCGATTTGCTGAGCAGCCTTTCGGACAACACCGGAGTATATGCCTATTTTAATGTTTCGGAGCCGGAATATATCAATTATCAGACGCATGCTGCGGAACGAGGAAACACTCAAGTCTCTCTCGTGATGGCTAATGGCGAGCCACTTCCGGACAAAGGAATCATCACAAACATCGAAGGCGAATTTGATAACGAAACAGGAAATATCGCTTTCCGGGCCAAATTTCCGAATCCGAATCAATTACTAAGGAATGGCGAAACGGGAAAAGTCCAGATGACCGTTCCGTTGAAAAACGCGTTGATCATTCCGCAGAAAGCGACTTACGAAATCCAGGATCAGATCTACGTTTTCGTTGTGAACAGGAATGGGAAAATAAGCTCAAAAAACATCAAAGTTTCCTACTCTCTTCCCGATATGTACGTTGTTTCCGGAGGTATCACAGAAGATGACAAATTCCTGCTGGAGGGAATTCAAAAAGTGAAAGACGATCAAACCGTGGAAACCAAATTCCAGAATCCGAAGAAAGTGCTACAATCCTTAAAATTAAAAGCAGACTGAAACATAGTTGATAATGAATGGGTGATAATGGTCATTCAACCACATCTCAATCATCCATAATTTATCATTTATAGTTAATAATTTATCATTAATGTATGTTTAAAAAATTCATTCGCAGACCCGTTCTGTCCATCGTGATCTCTTTGATCATCGTCTTCTTGGGGATTTTATCGCTGGTAAAATTACCCATTACCCAATTTCCGTCGATCTCTCCGCCAAAAGTGAATATCACCGCAGAATATCCGGGCGCCAACAACGAGCTGCTCATCAAATCTGTTGTAATTCCTATGGAAAGAGCCCTGAATGGCGTGCCCGGCATGAAATATATGGATTCTGATGCAGGAAACGACGGTGAAGCCTCGATACAAGTCGTTTTTGATCTGGGCACCGACCCCAATGTAGCGGCAGTGAACGTACAAAATCACATTTCATCGGCGATCAATAAATTACCACCCTTGGTCGTTCGCGAAGGTGTGAAAATCACTCGGGAAGAATCCAATATGCTGATGTATATCAACCTATACAGTGATGATCCGAAAGCCAATCAAAAATTCCTGTTCAACTTTGCAGATATTAATCTTCTTTCTGAATTGAAGCGGGTAAAAGGCGTAGGAGAAGCAGACATCTTGGGAACCCGAGAATATGCAATGCGCGTCTGGCTGAAACCCGATCGGATGACGGCTTACGACATTTCCGCAGATGAAGTGATGCAGGCCTTGGACGAGCAGAGTTTGGAGGCCTCACCGGGAAAGACGGGCGAAAGCTCTGGAAAACGGTCACAGTCTTTCGAATATATCCTCAAATATCCTGGCCGCTACAGCAACGAGAAAGACTACGGCAATATCATCCTGAAGTCTAATCCAAACGGACAATTTGTACGACTGAAAGATGTAGCCGATATCGAATTTGGAAGCACAATGTATGATATCTATTCCAATCTGAACGGCAAACCCTCTGCAGCCATCACCATCAAACAATCCTACGGCTCCAATGCCAGCGACGTGATCAAAAATATCAAATCATTGATGGCCGATCTGGACAAAACCACTTTCCCAAAAGGAATGCACTACGAGATCAGTTATGACGTTTCCCGATTTTTGGATGCCTCTATAGAAAAAGTGGTTCACACCCTATTTGAAGCATTTATATTAGTTGCCATCGTGGTTTTCCTCTTCTTGGGAGACTGGCGTTCAACCCTGATTCCCACCATCGCAGTGCCTGTTTCTTTGATAGGAACATTTGCTATTATGTCTGCCTTTGGGATTACGTTAAATCTAATTTCACTCTTTGCTTTGGTCATGGCCATCGGAATCGTGGTAGATGATGCCATTGTTGTCATAGAAGCGGTGCATGCCAAGATGGAAGAAAAGCACCTCTCGCCACTCAAGGCGACCGAAGAAGCGATGCACGAGATCAGCGGTGCCATTATCGCAATTACACTGGTAATGGCTTCCGTTTTTATTCCGGTAGCCTTTATGTCGGGGCCAGTAGGCGTTTTCTATCGTCAGTTTTCCATTACGATGGTTTCTTCCATTATTTTATCGGGTGTTGTCGCTTTGACTTTGACACCTGCCCTGTGTGCTCTGATCCTCAAAAACAACCACGGAAAGGAGAAAAAAAGAAATCCACTGACGCATTTTTTGGATGGTTTCAACAATATTTTTACAGTGGGAGCAACCAAATATCGCGGCTTGCTAAATAGAGTCGTGACCAGAAAAATGGTAACGCTTCCTCTTCTTCTCCTTTTCTGCCTCGGAACATTCTTTTTGAGCAACAAGCTGCCATCGGGATTTATTCCTAGTGAAGATCAGGGAATGATCTATGCCATCATCCAGACGCCTCCAGGATCTACCTTAGAAAGAACCAATCAGATCGCCTTGGAATTGCAGAAAGCGTCGCAAGATATTGATGGCATTTCGTCGGTTTCCTCTTTGGCTGGGTACGAGATTTTGACCGAAGGCACAGGATCCAACTCGGGAACTTGTTTAATTAATTTGAAAAGCTGGGACGAAAGGAAAGAATCTGCAGCACAAATCATAGAAGAACTCGAAAAAAAAGCTAAAGAGATCCCAGGCGCCAATATCGAGTTCTTCCAGCCGCCCTCAATTCCTGGATATGGTGCGGCTGGAGGTTTTGAACTGAGACTTTTGGACAAGGCGGGCAGTGGCGATTATCACAAGATGGAAACCGTGAGCAACGATTTTGTCAAGGAGCTTAATAAGCGGCCAGAACTGGGTTCGGCATTTAGCTTTTACTCTGCAAGTTTCCCACAATATATGCTGAAAATAGATAATGACTTGGCGGAGCAAAAAGGAGTAACCATTGAAAAAGCGATGGACAACCTCTCGACTTTGGTAGGTTCCAATTACGAAACCAGCTTTATCCGTTTCGACAGGCCATATAAAGTAATCGTACAGGCAAGCCCACAATACCGGGCTTTGCCAAGCGATATTCTGAAACTCTATGTGAAAAATAACAAGGATCAAATGGTGCCGTATTCTGATTTTATGCATATGGAAAAAGTCTATGGACTCTCCGAAATCACAAGGCATAATTTGTACAACTCTTCCGAGGTAAGTGGTACGCCAGCACCCGGTTACAGTTCTGGAGATGCCATCAAAGCGATCCAAGAAGTGGCGGAGAAAACCCTGCCAAGAGGTTTCGGGATCGATTGGGCTGGGATTTCCAAAGATGAAGTTTCCAGAGGGAATGAAGCGATTTACATTTTCCTTGTCTGTCTCGGATTTGTTTATTTGATTCTCTCCGCTCAGTATGAAAGCTTCATTTTGCCTCTGCCGATTATCTTGTCTCTTCCAACGGGAATTTTTGGCGCATTTCTTTGCCTTTCCCTCTTCGGACTGGAGAATAATATCTATGCCCAGGTCGCAATGGTAATGCTTATTGGGCTGCTGGGTAAAAATGCGGTTCTAATTGTGGAATTTGCGGTTCAGAAGAAAGCCGAAGAAGGACTTTCTACCAAGGAAGCTGCGCTGCAAGGCGCATCTCTCAGATTTCGCCCCATCCTGATGACCTCCTTTGCCTTCATCGCGGGATTGATTCCTTTGGCGGTGGCAACAGGACCAGGCGCAGTTGGAAACCGAACTATCGGAACGGCTGCTGCTGGCGGAATGCTGATTGGAACTATTTTCGGGCTAATGGTTATCCCAGGATTATATTACATTTTTGCGAACATCGCCGCCAAGTCCAAACTGACCTACTACGAAGAGGAAAATCCTCTGACGGAAAACACAGAACCTTATCACCACGATGGAAAATTTGAAGATAAAAAATAAACATCAGATGAAAATCTCTTTTGAAAATATCGTATGTCTGCAGCCCGGCTTGAGCGGAAATCCTTTTTATTTTTTCTTAAAAAATAAAAAGATTGGGAGCGGAAGACGGATCAAGCTGCCCAAAAATATCCTTGCAACGACCGTCGTTTCATTAGCCTTGATCGGATGTAAAGCACCAATGGCCACAAAAATGACCGATCTGGTGAAAGAAACGATTCCCCAGAATTTTGATAAGACAACCACTTCTGAAAATAACTCTGGCATCACGCCATGGAAGCAATTTTTCACAGATCCCAACCTTGTAATTCTCATTGATGAAGCGCTGAAAAATAATCAGGATCTGCTCATCACATTGCAGGAAATCGAAATTGCAAAAAGCGATGTGTTGTATAAAAATGGAAAACTGAGCCCAACGGTGGCCGCAAAGTTGGGAGCTGGCATCGAAAAAGTTGGAAGATATACCAGCAGCGGAGCTGGAGATGCCTCTACAGATATTACGGATGGAAAGGAAGTTCCTGAAAATCTGGCCAATTTTGAAGGCGGCCTGGTGGCCAACTGGGAGGTCGATATTTGGCAGAAACTGAGAACCGAAAAGAAAGCGGCCGTTGCGCATTATCTCTCGACGGTGGAAGGTAAGAATTTTGTTTTTTCCAGTTTGATTGCCGAGGTTGCCAATAATTATTATGAACTTTTGTCTCTGGACAACCAGCTGGATATTATCCATCAGTATATGGATCTTCAGAAAAAAGCCCTGCAGGTGGCGAAAATCCAAAAAGAAGCAATGGCAACCACGGAACTGGCGGTAAAGAAATTCGAGGCCGAGTTGGCAAAATCCAAGGCGACGGAATATGACCTTAAGCAGCAGATTACGGAGAAAGAAAACGAGATCAATGCACTGCTGGGACGCTATCCACAGCCGATTGACCGCGTCAAGGAAAGTTTTATGTCTATTGTTCCTCAGACTGTTTACACGGGAATTCCGTCTCAGTTGTTGGCTAACCGGCCCGACATCAAGCAAGCGGAACTGGAGCTGGAAGCGGCAAAACTGGATGTGGAAGCAGCTAGAAAAGAATTCTACCCTTCGCTGGAAATTAATGCGGCATTGGGTCTGGAAGCTTTCAACCCTTCGTATTTGGTAAAATTGCCCAAATCTATTGCTTATAATTTGGTGGGAGAGTTGGCTGGGCCATTGATTAATAAAACGGCGATCCAAGCGCAGTTCAAAATGGCCGATGCGAAACAAATCGAGGCTCTGTATGACTATGACAAGACTATTCTAAGCGCTTACATCGATGTTGCCAATCAGATGTCCAAAATCAAAAACCTGGATCAATATTACGAGATGAAAGCGCAGCAATCCAAGGCGCTGGATGACGGGATTGGGATTGCCAATCAATTGTTCCAAAATTCGCGGGCAGATTATTTGGAAGTTCTGCTGAATCAAAGGGATGCGCTGGATGCCAAAATGGAACTCATCGAGGCCAAAGCGATGCAGCTGAGCACGGTTGTCAATATTTACAAGAGCTTGGGCGGCGGCTGGAAGTGAGATTGATAAAAAAACAATGTCCGTCAACTGGGTTTCTTATGATATTATTTAAAAAAATAAGCCAATGCACGCTAAGTCCAAAACTTTTGGCGACTGCAACTCATTCTGCTTCGATTTAAAGCAATCTGATAGGACAGAATCAATTCAAATGCCGATATTCATTGGGTGTCACGCCTACACGTTGCTTGAAGAGGCGCGTGAGGTGTTGTGGATATTTGAATCCGAGGTCGTAAGCAATTTGGCTGATTGATCTGTCGGCATCAAAAACCCTTTGCTTTGCCACTTCAATAATTTTGTTTTGAATATGTTCCTGCGCCGTTTTGCCGGTTTCTTTTTTGATGAGATCTCCGAAGTAATTTGGCGACAGATGGAGCTCATCTGCGCAATAAGCCACCGAAGGTAATCCCAAGCTAATGGGCTTCTCGGAAGTGAAGTAATGGTTCAGCACCTCTTCAAATCTTTCCAAAATTCCGTGATTGATATGTTCTCTGGTGATAAATTGACGGTCGTAAAATCGCTCGCAATAGTTCAGGAAAAGCTCGATATTGGACGCGATCAACTTCTTACTGTGCTTATCAACGGCCTGTTCTAGTTCTGACTGTATTTTTGCGAAGCAGTCCAAAATCAGTTTTTTCTCTTTTTCGGACAAATGCAGTGCCTCATTGGTTTTGTAGGAGAAAAATCCGAATTCCTGCATTCTTTTTCCCAAAGATGTATTGGGTAAAAAATCCGGATGAAAAACCAAAGCAAATCCGCTTGGCTGATAGACTTCATCTGCCGTCACTTCTACCACTTGCCCCGGCGCAAAAAATACCAATGTACCTTCCTGATAATCATAACTATTATTACCGTACCGCAGGTCACCACATTTTACACTTTTCAGGATAACGCAGAAAACCTCAAACACCATTTTGTTTGCTGATCTTGGATCTGCTTTTGAAAGATCTACAATGCTTACAAGCGGATGCAGTGTTGGATTTTTATTAAAGTCGTTGTAGTCTTTTACAGTTTTGAAATTGATGGCAGCGTCCATTGTTCGTTATTTTATACAAATCTAAAAATAAAAATCACGTCTTTGGAATCGTCCAAGGCGCATCCGTGATATTGGTAGTTAATTCCGTAATTCATCTACAAAAATATAAGTCAGAAGTCGGAAATTTGCTTAGTAAATTAAAAGTCGATTAAGGACTTCTGAAAATGAAATAAAAAATCAATTATAAAACCAGTAAAAATAATGCAAAAAAGAACATTAGGAAACCAAGGATTAGAAGTTTCCGCATTGGGGTTGGGCTGTATGGGTTTGACTTTTGGTTATGGACCAGCAACTGAGGAAAAAGCGGCCATAGAATTGATCAGATATGCCTACGATTCTGGCATCACACTTTTTGACACTGCAGAAGCCTACAGCCAAGGTGGAAACGAAAGATTGCTGGGAAAAGCGATTCAGCCATTCCGAGACAAAGTTGTCGTCGCCACAAAATTTGGCTTCAAGGAGGGCGATTCTACCAAAGGCTTGGACAGTCGGCCAGAAAGAATTCGAGAAGTGGTAGAAAATTCCTTAAGATTTTTAAATACCGATTACATCGACTTGCTCTACCAGCACAGAGTCGATCCCAATGTACCGATAGAAGAGGTAGCTGGAACGGTAAAACAATTGATTGCGGAAGGGAAAGTAAAGTATTTTGGGCTGTCTGAAGCGGGAGTTGGAACCATCAGAAAAGCAAATGAGGTACTTCCGGTGACGGCTTTGCAAAGTGAATACTCACTTTTTTTCCGCGAGCCAGAGAAAGAAATTATTCCAACTTTAGAAGATCTGGGGATTGGATTGGTGCCTTTCAGCCCTTTGGGTAGAGGATTTTTAACGGGTACCATCACGGAAAATACAAAATTCGACTCTACCGATTTCCGAAATATCGTCCCAAGATTTTCCGAAGAAAACAGAAAAGCCAATCAAACATTGGTCAATTTGGTAAAAAACATCGCTCAAGAAAAAGACGCTACACCTTCGCAAGTGGCATTGGCGTGGTTGCTGGCGCAAAAACCATTCATCGTACCCATTCCGGGAACTACGAAAATCGCTCATTTGCAAGACATTATCGGCAGCGTATCCGTAGAACTTACCCCAGAAGATCTATCGAAAATCCAGGAAGCATTAAGTCAAATTGAAATCGTTGGCGAAAGATATCCGCAGAATTTGAAAGATACCGTGGGAAAATAAATGGGTTAAATTAAAATTAAAAAAATGAAAACATTACTTTGCGCATTACTATTAACAGCAGGCTCCGCCTATTCTTTTGGTCAGGAAACCAATGTGGAAACAGTCGTAAAAAAAGAAACAAAAGTAGAACAGGAAATCATCCAACTTTCCAAAGATAAATGGGACTGGATGTCTGCAAAAAATTCCGAAAAGCTGGATCAGCTCTTTGATGAAAAATCGGTTTTCGTCCACATGGGCGGATCTTGGGGCAAAAAGCAGGAACTGGATGTCATCAAAAGTGGCGGAATCTGGTACAAAAAAGCCGACATCCACGAGGTTTCTGTCAATATCATAGAAAATACCGCTATCATTTTGACCAAGATGGATTTGCTGGCTGTGGTTGGGGGCAATGAAGTGACCAATCCTTTCATCGTGACGGAAGTCTATGTGAAAAAAGGCACGAACTGGAAGCTGGCTTCGCTCTCATTTACCAAAACACTGACACCAGAAAAAAAATAACACAACCGGCCCGCCCCAGATCGAAACTTTCCATTTTTATATCTTAACTATATGTTGTAAATTTGCATCTTGCTATTAATAATTGATTTTAAATTTATTTAATTATAAATATGAGTACAACAACACAATACGTTCCTTATAAAGTTAAGGACATTTCCTTAGCAGAATGGGGAAGAAAAGAAATCACTTTGGCCGAGGCCGAGATGCCGGGCTTGATGGCAATCCGCGAAGAGTACGGGCCATCTCAACCTTTGAAAGGCGCCAGAATCGCAGGATGCCTGCACATGACCATCCAAACGGCAGTTTTGATCGAAACTTTGGTAGCACTTGGTGCGGAAGTGACTTGGTCTTCTTGCAACATTTTCTCTACTCAGGATCACGCTGCCGCGGCTATTGCTGCTGCCGGAATCCCTGTTTATGCATGGAAAGGTCTGAATGAAGAAGATTTCGACTGGTGCATCGAGCAGACCCTTTTCTTTGGCGAAGACAGAAAACCCTTGAATATGATCTTGGATGACGGCGGCGATTTGACCAATATGGTCTTCGACAGGTATCCGGAACTTACAAAAGATATCAAAGGACTTTCCGAAGAAACCACGACGGGCGTTCACAGATTGTACGAAAGAATGAAAAACGGAACTTTGGTAATGCCGGCCATCAACGTGAACGATTCGGTGACCAAGTCAAAATTCGATAACAAATATGGTTGCAAAGAATCTGCAGTGGATGCCGTGCGAAGAGCGACAGACCTGATGCTGGCAGGGAAAAGAGTGGTCGTTTGCGGATACGGAGACGTTGGCAAAGGAACGGCGGCTTCTTTCCGAGGTGCGGGTTCTATCGTAACGGTAACGGAAATCGATCCAATTTGTGCTTTGCAAGCCGCGATGGACGGTTACGAAGTGAAAAGACTGGATACCGTTGTAGAAAACGCCGACATCGTCATCACAACTACTGGAAACTTCAAAATTGTGAGACCCGAGCATTTCCTCAAAATGAAAGACAAAGCCGTGGTCTGCAACATCGGTCACTTCGATAATGAAATCGATATGGCTTGGCTTAATGAAAAATACGGACACACGAAATCTGAAGTAAAACCCCAGGTTGACATCTATACCATCGAAGGCAAAGAAGTGATCATCCTTGCAGAAGGCCGATTGGTAAACTTAGGTTGCGCCACGGGACACCCAAGTTTTGTAATGAGTAACTCATTTAGCAATCAGACTTTGGCTCAAATCGAACTTTGGACAAATTCTGCCGCTTACGGAAACGAGGTTTATATGTTGCCCAAACATCTGGACGAGAAAGTAGCCGAATTGCACCTTAAGAAATTAAGCGTAGAACTGGAAACGCTGACGCCAGAACAAGCTGATTACATCGGTGTTGACGTGAAAGGCCCTTTCAAACCGGAATATTACAGATATTAAATTACCGGAAGTCAGAAGTCGGAAGATGGATGACGAATAATATAAAATAACGCTTCAGATTTCTGGAGCGTTTTTTATAGGCAACATAAAATTTTGCGACAAGACAGCTGATTCTGGAGTAAAGACATTGCTACCTTTTTTGCTGTCGATATTTATCAATTTCTCATTATATTTGATAAAAACTAAAATGGCACTTAGCTGGAACGAAATTAAAAACAGAGCCTCGCAATTTTCCAAAGAGTGGAAGGATACTTCAAACGAAGAAGCAGATGCCAAACCCTTTTTAGATGCTTTCTTTGATGTATTTGGAATTACCAGAAAAAAAATCGGAACTTTTGAACACAAAGTAAAAAAACTATCAACAGCCGATGGATATATCGATTTGTTGTGGAAAGGAACAATCTTAGTAGAAATGAAAAGCCGTGGTAAAAACCTCGACAAAGCCTTTCAGCAAGCTATAGATTACACTTTTGGCTTGAAACAAAACGAACTTCCAAAGTATGTAATGGTCTGCGACTTCTACCATTTCAGACTTTACGATACCGAGGAGCAAAAAACCATAGAATTCACGCTGGATCATCTGGTACAAAATGTTCAGAATTTTGGCTATCTTTTAGGTTATCAAAAGAAAATTTACAAAGAACAAGATCCTGCCAATGTAAAAGCTGCGGAATTATTAGGTAAGTTTCACGACCGTTTGGAAGAGATTGGTTATGAAGGTCATCCTTTAGAAGTCTATCTTGTCCGAATTCTTTTTTGCCTTTTTGCGGAAGACACTACCATTTTCAACAAACAACAATTTCAGGACTATATCGAGCAAAGAACGAATCTTGACGGATCCGATCTGGCGCCGAAACTGCAGGAACTCTTTCAGGTTTTGAATACAGATAAAGAAAAACGTTTTAAAAATATTGATGAACAACTATCCGAATTTGCCTACGTCAACGGAAAACTGTTTGAAGAGATCCTACCGATGGCAAGTTTTGATAGTAAGATGCGCCAAGCACTACTCGACTGTTGCTATATCGATTGGAGCAAAATTTCGCCCGCCATTTTCGGATCGATGTTTCAAAGTGTGATGAATCCGAAGGAGAGAAGGAATCTCGGAGCGCATTACACCAGCGAGAAGAATATCCTTAAAGTCATAAAACCACTTTTCTTGGATGACCTTTGGAAAGAATTTGAAAGCATCAAAGACAACAAAAACAAACTTCCAGAATTTCATAAAAAACTTAGCACGCTGCGATTTCTGGATCCTGCATGCGGCTGCGGAAACTTCTTGGTTATCACATACCGAGAATTGCGCATCCTGGAATTTGAAGTCCTGAAAGCACTCAACCGATCTGGGCAGACTTTTCTGGACGTCAGCCAAATTCTTTGGCTGGATGTCGATCAGTTCAACGGCATCGAGTACGAAGAGTTTGCTGCCCGGATTGCCGAAGTGGCCATGTGGCTGATAGACCATCAAATGAATATGTTGATCAGCAACGAGTTTGGGCAATACTTTGTCCGCTTACCATTGAAAAAATCGGCAAAAATTGTTCACGCAGACGCCTTAGAAACCGATTGGGAAACCGTCATCTCCAAAAATGAGCTTTCATATATTATCGGAAATCCGCCTTTCATTGGTTCAAAAATAATGAAGCAAAATCAACGCAACCAAATTGTAAAAGAGTTTGGTAGCTCGGCAGGCGGCGGAACGCTTGATTATGTTACAGGGTGGTACATCAAAGCTGCAAAATACATTCAAAACACAAAAATAAAAGTTGCTTTTGTTTCTACCAATTCCATTGTGCAGGGCGAGCAAACAAGTGTTCTTTGGGGTCAAATGCTAAGCAAGTACCACATCAAAATCCATTTTGCTTACCGAACTTTTAAATGGAATAACGAAGCAAAAGGAAACGCAGCCGTCTATTGTGTAATCATTGGTTTCGCCAACTATGATACCCATACCAAAAGCATTTTTGAGTATGAAGATATTAAAGGCGAAGCCCACGAAATAAAAGCAAAAAACATCAATCCGTATTTGGTGGATGCAAAAGATTTATTGATAAACAAAAGTTCCAATCCCATTTGTAATGTTCCGAAAATGAGTTTTGGAAATATGCCTTTAGATGGTGGACATTTGCTATTATCGGACGAAGAAAAAAACGAATTTATTTTAAAAGAACCCAAAGCAGAGAAATTTATTAATCCTTTGATTTCAGCCTATGAATTTCTAAACGGTGAAAAACGTTGGTGTATATGGCTTGTTGGAGCTGAACCAAGCGAATTAAAACTATTACCAAACGTTTTAAAACGTGTTGAAGCAGTTAAAAAATTTAGACTTGATAGTGTTGCTCCTTCAACTCAAAAATTTGCAGCAACGCCAACTTTGTTTCGTGACAGAAACCAACCTGCATCTTTTATTGTAGTTCCACGAGTTTCATCTGAAAACAGAAAATATATTCCAATGGGATTTTTTGATAAAAATTCTATTGTAAGTGATACCTGTATGTCAATTCCAAACGGAACACTTTATCACTTTGGTGTATTGATGTCAACTATTCATATGGCTTGGGTAAAAACGGTTTGTGGACGTTTAAAAAGTGATATTAGATATTCAAAAGACATCGTTTACAACAATTTTCCTTGGCCAGAAAACCCAACCGAAAAGCAGATAAAAAACATAGAAGAAAAAGCCCAAAATGTCTTGGATGCAAGATTGCTTTTCCCAAATAGTTCTCTCGCAGATTTGTATGATCCACTCACGATGCCACCAGTGTTGGTAAAGGCACATAATGAACTCGACAAAGTTGTGGATCTGGCTTACAGCAAACAAAATTTCTCAACAGACGCCAAAAGAATGGAATTTTTATTTGATTTGTATGAGAAATATACGAGCAACTTATTCGCAACAGAAAAGATAAAACAATCAACTAAGAAAGTTTAGAAAATATCCAACTTTTTTCTTGTCCCTTTTCTTAGTAAATTGCACATAAATTCAATTCAAAAAAAATGGAATATTCTCAACTGGAACCCAAGGTGATCTGGAAAAACTTCGAGGCACTTAATTCTGTTCCAAGACCATCAAAAAAAGAAGAAAAAGTCATCAAATTCATAAAGGAATTCGGAGAGCGTTTGGGATTGCCGACAACGGTTGACGAGGTTGGAAATGTGATTATCACAAAACCGGCAACCGCTGGAATGGAAAACCGCCAGCCCATCGTGATGCAGTCTCACCTCGATATGGTTTGCCAAAAAAACAACGATGTCGATTTTGATTTCGAAACGCAGGGCATTCAAATGTTTGTAGATGGCGATTGGGTGAAGGCAAAAGGAACCACACTGGGCGCGGACAATGGTTTGGGCGTAGCAACGATAATGTCAATTCTGGAAAGTAACGATATCGCCCATCCCGATTTGGAAGCCCTTTTCACCATCGACGAAGAAACCGGAATGACTGGCGCCTTGGCTTTGAAACCCGGAGAACTGAAAGGTGAAATCCTTCTTAATCTCGATACCGAAGAAGATGACGAGATCGATATTGGTTGTGCCGGCGGCGTAGATGTGACGGCTTCTGCAAAATTTAATTTGAATAATTCTAACGGAGAATCGTTCAAAATAGAAATTAAAGGTTTGCAAGGCGGACATTCGGGAATGGATATTCACAAAGGTTTTGGAAATTCCAACAAAATTCTGGGCAGATTTTTATTTTTGGGTTTAGAAAATCAGATTCAGCTCATTTCTATTGACGGCGGAGGCTTGCGAAATGCCATTCCGAGAGAAGCAGTGGCCACTTTTTCGGTCCAAAATTCGGCCACGTTTCTGAAAGATGCCGAACAACTGAAAACTGATATTTTGGACGAATTTGCGACATTGGAAAAAGATCTAAGCATTAATATCGAAAAAGCAGACTCGTCCGAAAAAGCTATTAATTTTGACCATTCAAAGAAAATAATTTTTGCACTCAATGCGGCTCACAATGGCGTTTTCCGGATGAGTCCGGATGTAGAAGGTTTGGTAGAAGCCTCCAACAACGTGGCCAGAGTGGAACTGAAAAACGGCGAAATCAGAATTCTAAATCTATCGCGATCTTCCGTAGAATCCACCAAATGGGAAGTGGCCAATCAGCTGAAATCGGCTTTTGAAAGCAATGGTCTGAAGACTGATTTTGGAGGTTCCTATCCCGGCTGGAAACCAAAACCAGATGCAGAAATCATCCACTTGATGACGGCGCTTTACGAAACTAATTTTGGAGAAAAACCAATGGTTGTAGCGTGCCACGCCGGTCTGGAGTGCGGCATCATCGGCGCCAATTATCCCGACATGGAGATGGTGAGTTTTGGCCCAACGATCAAAGGAGCACATTCTCCGGATGAACGCGCGAATATTCCCTCGGTTCAAAAATTCTGGAAATACACGCAGGATATCTTGAAAAATATTCCGCTGAAAAACTGATTCTGACCATAAAATCCGGTAGAAAATTTTGGATTTTTTTGTTTTGCTTTATTTTATTTACAATTGAGCTAATATAAAAGCTTAATTAATTAAAATACTTTAGAAAATTATTAACTTAGCAAAACATTTTCTATGATATATGAAAAAGCACTTACTTTTTTTCGGAATAACAGGTTTAGTTTTTGGGGCATTGACCATGTTGTCTGCTCAGAATTATATTGATCAAAAAATCACAGACGACGAAGGAAAAATAAGCCTCATAACATTTAAAAAAAACAGTAATCTGACATCATCTTCTGCTAATTCGATTTTTGAAGAGGTTCTAAAATTGCCGCCAAATGTAGAGTTAAGATTAAGTCAAAGCTTAGCGAATGGGAAATTCTCCGATGAGAAATATAAGATGTACTTTCACAGTATTTCTGTAGAATTTGGCGGTTACAATCTTCATTTTAATGAAGGCAAGCTGACAAGCATGAATGGCGAAATCTTCTCCATAGAAAATACCGAAACCCAACCAAAAATCACTTCCTCTGAGGCTTTCCAAATAGCACTTAATAGCGTTAATGCCAAAAAATACATGTGGGAAGATGCTGATTACGTTTCAGCGAATAAATATAAAAAACCCGAGGGACAATTGGTTCTTCTTCCACTACAAACCAGTTCAGGACAATGGCAGCTTTATCTTACCTATAAATTTGATATTTATGCAGCGGAACCTATTAGCAGAGCTTTCGTTTACGTAGATGCAACCTATGGTAGAGTTGTTTTCTCAAATGCTGTTCTCAAAAATGAGAACCAAGATCTCATACCCGCTGTAACAAAAAAAGAAAATCCAATCGAGGTAAAATCAGATTTGAGCCATTTGAAAATTATTGAATCTGGGAATGCTGCCACCAGATATAGTGGTACCAAACCCATAGAAACCACATTTTCTTCTACCAATTATATCTTGCAAGATGCAACGAGAGGAAACGGTGTAAAAACTTATAACTTGAAAAAATCTACTACCCTAAGTTCTGCCGTGGATTTTAACGATGCTGATAACAATTGGACCGCCGCAGAATTTGATAATTCAGCGTTTGACAATGCTGCACTGGACGCACATTGGGGGGTTGAAAAAACCTACGACTATTTCAAAACGACTTTTAACAGAGATAGTTATGACAATGCCGGTGCGGTACTAAAAAGCTATGTACACTACAGCACCAGCTATGAAAATGCAGGCTGGACTGGCTCTGAGATGATTTATGGAGATGGGGCAAGTGTTTTCAGACCTTTGACAGCTTTTGATGTCACGGCTCATGAACTGGGACACGCTGTTTGCGATTATACCGCCGATCTTGCCTATCAAAGAGAGTCTGGCGCTATGAACGAAGGTTTTTCTGATATTTGGGGAGCTGTGATAGAACATAAATACGCGCCGGAAAAACAGAATTTCTTTATTGGGGAAGATATTACGATTGCCGCTCCTGGCTATCTGAGATCGCTAAGTAACCCCAAAGTAGCATATTCCAAACAGCCGGACACTTATCGTGGTACGTACTGGCAAGCTGCAACAGCAGAAGAAGGCTGTACAACACCTACAGGCGGATCTTCTGGAAATGACTACTGTGGCGTGCATACCAATAGTGGCGTTCTGAATCATTGGTTTTATATCCTAGTAATGGGAAAAATAGGCACCAACGACTTGGGGAAATCTTATAATGTAACAGGTATTGGTTGGGACAAAGCCGAACAAATCGTTTATAAATTAGAATCAACCTATCTTACTGCAAATTCTACATATAAAAATGCAAGAGATTTAGGAATTCAAGTCGCTAAAGAATTATTCGGAGACAGTTCACCAGAAGCAATTGCAACCCAAGATTCTTTTTATGCAGTTGGCATTGGCGCCAAGTACCTTGCTATTCCGGACACAACTCCCCCAACGATTCCCACCAATCTTTTTGCAAGTGATACCAAAGGTACCAGCACAAATCTGACTTGGGATGCGTCTACAGACAATGAAGATATGGATGGCTACATCCTATATAAAGACGGAACCGAAATCGCAAGAACTTCTGCACTTACTTATAAAGTAACTGGATTAGCAAGATTAACAACATATAATTTCACTGTAAAAGCAAAAGATGCGTATGACAATATTTCAGCCGAGAGTAATAAAGTAACCGTGACCACCACAAACCAGGTGGAATATTGCACATCTGCAGGAGCAACTACCTCGTTTGAAAAAATAAAACGTGTTGTTTTTGGCACCATAGATAACACCAGTACAGGAACAGCAGGCTATGAAGATTTCACCAATATTTCCACAGATGTTACGGAGACAAAATCCTATCAAATCAGTATTACTCCTATTTGGGAGGGTATAGTTTACAGTGAAACTTATGCTGTATATATTGACTGGAATGCCGACGGAGATTTTGATGACTCTTCTGAAAAAGCCTTCACACTGAGCGCGACCAAAAATACACCGGTAATAGGAACTATTAGCGTTCCCACAGGAATTTCTTTGGATTGGCCGTTTGTCATGAGAGTTTCTATGAGATACATTTCCGCTCCAACAGCCTGCGGAACATTCTCTTACGGACAAGTCGAAGATTATACATTAAATGGTAAAAAATTCTTACAAGTTTCTGATGTTGCAAAGGGGAATACTGCCATACTTTATCCCAACCCCGTCAAAGATATTATCAATATTCAATCCAGGGAGCCAGGAGAATTTTTTTATCAGATCTATAATGCGACGGGTCAACTGGCTCTACAAGGTCAATCTAATAATAAGAAAATAGATGCTCACAAATTATCTTCCGGAAACTATATGATGGAACTGACATCTAAAAACGGAGAGAAATCGACTCAAAAATTTATCAAGAATTAAATTTAGCAAATATCCCCAACGGAAGTTCTCAGGGCAAAATCTGAGAGCTTTTTTGCTGTAAAAATCGGTTTCGATTCATTAATTTTACAAAATGGCAAAACTCAAAACGCAATATTTCTGTCAGAACTGCGGCGCACAATATTCGCAATGGCACGGCCAATGCAAAACCTGCGGCGAATGGAACACTTTGGTGGAAGAAATCGTCGAAAAAAGCACGCAATCCATTGCCACGAAATCTAAATCGTCCATCATCAACATCATCGAGGTAGAAACCAGTGAGGAGCCGAGAATCGTCTCGCCGTCCGAAGAGCTCAACCGCGTTTTGGGAGGCGGCATCGTCCTGGGTTCGGTGACGCTGATCGGCGGCGAACCGGGCATCGGAAAATCGACGCTTCTTCTGCAGCTGGCTTTGAAAATGAAAAAGAAAATCCTCTATGTTTCGGGCGAAGAAAGTGCCTCGCAAATCAAAATGAGGGCCGATCGGCTGGCAGAAGTGAAAAACCCAAACTGCTTCCTCTTCACAGAAACTGCGGTAGAAAAAATCCTGCACGAAGCGAAAAAACTGCAGCCCGATTTTATGATTATCGATTCTATTCAGACCTTGCAATCCCAATTGATCGAAAGCTCTCCCGGCACAGTTTCCCAAATCCGGGAATGCTCCAACGAAATCATCAAATTTGCCAAAGAAAATAACGTCCCAGTTTTTCTCGTGGGTCACATTACCAAAGACGGCCAAATCGCCGGTCCGAAAGTTTTGGAACACATGGTGGATGTGGTCCTCAACTTCGATGGCGACCGGAATCACCTCTTCCGCCTCTTGCGAGCCAACAAAAATCGCTTTGGCTCGACATCCGAAATCGGAATTTACGAAATGATCTCCAGCGGACTGAAAGAGATTAAAAATCCGTCCGAAATCCTCATCACCAAAAAATTTGAAGAACTATCGGGAAACGCCATTGCTGTAACTTTGGAAGGCAACCGCCCGATGCTGCTGGAGATTCAGGCCTTGGTAAGCACTGCTGTTTACGGTACACCTCAACGAAGCTCGACGGGTTTTGACGGCAAAAGACTCAATATGCTTCTGGCCGTTCTGGAAAAGCGCGCAGGTTTCCAGCTCGGGTCCAAAGATGTTTTCCTCAACATTACGGGAGGCATCAAAACCGACGATCCGGCTTTGGATCTCGCCGTAGTGGCCTCCATTTTATCGAGTAACGAGGATCTTGCAATCCCGGAACATTATTGCTTTGCTGGAGAGATCGGGCTTAGCGGTGAGATCCGGCCGGTTGCTCAAGTAGAACAACGCATCACCGAAGCGGAAAAATTGGGCTACGAAAAAATCTACGTTTCAAATCTCAACAAGATCCCGAAAAGAAAATTCGGCATCACCATCGTGCAGATCAGCAAGATTGAGGATTTTGTGACGTCTTTGTTTTAACAACCTAAGACTTAAAATGCTTTTTAAATTTTAATTAAATTATCATCCTGCTAAAGAATTTTGTAATGAAAAAATATCTCAACATCTTGATGGCTTTCATTGCCGTCGGCGCTTTTTTTAGGAATTTATATTTTGGAATTTTAACCAATTTTTCGGATGGTTATTTTACCATCATAGCCTTTTTTTTATTTAGTGTTTTATTTTTAAGTAAATTCACAAAATATCCCTTATGATGTGAACTATCTTGCCCATTCCGTTCTTTCTTTTACCGACGGCCAACTCGTTGGTAATATGATTGCCGATTTTATCAAAAACGATGAAAGGCCTTCTTTTCCTTTGGAAATCCAAGAAGGGATCAAACTGCACCGGGCGATAGACACTTTCACCGATTCCCACGCTGCCATTTCGGAAGCCAAAAAAATCTTCAGCCCGCTGGTAAGGCTATATTCCGGCGCTTTTGTAGATGTTGCTTTTGATCAGTTTGTGGCGCAGCTTTATTCGCCCGATGAATTGAAAAAGCATGCAGAAAAAACGTATTTGACGCTATGGAAATATGAAAAATGGCTTCCTGCAAACTACCGAAAAATGCTTGTACGAATGCAGAACGAAGACTGGCTTTCGCATTACAGCGAAGATAGAGGCATCCAATTCAGTATGCAAAATGTGCTTCACAAGGCGAAATATTTGGATCCTTCGATGCCCGTCTTTGATCTATTTTTAACCAATAAATCGGAATTACGCTTCTATTTTGATCAATTTTTCCCGGATCTACTTTTGGAATGCCAAACGAATTATGAACCTTTAATTTAACGAAAAATATTAACTCCCAGCCGTTCTTTCACATCACTTTTTTTAATCCAGAAATTTCTGCTGAGGACAATTTTACTTTGAAAAAGGGTAATTTATCGATGCTGATCGATCAGGATTTTGTTTCCATCGGGATCTGTAAATTCTATATAAGCCGGGCCTTTGGTTTTCTCGTCGGCTTCTTTGCTTAGATTAATTTGGTCGGTCTTTAGTTTTTTCTGAATGTCCCGCACATCTGTGAAGGGATTCACTTCTTTGGCATTCTCGTCCCAGCCGGGATTGAAGGTCAAAATATTGCCCTCAAAATAGCCCTTGAAAATCCCTATAATAGTGGTTCCGTTCTTCATAATGAGATAGTTCTGCTTCAGATCGCCGCCCATCTGCGAAAACCCGAGTTTTTCATAAAACTCCTTGGATTTTTGAAGATCTTTGACATTGAGACTCACCGAGAAAGCACCCAGAGGAAGTTGCGGGCTCTTGCTTGCATTCTGAGAAAATAGGGGTAATGAAAATAATAAAATGAAGAATGAAATGGACTTTTTCATATTACAAATTTTTATGATTAATTGATGACGGATTCTTTTTTTGATGCGATCAAAATTTCTGATACAAGTAGCGATCCGGATAAGTCAGTTTTTCACTTTTCCGCTCGCCATTGATGATGATGTGGATGATATTCATCTGATCATCAAACAAATTATACAAAAAACTGACGGCAACTTCTACTTGTTTTGGGGTCGCGACCGGCTCCGATTCCAAATAAATATCGACGCTCTCGCGATCTTCTTCGTAGCCCACATATTTCGGCTTAAGCAATTGATTATCCACTTTTAGCTTGATATATTCCATCGCGTACTGGTCCAATTCTCTGTTGATTTCTGCGGCGTATTTTTTATCTAAAAAATGAACCGACTGTCCATACTTTTTGTTGAGCGCACTTTCCAAATCATCCATAAAAAAACGTCCGGTGACTTCGAATGTCTTTGATTTTGCATTATAATTGAACTCTACGGAACCAACGTGGTAAGGATGTGGAACGAAGGATAGATTATAACTGATAAATGTTAAAATATAAATAAGAAAAGGCAGTTTTTTCATCTTTAGAAAGCAATTGGAATCAAAATTAATGATTATTTTCGTACGATTTTGAGAAATTAAACGATGGAGGACTTTCTATTTTATCTGAAGCTGGGCTGGGCGCATATTATTTCTTTGGATGCGCTAGATCATCAGCTGTTCATCTTGGCTTTGATTGCGGCTTACAGTTTCAAAGATTTCAAAAAGTTATTGATTCTGGTGACGGCTTTTACCGTTGGGCATTGCATCACGCTTGCATTGTCTAGTTTTGACATGATCCGCGTGAAAAGCAGCTGGATTGAATTCCTGATCCCCTGTACGATTGTGATCACAAGTTTGGATAATATTTTTTTCCGAGGCAGACATTCGTATGCCTATTATTTTGCTCTGTTTTTCGGCTTGATCCACGGATTGGGATTTGCGAATACAGCCCGGATGATGGTTGCAAAAGAGCAAAGCGTTGCGATTCCATTGTTGGGTTTTAATGTGGGTTTGGAACTGGGGCAGATTGGTCTGGTGCTTATCATTCTCGTCATCTACTCGATCCTAACCAAACTGACCAAACTGAAGCCAAGAGATTGGTTGCTCATTTCGTCTTCCGCGGCTGGAGCGATTGCTTTGCAAATGGCCGTGGAGAGAATGCCTTTCTGAATGATGAGAAATGACTGAAAATACCTAATAATCCTATTTCAGAGCCTTCCATCGGGGAATGACGGCCACAAGTCCCAGTCCAATGTACAGAAATAGGACAGTAACATCGGAGTATAGAAATGTGCTGAGGAAATAATTATGAAGGGCAAAATGGATGGCGACAAAAAGTGGAAAAAGTAGGACGCCCACTTTTCTGAAAAGCAAAATTAGAACCGCACTCAGCATTACCAAAAGATCTGCTCCAAAGGTGTAATAGAAGAAATTGCCAGGAATGTTGATCGTCCGGTGTAGAGAATACTCTGCATAATCTGTATTGATACTGAGGCAATACAGCAAAATAATGAGCCCGAAAAATAGATAATAATCTTTGTTGCTTTGGAAGCTTCTGTCGGCTGATTTCATAAGATAAAATTATAAAAAAAGAGCTTAACGAATAAGCTCTTATTATAGAAATTTTTATTAACTAACTATATACTAACCGCATCTATAAGACGGTTCTTATCACTGATATATTCCTCCATAGAGATCATACTTTCGGTTCTCATCACATCCTGAATATCGTCGATCTGATAGATGATTTTCTTGGCATCTTCTGTATTTTTTGCTCTCATTTTGCAGAAGATATTATATTTTCCCGAGGTCACGCTGGCTTCTACCACATTGGGGATCAGCGCCAACTGTTTCAAAACATCCTGAGTATGATTGGATTTGGTAAGCAAGATCCCGATGAACGCTGTGAAATTATAATCCAATTTGCCATAATCTATGCTAAGAGAAGATCCCAAAATAATGCCTGCATCTTCCATTTTCTTCACACGTACGTGGATTGTGCCTGCGGAAACATCCATTTGTTTTGCAATTTCTGTAAACGGCATTCTGGTATTCTCTACTAAGAAATCTAGGATTTTCTTATCGATATCGTCTAATTGATAGTTCATTGTAAGATTGTTATTTATTTAATATATCTCTAATTTTTTTGCAAATTTAGAAAAAATTAATTTACCGCAAAACAATTCTTAAAACATTAACAGCTTTTAACAAAACCAAGCTATGGGCTGGTAATTATCATTTTATCCGCTTCTTTGTTAAAGAATCTTCTTTATTAGGCTCTGCGACCAGGCTATCAGATTTTATCTTTTTACGTTTTTTAAACAGTCTGCCAAAGGAATTGAAACTTCGACTGTACACTACTCCGGCGCCATAACTTTGGTTGGCACCAGCCGTTGTGGTAAGGGTGGTAAGTCCAATATTTGACGGTTTGGAATAAGCCCGGAACAATCTGCTTCCATTGTTGGTGCGGCTCCAGTCATATTCTATGGTTCCCTCTGCGGAAAGATAATTATTCGTAGCATTATCCACCCTCGTTACGGGCACTCCCAGGCCTGTTTTCAATTTTATTCTGGGAGATAATGCCAAACTGACGCTTGTATTCGCTCTGTCACTCGTATTGGAATTGGGATCGCCGCTGATATAATCCAAATTGACTTGGAAAGCGCTGCTGATGGTATTGATTACAGAGCCCAACTGTTTGAACAGCATATTATACCCAGTATCCTGAGCAGTTTTGGATAGGTTGAACTGCAAGCCGTTCCCATTGGTCACGTTGAAACTATTAAGAACCAAAACAGATCCAAATTGGATCGTCCGCTCGTCCTTGTTTGTCATTTTTGTCGCTAAGGTTTCTCTCACCTCTGCCGAACCATCGGGCGCCGACACGCCAAACTCTATCTCCGGTTTCGTGAGGGTATTCGTTATTTTGGTCGAGAGTACAACATTGATGGGTTGTGTAAGCGTCATTCCCAGATATTCTCCTGCATTGGTAATGGGTCTGGTATAGTTGGCAGTGATATCCAGATCGGGCGTCATAGGATTATCACTCCATCGTATGATACTGTTTTTTGCGATCTGAAATGTCCTATCCAAGATGGCTTTGGAAACAAAAGTACCGTTATCTACCGTGTACGTTCCGTTCATCGTGATATTGCCGCTTCTTTCCATTCGGAATTTCAGATGTCTGGCTTGGCCTTTGACGGCGATGCTTCCAACATCATCTCCAACAAGCACATTTACCAATGTTCCGTTATCGACTGTGATGTCGAAATCCATCAGCATATTGGCGCCCGATTTTTTCTTCTTTTCTACAAAGATGCCACCCTCGCCGTCCCGTTTCAGAAATCTAAGAATTTTGAATTCATCTACTTTGGATTTGGAGGCACTGTTGAATGTAAAAGTACTATTATTAAGGACTGCAAGACCGTCATTTGGCGTAGAAATTTCTAATGCGGAAACTGGCCCGCTGACATAGACGTCGCCCTGCCCGTAAACCCTTCCCCAGAAAAGATCATTATCTTCCTGAGTATTATTAATCACCAGAAGATTGTCTGCCCGCACAATTAAGTTGATTCCCAGGGAGGAAAGCGTTTCGAATTGTATGGAACCCGAAATACTCCCTTTGGAGTTGGCTCTCCCATCCTTCATCCCGATATTGTTGAGAAGCGCCAAACCTCGGGAAAGATTGATGACCGTGTCATCAAATGAATAATCGACTCCGGTAAAAAGCAATTTGAGTCCAAATCCTTTCAAAGCTATATCGCCGCTGTAATCGATATCATTTAATGGACCTGATATTTTGAGATCTCCCGTTGCTTTTCCACGGAAATTCCCGAAAATTTCTTTCACAAACTGCTGGGTAAATGCGAGATCGAAGTCGTTCATATTCGCATTCACATCCAGAACGGGAGACGAAGCATTGTTATCAATCGTTCCGGTGACGTCCAAAGTGTTTTTCCCCAAGAATTCTGATGACAGCGCTTGAATACTGAGGTCAAAAACATTGGGCTTTTCGCTTTTGCTAATCTTGGTTACAAGATTTCCCATAGCCTTGCCATTCATAAAAATATCTTGGACATCCAGATCCACCAGCGGTTCCAGATTGGCTCCAGATTTTACAATTTTGATCGTTCCATTGGCAATTCCTTTGATATCAATGGGATTTTTGCTGTTTCCTAAAGCCAAAAGCTTAGAAATATCAAGATTTTTGACTTCTGCATCTGCCGAAAAATCTTTTCCGGATTTGAAGTCCGCTTCTTTAATAAGCAATTCACTTTCATCGGAAAATATCCGCAGATTGTCTATCAGGAAATCTTTTTCTTTCTTTCTGTAGGTGATAGAATGGTTGAGCTCTGGACTGGTATCTACGCTCCACGCAACATTATTAATCTTAACTGTCGTGGGCTCAAATCTCAAAACATAATCGCCAGCCGCATTGGTTGTTTGGTTGATATTCACAGCATATTCTTTCATTTGATTATTGGTTTCATCCTCCGGCGTTCCCAGTTTGAAGGCTGTTCCGATATGAAGAATTTGGCCATTTTCATTATTTGCGGTCAATTTTAGTCCCTGAAAAACGTTATTCCCATATTGTCCTCTTTTTACAGTGGCAAGTAATTGTTGATTGGCATCGGCCGTATTGACTCTCAAACGCAGACTGTCGACCATCACGCTATCGCTCACTTTATTGAGATCGGGCTGATAAGTAGCATCGGTCTCTGCCAGGAATTTTTCGGCTTCCGTCAGTTCCTTTTTGCTGGTCATCATATATTTGATGTTGGCCGCATCAGCGTTCAGAATCAGATCATTGGTATTCCCGATGTACTTTCCAGAAACTTTGCCGCCATTTTTCAGTTCCAAATCGGGCAGGAAAAACGAAACCAAACCTTGCTGAATATCGAAATCAAAATCGAAACTTTGATTGTTATAAGTTTTCTTCGGCGGATTGCCTACCAAGATCTTGTTGATGCTGTTGCCCACCATATTCCCAATATCCGACAAATTGAACGGGCCGGAAAGCGTTCCGGTAACAGCTCCGGGCGCATCTATTGACACCATTCTGTTTCCATTTTCAAAAAAGGCTTTAAGTTTGGAATCTGGAATCTGAAGTTTCTGTGCCGTGGAATTAAGTGTCAAACCTCTGATCTCGGCATCCAAATTAAGATCATTGAGATTGGTCATCGATAGTTTTCCGGTTATCACGCCACTCGCGGAGTTGGTATCGCCTGCAGAAATTCCAAAATATTTGAGATTCACATACTTGACATCGGCGGCAATGTTGGCGACCAATCGCCGGGTCGAAAAATCAACCATCCCTTTGAAAGTCCCTTTGGCATTCGGATCGTTGGCAACAATGCTTCCTGTGAATCTTTTCTTGTTAAGAACCCCTTCGATGGCAATATTGTTGAGATTTTTGCCCATAAGGTCGATGTGAGCAACGTCGGATTTAGTCTTGACGTACATTGTATTGACATCGAAACCTTCACCTTGAACATCAAATTTTCCCGAAATCAATCCAACCTGTCTGCTATTTGTAAGAGCCGTCACATTGAGGTCTTTTACTTCTACATAACCTTTGTATTTTGGTCGTTTTGTGCTGTAATCCACGAGGTTGAAATCCGTCATTTTTGCCTGCCCTATGCCGGTAATCACTTGGCCGCTCGCAAGAATTTGTTTTGGAGTCACCTTTGCCGAGCCATTGTATTTCATCCGTCCAAAATCATCCGCAAAATTTCCCATTTTGGAAGCAATAAATTTCGGAAGCGATGCCTTCAAAGCTTTATAATTGAAGTCAGCCGAAATATTTTTACTTTCGATGAATAATTTTTTATCGATAACGCCCCATAATTTCAGGTTTTTGGTGTTTAGGTTGACATCTTGCGAGCGGATCAGGAAATTATTAAGGGCAAAATCGTTGAGCGGTCCCGCCATAGTTCCCGAGATATTGATCGGTGTATAATTGTCCCAGTCGGTCACAAAATAACTGAGGTCATAGCCGCTAATCTGGCTTCCCGGAATGATTTTCAGATCCCATTTCACTTTTCTGCCAAAATCGGCAAATTTGGTTTTTGGATCCAGATTCATTATGGCCTCGCCTTGCAGTAGCGAATGATCTGTATTGATGGTAAGTTCTGCAAATTTCAGGTGCTCTTTTGTCAGTTCAAAACTGGTAGAAAAGGTTTCCACAAAATGTTCTTTCCCATATCGTTTTGTAATGAAGCTAAAGTTTCTGATATCGGCAAAAACATCGGGACCCTCCACTTTCAGAGAAGTAACGTGGAGATTCACTTTCCTCGCATCGAGCCATCTACCCGCTTCTCCGGGACTATTTTCATTGACGATCGTAGAGATGCCGTTGATGAGATCGATTTTCATTTTCATCTGGAACTTCGGCTTGTTGGGATCGCGCGGTTTTCCGTCATCAAAATTGTCTACATATCGGATAAAATTACTGATGCTGTCGCCTTTGTACGTGATGACCCTGACAATCGGGTCGATCATCGTGGCTTGATTGAATTTGATATCTCTTGTGTTAAATGCCAACGCGAACCAATCCGAACCCACGCGCACTTCCCGTGCTTTTACGAATTCGTAGCCTTTATAATCTTTCAAAACCAAGCCTTTGATCGTGACATCACCAAAAAAATTGACCTCAATATCTTGCAAAGACATTCCCATTTTAAGATCCTTATTCAGGAAATCGATTGCTTGATCGGCAATATAGCGCTTGGTAACCGGCAGATTGATAGCAATGAGAACAACAGCCAACAGACCCAAAATGCCAAAGAAAAGATAATTGAGAATCCTCCAGAAGAGTGGCGTTCGCTTCTTCTTGCCGGTCTCATTGACATTGGGAACTTCGCTCGTTGTGTTTTTATTTTCTAAATTTGCCATCTATTATGAGTGCATCAATTATTTTGGGTATCGAGTCTTCTTGCGACGACACCTCGGCGGCCATCATCTGCGGCAGCAAAATCCTGTCCAACATTGCTGCTAATCAGGAAATCCATAACGAGTATGGCGGTGTGGTTCCCGAGTTGGCTTCCAGAGCGCATCAGCAAAACATCATCCCCGTGGTGGAAAAAGCATTTTCCAAAGCAAATATACAACAAAATGAGATTTGCGCGATTGGTTTCACCCGCGGTCCGGGACTTCTCGGATCTTTGCTCGTCGGAACTTCTTTTGCAAAATCTCTAGCGATGAGTCTGGACGTTCCTTTGATAGAAGTGAATCACCTGCAGGCGCACATTTTGGCGCATTTTATTGATGATGCCAATCCCATTCCACCGCCGTTCCCATTTCTTTGTTTGACAGTTTCGGGCGGACATACGATGATTGTTTTGGTAAAAGATTATTTCGAGATGGAAATTATCGGAAAAACCATCGACGACGCGGCAGGCGAAGCCTTTGACAAAATTGGAAAAATCTTTGACCTCGATTATCCTGCCGGCCCCATCATCGATAAATTGGCAAAAGAAGGCAATCCAGATGCTTTCCAATTCAACAAACCGAAAATGGAAGGCTATGATTATTCTTTCAGTGGCATCAAGACTTCGGTGTTGTATTTTATTCAGAAGGAAGTGCGGAAAAATCCGGATTTCATCAAGGAAAATCTGAACGACCTTTGTGCCTCAGTTCAGAAATCAATTATTGAAATCTTAATGGATAAATTGGAAAAAGCGGCCAACGATCTTCATATAAAAAATGTTGCCATTGCAGGCGGCGTTTCGGCCAATTCTGCGCTAAGAAAAGCCATGGAAATGAATCAGGATAGACTCGGCTGGAACATCTTCATCCCAAAATTCGAATACACGACGGATAATGCGGCGATGATTGCAATGGTTGCCAAACTGAAGTATGAACGTGGCGAGTTTACGGATATTAGAACGACGGCGACAGCGAAATATGATTTGTAAAACCGGTTTAAAATGGCGGCATATTTGCAGAACCGTAAAAAAGTGCAACACTTAGTGACTATTCAGATTTTTAAAACTTACATCTACACAACTTCAAAATTATGGCTTCAGGATTCTTCGCCATCTTAGACGACATTGCCTCATTGATGGACGATATCGCAGTGACCAGCAAAATTGCAACACAAAAAACAGCCGGAATCTTGGGCGACGACCTGGCAGTCAATGCCAAGAAAGCCACCGGCTTCGTCTCTTCCCGAGAATTGCCCGTTCTTTGGGCCATTACCAAAGGCTCCTTTGTCAATAAGCTGATTATCCTGCCCATCATTTTTCTGCTCAATTATTTTTTTCCCGAGGCCATCAAAGTGATTCTGGTTTTAGGCGGTATTTACCTGGCTTACGAAGGCATGGAAAAGATTGTGGAATTTATTTTTCACCGAAACAAAAAAGAAAAGGTAGCCACCGTGGAAGACACGGCAGGAACGGACGAAGCCAATTCTGAAAAAACCAAAATCAGTTCTGCCATCAGAACCGATTTTATACTTTCTCTGGAAATCGTCATCATCGCACTTGGCACCGTGATAGAGGAACAGCACCCTCTGCTGGTGCAGATTTTGACGGTAACACTGGTCTCATTCGCAGCAACGGTGGGCGTGTATGGTATCGTGGCTTTGATCGTCAGGATGGACGACACGGGTCTTTTCCTCATAAAAAAATCCGAAAACAAAGGTTTCTTTACCGGATTGGGACGGATATTAGTCAGTGCATTACCCGTTGTGATCAAACTTTTAAGTATAATTGGCACTGTGGCTTTGCTTTTGGTATCCGGTAATATTTTTGTTCACAACATCGATTACATCCATCATTTGATACCGGGAAACATTCCTACATTACTCGCAGACTTAGCTCTGGGAATAGTGTTTGGCTCGGTAGCTGTGCTATTGATGACGGTTGGGAAGAAATTACTTTCTTTGTTTAAGAAATAAAAACTGCAAGAAAAATACTGGATGATGAAACTTTTCTTTGGACAGATCTTTCCCGAAATTTCAATTGATAGTGATGAGCAGCAGCACATCGCAAAAGTCCTGAGAATGCGGGAAGGCGAAGAGATTTACCTGACAGACGGAAACGGAAACCTTGCCAAAGGAACTCTCATTTTCGAAGGCAAAAAAGTGACGCTCAATGTTTCTGAAATCCAAGAAAACCTGCCTGACTTTTCGCCAAAACTTCACATCGCCATTGCACCTACAAAAAACATAGACCGCATCGAATTCTTCGTAGAAAAAGCCGTAGAAATGGGAATTTCGGAAATCAGTTTTATCCTTACCGAGCAAACAGAACGCAAAAATATCAGCATCGACAAACTGAGAAAACAAGCAATTGGTGCTTCCAAGCAAAGTCTGCGTTCTCATTTTCCAAAGATTAATGACCTTCAGAAATTTTCTGAGTTTATGAAAAATTTGGATTCAGAAAATACTTTCGTAGCGCATTGTAATGAAAACCTGGAAAGAACCTCACTTAATAATATTCCAACAATAGACAATTACACATTCCTGATTGGTCCGGAAGGCGATTTTTCGGATAAGGAAATTCAATTATTGGCAGAGAAAGGTATCAAAGCAGTTTCGCTTGGAAATCAAAGACTTCGAACAGAAACAGCAGGCATTTTTGTTGCGGCGTGGAATTACGATAAGATGTTTTAAATTTTACTAAATTTCCCAAATGAAAAACATTTCTACAAGCATTTGGGAACTCGATACTTTTTACAGAAAACGTGATATTGTTATCATTGGCTCTGGATTTACCGGACTTTGGACTGCTATTTCCATAAAAGAAAAATTTCCCGAAAAATCTGTTTTAATCATTGAAAGAAATCCCATTCCAACTGGTGCTTCTACAAGAAATGCCGGTTTTGCCTGTTTCGGAAGTCTGACAGAGATTATTTCTGACTCCGAAAAAATGGGTTGGGACAAAACTTTGGATTTAGTCAAGATGCGATTCGAAGGTTTGCAGAAAATCCAAAGCTACTTTTCTGCTGACGAAATTGATTTTGAACTTTGCGGCGGCTATGAAATCTTGAATAATGAAAAAGCTTCAGATAGATTAGATGAAGTCAACCAACATCTTTTTCCGATTACAAAAACGGAAAAGACTTTCAGAATCGCCAATGAAAAAATTAAAGAATTTGGATTGGGAAAATCAGAATTTTTGGTTGAGAATCTATGTGAAGGAAGTCTGCATTCCGGAAAATTATTAATGAAACTCGTAGAAAAATGCCACGAAATAAAAGTGGAATTTCTTTGCGGAACCGAAGTAGAATCCGTTTCAGAAAATGAAAATGAACTTGAAATTAAAATCAATAAAAATCTCAGTCTGATATCTGATAAAGTGATTTTTTGTACCAATGCTTTCAGTTCAAAATTCTTAAAATTCGAAGAAATCATTCCTGCAAGAGGACAAGTAATTCTGACAGAACCGATTGAAAATCTGAAGTTAAAAGGAACATTCCACTACGACGAAGGTTTTTATTATTTCAGAAATATCGGAAACCGAATTCTTCTTGGTGGCGCAAGAAATCAGGATTTCAAAACTGAAGAAACATCGATTTTTGAAACTACCGAATTTCTTCAAAATCATTTAGAAAATTTCCTGAAAGATGTAATTCTCCCGAATCAGGATTTCAAAATTGCAATGCGCTGGTCTGGAATTATGGCGATGGGAAGTGAGAAAATGCCAATTGTAAAACAACTTTCCGAAAGACAATTCTGCGCCGTGAGATTGTCTGGAATGGGTGTTGCGCTGGCGCCGAAGATTGGAGAGATGGTTTGTGAATTGGTTTCTTGAATATTTTAACGTAAAGTCCGCTAGGTTTTCTAATCAATCATGAAAATATTTTAAGTTCGCAAAAAACTTAAAAATCAGAATAATACAAAAAATTAAAAATTATACTGAACTACAAAGCTAATATAAAAGAGGAAGTCAGAGATAATGAAATTCCTAAAATCTGTCGAAATTCTAATCTTTCCTGGTAATAAATCCTGACAAAAATCAATCCTACAATGGGTTCCAGCAACGCCAAAACAGCAAATAAAAAAATGCTGATTTCGGCAATCGCAAAGTTCAAACTCAATGTTCCGATGCATCCGAGAAATATTAAAAATAAAATTTCCCCTCGTGTTTTTCCCTTTATTTGCAAGACTTCGCAATTGTCTTTTTGGAAAAGCGAAATTGTGAAACTGACGGTAAAAACGGACAATTCTAAGACAATACAAAAGAAAAGAATCCCAAATTCTTTGATGTAGGGAATAAACAGAAATGCTGTTGACCAGAATAATCTGGACAAAATCGTAAATAACAAAGCTTTGGAAGGTTTTACTTTTTGCATTTTTTTTGAGGAATCAATCAGATAAATTCCAAGCGTGATGAGAAGCGCAAGAATAATTTTCTTGGTAGAAATCTCTTCCCTAAAAATAAAAACACTGATAAGAATCCAAATCACAACATTCAGCTTACTGAAACCGATGACTTTGTTTGCGTCTCCGTATTTCAGAGATGTGACGTAGAAAACCAAACCCAAAGAATTCACGGCACATAGTCCGAAGATCTGCAGAAATTTCATCAAACTGATTGCTGGAAATTTTGTAATTCCATAAAAATTTGAAATCAAAAAAATCGCAGAAAAAATAAGCATACATCCAAAACTCCGCATTGCGATGAGCGGAAATGTGCCGACAATATCTCTCGGATTCTTCCAAAGCACATTGGTAATCCCGTACGAGAAATGCCCGATGAAGATGATTAGAAAACCTAGCATTTCAGTCTTTCAAAAATTGATTTCCATCTTTTAAAACCTGTAATTTCAATTTCTCTTTGAAGATTTTGAAGATAATTTTCTTTGTTTATCTCATCTAAGAAATAGCCTAGCGTAAAATATTGAAGTTTGATGTAAGAGGCAATGTCAAAAGTGAAATGTCTGTCTTTCCAGTCGATTTTGAACTCATTAAAATATCGTTTTGCTTCTTTAATTTTCTTCATTCCTAACAAACTCATTATTTTGGTAGCCGTAAAAAAATATCTATATTTTTCATAATAATATTGATTCCAAATCGATTCAAAATTTTCATCATTATAGAATTCCAATAATTCCTCAGCCTGCTGGTATTTTCCAATTGTATTAAGTGCATCTGCAAAATGGACTTTGAAAACGATGCTCTGTAGCGCATTGAAATTTTCTTTCTTTGGCAACTGCGTTTGTTTATCAATAAAATCATTGAAATCTTCTGAATTTTGAGAATACAGGACAAAAAGTTTTGCGACAGAATATCTAGCAACCGGAAAAATGTAGTGATTCCCGAATTCTTTTTTCATTTTTTCATATGACTTTTCCAAATCTTTAAAGTTCGTGTCAAAATCAGCATTGTTTTCTGAAAAGAACTTGCCAAGGATGACAAAACTACTAGCAAAAACACCGAAATGCGATATTTTCATATGTGAAGCACAGCTTAACAAAACACTCTGATAATCGGAATCCGCAGACCGATGATAGGTTGGATGCCAGCCAAGAACATATTCCAAAACGTCGGCAGAATTTCTGTATTCCAAAAAAAATTGCTGGAGTAATCCGGGATTGTTGATTATTCTTTCTACATATTGAATATTTATATTTTGGAATACGGATTCTTTTTCTTCTTTGGGTTTTCGATGTTTGAGAAAGTCGTAAAACTGTTTTGTTCCTTCATCAAGAAAAGAATCTGGCGTAATGTCTTGTTTATTTTTGAAATCTCCAAAATCTTTATAGCTCAAAAATTTACAAATCGCATTTATAGAATGAGAACTCAAATTGCTTCCGGAATTCATTTTACCAAGAAATCTCCGAAGCGTATTTTTCGAAACTCCGATTTCTGAGGAAAGGTTTTCGATTCCCTTCACGGTTGATATTTCCCGGAAATACAAATCTTCGAATTCTTGTTTGAGTCTGGTTATCATCTTATCAAAAGTAAGAAATTTTTGGGCAAAATTGGGAAAGGTTCTACACGAGATTTTATAGTAGTTTTGAATTAGTTAAAAAAATTAGTATGCCGGAAATCAAAGACAAAAAATATGGGAAAACTCTTTTCTACATTGATGGAAATGAGATTAAAGATAAAAAATATGGATCAACCTTATTTTATATTGACAGTCCTGAAATCAGAGAAAAATCAAGATATGGAACAGTAAAATTCTATATCGACGGAAATGAAATTAAGGAAAAAAGCAAATATGGCAATGTGCGATATTTTGTGGATGGCAAAGATGTGAAAGAAAAAACGAAATATGGCGCATCACGTTTCAAAATAAGCGATTCCGAAATAAAAGGAAAGAGCAATTATTTTATAGACGGCGCATTGACGAGAGATCAATTGTATGGGTTTTTAGCAATTATTTAGAAATATGAATTATGCTGATATTTTTTCTGAAATAATTATTTCAGAAAACTTCCGAAACAAATTAGAATCAATCAATCAAAATTACCCAAACCTTAAACAGGAAAGTTTCATTAGAAATACATTGTTAGAAATCATCAATAAAACTTATTCTCACTCTCAACTAAGAGCATTTGCGGAACACCCAAGAGAAAAAGGAAGAACGGATTTATCACTTGTTAATCTAATAGACAATTCTGTTTTTAAAGTTGAACTAAAATTTCAGTTTACGAAAGATGACAACCATTTTGAAAAATATAATAAAGTAGTCGTCAAAGATTTTGAAACGAAAAACAGTGATTTGTTTATCATGATCGTTTGTAGTTTTGAAAATAAAATCAAAAGGGAATATGATAAAACTTGGGGGATTTCTTCAAATCTTTCCAGATTCCATTCTGACAAAGACGTTTGGAAAGAGAATCTTAAAGTTTGTTTTGACGGGTTTTCAGAAAAAGCATGTCTGGAAGAGTTTGAAATTAATGTTTCAAAACCTTATCTTACAAATTACATTTTCTATTTATTAAAGCGAAATATTGAGAATAATTAGAAATCATGTTTTCACAAAATGAAAACCACACTTCTTTACATCCACGGTTTGGGCTCCGACAGAGATTCCAGAAAGTTTCTGAACCTTAAAAATTATTTCCGGGACGAATATAATTACGACTTTATCGAATGGAATAATGACAGTAATATTTCGGAGCTTTTGAAGAAAGCAGAATTAAAACTTCAAAACTGCGAAAAAGCAATTTTGGTCGGCGATTCTACAGGAGCAAATTTTGCGTATCAACTTAGAGAAAGGTTGTTATTAACCGGTAAAGAATCTATTTTAATTCTGAGTAGTCCACTTTTGGACATTGATGAAAGAATTGCAGATTTTGAATTTCCGAATCAACTCGCTTCCCAACTTTTAAAGTTTGATAATCCAAAAAATGTGTTGATAATTGCAACTCAGAATGATAAAATTCTGAATCAAAAATGGCTGTTTGATAATGAATTTGAAAAAGTAAAAATGATTGAATTGGATGATAATCACAGATTGGAAAGATTCCAAGAAAGTTTGTCGGAAATCAGAAAATACATTGAGAATAATCTGTAACAGGGTTTTTTTAATTAGAAAAATTCTCTCGCCCGTATCTCTCCAAAATTTCATTTCCGCTTTTAATAGAATTCACAGCCCAGCGGATTTTCAACTGGAGTAACTTTTCTTCGGATAATTTATACTCGATATCAGATTTCAGGAGTTTCTGCTTGAGTTCGTACATACATATTGCGGCGGCTACAGAAACGTTGAAGCTCCTTGTAAATCCGAACATTGGGATTGCCAAAGTTTCATCAGCAAAGTCCAGCAATTCGTCTGTAGTTCCTTCCCACTCTGTTCCGAAAACCAAGGCTATTGGTTCTTCAATTTTGTAATCCGGAAGCATTTTCGCATTGTTTTCTGCGGAAACAGCAACAATTTTGTAACCTCTATTTTTGATATTTTGTAGGGATTCGATTTTTCGTGGCATTTTCTCTACCTCAACCCAAGTGTCTGCGCCTTTGGTAACTTTCAGATTGGGTTCGAAAAAGTTTTCCTTTTCCATCGCTATTACTTTATGAAAACCACAAGCTTCCACAGAACGGACAATTGCCGCCGCATTTCGGAATTGATAAATATCTTCCATCACCGGCAAAATGAAGTCTGA
Source organism: Weeksellaceae bacterium (assembly GCA_022013695.1). Lineage (GTDB taxonomy): Bacteria > Bacteroidota > Bacteroidia > Flavobacteriales > Weeksellaceae > Epilithonimonas. The sequence goes on from JAKLPS010000007.1 coordinate 69,362, forward strand.
GCTCTCCTGCGCGTACTGTTCTATTTTTTGAAGACGTTCTTCTGTCAGGAACTGCTGGAGATATTCGTAAGTAGATTGTAAATTCATAATCCATAAAAAAGGCTTCGACTCCGCTCAGCCTGACATACAATTTGGCAAAAATAAAAAAGCGGTAAAAAATGACCGCTTTAAAATTTATTTCTTTTTGTTAGTTTGCTGAACTTTCTGTTGTTCCTGAGCCTTCTCCATCATCTCTCTCATTCTTTTCTGGAAATTGCCCTCTTTTTTCGGTTCTTTCTGCTTATTGGCTTGGATCTGGGCGTGTATCTTTTTCTCATCGAGGATGAAATTTTTGATGACCAAAATAATGATAATGTTAATCGCATTCGACACAAAATAGTACCAAGAAAGACCAGAAGCCGAACTATTCAGGAAGAACAAGAACGTAATCGGGAAGATGTACATCAGCACCTTCATATTCGGCATCCCTTCCTGCTGTGGTTGTTGGATGTTGCCGGACGTCATCACCGTGTAGATCAAAATCACCACGGTACAAGCTAAGGCGAAAATACTTAGATGTTCTCCCAAAAGAGGAACCTTGAACCCAAATTTGATAACGTCATCATAAGCCGTCAGATCTGGCGCGAACCAAAAGCTCTTGCCTCGCAGATCGATCATATTGGGGAAAAAGCGGAAAAGTGCATAGAATAGGGGAACCTGCACCAAGGCCGGCAAGCAGCCCGCCATCTGATTGACGCCTGCTTTTCTATAGACTGCCATTGTTTCCTGCTGTTTTTTCATCGGATCTGCATCCTTGAATTTGGCGTTCACTTCATCAATTTCGGGTCGGATGACCTTCATCATGGCGCTTAGTTTGTGTTGTTTGAACATCACTGGAGACAAGATCAATTTCACAATAATCGTCATCAAGAAAATAGCCCAGCCCGCCGTAATGCCCCACGAAGAGATCAAATTGTACATCGGCATAAAGACATATCGGTTTAATGATCCGATGAATGACCAACCTAAGGGTGGAATCTCATCAAAATTTTTGTCATAGGATTTTAGAAGATCCATATCCAATGGCATAAAATACCAAGTGAAATCCTGATTCAGCTCGTTTCCCGCGAGACTAACTTGCCCATCGAAATTAAATTTCTTCAAAAAATCGCCTTCCTCGATAGATTCCTGATTCCCTTTAGAATTCGTGAATCCGTTTTTAGCCTCGATGATAGCCGCGAAAAATTGTTGCTTCACGCCGATCCAGTTCAAGGTTTCATCAGGTTCATTCATTTCAGAACGTGCATCGTAATCGTAACTTTTGTAATTGTTGAAAGCATACGAAAACTCCGTATGGGTTTCCTCTTGCGACCTACCTTTTTCGGCGCCTTTCACGGTGTAGTCCCAAACGAAATCGGCCTTGCCATCGTTCACCAATGTTGCCAATCCTTGGGTTTTCACTTGGAAATCAAGAGTGTATTTTGGCTTTAATGTATAAACGAACTGAATAAGCGCAGTTCCCATTTTGGAAGTTAACGTAACCGTATTTCCAGCAACGGCGGGCGCAAAAACAAGATCTTTGGTATTGAAAACTTTCCCGGTCTTGTCTGTGAACCGGAAACCGTAGTTGGCATTGTTTTGACTGAAAAGGTAGAGCGGTTTGCCGCCGAAAGCGTTATATTGATTGAGTTTTACAGAACTCAGCTGGCCGCCGATACTGGAAAACTCCAGCGAAAGTTCGTTGTTCTGCAGATTGACTTTTTGAACAGAAGCGGGCGTCACCGGGGCTTCGTTCAGATTGGTCGCAACGGGTTTTGCTTTGGTGGTCTGCTCTGTTTTTTTGGCATCGATGCTGAGTTTTTCCTTTTCGGCTTGTGCATTTCGGTTTTGGAAATAAAACATAAAACCGATAAGAATCATAGAAAAAATACCGAAGCTGATCAGTTGTCTTTTATCTAATCCGTTGTTTTGCTGCATTATAGAATTGGGTTTATAGTTTTAGATTTTAATTTTAGTGCGTCTTTCGAATGCGCTCGGATGACATTTCATTAAGTTAAAATCTAATTCATTTTGGTCTGCAAAAATAGGATTTATTTTTCAGATTCTGCTATAAAGACGACTACGGAAAGGAATTACTTTTATGATTTTTGTAATGGAAAACTGCGAACCAAAGTTTTTTTACTTAACTTAGAATTTTAAAAATTAACAATTAATCGGTAAAAAAAATGTGATGAAAAAAATTTCCTTAATCTTATTATTAATCAGCGGACTATTTAATAGCCAAAAAACCCATCGATTTTTCTACGAGGTCAATTTCAAAAGAGATTCTCTGGGAACGATTCCTGCAAAGGATATTGTAGTTCTGGAAATCAACCACGACTCCAATCTATTTCTTAGCAACGAATATCTAGTTACCGATTCGGCCAATAATACGCATCAAGAATACAAAGATTTTGCAGATCCCAAATTTACTCCGATTATAGAATATAAAAAAAGTGATGACAGTTTTGATTTTATTAATGTACTTTCTATGAACTTCTTTCTTTTCAATAGCAAACGGAAAATAAACTGGACAATCTCTACTGAAAAGAAAAAAATAGGCAACTTTGAAGTCGCAAAAGCAACCGCGGAATATGGCGGAAGACATTGGATTGCTTGGTACTCGGCAGACATTCCTTTTCCTTACGGACCTTATGTCTTTTATGGATTACCCGGATTGATTCTTGAAATCTCCGATGATAAAGACAACTTTCATTTCTCGTTTATCCAAAACAAAAGTTATGAGACAGAGCTCAACTCACAGCACATTATCAAGGATCTAATTGGAAGTCTAAGTACTAAAATCAGAGAAAAAGACTGGAAAAAAGTTCAGCTCAACTATTATGAAAATCCGCTAGCCGAATATAAAAATGGGACAGCATATATCACCAACGAGTCTGGAGAAAAATTTACGCCCAACGATTATCGCAACTATGAAAAAGCACTGCAGAATCAAATCAAGAAATTTAGTAATCCGATTGAACTAAGTGAGAAAATACATTATAAATAATCCTCAAAAAACTGCGAACCGGAAACTGCAGCTGTGTTTACTTTCCTTTGGTTGCGGCAGCAATAAACGCTTTGAAAAGCGGATGCGGCGTTGCAACGGTGCTTTTGTATTCGGGATGATACTGGACGCCGATGTAGAAAGGATGATCTTTCAGCTCCAAAGTTTCTACCAATCCGGTTTCGGGATTATGTCCGGTGGGCATCAATCCGTGGTCTTCAAAATCCTTTTTATAATCGCTGTTGAACTCATATCGGTGGCGGTGGCGCTCCGAGATGGTTTTTGCGCCATAGATTTCGGCCAATTTCGAGCCTTGTTTCAGGACACATTTCCAAGCACCAAGACGCATTGTGCCGCCTTTGTCCACCACATTTTTTTGTTCCTCCATCAGCGCAATCACGGGATCGGGCGTAGAGGTGTCAAACTCCATACTGTTGGCTTTGGCGAGATTCAAGACATTTCTTGCAAATTCTATCGTCATAATCTGCATACCGAGACAGATTCCGAACAAGGGGATTTTGCTTTCTCTCGCAAATCTGGCCGCTTGAATTTTGCCCTCGATACCACGATCGCCAAATCCTGGCGCAATGAGGATTCCATCCACATTTTTTAATAATTTTTCTGCACTTTCTACTTCGATGTCGCCGCTGTACACCCATTTGATCTTCACTTCGGTTTCCATATCTGCGCCGGCGTGTATGAAGGCTTCAGCAATCGATTTATAAGAATCTTGAAGCGAAACATATTTCCCAACCAAAGCAATTTCGACGCTTCGTTTGGGGTTTTTGTATTTTTTGAGGAAGGTTTTCCATTCTTTGAGATTGGGTTCTTTGCCTGGTTGCAGGTTTAATTCTTTGAGAACCACCTCGTCAAAATTCTGTTTTTGAAGGTACAATGGCACTTCGTAGATGGTTTCCATATCGATGCACTCGATGACGTTTCCTAAACTGACATTACAAAACTGCGCGAGCTTTGCTTTCTGCTCTTTCGGGATGGTGTATTCTGTTCGGCAAACCAAGACATCGGCTTGGACGCCGCTTTCCATCAGCTGGCGCACGGAATGTTGTGATGGTTTGGTTTTCAATTCGCCGCTGGATGCTAAGTAGGGCAACAAGGTCAGGTGGATGACCATCGAATTGGTTTTGCCCAGTTCCCACTGCAACTGCCGCACGCTTTCGATGTACGGCAGAGATTCTATATCGCCGACTGTACCACCGATTTCTGTGATGATGATGTCGTAATCTTTTTTGGACAGCATCTTGATGCGGCGTTTGATTTCGTTGGTGATGTGAGGAATCACCTGAACGGTTTTGCCAAGAAAATCGCCTTTTCTTTCTTTTTCTATCACCGTTTGGTAAATTTTACCGGTGGTGACGTTGTTGTTTTGAGAGGTGGGAGCGTCTAAGAATCTTTCGTAATGTCCAAGGTCGAGATCTGTTTCTGCACCGTCGTCGGTCACATAGCATTCGCCGTGTTCGTAGGGATTGAGCGTTCCGGGGTCGATATTGATGTAAGGGTCAAGTTTTTGTATAGTAACTTTAAAACCTCTCGATTTTAATAAAAGTCCCAAAGAAGCGGAGACAATTCCTTTACCCAGTGACGACGTTACACCTCCTGTCACAAAGATGTATTTCGTTTCTTTTTTACTCATTAGATTAGGTTTGTGCAAAGTTAAAGCATCTGAATCTAACACGCAATGCTATAAGAGGCTTTATAAAAACTTAACATTCATTTCTTGATTTCGCTTATATTTGTAATCAATTCTTATACAACGCAGAGTATTACTTTATGAAAAACATTTTCAATCAAAACGATGCAAATCATTTTATCCAGAGAATCAATACGCTCACAGAGGATTCCTTCCCAAAATGGGGGTTGATGTCTGTAGACAAGATGCTGGCGCATTGCAACGTGACCTTCGAACTCATCTATGAAACCGAAAAGCATCCAAAACCCACCTTCATTACCAAATGGATATTGAAAAGATTTGTAAAACCAAAAGTTACCAACGAACTTTCATACAAACAAAACCTTCCCACCGCCGCTATGTTTGTAATTACAGACAACAAAAGTTTTGAAGATGAGAGAAAACGCATCATTGGCTTCATCCAGAAAACGCAACAATTGGGTGCAGACGCCTTCGAGGGCAAAGAAAGTTTCAGCTTTGGGAAACTGACGGCTCAAGAATGGAATAATATGTTGGCCAAGCATTTGGATCATCATTTGAATCAGTTTGGGGTTTAAATTTTTAGACAGCAATTGCTTCTAATCCTGCTTTTTTCAATCAATTTAAAATCAAACAATTACAATATGAAAAAATTCGTCATTCTTTTAGTTTCATTTTTTAGCTTTTCACTTTCTCATGCTCAGAATATTGAAAAAGAACTGAAAAACGACCACGAACTTTTCACGGGAAAAATAGATAATTCAGCCAGTCTGAAAGTACTTTTTGAAAAAGTTTTTTCCGAAAATCCAACATCAGGAATTTATAACGTCTCCGGATATTCGGACGTCGAAGGTACAAAAGCTAATTTTGAAGGAACCATCGCTTTCAATCCAACAAAAAGTAAAAATTCAAAAGACAGTTTCAAAATCTATGATCTAAAACTTTCTGAAAAAGGAACAGGAAAACATAACGGCGTTTTCACAGGAGAACTGACCGCCCAAAAATCATCAGACAAAAATCAATTGAAATTCGAAGGAACTTGGGCGAATTATGGAAACTCGCTGAAATTCCCTTTCTATTTCAATAACTAAATCATTATAAATTCAACCAATGAAACTTTTCACGCCCATAAAATTCAGAAACATACAACTAAAAAACCGAATCGTAATGTCGCCAATGTGCATGTATTCTGCGGAAGACGGCGTCGCCAATGATTTCCATTTCGTCCATTACGGCAGTCGTGCTCAAGGCGGCGTGGGATTATTGATTACAGAAGCAACGGCGGTAGAACCTCGCGGAAGAATCACCAACAGATGTCTTGGGCTTTGGAAGGATGAGCAAGCCGAAGCGCTGAAAAAAATCGTGAATTTCGTCCATCATCATTCAGAAAGTAAAATCGGAATCCAATTGGCGCACGCCGGCAGAAAAGGCTCGGTCTCCGCAGAAACCGGTCGCCAAATCAGCATCGAGGAAGGCTGGGAAACTATTGCTCCCAGTGCGATTCCGTTTCTTCCTTCCGAAAGAATTCCGCACGTCTTGACCGCTGAAGAAATTAAAAATTTGGTTCAAGATTTTCGGAAGGCCGCAAAACGAGCCGTGGATGTTGGTTTTGATGTGATAGAAATTCATGCGGCGCACGGCTATTTGATTCATCAATTTCTGTCGCCACTTTCTAACACAAGAACAGATGAATACGGTGGAAATCCTGAAAACAGAGCCAGATTTTTGATGGAAATTGTAGATGCAGTCAATTCCGAGCTGACGCAAAATCAGGCTTTATTTGTAAGGATTTCCGGAACCGAATATGCAGAAAACGGCTGGAATATCAATGACAGTGCGGAACTCGCCAAAGTTTTGAAAACTAAAAATGTGGATTTGGTGGATGTTTCCAGCGGTGGAAATATCCATGGTGTTCCCATTCCGCTGCTTCCGGGCTACCAAGTTCCGTTGGCCGAAGGTGTAAAGAAAAATGCCGAAATCAGAACCGCGGCTGTGGGCCTAATCACTACGGCAGAGCAGGCTGAAGAAATTCTGGAAAGCGGCAAGGCAGATTTGATTTTCTTTGCAAGAGAAATCTTAAGAAATCCTTATTTTGCAGTTCATGCCGCGTGGGAAAATGATGAAGAGAATTTCTATCCGCATCAGTATTTGCGGGCGAAACCTGTGAAATAAATTTTAAAATTACTTTATTCTAATACTCAAAATTCCTAAAGGCCTCCAGCGTCTTATCAATTTCCGCATAGCCAATTGCCGACGAAATAAACCAGGTTTCATAGCCACTTGGCGGAAGATAAATGCCCTGTTCCAAAACCTGATGAAATAAATTGTTGAACAATCCGATATTAGAATTATTCACTTCTTTGAAATTGCTTACCGAAGTCACATCAAAGAAAATCGACATCATACTTCCCTTTCGGTTGATTCTGTGACGAATGCCTTTCTCATTGAGGATTTTACCAATTTCGAAGTCTAAGGTTTCCGTTGTCTTATCGAGTTTATTGTAAAAATCAGGATCTTCTTTGATTAATTGCAAAGTTTTGAGTCCGGCTCTCATTGCCAATGGATTTCCGCTCAAAGTGCCGGCCTGGTAGACATTTCCTCTTGGCGAAAGCTGATTCATAATTTCATTTCTTCCTGCAAAAGCACCAACCGGCAGTCCGCCACCGATCACTTTTCCGAATGTAACTAAGTCGGCTTTTACATTCAATCTTTCCTGCGCGCCGCCAAAAGCCAATCTGAAACCGGTCATCACCTCATCGAAGATCAAAATAGCGCCATTCTCGTCACAGATTTTTCTAAGGTTTTGAAGGAAGTTATTTTCGGGTAAAATGCAACCCATATTTCCGGCAATCGGTTCTACAATGATTGCCGCAATTTGTTCCGGATTATTTTTGAAAAGATCTTCCACCTGCTCAAAATTATTATATTCCGCAAGTAAAGTATCTTTCGCGGTTCCTTGGGTTACGCCTGGCGAATTGGGGCTTCCGAACGTTGCCATTCCGCTTCCCGCCTGGATTAAAAATGAATCCGAATGCCCGTGGTAACAGCCCTCAAACTTGATGATTTTTTCTCTTCCAGTAAATCCTCTTGCCAAACGGATTGCACTCATACAAGCTTCGGTTCCGGAAGAAACCATTCTAACTTGGTCTATGTTCGGGACGTTTTCAACGATGTATTTTGCGATCTCAGTTTCCAGTTCCGTTGGTGTTCCGAAGGAAAATCCTTTTTCAGCCTGCTTCTGAATCGCTTCCAAAACTTCTGGATGCGTGTGTCCTAAAATCGCCGGGCCCCAGGAGTTGATGTAATCGATGTAAGTTCTGTCATCTTCATCGGTCAAATAAGCACCTTTCGCAGATTTCATAAAAAGCGGAACGCCGCCCACCGATTTGAAGGCTCGCACCGGCGAATTCACACCGCCCGGAATATATCTGTACGCTTCCTCAAAAAGTGCCGAACTTCTTTGGTATAACATTTTGGTTGATAGTTGTTGGTTAATAGTTGATAGAATTTAGTTCTGTACTCAAATCTAATTTCTAACATCTAAAGTCTAATATCTATTTAGCTTTTAGGTTTCTTACCTTGCAGATAGATTAGTTGTCCCGCTTTGGGCTCTTGCCCGCCTGCCATTCTGTTTTTGGAATACAACTTCGCAAGTTTGACCCCGAATTTCTGAGCAATATCGTGCATCGTTTCCCCGATTCCGGCTTTGTAAGTTTCCTTGTTTCCGGATGAGTTTTTGCTTTCCAAGAAGATGATGTCATTTTTCGCGAGCTTAGAATCTTCCAGTTCGTTGTACTTCATCAAGCGTTTTTCGCTGATGCCGAATTTCTTAGAAATCTCAGAAAGGTCTGCATCCACAGGCATCACCAAGAATTTAAGTCCGCCGTTCGGATGGTTTTTCACCAGAATATTTTTCAGAAGCGCCGCTTTGGTTTTGGAATCTACGATTTCCGAAATTTGCTTTTGTTGCTTTGCATACGATTCTTGCGTGTAGTCCACCTTGATTGTCGGAGGCGGCACTTTGTCATTCTGTTTTTCTTGGCTCAGTTGCGCCATGAAAACCGCATCATTACTCAGCGCAGGATACATTTTTAGGATCGCATAAAAGACCTCGTCTGTGGTCGTGTTATCAAATTCATAAAGCCTATATTTCTCGATTTTATCAATCAAGATATTTGCATACCTCGGATTGGTGGCATATCCGGCTTTTTTCAGACCGTACGCCCAGGCTTTATAATCTTTAGGATCCAGTTTGAAGAGGCCGACGTAATATTTTCTGTTGGCCAAGAACACCGAATGATCTTCATAAGACTGTTTCGGATCGTCGTACACGCGGAAGCACTCATTCGGCGCGTCGTCTGTATGTTTCATCGTTTTCCCTGTCCAATCTTCCTTGCATTTGATCCCGAAGTGGTTTTTGCCTTGCTGCGCCAGGATGCTCTGTCCGCCGGAGGTCTCCAAAAGGCCTTGTGCCAGCGTGATGCTTGCCGGGATTTTATATTTCTCCATTTCTGCCACGGCGTAAGGCGCAAATTTCTGGATGTATTGGTCTTCCGTATTCCACGTTTGAGATTTTACAATGCCCAAAATACTTACAAAACCAATAACTAAAAACTTTTTCATATTTAATATTTGCACAACACTTTATTTTTTTTAGGAGCTTAATCCCGCTATCCGCTATATCTTTTTTGTCTTCGGCGTTTTTATCATCCATAGCACCTTTGCACAAAGACAAAAAAGGATGCCGCTGCTATCGGGGCTATGGGTTTCGCCATCCATTTTCAGTTTTGATAATCGATATAAATTTATTACATTTTCTTGAGATTCATTCGAAAATCCAACATTCGGCGGCGTCCATTACAAAGTTACAAATATTGGTCGATTTGAATTCTTCCTTTACTTTTCAAAAACCGATTCGCTCCTTCGATGCCTTGCAGTCCGCCGGTGTGGAATGCCAGAATCTTGGAAGCTGTCGGGAAAAAACCCTTTTCTGCCAATTCAAAAACAGCCTGCATCAACTTCCCGGTATAGATCGGATCCAACGGAATTTGATATTTTTTATAAAACCAATTGATAAAACGGATATTCTCGTCCGATATTTTACCGTACCGACTTTCTTCGGCGTCTTTCAGTTCAAAATTTCGTCTGCTGCTCCAGTCCAAAATGGTTTTTCCCAAAGAATCATCTTTTACCACTTTGATGCCCAGCACCTTCTGATGCGCTTTCGCAAACTTGGAAATCCCCGCCAATGTGCCGCCGGTCCCAACTGCCGCGCAAAGATAATCAAAATCTTTGGTGTCTTCGCCCAGCATATATTGGATGCCTTCTACCGCAAAAACATTGCTGCCACCTTCCGGAATTATTAAGGCATTTGGATATTTTTCCGAGAATTTTTGGCTGAGATTTTCTTTATTTTGATAGTCTTCTCTTGGAACGAAATGAAATTCCATTCCGTTTTGCGAAGCTTCGGAAAGTGTGGGATTTTCTTGCCAAATATTTTCCAATTCATTTCCTCGGATGATTCCGATGGTTTTGATTCCAAATTCTTTCCCAAAAGCAGCAACCGAAGCAATATGATTGGAAAATGCGCCGCCAAACGTTATCAGCATCGGATTTTTTGGCTTAGATTCCAGATATTGGTTGACGTTTAAGAAGAGTTTCCAGAATTTGTTTCCGGAAATTGTTGGGTGGATGAGGTCTTCTCTTTTGATGAAAATTTGGACATCGAGCAGGGTATTGATTTCGATGATCGGGATTTGATGTTTCGGGATTTGAAGCATCTTCAAAATTACTGATTTTGATTGAGAATTTCATTTTGTTTCTCATACCGACCACCCCGTCTTCCGAATTTGTAAATTCGGAATCCACCCCTCCAGAGGAGGGAAATTTGCGTTTTTTTTAATGTTCAACTTATCTGAAAACATTATTGGGATGACCAAACCCATAGCCCCGATTGTAGTGAAAATCCTTTTTCTTTTTTTGAAAAGAAAAAGATTGCAACGGAAAGCGGGATTAGCTCCTAAAACTTTTGCAAACAAAAATCTACCGGGAAAGGCGGATTTTTGTACTGCTCCTATGCGAAAATTACTTCGTTCTTTCGATGATCTTTTTGACTGCTTTTACGACAGCTTCTGCATCGATTTGGTATTTTTTCATCAGTTCAGCCGGGGTCCCCGATTCTCCGAAAGTATCGTTGACAGCCACAAATTCCTGAGGCGTTGGTCTTCTTCTGGCCAAAACGCCCGCGATGGATTCGCCCAGCCCGCCTAAGAAGTTGTGTTCTTCTGCAGAAACTATTTTTCCGGTTTTTTCTACGGATTTTAGGATAATCTCTTCGTCCAAAGGTTTTATTGTGTGAATGTTGATCACTTCACAACAGATTCCTTCTTTCTCCAACTTGTCTGCTGCCAGCAAAGATTCCCAAACCAAATGTCCGGTTGCGACGATCGTCACGTCTGTTCCTTCCTGCAAAAGAATTCCTTTTCCGATCTCGAAAGGCATATCTTCCGGAATGAAAACGGGAACCACGGGGCGGCCGAATCTCAAATAAACAGGACCTTGGTGTGCTGCTACAGCTAAAGTGGCGGCTTTGGTCTGGTTGTAATCGCAAGGATTGATGACCGTCATGCCTGGCAGCATTTTCATCATTCCGATGTCTTCCAAAACCTGATGTGTTGCGCCATCTTCGCCCAAAGTAACGCCTGCGTGGGAAGCTGCAATTTTCACATTTTTATTGGAATAAGCGATTGACTGACGGATCTGGTCGTAAACTCTGGAGGTTGCAAAATTAGCGAAAGTCCCGGCAAAAGGAATCTTCCCGTTGATGGTAAGACCCGCTGCCAAGCCCATCATATTGGCTTCTGCAATGCCGGTTTGGAAAAATCTCTCCGGAGCCTTCTCGATGAATTTTTCCATCTTCAAAGAGCCAATCAAATCGGCGCAAAGAGCAACAACATTGGGGTTGGTGTCAGCCAATTCTGCCAAACCGGCGCCGAAACCCGAGCGTGTATCTTTTTTTTCTGTGTAGGTATATTTCATTTTTATATAATTGAATGTTGATAACCGATAAATGATTTTTAGGATAAGTTATTTTTTATCAATACGCTATTCATTTATCATTGGAGATTTATCGTTAATAATCCGCGGGCGCTTCTAAATATAATTGCTTGAAAGCTGTTTCCAGTTGCTCGTCATTTGGCGCTTTTCCGTGCCAAGCATGCGTTCCCATCATATAATCGACACCGCTTCCCATTTCTGTGTGAAGTAAGATGACGATTGGTTTTCCTTTGCCGGTTTCCGATTTTGCTTTTTTCAGAATCGCGATGACCGCTTCCAGATCGTTACCGTTTTTTTCCTCCAAAACCAACCACCCGAAGGCCTCCAATTTTCCTCTGAGGTCGCCCAATGACAAGACATCATCGGTATTTCCGTCGATCTGTCTGCCGTTGTAATCTACGGTTGCGATGATGTTGTCCACTTTTTTTGCCGAGCCGTACATTAATGCTTCCCATATCTGGCCTTCCTGCAGCTCGCCATCGCCGTGGAGCGAGTACACCAGCGCGTTATCGTTATTCAATTTTTTGCCTTGTGCTGCGCCCAGAGCCACCGATAAACCTTGACCCAAAGATCCGGAAGCAATGCGGATTCCAGGTAAACCGTCGTGCGGGGTAGGATGACCTTGCAATCTTGAATTTAGCTTTCGGAATGTTGCCAATTCTGCCACCGGAAAAAATCCGAATCTTGCTAAAGTACTGTAAAAAACGGGCGAGATATGGCCGTTGGAAAGGAAGAACAAATCTTCATCTTTACCTTCCATCGTGAAGGGTAATTTGTAGTTCAAAACTTCGCCATAAAGTGCTACGAAATATTCGGTGCAGCCGAGCGACCCGCCAGGGTGACCGCTGTTGACGGCGTGTACCATCCTTAAAATATCCCTTCGGATCTGCGTTGCAAGGCTTTTCAAAGCTTCAATAGATTGAGTCATTTTATTAGATTTACTTTGGCTGCGAAAGTACAGATTTTTCCGCTATAACTCCAAGTTACCAACCAGCTTATCCGGGTCACTTCTCAATAATTAACAATTTTTGATCCTTAAAAAAGCAAAAACAAAAAACTCCAACGTTTCCACTGGAGTTATATATTTTCTAAAAAATGGGTTAGATTTTTATTAAAGTGTAAAAAAATTATACCAATTAAAAAAAATTATTTCCGCTCCACTGTGTTGTAAGCCATAATAATTTTCTTGACGACGGGATGCCTTACCACATCTTCTTCCGTCAAGTGGACGAATCCGATTTCTTCCACGTCTCGCAAAATGGTCATCGATTCTTTGAGACCGGACTGCTGATTTTTCGGCAAATCAATCTGGCTAGGATCTCCCGTGATGATAAATTTGGCATTCATTCCCATTCTTGTAAGAAACATTTTCATCTGAGAATGCGTGGTGTTCTGAGCTTCATCTAAGATGACAAAAGCCTCGTCCAAGGTTCGTCCTCTCATAAAAGCCAAAGGCGCCACCTCGATGATTCTTTTCTCCATATAGCCTTCCAATTTTTCGTGCGGGATCATATCTCTCAGTGCGTCGTAAAGCGGCTGCATATAGGGATCCAGCTTCTCCTTGAGATCTCCCGGAAGAAATCCTAGACTTTCGCCAGCCTCTACTGCCGGCCTGGTGAGGATAATCCTTTTGACTTCTTTGTCGCGAAGCGCTCTCACCGCCAAAGCTACGCTGGTGTAGGTTTTGCCGGTTCCTGCAGGCCCAATTGCAAAGACCATATCTTTCTTTTCCGAAACTTTTACGAGTTTTTTAAGATTGGTAGTTTTGGCTTTGATAACTTTTCCGTGGACGCCTTTTACGATGATATCCTGATCGAAGACCAGTTGCTTTTCCGAGTCGTCTTTGAGTTTCAGGAGAGATTCTAGTTGTTTTATTTCTAAAGAATTGTGTTGGGAGATATAATCGGAGACATCGTCCAATTTCTTGGTGAGCAAGTCTAGGGTTTCTCTATTCCCCATCGCGAACACAAAGTTGTCTCTTCCTGTGATTTTAAGCGTCGGAAAGCTGGATTTTATAAGATTAAAATTCTGATTCTGAACACCATAAAATGTTTTGGTGTTGATGCCATCAAGTTCATAATTGATTTCGAACATAAATAATATAAGTAGTTAGTCTAACAAATATATGAATAGATTTGATATGATATTGGTCTTTTAAAAATTGAATTATATTAAATTTGCAATAAATACAAAATAATATGTCAGTCATTACGCTCACTTCAGATTATGGACTTGTGGATCATCGCGTGGCAAGCATGAAAGGCAAAATCCTGAGCTGGAGCGAGGATGTAAAAGTGGTTGACATCACGCATAATATCATGGCGTACAACTTATTGCAGACGGCTTACATCGTACGAAATGCATACAAATTCTTCCCAGAAGGGAGTATTCACATCGTAGCCGTTGACAGTTTTTATCACCAATCGCGGAAAAATATCATTGCTAAAATTGACGGGCACTATTTTATTTCTGCAGACAATGGCATTACCAACCTTATGTTTTTCGATATAAAGCCAGAAGCCATCTATGAAATCACGCTGAACAACCGTTTTGACGACAAAGTTCTGTTCCCTGCGACAGACATCTTTGTTCCTGCAGCGATGCATCTTTACAAAGGTGGTTTGCCAGAGGTGATTGGAAGAAAAATTAAAGCTATCAAAGATCTGTCTTTCCCGAGGGCCATCTATAACGAGAGTGAAAAAATGATCGTGGGAGAAGTGATGTATATTGATAATTTTGGCAATGTGGTTTCGAATATCAGCCGCAAATTATTTGAAAAATATGCCTCGATTTCTGAGCATTTCACCGTGAAGTTCCGCAATATTGTTTCTTCGAAAATATTGGATCAATATACGGAGGTGGTGTCAGATTGGAAGCGCGAGCAGGAATTCCACGGCAAATCTGCGATGATTTTTAATGATGCCGATCTGCTGGAAGTCACCATCTACAAAGGCAGCGTGCTGAACGGAGCATCTACGCTTTTCGGCATGAGCACAGGCGAAAAAATCTACGTTGAATTTGAATAAAAAAAACCGACATTTCTGTCGGTTCCTCTTGTCTTGGTTGATTTTGACTCTATTCTTTAATCAAGTTTTTACTGAAGTTGTTGTTGGCCGTTTTGATCTTCACGACGTAATTTCCCGTTTTGAGTTTGGAAACATCGAAAATCTTTTTCGTTAAGGTCTCTGCATCAAACTGTTTTATTAATTTTCCCGAGAGATCATAGATTGCTACAGAACTCATTTTTGAGATTCCTTGCAATGAAAACTGATTCTTCACTGGATTGGGAGAGAGCAACAAATCTTTTGAATTTGAAACATCATCTACCGCTAAAACGGCACAAGCCAGATTGGCCTTGAAGCCTTTCGCATTCACCCCAGTATCGGAGCGGAAAGTAATCGTAATGGCACCCGTAGCATGCGTGGACTGGAACGAAGCAGGAAGCGCAGTTCCAGATAGATTTGCACCTCCTGTAAAAACTGGAGACGTGGCCAATCCATTTCTGATGGTCAGAAAATCGTATCCGGCTTCCAAATCAAATTCCTGAAAAGTAATTTTAACCTTTTGATTGGCACTATCCGGATAGAAGGTCTTGCTCCAGTTTTCATTGTCTGTATAATTGCCCATTTCGCCACCAGAATCGGTAACCATTTTTCCGCACCAGTCATCTTCGGTCAGAATCATTTGACTTTTTTGGTATGCAAAAGAACAATCTGTTCCAGCTTCCACTTTATAAAAAATATTGGGAGAAAGTCCGGTAATGTTGATCACTTTTGACTCTGTTGTTCCCGATTGTACAACAGTTCCATCCATTTTAACTACTCTATATTTCCACTGGGAGGATGTTGCATCGGTAATTGTGGCTGTAGCACTGGTTTTAGTGATATTAGTGACTGCCAAAGAATTTATTGTAATAGCGCAATCAGTAGTGCAATTGGTACCTAAACAAGCTTTGGAATCCACGGTTTGCCTTATCAATTCGCCCGGTTGCGCTCCGAAGCCTAAGGATAAATTAATCCCAACTGAAGTTAAATGGCAGTAACTCATAATCGTGCCGCCCGCACTCGGGATCGGTCCCACGAGATCACAACCTTCCTCCGGATAACCCGCCACGGCGCCGCAGCCGTCTATCGGTGTCGAGTTACCGTTCCAAGCACAGGCATGCGTGTGGGGAGAACCCAGCGCATGACCCATCTCGTGCGTCATTGCCATAATCGTCCAAGAATAAGTAGGGACATTGCTATATGTCATATTAATGCCGGAATAGGCATATCTATAACTTCCACATAAAGAATTGACATATGCCACACTGGTCGTGGACGGATAATTGACCAAATGGGCGAGATCGCCGTCAAAAGTGGGTCTGTTGACGCGGAAAGCTGCCAGATTTTGGCTATACGTTCCGGTGTAAGGATCCGCAGTTTCCCAGACGAAGACGGTTTTCAAAGACATTTTTACGCC
This sequence comes from Weeksellaceae bacterium, assembly GCA_022013695.1. Lineage (GTDB taxonomy): Bacteria > Bacteroidota > Bacteroidia > Flavobacteriales > Weeksellaceae > Epilithonimonas. Next base: position 85,570 of record JAKLPS010000007.1, read on the forward strand.
GTCATTTACATAAAGGGCGTTGATGTTGTTGTGCACTGCCGAAATCCAATTGACCGTTGCCTGAACAGAAGATCCGTTCTGTTTGTAGGGTTTGTTACATATTTCGTAATAAACCCGCACGCAAGAATTGGTTACTTGCGGTGTTTTGGACGATGGTTGGAAGTTAAACTTTTGTTTTTGGTTTTCCATCATTTCATCGACCGCGCAGATAAAGGGATTGCTACCCGTCAATTTTTGATCATTATAGACCACAAAATCTTCGGAATCAACTGCTTTTCCCAAAGTCACATTTCCGATATTGGGGGCAGATGCAACCCCGACCACGTCGCCATCAAAGAAACTGAATGCCACAACAGAACTGTTGTCGCCTTGGATAATCCCGCGGTAAAAAACGCCTTTCTTATAGTCTTTTATTTCCGATTTGTTGGTCTCGACTTTGAAATCGTTGGAATAAATATCGATTTTTACCATTTCCACAGTCAATTCTCTGTCCTCAAAAGGGAAACTCAGTTCCAAAGCCTCAGGTTTCTCTGACAAAATAGTGGCAAGCTTCGCACGATCCAACTTCAAAACCCTAGCATCTGTGGCCGCCTTTTGGTAAGACGCCTGCTTATCACTTTGATCCAACGAAAATAGCCTCACCGATGTGAAAGACACTCTGTGAGCTTTGTGATCATTAACTTCCTTGGCAATTGGTTTTAGGTTCTGGGAGATTCCAAGCACACCAAAAACTAGAAACGCCAACAATTGTAATTTTTTCTTCATACTTTAACTTTTTTTAATAATTCTTACAAAATAAGCATTTTTTATTTTAAATCGGGCGGAAAATTGCATTTTAACACATTTACCTTCAAAACTTTTCCCATATCTGTTTGTTTTCTCTTCTGCGAAGAAAAAGTATCTTTGCAAAAAATACGCAATGCTGTATTCCGTTATCAAAGCGATTCACGTTATCTTTATGGTCAGCTACTTCGCCGGAATTTTCTATTTGGTGAGGCTTTTCGTTTACTATAAAGACACCGATGAATTTGACGAAATGAAACAGCAGATTCTCCGAAATCAATACACATTTATGGCCATCCGACTATGGAATATCATTACGGTTCCTGCCGGAGTTCTGATGTTGCTCAGCGGACTTACGATGATTTTTTTAAATCTGGGCTTGATGAAAACGCCTTGGTTTCATCTCAAACTCGCTTTTTTGGTGGGATTGGGAATTTATCATTTCTGGTGCTGGAAAAAAGTGAAAGAACTCAAAAAACTGAACGGGCAGATGCTCCCAACCAGCAATATCAAACTGCGACAGTTCAACGAGATTGCCACTTTCATTTTATTCGCGGTCGTTTTTACGGTAATTCTGAAATATTTCGTTATAGAGTATTGGTGGCAACTGCTTTTGGGATTTTTCGGAGTTATATTTTCGATTACCGCCATTGTTAAAATGGTCAACAAAAATAAGAGAACAAAATAAAGCTATCAACCCAAAAACCACCATCTGACAACAAAATTATGATTGCAATATTCAAAAAAGAACTTTGGAATTTTTTCGGAAACTGGAGTGCGTGGATCATCATCGCGGCTTTCAGTGTGATTTCTGCCTTATTCCTTTTCTTCTTCGAGAATGATTTTAATATTTTCGATATCGGAAGTGCTTCGCTTCAAAGTTTTTTCGTCCTGGCGCCCTGGCTTTTTATGTTCATTATTCCCGCTATCAGTATGAGAACTTTGGCCGAGGAACAGCAATCCGGAACTTTATTCTGGCTGTTTTCGCAACCTGTGAAGATCTCGGAAATCGTCGTCGGAAAATTCCTTTCCGTTTGGCTGGTTGGGATTTTGTGTCTTCTGCCTTCGCTGGTTTATTATTACACGGTGTATGTTTTAGGCGTTCCGGAAGGCAACATCGATGGAAGTATGACTTTCGGAAGTTACATCGGATTGATCATTTTGATTGGTGCTTTCTCGGCAGTTGGGATTTTGGCATCTTCACTTTCATCCAATCAAATCACCGCTTATCTTTTGGGCGTTTTTATTTGTTTCATCGCCTATTTCGGTATCGAGCAATTGGCCAGTTACAAATTGCTTGGTGGTGCAGATTATATTTTGCAAAATATCGGATTTTACCAGCATTTTTTAGCTTTCACAAGAGGACAGATCGATACCAGAGACGTTTCCTATTTTCTATTCGTGATATTTTTGGGATTAGGCTTGGCGAGTTGGTTTGTTTGGAAAAAGAAGTAGGAAAAGAGACAAGAAAAAAGTAAAAAGATTAAATCCATCAACTGACAACTAACAACTGTCAACTCATTAAGATGAACAAAAAAAATAAAATCACCGTTATCATCATATGCATTCTGCTAATTATTGGGATGAGCGGATTGGTTTACAAACGTTTCGATTTGACGGCGGAAAAACGATATACGCTTTCGGATGCCACCATCAAGGTCTTAAAAAATGTATCCAAACCAATGATCATCGAGGTTTATCTGGATGGCGATTTCCCGGCTTCCTTCAAACAACTTCAGAACGAAACCAAATTTATGCTGGACGAGTTTCGTAAAATCAATCCCAAAATCGATTACAAATTCCGAAATCCGATTGCCGAAAAAATTCCGCAAGATACGTTGGCCGCCATGGGGATGCAACCATCGATTCTTCCCGATATGAAAGACGGGAAAGTCTCGGAAATTGTGATGTTTCCGTACGCTGCCATCAAATATAATGGCTATGGCACCTCCGTTCCGCTCATCGTTCAGCAATCTGGAATAGATGCAGCAACTCAACTTAGCAAATCCATTGAAAGTCTGGAATATAATTTTGCCTCCACAATCAAAGGTTTGTCCGAAGAAACAGCGAAAAATGTTGGATTCTTGGTCAATCAGCAGGAATTAAGTCCCGACGAATTCCGTGGATTTCTGGATTTGGCGATGGAAAATTACAACATCGGACCCATCATTCCGGAAAACAAAACCGAACTTTCTCTCGCCGATGTTCCGAAATTGAAACAAATGGATGCGCTCGTCATCGCAAAACCAAGAAAAGCTTTCAGCGACAATGAAAAGGTCATTCTGGACCAATACATTATGAATGGCGGGAAAACACTCTGGATGATCGACGCCGTGAATGCCGAAATGGACACGCTTTTCCAAGCTAAAAAAATAATGGCTTATCCAATTGATTTGAATCTGACGGATTTTATGTTTAATTACGGTTTGAGGATCAATCCCGCTTTGGTGAAGGATTTGAAAAAATCCGCATTGATCAGAATTGTCTCGGGTGAAGTGGCCGGCAATCCGCAATACAGCAGTTTCTTGTGGCCGTATTTTCCATTGGGGATCGCCGAAGCGAAGAATCCAATTACGAAAAACATCAATCCTGTAAAATTCGAATTTCCAACTTCGATTGATACTTTGGGACGACCAAATATCAAGACTAAAGTTCTTTTTGAATCGAGCGAAAGAACCATCAGCAAAACAGTTCCGAATTATGTTGCCTTGTCCGAAATCGTGCGAGCAGACAGCATCGGGGAAATGGAACGGCCAACGCCGCCGAAAATCTTCGCGGTAGCTTTGGAAGGGAAATTCTCTTCAGCTTATGCAACAAGAAGCGAGAAAAATGCTTATCCCGGTTTCAAATCTCAGAGTCCGGAAAATAAAATGCTAGTTATAGCTGATGGCGACATCGCCAGAAATCAAATCTGGAAAGGAAAACCGCTTCCTCTGGGTGAAGATCTGCTCACCAAAGAACATTATGGAAACGCACAATTCCTCAGAAATGCCCTGGATTATCTTTTGGACGACAGCAATCTGATGGAACTCCGAAACAGAACCATCGAAATCCGTTTGCTGGACAGAGAACGCATGGACGAAGAACGCTCGAAATGGCAATGGATCAATTTGCTTTTACCATTGGGGATTTTGGGGATTTTGGGCGCAGGATTTTATTTTATCAGGAAGAAAAGATTTTCTTAAAACATTTATAATGACATCATAAACCACAATAGTCACAAAAGAAAGTTGAAAATAAAGATTTACAAAGAACAAAAAAGATAATTCCTGAAAACGTCTTCTTTTTTGAACTTTTGTTAAACTTAAAAAAACAGGATAACTTTTGTGACTTTTGTGGTTTGAAAATATTAAAACAATGAAAAACCTTCTATTAGCTTTAATTTCCGGAGTTTTGCTCGCCATTTCGTGGCCGACTTACGGGATTCCGTTTTTTATATTTTTCGCATTTGTTCCTTTATTGATGATGGAGCATAATATTCAGAAATTCAGCAGTATCAAAAAGAAAAGCTTAGCGATATTTGGCTTGTCCTATCTTACCTTTGTCATTTGGAATGCCGTTACGACGGGTTGGCTTTACAATTCCAAGCTTCCGGACGGGAGCAATTCTCTCTTGGCGGTTCTGTTTCCTGTGCTTACGAATGCCTTTTTTATGTCGATCATTTTCCACTTTTATCATATTTACAAAAGAAGTCAGGGAACCTATTTTGGGTTGGTATTTTTTGTGGTGATCTGGATGGCTTTTGAAAAGTTGCATCTCGTTTGGGAATTCACTTGGCCTTGGCTGAATCTTGGAAATGTTTTCGCCGATTATCATCAGTTTATCCAATGGTATGATACTTTGGGCGCAACCGGCGGCAGTTTCTGGATCTTGATTTGCAACATTTTGGCATTTTATACTTTGAGGATTTGGGAGGCGGGACGTAAGAGAAAACCGCTCCTCCAAAATGTATCAATGCTGGCCGGTTTCATCATTTTACCGATGGTAATTTCTTTGGTTAAATATTATAACTATTCACCAAAAACTGTCGGAACTTTGAATGTGACAATGCTTCAGCCGGCTTTGGATCCATACGCAGAGAAATATCAGAAAGACAGTTTGACGATTGAAAGCGATCTTTTAAAATTGGCAACTGAAAATTCTATTTTAAAAGATAAAACAGGAAATCAAAACATCGATCTTTATCTCGCACCGGAAACGTCTTTGCCCGGACCGGGCTCTATCAGTGAGCGGGGATTGAACCATAGTTTGCTCATCAACAATATAAAAACTTTCCTTTCCCAACATCCGAAATCGGTTTACTTAGGCGGCATTTCCAGTCATTACGTTTATCGGGATGATGAGGAAAAATCGGCCACTGCCAGTTTTCTCGAGAACCAGAATATCTGGGTTGATGAATACAATTCTGCCGTCCAAATTATCCCAAACCGGCAGCCGGAAATTTATCACAAGGCGATGCTCGTTCCGGGCGTTGAGATTTTTCCTTATATTAAATTCTTGAAACCCATATTGGGCGATGTGATGCTGGATCTCGGCGGAACTACGCGTTCACTCGGCGTTTCCAAAGAACGAAAAGTGTTTGCCAATCCTTACAACAAATCCGTGATTGCACCCATTATCTGCTACGAAAGTGTCTATGGCGAATATGTAACGGATTATGTTAAGAAAGGCGCCAATCTTCTGACGATCGTCACCAACGATTCTTGGTGGGGTTATTCGCAGGGACACAAGCAATTATTGGCTTACGCAAAACTCCGAGCGATAGAAACCCGACGGGAAATTGCCAGAGCGGCGAATAGCGGAACCAGTGCGCACATCAATTCCCGGGGTGATATTGTGGACGATTTGCCCTACGGAGCAAAAGGCGCTTTGATGGCAAAAGTAAATCTGATTGACCACGAAACATTTTATACAAAAAGTGGCGATTTTCTTTCCCGACTTTCATTGTTTGTGATTGGAGCGTTGTTGCTTTTTATTCCTGGGAGGAAGTATTTGACTAGGAAGAAATAAATCAAGTGTACTAATTTAACAAACTATCAATTTACCAATTAGAGAATTGGTAAATTGGTAAATTTTTAAATTGTTAGATTAGAAACTCGGCAAATATCTTTCCTTAATAATATTCAAATGATGAAGATTGTGACCAACGGTCAATTTGCCAATCGTCTCCACTTTTATGTCATTTCCATTGACTATTCCGATTAGTTTCAACGCTTCTGCCGGAAGCGTTTTAAAGAAAATAGACGTCTGCTTTCTCGTCACTTTGAACTCTTTAATCAAGCTTTTCAAAGTTCGGGTTTCTGCATAAGAATTATCTGCCCAGCTTTCTTCATCAAAACCAGAAACCAAAGATTGGTCTTTTCGGGAAAATCTCAAAGCGCGATAAGCAAAGACTTTTTCTGTATCTATAAGGTGTTGCAAAAGTGTTTTCAAACTCCATTTTCCTTCGGCGTAAACAAAGTTGCCTTGCTCCTCAGAAAGTTTTTCATAGATTTCCAATGTCTGTTTCTCTGAATTTTTCAATTCCTCAATCCAATTTTCTGATGGAACAAGGTCTATATAACGCTGGATATATTTCTCGAAATCGGTCATTGTTAATGGTTAATGGTTAATTGCGAAATACATTCCGCAAGAGTGTGATGTTCTGCAAAGTTCTTTCTGATATTATTCTTCATCTTCATATTGTTCCAGAAAATAACTGAAGGTAAAATCTTCTACTTCTTCTTCCACATCTTCCAAAGTCGTCAAAAGATCTTCAAAAGTTTCCAATTGATCCACGCTCATATTCACAAATTCAAGATGAAGCGGCAACTCCAAACCACTCGAAATCACATCCGAAATTGCATCCAGATTGTCTCCAAAATATTCCGGCAGTTCTAATTTGGACTTTAATTCTGTATAAAAATCTTCGTAATCGCCGAGATTCTCAAAATTGATTAATATTTCTTTCATTGTTCAAAACTTTTATAAATGATTGTCTGTAGCTATATTATTTCAAAAAACACCGAGAAGAAAGAATAAATGGGTTTTAATTGTTGAATTCTTTGCAGGAAAATTTTAGGCTAAATTAATGAAAACACATATCGATAAAGAATTAAAATCAATCTTTAAAAATAATTTATCCTTAACCGAATTTTTTCTATATTTGATGACAAAGATAAAAATATGGAAACGGCAACGATGGACAATCTTAAAATGATAGCCGAAACGGCAAAAGACTTTGCTGAAAAAAATATTCGCCCCAACATTATGGATTGGGACGAGAGCCAGACTTTCCCAAAAGAACTTTTTCACCAAATGGGAGAATTGGGTTTTATGGGAATCGTAATTCCTGAGGAATATGGCGGCTCTGGACTTGGTTATCAGGAATATGTGACCATTTTGGACGAGATTTCTCAGGTAGATCCGTCTATCGGACTGTCCTTGGCCGCTCACAATTCATTGTGTACCAATCACATTTACGAATTCGGAAATGAAGAACAAAGGCGAAAATGGATCCCGCAACTCGCTTCCGGAAAAGTAATCGGCGCGTGGGGATTGACGGAGCACAACACAGGTTCCGACTCCGGCGGAATGTCTACAACAGCGGTCAAAGATGGCGACGAATGGATTATCAACGGGGCCAAAAACTTCATCACGCACGCTATATCCGGCGACATCGCAGTCGTAATGACAAGAACCGGAGAAAAAGGTACCAAAAATAATTCAACAGCCTTCGTTCTGGAAAAAGGAATGCCGGGATTCGATTCCGGTAAAAAGCTAAATAAATTAGGAATGCGCGCTTCAGAAACGGCAGAATTGATTTTCGATAACGTTCGCGTTCCGGATTCTCACAGATTGGGCGAAGTGGGGAGCGGCTTCAAACAAGCGATGAAAATCCTTGACGGCGGTCGTATTTCGATTGCTGCCCTTAGTTTGGGAATTGCGAGAGGCGCCTACAAAGCTGCTCTTAAATATGCTCAGGAAAGACATCAATTCGGAAAAGCGATCTCAAATTTTCAGGCAATTAATTTTATGCTGGCCGATATGGCTACAGAGATTGACGCCTCCGAATTACTCATCCGAAGAGCTTCTGACCTTAAAAATGCAAAAGCAAAAATGACACGTGAAGGTGCAATGGCAAAATTATTCGCTTCCGAGGCTTGTGTCAGAATTTCCAATAATGCAGTTCAGATTTTCGGCGGTTATGGTTATACCAAAGATTTTCCGGCAGAAAAATTCTACAGAGATTCTAAATTGTGTACGATTGGCGAAGGAACTTCCGAAATCCAGAGATTGGTGATCGGTCGCGATATTACGTCTTGAGATTTTATAAAACCAAAAAAGACCCGAAATCAATAGGTCTTTAAAAGTTCAACAAAGTATTACAAACTATGTCTTTTTTAATCTTTTGAAGGAATTTTTTGGATAATTTCCTTTGTGACTTTTGTGGTTAATACAAAAATAAATGCTGTCTTTGAGGATGGCATTTTTTATATTTGTTAAAATTTTAGAAAATATATGGAAAAGATAGACAGCCTGAACCAAGTTGCCGAATTTCACAAAACCTTCAACGCACCAATTCTTGACACGCCTCAGATTCCTTCAAAAGAACGTGCTGAGTTGAGAGTTAGCCTTTTACAGGAAGAATTGGACGAACTGAAAAAAGCGATTGAAGACAACGATTTGGTGGAAGTTGCCGATGCACTTTGCGACCTTCAGTATGTTTTGAGCGGTGCTGTTTTGGAGTTCGGTTTGGGAGAGAAATTCGTAGAATTGTTTAATGAAGTCCAGCGGTCTAATATGTCCAAAGCTTGTGACAACGAAGCTCAAGCTCAAGAAACCGTTGAATTTTACAAAGCCAAAGGAACCGATGCCTATTACGAAAAGTCGGGCGACAAATACAATGTTCACCGCGCGGCAGACCACAAAGTTTTGAAAAACAAATACTACTCTGCTGCCGACTTGGCTTCACTTTTAAAATAAAAATCTCAGGATGAAAAAAATCTCAGTGCTATTGGGTTTGCTCGCTTGTATGCTGGTCGGCTCTTGCGCAGAACGCGTCATCGTAAACCGAGAAGTAGAATCTAAACGCGACGGAAAAATGCTTCTGGGAACGCAGACGCTTGACCAATTCCGCAAAGAGCCTTACAAGACTTGGTTTGATGAGGAGTACAACCGCTATCAAATAAACCAAGCAACTTTGGCCGAACTCAAAAGAGAAAAGCTCAACAGCTACATCGTGATAGTTTTCGTTGGCACCTGGTGCGAGGACAGCCACCGAGAATTCCCAAGGCTGATCAAAATTCTGGAAACCCTAAAATATACGACCGGGAAAATGCAAATCATTGCGGTCAATCGTAAAAAAGAATCGCCCTCTGGCGAAGAAGGACTTTATAACATCTCGAAAGTCCCGACCATCATCGTCAAGAGATACGGAAAAGAAATCGGAAGAATAACCGAAATGCCCGAAACCGGATTTTTGGAGAAAGATTTGCTTAACATTTTGAAAAGAGACCATCCGAGCTTGTTTAAATAACGGTCTCCTCACCCTCAATCCCTCTCCAAAAAAAAGGCTTTTAAAATCATCCAAATGACAAAATACACAGGCGTACTTTCTTTTATTTTTGGGATTATCCTGACAATTTTTAGTTTTTTGTCGTGGCGTGGTTGCCATCAAAAAGACGACGCTGCGCTCGTGAATCAGGATTACTATCTCATCACCAATCAAATCCAAAAGATGAACAAAATGGTGGTTCTGGAACAGGATTTTTCCAGCTTCCAAACCCATAAAAGTTCAGCGGCAAACATCGCCGGATTTGATATCCTTCCAAAAGAAATGGTGCTTTACACCACGGCAAAAGCGCAGGTTTCCTACGATCTGAAACAGATGAAAATAGAGGTGGACACGGCCAATAAAAAAATCATTATTGAGGAACTTCCTCAACCCGAAATTAAGATTTTTCCGGATGTAAAAATTCATTTTATGGACGACTATGCCATCAACCGGTTTAGTCAAAAAGACATCACCGGAATCATGGAATCGGCTAAGGAAAATATGGCCAAAAGCGTGAATCAAAATATTTTGAAACAGCAAAGCAAAAAACAACTGAAAGATAATCTAAACGAGATTTTCGTTTTGGCAAAGGCCTTGCATTATTCAATAGAAGATAAGACCAATACTTTTCCTTCCGCAGAATTATAAAAAAATCAATCCCAATGACTCCAGATAAAAATACCGAGAAAAACAACGCATCTGAACAAAAAAAACAGACCGAGGATTTCAAAAATATTCCAGCCGCTTCTGACAAGCAAAACCCGCCGGACATTGATAAAGAAGATGTCGAGAAAAGCTCCCAAGTAAACCAAGACGGAAAGACAGACAACACCGCAAAATAAATTTTCCTTTCGAAACGATTAAATAGTAACTGCTTCTTGAATAGCTCATTTTTTTTGAAATAATAAAGCATTCAAACACAAAATACAAGCTTGGAATATGGGCATAATTTCGTAAATTTGCGAACTTAATTTTTCACCCATTATGCTAAAAATTACTCTTCCTGATGGCAGCATCAGAGAATATGAAGGCGAGGTTACGCCCCTGCAAGTTGCACTCAGTATCAGTGAGGGTTTGGCCAGAAATACCATTTCTGCCGTCGTAAACGGAAAACAAACCGAAGTAGAAACTCCGATCACCGAGGATTCTACCGTTCAGCTGCTGACGTGGAATGACGATATGGGTAAAAAAGCTTTCTGGCATTCCTCAGCACACTTGCTGGCTCAGGCCATTATAGAATTCTACCCCGAAGCTAAGCTAACTATTGGCCCGGCGATCGCCAACGGATTCTATTATGATGTAGATTTCGGAGGAAAACCGCTGTCCGAAAATGATTTCGAAAAATTAGAAAAGAAGATCTTAGAAAATGCTAAGAAAAATGCTACTTTCAACCTGCGCGAAGTTTCTAAAGCAGAAGCATTAAAAGAATACGAAGACAATCCCTTCAAAACAGAATTGATAGAAAATCTGCCCGACGGCGAAATCACTTTCGTAACGCACGACAACTTCACTGATCTTTGTAGAGGTGGCCACATCCCAAGCACCGGAATCGTAAAAGCAGTGAAAATTATCAATGCTGCAGGAGCATATTGGCGAGGCGACGAGAAAAATCCACAATTGACCAGAGTTTACGGAATCTCCTTCCCAAAACAAAAAGAACTGACTGAATATCTCGAAAGACTGGAAGAAGCCAAACGGAGAGATCACCGAAAACTGGGAAAAGAATTGGGGATTTTTGCATTCTCAGAAAAAGTAGGCGCCGGCCTTCCACTTTGGTTGCCGAAAGGGGCTACATTAAGAAAAAAATTAGAGAATTTTCTTTCCGTAGCACAGAAAAAGCAGGGTTATGAATTTGTGATTTCGCCGCATATCGGCGCCAAAGAATTATACGTCACTTCCGGGCATTGGGACAAATATGGAGCCGACAGTTTCCAGCCCATCAAAACGCCAAATGAAGGCGAAGAATTTTTGCTAAAACCAATGAACTGCCCGCACCACTGCGAGATCTACAAAGCACAACAATGGTCTTACAAAGATCTCCCAAAACGCTATGCAGAGTTCGGAACGGTTTACAGATACGAGCAATCTGGCGAGTTGCACGGCTTGACGAGAGTCCGAGGATTTACCCAGGATGATGCGCACCTTTTCTGCACGCCAGATCAGTTGTTGCAGGAATTCGAAAAGGTGATCGATTTGGTATTGTATGTGTTCGGATCATTAGGCTTTGCCGATTTTACGGCTCAAATCTCATTAAGAGATCCTGAAAATAGAGAAAAATACATCGGTTCCGACGAAAACTGGGAAAAAGCGGAAAACGCAATCGTAACCGCTGCAAGAGCAAAAGGCCTTAAAACCGTAACAGAATATGGCGAAGCAGCATTCTACGGGCCCAAGCTTGACTTTATGGTGAAGGATGCTTTGGGACGAAGTTGGCAGCTGGGAACCATCCAGGTAGATTATAATTTGCCAGAACGATTCGATCTTTGGTACAACGGCAATGATAACGAAAAGCACCGGCCGGTGATGATCCACAGAGCGCCATTTGGTTCTATGGAACGTTTCATCGCGATATTGATAGAAAATACGGCGGGAGATTTTCCGCTATGGCTGAGTCCGGAACAGTTCACTATTTTGCCAATCAGCGAAAAATATTCAGATTATGCAAAAAAAGTTTCAGAATCATTGGAAATTCACGATATTTGCGGACTCATAGACGATAGAAACGAAAAAACGGGGAAAAAAATCCGCGATGCCGAATTGCAGAAGTTGCCATTTATGCTTATTGTAGGTGAAAACGAGGAAAGGAACGGCACCATTTCTGTCAGACGAAGAGGCGAAGGCGATTTGGGAGAGATGACGGTGGATGCTTTTATTACTTATTTTAAGGAACAAGCCAAACCCGCATTTGAACTAGGAACCAAAGGATAGTCTTTACAACCAATTATTAATTTTAAAATTTAAAACCATAGCACTAAAAAGAAACAACAGCAGAGGTCCGATGAGACGTCAAGTCCAGGAAGACCTTCACCAGATCAACGGTAAAATTCGTGCGAACGAGGTACGTCTCGTTGGCGACAACGTAGAACCAGGAATTTATCCTTTGTCAAAGGCTTTGGAAATTGCAAGAGAACAAGAGTTGGATCTTGTCGTGATTTCTGATAAAGCAGAGCCTTACATTTCCCGTATTCTGGATTATAAAAAATTCCTGTATGAGCAAAAGAAAAAAACTAAGGAACTAAAAGCGAAGCAGATAAAAGTAGTTGTAAAAGAGATTAGATTTGGTCCTCAGACTGATGATCACGATTACGACTTCAAGAAAAAGCACGCTGAAAAATTCCTGGAAGAAGGTTCTAAACTGAAAACTTATGTTTTCTTCAAGGGCCGTTCTATTATCTTTAAAGACCAAGGAGAAATCCTTCTTTTGAAACTTGCCCAGGATCTGGAGCACGTTGGAAAAGTAGATCAGCTTCCTAAACTTGAAGGGAAAAGAATGATTATGATGATGAGCCCTAAGAAGCCTGCTAAATAATATTGATATAACTTCAAATTATATATAAAACCTCAAAATTAGTTTTTGAGGTTTTTTTGTTAATTTTTTAATTCAAATAATTTTCACCTCTTACGCCAAACACACCGATTTTAACTTCTGTGTTTCAAATTTTTTTTGTAATTTTGCAAACTATTATTCTTAAGTACGTTTAGGATTTTAAAATAGATATTGATAACAAAACATAAAAAGCAAAACAATGCCAAAGTTAAAAACGAAATCAGGTGCTAAAAAGCGTTTTGCTCTTACCGGAACCGGAAAGATCAAAAGAAAAGGTGCTTTCAAAAGCCACATCTTGACGAAAAAAGAAACTAAGCAAAAGAGAAATCTGACGCAAACTTCTTACGTTGCAGAAGTGGACAAGAAAAGTGTCCTTCGTCAATTAGCGTTAAAGTAGTTTTTATAAATCATTTCGGTTTATAGGAATTAAACAATTCAAAAATTAACCCTGGAACGGTGCACCTAAGAGAATTATTTATTTAGTTCCGCCCTTTTCAAAAAAACAATTTAAATTATGCCAAGATCAGTAAATTCTGTAGCGTCTAGAGCGCGTAGAAAAAAAGTTTTAAAAAAGGCCAAAGGTTTTTTCGGTAGAAGAAAGAACGTTTGGACCGTAGCAAAAAATGCGGTAGAAAAAGCAATGCAATATGCTTACCGTGGTAGAAAAGAGAAAAAAAGAAGTTTCAGAAGCCTTTGGGTAATGCGTATCAACGCGGGCGCCAGAGAACACGGATTGACTTATTCTCAATTCATAGGAGGTCTTAAGAAAAACAACATCGAGCTAAACAGAAAAGTTCTTGCAGATCTTGCAATGAATCATCCAGAAGCTTTCAAAGCTGTTGTGGACTTAGTAAAATAATTACAAATCCTTGTTATCAATATAAAATCCTGAGAAATTTCTCGGGATTTTTTAGTTGGTAGAAATTGTCCCGAGCGTATGCCAGACTTATGTTTGTTGAATTTATTTTAACTGAGAAACTTTGACATCCAGATCTTGAATGTCTTTTCTGATTTCCAAAAACATCTCTTTCAAATTATAATGATCCAAATTATCGGGCTCAAAATCCTCGGGAAATATCCCCGAGGCATATTGCCAAATTTCCACGATGTCGCCCACGGGAATCTCATACGGTTTATAAAAAGCATTATCCGCAGCCACCTCAATTGATTTTTTCTTTTTATTCTTAAACCGTTTATAGGAAATCCCGTCATTCAGGGTGACGAAAATATAGCTGTGGTTGATTTTCAAGTCCGCCATATCTTCCACATATTTGCCAATGATGAATGAGCCATCTTTGAAAGGTGGCATAGAGTCGCCTTCTGCAGGGAACGCTCTATATTTCCCATGGGTAAGGAATGGCAAGGAGATTCTCTGAAGATTTTCTATATATCCGGGATCGCTGTAACCGGAGAGATAGCCCATCGAGGCCTTCTGAGGAATGATTTCGATGCTGTTGTTTCCCAACTGATCCACAATAATTGGCAGTACAATCCTATTATCGGGCAGATTTACCATTTCTTCCAAAGGATATTTTCTGATGTCCACCGTCAATAGCAAATCGATGCTGATATGGAAGAATTTGGACATTTTGATCAAGACTTCATACGGCGGTTCGGAACGGCCATCTTCGTAAGAAACGTATCGCGATCTTGTAATAATTAAAGCATCGGCCAACTCCTGCTGAGTCGTGATTTTCTTTGCTCTCAACAACCTGATGTTATCGGAAAAAATTGACATTGTTATAATTTGTAACAACAAATATAATCATTTTGTTTGAAAAACAAACTAACTTTGCGATGTGAATCGGGCAATTGTACATATGGATATGGATACTTTTTTTGTATCCTGCGAGAGAAAGAACAACTCCAAGCTAGACGGCATACCCGTCATCATCGGAGGGGGCGACCGTGGCGTGGTAGCTTCCTGCTCTTATGAGGCGCGGAAATTTGGTGTGCGGTCTGCAATGCCTCTCAGAATGGCGCTGAGACTTTGCCCAGATGCCAAAGTTATAAAAGGAGATTACGAATTATACTCCCACTTGTCGCATCTGGTAACGGAAGTGATCCAAGATAAAGTTCCACTAATGGAAAAAGCGAGTATTGATGAGTTTTATCTGGATCTCTCTGGGATGGATAAGTTCTTTGGCTGCTACCAATGGACACAGCAAATAGCCTCCAGCGTGACCCAAGAAACCGGACTGCCCATTAGTTTTGCATTATCCAACAACAAAACCGTCTCGAAAATAGGAACAGGAGAAGCCAAACCCAAAGGCAAACTTCAAATCATCGAAAAAGACACTAAAGCTTTTCTCAATCCTTTGTCTGTAAAGAAAATCCCGATGGTGGGAGACAAAACATTTCAGCTTCTCTCGCGCATTGGCATCCGAACGATCCATACACTTTCCGAGATGCCTGTTTTGGTGCTCCAGCAAATGATGGGCGCCAATGGAAAAGAACTCTGGAAAAAAGCCAATGGCATCGATGAAAATCCCGTGGTTTCCTATTCTGAAAAAAAATCCATCTCTACAGAAAGAACTTTTGCCACAGACTCTATCGATATGCTAGAAATAAAAAGACTGATCTCTGGAATGGCAGAAAAATTAGCCTATCAACTGAGGCAGGAAAAATGGCTGACTTCTACCGTGGTTATCAAAATCCGATATTCCAATTTCGATACAGAAACCAAGCAACACAAAGTAGCTTACACTTCTGCCGACCACACCCTCTGCAGGATCGCGCTGGAACTTTTCCATAAAATTTATACCCGAAGAATGCGCCTCAGACTGGTGGGTTTACGTTTTACCGATCTTGTGCACGGAAACCATCAGATGAATCTCTTTGAAGATACCGAAGAGCAGATGAACCTTTACCAAACGATGGATTATCTCAAAAACCGATTCGGGCGCGATGCGGTGGGAAGAGCTTCGGGATTTGATTTCGGAAACTAACATTTTTTTAAATTTTGATCCCATGTTTCTCAACTGTCATTCTTTTCACAGCCTTCGCTACGGCACTTTATCCATCCAAGAATTGGTACGGCAAGCCGCCGAACTTGGAATTAAAGCATTGGTTTTGACCGATATTAATACGGTGACTGCGATCTATGATTTCAAAAAAGAATGCGAAAAAGTCGGCATTAAACCTGTTGTAGGCGTGGAAGTGAGAAAAGAAAACCGATTGCTTTATATTGCGATTGCCCAGGAGTTTGGCGGAATAGCAGAAGTGACGAAAATCCTGACCGCTCATAATTGCGACGGCGCAACGCTTTCTGAAACTGCGCCCGATTTTAATAAGGTATTCGTCATCTATCCCATCCAAAACCGACCGGATTTTTTAAAAGAAAATGAATTTATAGGCATCCGAGAAGAGGAACTGAATCTGCTGATTCGGCCGGAATTTAAAGATAAGATTAATAAAATGGTGGTTCTTCAGCCTATCACTTTCAGTACCAAAAAAGAATATAATCTGCACCGCATTCTGAGAGCTATTGAGCAGAACACTTTGATCTCAAAACTATCTGACGACGAGATTTGCAGAAAATCTGAACACTTTAAACCAGAAATTCATCTACTAAAATTATTCGGACAATATCCTCCCATCATCAATAATACCAAAAAAATTCTCTCCGAATGTCGCTTTGAATTTATATATAAAGAACGCGGAAGTACGGAAAATAAGAACAAAAAATACTTCACCAGATCTCAGGAAGAAGATATGAAACTCCTCACCAAGCTCGCCTATTCGGGATTAAAAAAAAGATATGCTGCGGATGATAAAGCGGCCATCCAAAGAGTAGAAAAAGAGCTCCAAGTAATTGGTGAACTTAAGTTTTCGGCCTACTTTCTCATCACTTGGGACATCATCCAGTACAGCAACAGAAAGCGTTTTATGCATGTTGGAAGAGGAAGCGGCGCCAACTCTATTGTGAGCTACTGCCTGGGAATCACCGATATTTGTCCGATAGAGCTGGATCTCTACTTTGAACGTTTTCTGAATCTCAACCGAACATCTCCGCCCGATTTTGATATCGACTGGAGCTGGCAACACCGAGATGCCATCTTGGAATATATTTTTGATAAATATGGCAAAGATCACGTCGCTTTTTGTGGAACCAATGTCGAATTTAAGTACCGCTCCATCTTACGCGAAGTGGGCAAAGCCTTTGGCCTTCCGAAAGAGGAACTCGACATTTTGGCCACCAAACCCATAGAAAAGCATCATTCGGATAAAATTGTAAAATTGGTCTATAAATATGGTAAACTTTTGGAAAAATATCCCAATCAGCGAAGTATGCATTCGTGCGGAATTTTGATTTCCGAAGAACCCATCACGACGTACACCGCTCTGGAAATGCCTCCCAAAGGCTTTCCTATCGTGCAGTTTGATATGAATGTGGCGGAAGACATCGGGCTGGAAAAATTTGACATCCTCTCCCAGCGGGGCTTGGGAACCATTGCAGATACGGTAGAATTAATCCAAAAAAACCGAGGCATCCAGGTGGGCATCCGAGACACTTCTATTTCCAAAAATGAAGCCTTGTGCAATGACTATCTGGCGGTTGGGAAAACCATCGGCTGCTTTTATATCGAATCTCCAGCAATGCGTGGCTTGTTAAGACGTTTAAAATGTGGCGATTACAAAACATTGGTGGCAGCATCCTCCATCATCAGACCCGGCGTTGCCCAAAGCGGAATGATGCGCGAATATATCTTCCGGCACAACCATCCCGATCAGTTTGAATATTTTCATCCCGTCTTCGAGGAAAACCTGAAAGAGACTTATGGAATCATGGTTTATCAAGAAGATGTCATCAAAATCGCACAATATTTTGGAGGTCTTTCACTCGCAGATGGTGATATTCTGAGGCGTGCGATGAGCGGGAAAGAAAGATCGATTCAAAAACTGCAGGAAGTAAAGGCTAATTTTTTTGAGTCTTGCAAGCTGAAAGGGCATTCGGAAGCTATGACGGCAGAGGCCTTCCGGCAAATCGAATCCTTTGCTGGCTACTCCTTCTGCAAGGCGCACTCGGCTTCGTATGCTGTGGAGAGCTATCAGAGTTTGTATTTGAAGGTTTATTATCCGTTAGAATTTATGGTTTCGGTGATCAATAATGGAGGAGGTTTCTACCGGACAGAAGTTTACATACACGAAGCGAGAATGTCGGGTGCCCTTGTCCAAAACCCGTGTGTGAATACCAGCGAATTTCAAACCATTCTGAAAGGAAAAGAAATCTATCTCGGTTTTATGCTTCTGCAATCTCTGGAACGCAAAATTGCGGACAACATGGCTGTGGAACGAGAGAACAACGGGGATTACAAATCGTTGGAAGATTTTATAAAGCGCATTCCAATTGGTATCGAAACCCTTCAGATTCTTATTTTCATTGGTGCGTTCAGATTTACGGGCAAGGCAAAAAATGAACTTTTGGTGGAAGCCAGGTTATTACTAATTCATTTTAAAGTAGAAAATAGAAACAGGGCACTTTTCGAAGAACCGGCCAATGACTTTAAGCTTCCGGAACTGAAAAGAGAACTTTTGGAAGATGCTTTTGATGAGTTGGAGATCGTTGGTTTTCCTGTTTCCTGCAGTCCGTTTGACCTATTGCAAACTAAATATAGAGGAGGCGTTTTTGTAAAAGATCTATTGAAATTTCGTAAAACGCAAGTGAGGATGCTGGCCTACTTGATTTCTAGAAAACACGTTCCTACCAAAAAAGGAGCAATGTTTTTCGGAACCTGGATTGATATTAACGGCGACTATTTCGATACGGCGCATTTCCCAGACAGCTTGGAAAAATATCAATTTCAGGGTGGCGGCTGTTATCTTTTGCGCGGAACGGTGGAAGTGGATTATCATTTCCCGACGATCACGATACATCAAATGGCCAAGATGCCGATGATTCCAGATCCGCGTTACGCTTACGATAAGGAAAAGCAATATGATGTGCACAAGCAGATGCGGGAAGATGTGAGTATGACTTCTAGAAAACCCTATCCGCAGGAGCACGAGATCGGATTACCGAGGCAAAAGTTTACTTAAAAGACAAAAAAAAGCTGCAAAACCAATCGCTCAGGTTTATACTATTTCAGAACTTAGTCCTTTATCGAGCAGTGCCTGATGCATCGGTTTCAGTTTTTCTAATGGTCCTGTTTTTACCGTACATTTTCCTTTGTAATGCACCAGCATCGTGCATTGTTCGGCTTGTTCCAAGGTATGCTCGCAAATCTCGATGAGGCACATAATCACGAAATCAAAAGTGTTGACCTCGTCATTATGAAGCACAATTTTATAGACTTCATCCTCCAGATCCAAAACCAAAACGTCTTCTTCGTACTGGCGTTTAGGTTCATCATAGGATTTATGATGATAGATTTTCATCTTAATAAGTTTGATTATTCAATAATTTCGTCTGTGATATCTTCTACCAAAGGCTTGCTGTACAAAAGCTCCACCAGTTCTACGCTTTTGTTCTGCATTTTCAGAATCTTGAAATGGTAATAGCCATAGTCAAATTCCTGATTTTCTTCGGGGATATCCTGCAGCTCGTTTAGGATAAATCCTGCCAGCGTGTTGTACTCGCCTTCTTCGGACGGGGGTATTTTTCTTGGAAGTTGCTCATTGATCTCGTCCAGAGGCTGCGTGGCCTTTACCCAATAGATATTTTCGCCCACTTTATCCACAATTTTTTCTTCTTCATCTTCTTCATCTTGTATCTCTCCTACCAACTCTTCAAGAATATCTTCTAAAGTAATAATCCCCTCGGTACCTCCAAATTCATCGATCACAATGGCCAAATGCTGCTTTTTGAGCTGGAATACTTTCAGCAGATCCGATATCTTTTTGCTACCAACCACAAAGAAAGGTTCGCGCATAAAGCCTCTCAGACTCTCGTGAGACACTTCACCTTTGCTTTTGATATATTCTCTAATGATCTCTTTCGTATAGAAAATCCCGATAATATTATCTATAGAACCTTCATAAACAGGGATCCGAGAATAGCCGCTTTCCATAATTTGGTGAATGATGTCCTCTGGCTCATCATTGATATCGATGGACGAAATATTCTGTCTTGTGATCATAATCTGCTTCGCATTGTGATCTGTAAAATCGAATGCATTTTTGATGATCTCGTAATTTTCCTCTTCAATTTCGCCACTATCTGCAGACTGTTTGACCAACAACTGCAATTCCTCAGTGGAATGGATGTCGTGCTCCGAAGCGGGAAATATTTTTATTAATTTCAAAAAAGAATTGGAAAGCGTATTCATCAACCAGATAAACGGGCGGAAAATATTATAGAATAAATGAAGTGGAAATGCGATGAAAAGGGCGGTCGCTTCGGATTTCCGGATTGCGATCGACTTGGGAACCAGTTCTCCAAAAACAATGTGCATAATGGTAATCAGCAAGAAACTACAGACGACCGAAATAGTAGTCACCGTTGCAGCAGCAAGTTCTATGCTCAAAGAATGGAAAGTGGATTCTATAATATGATGCAACGCGCTTTCCCCCACCCAACCTAATGCCAGAGAAGCGAGCGTGATTCCCAGTTGCGTTGCAGAGAGATAGGCATCCAAATTTTTGATAATATTTTCGGCCTTTTTGGCCATCGCGTTTCCCTCAGCGGCTTTCACCTGGATCTGGGAATAACGGACTTTGACTATTGAGAATTCGGCGGCTACGAAAAAGCCATTCAGAAGAACTAAAAAAAATGCAATGAGAAGTTTGACTAAACTATCGGGGTCCATTTGGGGTTGTTATATACAATCTCTGCAAAGATAGAGATTTTTTTTTAGTTCGATTCTCTGGCAAAAATGCCCATTCAGAATTTCGAGCGACGTAAAACGTTAAAAAAAAGCTTATTGCGAGTGCTATAAAAAATAAAAAGCATTGGGATTTGACTCCCAATGCTTTTCATAACTAACTACTAACTTTAACTTTATCTTGTTTAATTGTTGTTAAGCGCTTCTGCGCCGGAAACAATTTCTAATATTTCGTTGGTAATGGCAGCTTGTCTTGCTTTGTTGTAGAAGATCTTGAGATCATTTCTTAGCGCGTCTGCATTGTCGGTTGCCTTGTGCATCGCGGTCATCCTTGCGCCGTGTTCGGCCGCCACAGAATCCAAAATAGCTTTGAAAATCTGAGTCTTGATGGATTTTGGAATCAGTACTTTAAGGATTTCCTGTCTGCCGGGCTCGAAGATGTAATCTATATTAATATTAGAACTCGGCTTTTCTGCGGAGACCGAAATGGGCAAAACCTGCTCTGTCACCACTTCTTGAGTGGCTGCATTGATGAATTTGTTATAAACCACATAAACTTTATCAAATTTTCCAGCTTTGAAATCAACCATCACTTTCTCTGTCATGCTGGAAACGTGCTCGAAGGAAAGATTGTCAAACAGTGAACTGTGATTTTCGTATACCGTTTTGTTTTTTCGCACAGTATCGAAAGCTTTCTTGCCAACGGTCAAAACTTCTATCTCTTTGGTTTGGTTTGCAGAAAACTGGATGTTCAATTCTTTGATAACCGACGAGTTGAAGGCGCCGGCGAGACCTCTGTTGGAAGTCACGGTGATGAAAAGAACCCTTTTCACTTCTCTTTCCACTGCAAATTCCGAGATGTTATCTGCATCCGAGGCTTGGACAACATTTTCTATGATTTCTTGTAGCTTTTCCGAGTACGGTCTCAACATTACGATGGCATCTTGCGCCTTCTTCAGCTTCGCCGCGGAAACCATTTTCATAGCGCTGGTGATCTGCATCGTAGAAGATATAGATGTAATCCTGCCTCGTATTTCTTTTAAGTTTGCCATTTTCTAAACAGTTTTTAGTGTATGGTATTTGGTGTTTAGTTTCAGAAGCTCTAAAGACTAAAGACCAAACACTTAATACTAAAAAGGAATCTTAATTATACTTCGCAGAAAGCTCTGTTGCAACTTGTCTCAAAACACCTGTCAATTGATCATCAATTTTTCCGGATTTAAGAGCTGCCATTACTTCTGGATGTTTATTTTTCAAGAAATCCACATATTCTACTTGAAATTCTTTTACCTTTCTGATGGGGATATTTCTCAATAGATTCTCGGTACCTGCGTAGATTATCGCTACCTGATTTTCTACTGGAAGCGGAGAGTTAACCGGTTGCTTAAGAAGCTCAACGTTTCTTTCTCCTTTTGAGATTACTGCCAAAGTTGCAGCATCTAGGTCGGAACCGAATTTTGCGAACGCCTCTAACTCTTTATATTGAGCCTGATCCAATTTGAGCGTGCCTGATACTTTTTTCATAGATTTGATCTGAGCATTACCACCAACTCTGGAGACGGAAATACCCACGTTGATCGCTGGCCTAACTCCTGAGTTGAAAAGGTCTGTCTCCAAGAAGATCTGACCATCTGTAATCGAGATCACGTTGGTCGGGATATACGCAGAAACGTCACCAGCCTGAGTTTCGATAATGGGAAGTGCCGTCAAAGATCCGCCGCCTTTTACCAAGGGTCTTAGAGATTCTGGCAAGTCGTTCATCTGCGATGCAATAGTATCATCTTTAATAATTTTTGCTGCTCTCTCTAGTAGTCTTGAGTGAAGGTAGAAAACGTCTCCTGGGTAAGCCTCACGTCCTGGTGGTCTTCTCAATAATAGAGAAAGCTCACGGTAAGCAACCGCTTGTTTTGATAGATCATCATAAACGATCAAAGCTGCACGACCAGAGTCTCTGAAGAATTCTCCTATAGATGCACCTGCCATTGCAGAGTAAACCTGCATTGGAACGGGATCAGAAGCGTTTGCTGCTACAATTACGGTGTAGGCCAACGCGCCTTTGTCTTCTAATGTTTTTACGATTTGTGCTACCGTCGAGGCTTTTTGGCCAATTGCAACGTATATACAATACACTGGTTGCCCAGCATCATAAAATTCTCTTTGATTGATAATGGTATCGATCGCTACAACTGTTTTACCCGTTTGCCTGTCTCCAATGATTAATTCCCTTTGTCCTCTTCCAATAGGTATCATAGAATCGATGGCTACGATGCCGGTTTGAAGTGGTTCTGTCACGGGCTGACGAAAGATAACTCCCGGCGCTTTTCGTTCCAATGGCATTTCGTACAGTTCGCCAGTGATGGGGCCTTTCCCGTCGATAGGATTGCCGAGAGTATCTACAACTCTGCCAAGCATTCCTTCACCAACTTTGATAGAGGATATTCTATTGGTTCTTTTTACCGTATCGCCTTCTTTTACCAACTTGGATTCACCAAGAAGTGCCACGCCCACATTATCCTCTTCGAGGTTGAGAACGATTCCTTCTACGCCCGCTTGGAATCTTACCAATTCTCCGTATTGCACATTTTCTAAACCGTAAACACGGGCGATGCCATCACCAATCGTTAGTACGGTTCCCACTTCTTCTATGTTGGATTGCGTGTCGAAATTAGCTAATTGCTGCTTCAGTATTGCTGATACTTCTGCCGGATTTATTTCTGCCATTATAGGTTATTTTTCTTAATTAAGTTGAAATTCTTTTTTGATGTTGTTCAGCTTTGTACGTACAGATGCATCAATCTGCTGATCGCCCACTCTCAGGATATAGCCTCCCAGGATTTCTGGTTTGATGGCGGTTTCCAGATCATAGTTGGTAACGTTGACCATTTTGGAATCCGTAATGATCTTCTGAATGTTCTGCTGGGACAAAGCCGAAGCAGTGACCAAAGAGATTCGTTGCGTTCCTTTGATATCCTCAACTTTATTAATAAATTCCTGAGCGATATTTTTTAGATGAGATTCTCTCCCGTGCTTGATGACCAATCGGATGATATTCTTAGAAACCGGAGAAAAATCTTTAAAAATTTGCAAAGCGATGGCTTCTTTCTTTTTTGCATCGATGATTGGCGTATTCATAAAATGGTTCAGTTCTTTGGAAGAAGACATGATTTTCACGATCGCCTTCATCTCGCCGAAAACTGCATCTGTGCTGCCAGATTCCTGAGTGAAATCCAATAAGCCCTGCGCATATCTTTTTGCAACTTTAGATATCAACATCCGGATTATTAGTTAAGGTTAGATTTATTAAGAATATTTTCTA
Source organism: Weeksellaceae bacterium (assembly GCA_022013695.1). Lineage (GTDB taxonomy): Bacteria > Bacteroidota > Bacteroidia > Flavobacteriales > Weeksellaceae > Epilithonimonas. The sequence goes on from JAKLPS010000007.1 coordinate 109,515, forward strand.
CCAAAGCATTTTGCGCCTTGTCGTTGTCCAATTTTTCTCTCAGAATACTTTCTGCGATGCTTACAGACAAAGTTCCGATTTGAGTCTTGATATCGGCCATCGCCGCATTTTTCTCCGTCTGGATAGATTGTCTCGCCGCTTCTATCATCTTTTCGCCTTCTGTTTTTGCACTATCTTTAGCTTGATTTACGATTTTATCTTTCATATCTCTCGCTTCTTTCAAGATACCATCTCTCTCGGCTCTGGCTTCGCGCAGGATTCTTTCATTATCTTCTTTCAGCTGAGCCATTTCTTGCTTGGCCAATTTAGCTTGATTCAAAGCATCGATGATGGTGGTCTCTCTTTCATCGATTGATTTCAGAATCGGTTTCCAGGCAAACTTCCCTAAAAAAAACAGTAAAATCAAGAAAATGACAGACTGGATAATAAACAATCCCGATGAAAATTGATTAATTAATTCCATTATATAACTATATTATTTTTTTTAAATTTTAAATAAAAAATATTGCTGCAGCCAACCGCTGCAACAATATTTTTGGTTTTTGATTAGTTTACTGCGAACAACGCAGCAAATGCAACACCTTCTACAAGTGCCGCAGCAATAAGCATCACAGTTTGGATTTTTCCAGATTGCTCTGGCTGTCTCGCGATAGCCTCAAGAGCGGCTGCGCCAATTTTTCCAATACCGATACCCACACCCAGTACAGCGATACCTGCACCAACAATTTTAGGAATTTCCATAAAAAATATAATTTAAAAAATTTATTCAATAATTTATTAGTGAGCGTGCTCGTGCTCTTCTACTGCCATCCCAATAAAAAGTGCGGACAACATCGTAAAAATATAAGCCTGTAAAAATGCTACCAAAACCTCTAACAGATAGATAATAAAAGTCAGAAAAGGAAAAGCAACACCTGCAATCACATTTTTGAAAACATAGATCAACCCGATCAGGCTCATTACCACAATGTGGCCGGCAGTCATATTGGCAAAAAGACGAATCATCAATGCAAATGGCTTGGTAATGGTTCCCAGCAATTCTATCGGCATCATAATCAACTTCATTGGCACTGGGACACCAGGCATCCAGAAAATATGCTTCCAATAATCCTTATTCGCAGAAAAAGTTGTAATAAGATAGGTAAAAACAGCCAGAAAAAATGTAATTGCAATATTACCAGTAACGTTGATGCCAAAAGGCAGCAAACCTAAAATATTCAAAAATAAAATGAAGAAAAATACGGTCAAGAGATAGCCCATAAATCGCTTGTACTTATGACCAATATTCGGGATCGCAATATCATCTCTTACAAAAACAATCAGCGGCTCCAAGAACTTTGCCATCCCAGATGGTACCAAAGATGTCTTATAAGATCTCGCCATTCCTACAAACATCACCATCATCAGAATGGCCACCAAAATGATAATCAAAACACTTTTGGTGATGGAAAGATCCAGAACTTTTCCTACCGTTGGATGATGGTCTTTATCTACTTTTAAGTCGCCAGAAGCGTTTGTTCTGTAAATTTTTTCGTGATGAAGCTTATAAAATTTTCCCTCACTTTCGATAGGAAATCCGTGGATAAATTCGCCACCATTTCCCTCCGCATTGCTCATGAAACAATGAAATCCCTCATCATAAATGATAACAGGAAGGGGAAAACCAATGTGATGACCCTCTTTGTCCACCATCAAACTGAAGTCGTGAGCATCCAAAATGTGATGATCGATGTACTCCTTATTTTCTTGCGAAATCTTCTCTTTTTCAGAAAGCTCAGTAGTTTCAGTTACAGCTGTAGGATGCTGACTGGCAGCATTGTTGTCCTGCGCAAAAGCCAGGACAAAAGTGAAAAAACTGTAAAATAAAATTGCCGTTTTCTTTAGCATTGATGGATTTTTTTTTCGTTGTGCAAAAATAGACTATTTTTTCTCTTTTCAAGAATAATTTTACTGTTTTTTGTCATAATTAATGAGCTGAATAGCGTAATACGTAATCAACGCAGTAAGAACAAAATACGGCAGTATAAAATGATATTTGTAGCCCGGTATTTCCTCAAAATGGAGCTTATTTTTAATCAGATACATCAAGACGAACTTTATCAAAACCAGTCCAAGGACAGACACTCCTAAAAATTGGGGAACCCTCTTATGGATGAGTAAAATGAGCGTCATCATCATCATAAAAATAATGCTCAGGAAGAGATAGAATTTTATAAGGATTACCTCATCCAGATAAAACAAAAACTTCCACAGACAAAAATGAACGATGAACGTTGCGAAAAACAGGACACCAACAGTTATATTACTTTTGTTTTGCATTTTCTTCTTCTTTATTCAAGATGTCGAGCCTTTTCAAAGTGGTATACAATGAAAGACAGAGCCCGCTCAGACCAATGATCAAGGCCAAAACATTCCCGCCAGTTTTGAAGTAAAGATCCAGCTGATGACCACCCCAAAATGAAATCCCGATGATGAACAACATTTGAAAAACTATGGACGAATATTGCCCATATTTACGCAGCGCATCCGAATTGTTGTTTTGCTTGCCTTCCAAAATTTGATTTTTGCAAAAGTAAGAAAAGTATTTGGATGCTAATATTTAATGCGAAGTGCGCAAAAATTTTTTTATTATTTAAATTTTTTTTAAGATCGCAAAAGCTGCTTGGCTCAGCAAAAGAATAAATACAAACTTTTTTATTGGTAAATACAAATTCTAATGGATTTTGCAAATATGAATTAAAAAAATATTTCAACCATGCGAAGCGCAGACCGGCTTGAGCAAAAATCCTTTTTTGAGTGCTAATCAAGTTGAATTTAAACGGAAATCGCCTGCAAAAAAGATTGGAACCCTCTGACGTCGCTCAAGATAAACCACAGACGGATAAAGCTGTCCAAATAAAATAATTGACAAATGATGATCGACAACTGATGGGTAATTCTATGTCCCTTTGTTAAAAAATTTCTTAATTTTGCAACCTAAATATATTAGCAAAAGTTATGTTCAACAGTTTACAAGATAAGCTAGATAGGGCGCTTCACAATATTTCCGGTCGCGGGAAAGTCTCTGAGATCAACGTTGCAGAAACCGTAAAAGAAATCCGACGTGCACTCGTAGATGCCGATGTGAACTACAAAGTTGCAAAGGATCTGACGAAGCGCGTCCAAGATCAAGCGCTGGGACAAAATGTGCTGACCTCTCTTACGCCAGGACAGTTGATGACGAAAATCGTTCACGACGAGTTGGTGGAATTGATGGGCGGAAGCCAGGAAGGCATCAACCTTTCGGGGAAACCAAGCGTGATTCTAATCGCCGGTTTGCAAGGTTCTGGTAAAACAACTTTCTCAGGAAAATTAGCCAACTATCTGAAACAAAAACGAAGCAAAAAACCACTGTTGGTAGCTTGTGACGTTTATAGACCGGCGGCAATCGAGCAGCTGAAAGTTCTCGGCGGACAGATCAATGTTGAAGTATATACTGAGCTTGACAATAAAAATCCAACTTCTATCGCATCCAACGCAATCAACTATGCAAAATCGAATGGTTTTGATACAGTGATCGTGGATACTGCCGGGCGTTTGGCAATTGATGAGCAGATGATGATTGAGATCAAGTCTGTTCATAGTACGATCCAGCCGAATGAAACTTTGTTTGTTGTAGATTCTATGACGGGTCAGGATGCTGTGAATACGGCGAAGACCTTCAATGATGTTCTGAACTTCGACGGTGTTGTTCTTACCAAATTGGATGGTGATACGCGAGGTGGAGCGGCTTTGACAATCCGTTCTGTTGTAGAGAAGCCAATCAAATTCATCTCGACTGGAGAAAAAATGGAAGCCTTGGATCTTTTCTATCCGGAAAGGATGGCAGACAGGATTCTTGGAATGGGAGATGTTGTTTCCTTAGTAGAAAGAGCTCAGGAGCAATTTGATGAAGAGGAAGCTAAAAAGCTTCATAAGAAAATTGCTAAGAATGAATTTGGTTTTGATGATTTCTTAAAACAGATCAATCAAATCAAAAAGATGGGTAATATGAAAGACCTAATGGGAATGATTCCGGGGGTTGGGAAAGCGATCAAAGATGTGGATATCAATGATGATGCGTTCAAACATATTGAGGCAATCATCCACTCTATGACGCCGGATGAGAGAAGAAGACCTTCTATCATCAACGTTTCAAGAAAACAGAGAATTGCTAAAGGTGCCGGAAGAAAGATTGAAGACGTGAATGCACTAATGAAACAATTTGACCAAATGGGAAAAATGATGAAAATGATGCAAGGTCCTCAAGGTAAACAAATGATGCAGATGATGAGCAAAATGCCAAATATGCCAGGAATGGGCGGTGGATTGTTTGGGAAGTAGAAATCCTATACTTACATATAAAAAACCTCAGAAGTTTCTGAGGTTTTTTATCACTCCCGTCCGAAAGTTTGTTAAAAAACAAAGCCTGAGAATGCCTTATATTTGAAAAAAGTTCAAAAATTTTCACATATGGCACTTTTCAGGCGTTCCAAAAATACAAACATTCCACTGCTTCGGCAAATTTTTAACC
>JAKLPS010000008.1 GCA_022013695.1 Weeksellaceae bacterium
TAGAACACTCTTTCCCTACACGACGCTCTTCCGATCTTGAAGAGGCTTTGCAGAATATTTTGAAAATGCAAAACCCAGATTCCCAAGGAGCAATTAATTTTAAGCAAAAAATATTCAACAATATAGCGGCCATAAAAATTCAACAAAAAGAATTTGATAAAGCTTTGGAGTACTACCAAAATAGCCTAAAAGTAAACGCCAAAATAGGCGACAAAAACATAGAATCCTCTTTAAACAATAACATAGGAATCTGTTATATGGAAAAAAAAGAGTATGAGTTGGCAAAATACTATTTAGAAAAATCTTTAGACATCAGAAGATCTACAAATGACTGGATGGGTGTTGCGCAATGTTATAATAATATTGGTAAAAATAATGCGTTAATGGGGAATTTTGCTTTAGCAAAAGAAAACTTATTAAAAGCTTTAGAAATTGAAAATAAACTTGGAAACAAAGAGTCTAAGTTGGTTTCTTTACAATCTTTAACACAGCTTTACAAAGAAATTGGAGATTATAAAAACGCATTCCAATCTCTTGAAGATGCAGAGGTTGTTAAAGATAGTTTGTATAATATAGAAAGTGCAAAAAAAATTGCCCAGCTGGAACTTCAACATAAAATTGATAAACAAAAGAAAGTTTTCAATCTTGAGCTAAAACGAAGGGAAACCGAAGAACAAAAAAGGCGGCTAATTTATCTTGTGATTGCGATAACGCTGGTTCTTGTATCTGTTATTTTGGGCTTATTGGTGTATTTGCAACGCACAAAAATAAACAATACAAAACTACAAAGAGATAAACTGGAGTTGGAACATCTAAACATTTCGCTCGAAAAACAAAAACTAACAGAAGAATTAGATTTTAAAAACAGAGAGTTAACAACCAATGTAATGTATTTATTGAAAAAGAACGAACTCATAAATGGCATCGCAGAAAAATTAATTCAATCAAAAAACGATTTCAAATCAGAAAATAGAAAAGTAATTCAAGAAATTATTACTCAATTGAAATCCAGCAATGATGAGAAAATTTGGTCCGAATTTGAAACTCATTTTACAAAAGTCCATTCTGATTTCTATCATAAGCTTAACGAGAAGTTTCCAAATCTTTCTACAAACGAAAAAAAACTATGTGCCTTTTTACGGCTAAATTTATCTACAAAAGATATTTCGACCATTACCTATCAATCTGTAAACAGTATCACTGTAGCTCGTTCTCGACTAAGAAAGAAACTAAATATACAAGGAGAGGACACCAACCTAATTAACTTTCTCACAAAACTTTAGTTAGTTTAAATCATTGATTTTAAATGTTTTATATTTTGTTGTATATGTAATGTAATATACAATAAGATTCTTGTACTTTTTTTGTAAGTGCAAAAAATATGACCGCGGTGTTTTGTTCATATATCTTTGTGAAAATATTATACTAATGGATATGTTTAAAGACAGCTATGGTAGTTATTTCAAAGAACTAGAACAGTTTTATAAGCGAAAAAAAATGTAAGAGCTCGCATTGAGAAAGCTTTTAGAACAATTAGAGAAGGAACATCAAAAATCAATTATTAATCTTAAATCAAAAAAGTAATGAAACTGAAAAACTACTTTATTTTAGCTAAAGTTGGTCTGTTACTTACAGTATTGCCAAACTTTTCTGTAGCACAATTAATTATTAAGCCTACATTTATGGAAACCACCGATGTTTCCAATCAGGGTGTAGTTGCAGGGTACGAAAATCAAGCAGGTCCTTATTTTATTTGGAATCCTGATACTGACACAACAACAAATATTGCTGGAGCTGCGCCTGGACAAGGAGTTGGTGGGCAAGCAAGATTTTCATCTGATGGAAATTATATTTCAGGGACAAACTACGTTACGGAGTCTGTTTCTACCGATTGGAACAGATCTGTTTTGTCTAATTACAATTATATCTTTAAAGGGATTGAATTTCCAACTCAAAATGTTGGCTTTGCAGCAGGTCAATCTTTAACTTATAATGGTAATGGAATTATTTTGAAAACCACAGATGGCGGAACCACGTGGAGTCCCGTATGGACAGATACTCAAAAGAGAGGTATTGAATCGATGAGTTTCACAGATCCTTATAACGGCTATGTTTGTGGTTGGAATCAATATTGTGCAAAAACTGAAGATAGTGGACTTACTTGGACGGCTTTAAATCCTGGTGATGCATATGTTTATACCGCAGTCGATTTTATAAATTCTGCCACAGGTATTGTAGGAGCACAACTAGATAGTGGTTTTGCAGCTTACGTAACGGCAGATGGAGGAGTAACTTGGACAGAAAGTACAGGTTTAGTTGGGATTCCTGCAAATATTACCCATACTCCAAACGGAACTTTTTTCTTGGTTACTCACGGAGGTGATATACAAAAATCAACAGATGGAGGATTATCTTGGACAACAGTGGATACAATATCTGGAGCATTGCTTTTAAATATAAAGTTTTATGACGATTCTATTGGAATAGCTACTGCCGAAAATAATATTTATGAAACAACAGATGGAGGAGCAACATGGGTCATAAATACTGTTTCTCCTATAGTTGAGGGTGTAGGAGCTCTTTGGCACGATGTAGCGTGGATTGATCAAAATCATTTGGTTCTTGTTGCAACACCTGATTTAATTTTTGAATCTGCCGACGGTGGACTAACTTGGACATGGGCAAATCAAACTCTTTTTAATGGAAATCCAGCACTATATGACATTGCTGTAACAGGGTCAAGCATTCATGTGTGTGGTTCTCAAGGTAATTTTTATACAAGATCGAAGCTGGATAGCCTTACTTATTCTCAAATGGCTAAATATGATACAACTGCTGGAGCTTGGACAAATTTGGGGGATTTAGGATTCGATATAGATAACGCAAAAAGTGGCGGATATAATATATCTGCAGACGGAACCACAGTCGTAGGTAATTCTTGGGCGGATCCTTCTGCAAATGGAGGAAACGGTATCACAACTTATTCAGATGCAATCGCGTGGAATGCTATTGACGGCTTAATAGATTTAGGAACTTTATATCCAAACAAAAGTACCAGAGCTAATGCTGTCAGTGCCAATGGAGATCTAATTGTGGGATGGCAAGACATTAATGGGCCTTGGAAATCAGCTGTATGGAAAAAGAACCCGGCAGGTGGTTATTTTGCAAATGAATTTTTATTGATTGATCCAAATGGAAGTGCTACTGATGAATACAATCAACTAGGAGAATGTAGTACAATTTCAGCCGATGGAAATTGGATTGGAGGATACGGAGATTACGCTAATAATAATGAACCTTGGATATGGAGCCCATCTACAGGAGTTATAAATTTAGGCGTTTTGCCAGATGTAGGAACTGGCTACGTTTCAGGAATGAATGCTGATGGAACAGTGGTTGTAGGTTGGTTTGATGCAACTTTATGGGGAGATTCACCAATCCCATTTATTTGGACTTCCACAGGCGGGCTTCAAAACTTAAATGATTATGTAGCTTCAATCGGTATTCCTATGGGAAATATCTCCATCACCGTACCTACCAGTATGTCTAATAATGGTCAATATATCGCAGGTTTTGGATTTGATCCAACCATTGGAAACTGGGGTGAATATTTTACTTTTCGTTTACAATTACCTTCTTCTTTAGGTGTTCAATCAAATACTTTAAATACAACAACCATCTTCCCAAATCCAACAAATGGGATCTTAAATATCAGTACTACAAACAAAATTGATCAATACGAAGTATTCTCAATAGCCGGTCAGCTTGTAAAAAAAGGAACTCAAGTTGGTAATCTTTCTACAATCGATATATCCTCACTTCCAAAAGGAGTCTATATTCTGAAATTAGCATCGAAGTCAGACTTAAAAAGCTTTAAAATTATTAAAAACTAATTTTGAAATCACTTTGATCTCCAACAACTCTTAACCAAAAAAGGAGACCACTGAAAGACGATCGGTAAATAAAAAGGCTTAAACGGATTTAAAGTTTAAGCCTTTTACTATATCTCAATCACATTAAGTGTTTTCAATAGGGTTAATTTTTTTTGTTTTTAATGCTTCGGGTTGCTTAAAGTTCTACTATTAAATCTGGTTTTGTCTTAGAATTAATTTACCATTCTTTTTAATTACCCTTTGAATTCTCCCATCGCAATGAATTTCTCCTGCCGGTCGTTCACCAATTTCTCAGGCGCTTGCTTAGACAATGTTTTAATGTCTTTTAATAACACTTTCTTCACATTTTCAAAAGTTGTTGCAGCATCGTAGTGTGCGCCGCCTAACGGCTCAGGAATAATGCCGTCGATTAATTCTTGCTTCAACATATCATCCGCTGTCAGTTTCATTGTCGTAGCAGCAGTTTCTTTATATTCCCAGCTTCTCCAAAGGATTGCGGAGCAGTTTTCCGGCGAGATCACAGAGTACCAAGTGTTTTCCAGCATATAAACTTTGTTGCCAACACCAATTCCCAATGCGCCGCCACTAGCGCCTTCGCCAACGATCACGGTAATAATTGGCACTTTCAGAGAGCACATCTCATAAATATTTCTTGCAATGGCTTCGCCTTGTCCTCTTTCTTCGGCTTCCAAACCAGGATATGCGCCAGGCGTATCTACCAAAGTGATGACGGGAATATTGAATTTCTCCGCCAGCTTCATCAATCTCAAAGCCTTTCTGTAGCCTTCCGGGTTGGACATTCCGAAACGTCTGTGTTGGCGTTCCTTCGTGGTTCTGCCTTTTTGAGTTCCGATTAGCATCACGCTGTTGCCGCTGATGCTTGCCAGACCGCCGATCATCGCGGGATCGTCGCCAAAATTCCGATCACCGTGCAGCTCCACAAAACTGCCTTCGTCTGCCAAGCCGGAAATGAAATCGAGCGTGTACGGCCTGCCCGGATGTCTCGATATCTGAACCCTCTGCCAAGGCGTCAGGTTGCCATATATTTTTTTCTTGGTCTCTTCTATTTTGGTTTTGATCTTTTTGCAGGATTCATCCACGTCAATACCGCTTTCCGTGCCCAGTTGCACGCATTTTTCGTATTGATCTATGAGTTCCTTTACAGGTTGTTCAAATTCTAAATATTCCATGTTTTTGTTTGCATTAAACCCTCAAAAATAATGTTTTTTTTATAAATCGATAATTAATTGATTCCCACTGCCTTTTCGATTCTGGCAAGCGTTTCTTCTTTCCCGATAATGGTCATAATATCTGGAACGTCAGGCCCTTTCAGCTCGCCAACCAAAGCCAAGCGCAGGGGCATCATAACTTTCCCCATTCCCAAAGAATGCTCTTCCGCAAAATGATGAATGGCCTCTTTCAAGGTTTCAGGCTCAAAGTCTATGGTTTCTAAAATAGTGAAAAAATCTTTCAATATTGCTGAAGTGGTATCGTTCCAGGCTTTTTTCAGTGCTCTTTCATCGTAAGAAGTTGGTGCTTCGAAGAAGAATTTGCCATCATTATAAATATCAATCACGAAGCTGGCTCTTTCTTTCATTAATGAAACGATTTTTAATAATTTTTCGTCTGAGATCTTGATTGCTTTGATTTCCTCTATTTCTTTTAATAAAATCAAAACGTCTTCGTTAGATTTAAGTTTCAAGTATTCGTGATTGAACCATTTTGCCTTCTGTGGATCGAATCTTGCTCCGGCTTTGTGCACTTTTTGAAGGTCAAATTCCGCGATCATCTCGCCCATAGAAATGATTTCTTTGTCGTTTGCAGGCGTCCAGCCCAGCAATGCGGTCATATTGATAAATGCTTCCGCGAAGTATCCAGATTCTTTGTAGCCTTTCCACACTTCGCCGGTTTCGGGATCTTGGAAATTCAGTGGGAAAACAGGAAATCCAGATTTGGCGCCGTCTCTTTTACTCAATTTTCCTTTGCCTTCTGGTTTTAATATTAAGGATAAATGCGCAAATTCCGGTGCTTCCCACGCCATTGCTTCATATAGTAAAATGTGCAAAGGCAGGGATGGTAACCATTCTTCGCCGCGGATGACGTGGGAGATTTTCATCTCGAAATCATCTACCACATTGGCAAAATGGTAAGTCGGCATGCCGTCGTTTTTGATCAAAACCTTGTCGTCCAAAGTGTTGGTATTCACAGAGAAACTGCCTCTGATAATGTCTTGAAGATTCAAAGTTCTGTCAATTGGCATTTTGAAGCGGATCACATAAGGGATATTAGCATCCAACAAATTCTGAACTTCGTTTTCGGAAAGAGCAATGCTGTTTTTAAGCTGTTTCCTTGTTTGATAATTGTACGAGAAAACCTCACCTTTGGCTTCGTATTCTTTTCGGATGGCGTCCAATTCTTCAGGCGTGTCGAAGGCCAGATAAGCGTGGTCTGTTTTTAGAATTTGATTTTTGTACCGGTCGTAGATGTCTCTTCTTTCAGATTGGCGGTAGGGTGCGTAGGGCCCGCCAATTCTTGGGCTCTCATCCGGAATTATCCCGCACCATTCTAGAGAATCCTGGATGTAATCTTCCGCGCCTTCTACATATCGGGCAGTGTCTGTATCTTCAATCCGGAGTACAAATTCGCCCCCCTGATTTTTGGCAAAAAGATAGTCGTACAAAGCGGTTCGCACGCCTCCTAGATGTAAAGCGCCGGTGGGGCTGGGTGCAAAGCGCACTCTTACTTTTTTCATTTGATGAGGTTAAAGGTTTTTTTAATCAAATGCAGTCGCATTGCGATTTCGTCTTAAAAATGGTGGTGCAAAATTAAGAAATTCTAGACGTTTGACCTTTGGAATTTGGCTAATCTTTTCCGAAATAGTATTTTTGTTGATTAAAATAGAAACTATGTTGGAAATTGGCGAAAGACCTTGGGGAAAATATTATGTGTTGGCAGATGAGCCTCATTATAAATTAAAGAGAATCGAGGTGAATCCGGGTCAGAAATTGTCTTATCAGTTTCATTACAAAAGACAGGAACAATGGACCATCATCGAAGGCGATGCTACGATTATCTTGGATGGAGAAGAAATTCCTTTATCTTACGGGCAAAGTATTTTCATTCCATTAGGAGCGAAACACAGAATTATGAATCTTACGGATAAACCAGTTGTTTTCGTCGAAGTGCAGACGGGAACGTACTTTGGCGAGGATGATATTGTGAGGCTGGAGGATGATTATGAGAGGCTGTAATATATTAACTAAGATATCATGAACTGCAAAATTTGTGAAGCCAGTTTAGAAAAAATTTTTTCCAAGAAAATTTTGCTAAAGTACGATGTAGATTATCATCAATGCACACATTGTGGTTTTATACAAACTGATGAACCTTTTTGGCTGGATGAAGCCTATCGTAATGCTATTACCTCTTTGGATATTGGTATTTTGAAGAGGAACAATGATTTACTGCAAGTGGTTCCCAAATTTATAGATACTTTCTTCCCACAGTCAGCCATATATTTAGATTACGCTGGAGGTTATGGTATTTTTGTGCGTTTGATGCGCGATTTAGGTTATGATTTTTATAGGAAAGATATTTACTGCGAGAACATTTTTTCCAAGCACTTTGATCTAACGGATATAGATACTCGAAAATTCGATGTTGTTACAGCTTTCGAAGTTCTCGAGCATTTGGAAAATCCTGTGGTAGAAATTGAAAAAATCCTTAGCTACTCTGATAACCTCATATTTTCAACCGACCTCGTTCCGAAGGAAGAAAATATTGAAAATTGGGTTTATATTGCTTCCGAAACGGGTCAGCATATTGCGTTTTACACGGAAAAGGCTCTTCACATCATTGCGAAAAAATTTGAAAAAAACTATTATAAAAAATCAAGCTATCATATTTTTTCTTCTAAAAAGTTCACAAAAGAACAAATAGATTATGCCATAAATGATAGGGCGACGTACAAAGAATTTTTTGGCCTTAGGAAAAAAAGACTAGATTTTCGAATCCAGAGACCGGGACTTTTAGAGGCTGATTATGTTAAAATTCAAAAAATTCTTCACTACAAAATGTTGAACCGCAAATAGCAGTTTTTCAAAATAATAATTTGGAAATATCAGTTGGATCTCCAAGATGTACCCAAGAAATAGATGAAAATACTTTTAGATCCGCAGATTTTTAATCAACAGGCTTACGGCGGCATATCGAGATATTATGCGGAAGTGTTTTCAATTCTGTCAAAAAAAAATGACGTCGAAGTTATATTACCGATTTATCAATCTGAAAATGCTTATCTCAAGCAGACAGATTTGATACGTAGGAACGGAGCAATCAACGTTTTATATAATGTACTATCATTCGTCAAAATCAGTACAAGAAAGCTTCGGAAGAAGAAAACCGAGCAATTGATCAATAAATGTTTTGGAGAAAATAATTATGATCTATTTATTCCCACTTATTATAATCCCTATTTTTTAGATAAAATCAATGGTAAGCCTTTTGTGCTAACGGTTTATGATATGATTCACGAATTGATGCCGCAATATTTTGAAGATGATCCCTTTAACGTAGCCGAATTTAAATCAATCCTAATAACAAAAGCAAGTAAAATAATTGCGGTTTCCAACAATACTAAGAAAGATATACTTAGGGTGTATCCGCAAATTAATCCTGATAAAATAGCAGTCATCTATCATGGCAGCTCAATAAAAAGAGATCCCAATGCCACTGTAAATCTGCCTTTCAACTACATTTTATATGTGGGATCTCGCGCAGATTACAAAAATTTTGATTTTTTGGTCGCAGCAGCAACACCTTTGCTAAAGGCTAATCCCAACTTATTTCTCGTAGCAGCGGGTGGTGGAAAATGGGAAGATGAAGAAATAAAAAAAATCAAAAAGTTGGGTCTCGCGAAACAGATCCTACAAAAGGATTTTGAAGAAAATGAGCTCGGATATTACTATAAAAATGCACAACTATTCGTTTTTCCATCCTTGTACGAGGGTTTTGGAATCCCTGTTTTGGAGGCAATGGCGATGGGTTGCCCGATTATTCTTACAAAGCACGGTTCTTTTCCGGAAATTGCAGGCGACGCTGCTATTTATTTTGACAGCAATTCGGAAGACGATCTGAGGGAAAAAATCCTATTGCTGTTGGAAAATAAAGCCCTAAAAACAGAATTTGTACAAAAAGGATTGGAGCACGTAAAAAAGTATAATTGGGAAGATGCTGCTGAAAAATGTTTGAAAGTGTACCAAGCAGCGATTTCCAAAAAATAAAATAGAATGTCATCAAGATTAACCATCATCACCATCAATTATAACAACAAAGAAGGTTTAATAAAAACCTTCGAATCACTAAGAGGTCAAACCTGGGGAGATTTCGAGTATTTGGTAATCGATGGCGGAAGTACGGACGGCTCTAAAAAAGAGATCGAGAGCAATCCGCAAATCGATTATTGGGTTAGTGAAAAAGACAACGGAGTGTACAACGCGATGAACAAAGGTGTCCGACGAGCTACCGGTGATTATATTATTTTTATGAATAGTGGCGACTTTTTTTATAATGAATCTGTTTTGGAAAAAGTGAAAAGCCAGCTCGAACTCGATATAGACATCCTGTACGGAGACTCCATTTTTTTTAATAATACCTCCGGATACCGCAGTTTGGAAGCACCTCCCAAGAAACTGACATTCGGCTTCTTCTACGACAAAGGGATTAATCATCAGGCAGCATTTATCAAAAGAAAGTTATTCTATGACTATTTCTTTTACAATGAAGATTATAAAATTTGTGCAGATTGGGAGTTTTTCATCGTATTAATATGCCTTCACAATGTGTCGTACAAGCATCTGGACGAGATCATCTGCTATTACGATTTTTCTGGCATCTCAGCAAATTTGGAGAACTTACCAATTTATATGGAAGAAAGAGAAACGACCCTTAACAAATATTTCGCAGCCTTCAAAGATGATGCACAACTTGCAAAAGAAACCAGATTGAAAAGATTGCAACAAGTCTTGTACATCAAAAAGTTTCCGATCGCATGGCGAATTTTCAAATGGATAATCAGCATTGTTCTCATATTTCTGCCAAAAATAAAGAAGGAAGGACGCCTTTTTTAGCACCTTGAATTGGCGAAAAACTAAATATTCGCTAATTTGGACAGGAACATCTCTGTGGAAAATGGCTTCAGGCTGTCAACCGAATTTTCACTCAACGTATTCCAAAGCCTAATGTCACTATTTAATTGCAAAATAGCTGCTGCGAAATCCTTTTCATCATTTTTAATGATTGCATTTTGTCCATCGACAAGGTGCATGCCTTCTGCACCGATTTCTGTAGTGACAATGGGCAAAAAATATTCCAAAGCTTGGCCAATTTTGCCTTTGACACCCGCACCAAATCTGAGCGGAGCGACCATCATTTTCGCATTTTTAAAAAGGGACTCCACATTCTCCACAAACCCTAAAAAATGAAACTTCGGATAATCTTTTTGATCAAATTTTTCCGACACACTTCCGATAATATATACCAGTATTTCCGGATTTTTTTCCCAGACAATGGGCATTATTTTTTTATATAAAAAATCCACAGCATCCACATTGGGCTCGTGCACCGATCCAATAAAGATAATACCGCGGCTGTCTTCAAAGTTTTTTCTTTCCCAAGGGTCAATTTTTGGAAAGTGGATGTTGGAAATGCTTATGATTTTGCTTTGATCCACAAATTCACTCATCATATCTTTTTCCTTTTCCGAGATCGCTATAATCAAGTCCAGTTTGGGGGCAACAACGGTTTCCAGATAAAGGAAGCGCTTATATTTCTTTTTGAGCGAAATTCGGGTTGGTTCTATCTCTAATGCCCGTTGGTACCTCAAAAAATGAAGATCAACCATATCGTACAAAAATTTAGCCTGAGGCACCTTATTTTTCAGCTTTTTGTACAGCGCTCTCAACGCTAGCGGACCATTGAACCAGATAAAATCGATTTTGACTAATGGCAAAATGTCAAGAATACTCCGGAATTTCAAGTTCTCAACAAAGATGATGACACCAAGATTTCTATAGAAGTGGACATAAACATCATCTTCAAACGCGTCAGGAGCGTATAGAATACAATTGTAATCGAGTTTTTTATAAATTAAGATAATTTCTTTTAATCGATTGGAGCCAGAATCTTTATCATGTTTTGGGAATTCCTGCGAAGCGAATAATATCGTTTTTTTGGACGGATTGTACAGATCAACATTCAAGACAGTGCATGTCTTTAGCAATCTAAGTTTATCTTGTCGGACGAAGTATTTTTTGATCTTTTTTGATAATCCCATTTTGCGATTTCTTATTTCAATTCAAAAACAATATTCACCCAATGCTCGAGAGTGTATTTATGATAAATATCTGCCGGAACTTGATGATACGGCGTTGCGAAAAAATCTTTGGTGAGATTGTTATATTCTGCGTTTAAAACCAATATATTATTAGCATCGTAAAAATCGTAGTCTTTGATATTCCGATTGTCGGTAATGAGTTTTTTCTCCAGAGCCATCGCCTCAAAAACCCGGAAACTGAGCCCCGCCTGATCGTCCCGCACCAGATCCAAAATGGCTTTCGCATCGCGATAGTAAACGGGAATATCCTGATGATCTACCCTTTTTATTTGATATCGGATCGAGGATTTCCCCCCGAATTTAAACAGCTTTATTATCCACGCTCTCTTGCCCACAATGATGAATTGATAGGTCTGTTTAAGAAGACTCAAGGCAGCGGCTACTCTCCGCATCGCTATAAGCCGCTTGTCGAAAGAGGCCAGATAGCAGACATCAAATTTCGGATTCTGATCTTCCTGTTTTACATGATCCAGATAAATATAATTATTAACTTCCCTAAAATGATGTTTTTTGATATCATCCTTGTCGAAAGAATAAATATCATCGAAAACACCCTCTATCAGGCAATCTATCGGATGTCTTGCAAGGCTGTCATAGAGATAGGCAATATATCTTTTGGTAAAGCTTTTAATTTTTAAATGGTAATCACGATTGATCAATTCCGGATTGATAACCAAAATCTGATCCTGATATCCAATTTTTTGCAGCTCGCTAATAATGAACTTGTGACGCAGTTCTAATTTGGGATTTTTGTTGAGAAAGACTTTGGACAAAGCATTTTTCAAGCGGGACAATTTGCTAGTGTGCTTGTACTGGCCGATGTTGATGTGATAAGCCTCAATACCTTTTTTCAATAAGGCATCCACAATGTGGGCATCATATTGCCAGTGATCGAAGCTGATTAAACAAATTTTCATCTACTATTTTCTCTCTTCAGGCTTTCGTAGGTTTCCCAAACGCTTGCAGCCTGCAATTTATTCAAAATATAACCAAATTTACCATCCAAAAAGCCTAATCTCAAAATATAACCTTTGAAAAATCTAAAAGCTGTTTTGGAATATTGAGTCAAAAAACTATATTTTTTTCCTTTCAGAGCCAGTTCCTTGCCTTTCAAATCTCCGTAATGAACCATTTTTTTTCTGTAAGATTTCGCATCGGTCACAGAATAGTGAAGCAATTTATTTTTCAGTTCGCCCGTTTTTCCTTCGACTTGCAAAGTCTCGTGCACTTTTTTTTCCGGGATATACCGTGCTTTGGACTTTCGGAACAGTCTGAAATTTTTGTCGGTCTGAGTTCCTGAATAATTAATCGCTGATCCTGCAAAAAAGAACTTTCTGTAAAAATAATAAGCCTCTTTTTTATCCGCCGTATTCAGTTCGTTAATTATTTCCATACGCAACTCGGGCGGGATTCTCTCATCTGCATCCAAAAATAATACCCAATCATTTTTTGCCGCATCCAGAGCCACATTCCGCTGTTTGGTAAAATCTTCGAACTTATTCTGAATAATTTTTACTTTCGGGAATTCATTTGCAATTTCTAAAGTTTGATCTGTGCTGAAGGAATCCACGACAATAATTTCATCACAGAAATCGAAGCACTGCAGCACCTCCCGCATATTTTTTTCCTCGTTGTAGGTGATGATCAGGCCGCTTACTTTTTCGCGCAGTTCCAGCATTTTATTTTTCGAATTCTAAAAAGGTCTTTTCGATGATCTGTAAACAATCCAATAGTTGCGCTTCGGTGATGACCAAAGGCGGTGCCAGGCGGATGATGTTGCCGTGTGTGGGCTTGGCGAGCAGGCTGTTTTCCTTCAGTTTCATGCAAAGATTCCAGGCCGTTTTGCTGTCTGGCGAGTCGTTTATCATAATGGCATTCAACAATCCTTTGCCCCGAACCTTCTTTATCAAATCTGTTTTTTGGATCAATATTTCAATTTCGGACCGGAAGAGCTTTCCTAATTCTTCTGATCTTTCTGCTAAGTTTTCCTCGGCAACAACATCCAGCGCGGCCATTGCAACGGCGCAGGCAATTGGATTTCCGCCAAAAGTGGAGCCGTGCTGCCCTGGTTTGATGACATTCATAATCTCATCATTTGCCAAAACGGCAGACACGGGATACATCCCGCCGGAAAGGGCTTTCCCCAAAATCAAAATATCGGGCTGAACATTTTCGTGATGGCAGGCAATGAGTTTTCCTGTCCTTGCAATGCCGGTTTGAACTTCATCAGCAATGAAAAGGACGTGGTATTTTTTGCAAAGTTCCCAAGCATTTTTTAAATAATTTTCATCGGGAACGTCAACGCCGGCTTCTCCTTGGATAGGCTCCACCAAAAAGGCGGCGATATTCTGCGCATCATCTTTGAGAGCTTCTTCCAGAGCCGTCAAATCATTATACGGAATTTTTACAAATCCTGGCGTAAAAGGGCCGTAATTTTGGTTCGCATCAGGATCGTTTGAGAATGAAACAATCGTTGTTGTTCTCCCATGAAAGTTATTTTCACAAACAACTATTTTCGCAGCGTTTTCAGCAATTTTTTTTACCTCGTAGCCCCATTTTCGGGCTAATTTGACAGCAGTTTCTACGGCTTCAGCGCCAGAATTCATCGGAAGCACTTTATCAAAACCGAAAAGCGTCGTGATTTTTTTCTCGTATTCTCCAAGATCTGAATTGTAAAAAGCTCTTGAGGTTAAAGCCAATTTTTTAGCCTGGTTGACCAATGCTTCTACAATTTTTGGATGAGAATGTCCTTGATTGACAGCAGAATAAGCGGAAAGAAAGTCATAATATTTTTCGCCTTCCACATCCCAAACAAAAACGCCTTCGCCCCGATCCAGAACTACGGGAAGCGGATGATAGTTGTGCGCCCCATATTGATTTTCGAGGTCGATGAAATATTGAGAGTTCTTTTTCTGAACGGCTGTTGACATAAGGATTTATTTTATGCAAAAATAATAAATTTGAGAGCAATGAGCGCTAATAAAAAGTGCCTAACTGTAAAGTCAGGCAATAGGTCTTTCAGTACTGAATATTTTTAGATATGATTGTCAAAACTTCTGTCCATCACGAAGTCTTCCATAAACTTGGTGGTGTAATTTCCAGCTAGAAAGTCTTCATTTTCTAAAAGTTGTCTGTGGAAAGGAATCGTCGTTTTTACTCCTTCGATGTAAAACTCTTCCAGAGCCCGTCTCATTTTCGCAATCGCTTCGTCTCTCGTTTGTGCAGTCACGATGAGTTTTGCAATCATAGAGTCGTAGTTGGATGGAATGGTGTACCCGGAATAAACATGCGTATCCACGCGCACGCCGTGCCCGCCGGGAATATTGAGTTCTGTGATCTTTCCTGGAGATGGCCGGAAGTCTGCGTATGGATCCTCTGCATTGATTCTGCATTCGATGGCGTGCATTTTGGGATAATAGTTTTTTCCGCTCAGTGGTGTTCCTGCAGCTAGCAAAATCTGCTCCCTAATCAAATCAAAATCAACTACTTGCTCCGTAATGGGATGTTCCACCTGGATTCTTGTATTCATTTCCATGAAATAAAAATTTCGGTGTTTATCGACCAAAAATTCAATCGTTCCAACGCCTTCGTAAGAAATATATTCTGCCGCTTTGACCGCTGCAGCGCCCATTCTTTCCCGAAGATCGTCTGTCATAAAAGGAGAAGGCGTTTCTTCTATAAGTTTTTGATTTCTTCTTTGGATAGAGCAGTCTCTTTCCGAGAGGTGACAGGCTTTGCCAAATTGATCTCCGGCCACCTGAATCTCGATATGTCTTGGCTCTTCGATGAGTTTTTCCATGTACATTCCGCCGTTTCCAAATGCTGCAAGAGCTTCCTGGATGGCAGAATCCCAATGTTCTTTTAAGTCTTCCTCTTTCCAAACGGCTCTCATTCCTTTTCCGCCGCCGCCTGCCGTAGCTTTGATCATCACCGGATAACCCGTTTCCTTGGCTATTTTTTTTGCATCTTCGTAAGAATCGATCAGGCCGTCGGAACCGGGAACGCAAGGGATTCCAGCTGCTTTCATCGTAGCCTTCGCAGTTGCTTTGTCACCCATTTTTTCGATCTGTTCTGGCGTTGCACCGATGAATTTGAGTCCATTTTTGGCACAAATTCGAGAGAAATTAGCATTCTCCGAAAGGAAACCGTAACCCGGATGGATGGCATCTGCATTGGTAATCTCCGCCGCGGCAATAATATTTGGGATTTTAAGATAAGAGTCTTTGCTCATTGGAGGTCCGATGCACACCGCTTCATCTGCAAAACGCACGTGGAGGCTGTCTTTGTCCGCAGTGGAATACACTGCAACGGTTTTGATTCCCATCTCCTTCGCCGTACGCAAAATTCGCATTGCGATTTCACCGCGGTTTGCGATCAATATTTTTTTGAACATCTTTTTAGAAATTTTGAATTAGAAATTTTGAATTTTCAATTAATTTTAAACGAATCGATTTTCATCTAAAATTTATAATTTTTCATCTAAAATTCCTTAAGAAGGATCTACTAAAAATAAAGGCTGATCATATTCTACAGGAGAAGAGTCTTCTACCAATATTTTCACGATTTTTCCGCTCACTTCTGATTCAATTTGGTTGAAGAGCTTCATAGCTTCTATCACGCAGACCACTTTTCCTTCTGTCACAGAATCGCCCACATTAGCAAAAACCTCCTTGTCTGGAGATGGTTTTCTGTAGAAAGTTCCGATCATCGGAGATTTGATGGTGATATATTTACTTTCGTCCGCAGAAGTGGCTGCGTCAGAATTTTCAGCCGGAGCAGAGACTGGGTTTGCCGTGGATGCAGCGTACGGAGTCTGATAAGAAACTTGCGGTGTTACATAGCTTACTGGCTCGCCTCCAAGTGGCGTTTTGATGTAGATTTCGAAGTCTTTATTTTTATATTTCACTTCGGAAACTCCTGCTTTTGCTACAAATCTTACAAGATTCTGAATGTCTTTTATATCCATAAAATTTTAAATGTTTTGAACGCCAAATATAATAAAAAACCACCCAAATTAATAAAATCCGAGTGGTTTTTTATGCTAAGTATAAGATTATCAAAGATAATTCTTAGTTTTCTTCTATTGTTTCTGCGATTTTCTCTACCACAACTTTTCCTCTGTAGTACAGTTTTCCTTCGTGCCAGTGCGCTCTGTGGTACAAGTGCATTTCGCCAGATGTTGCGTCTTTTGCCAATTGAGGAACTACAGCTTTGTAGTGTGTTCTTCTTTTATCTCTTCTTGTAGAAGACTGTCTTCTTTTAGGATGTGCCATTGCTAATACGTTTTAAAAATTCTTACCGAATTATATTGTTATTTCTTAATTATTATCTTTTAATTTCTTCAAAGCTTCCCATCTTGGGTCGGTTTGTTCCTCTTCTTCCTCGATTATTTTTGGACTGTATTTGTCTAAAAGATTCTGATATTCTTCATTGCCTTTTACAGAAGGTGCTACTTTTTTCATTGGGATTGATAAAACCACCGTTTCGTAGATCAGATTCGCAATGTTGAAATCGCTGTCTTTTCTGTTGATGGTGATCACATCCTCGTTGCTGTCATCGTATTCCTCTCCAAATTTTACAAGAACTTTCAAATCATTTTCTATGTTTTCGGAAAATTCATCATTGCTAATATCACATATCAATTGAACTGTTCCCGAAACTTCGAATATGAATTCCAAAAACGTCGTGTGCTTGTCCAAAAGAACATTCACATTAATATTGGGATTGAAAAACTCCAGTTCAGTCTCAAATAAATCAAAGAACGGCTGATTGATTTCAAAATTGAAATCGTGCTTTCCTGGTTTTAGGCCTACAAAAGCAATGTCATAGTTTCTAAATCTGTCCATAAAAATGGTTTGCAAAAATAATTTAATTTTTTCAAATATCAAAATATTTTTTGGAAATACTTGAATGGCAAAAAATCAGTCCTCCAAAACTTATTTTATTATCATGATTCTGCAGAAAGTCTTTATCTTTCTTTTGGCAAATCTTCGTCCACGCCGTGGCTGGCGTGCGCTGCTTTCGGCCGCAGTCGATGCGCCCGCAATTCCTGATATTCGTCTCTGTTTTTAAAAATATCTATGGCCGTGAAAATGGCTTCGGAAAATGAAGTTTCATCAGCGATATTTTGCCCCGCAATATCGTAAGCAACGCCGTGATCTGGCGAAGTTCTGATAAAAGGTAAGCCTGCAGTATAGTTCACGCCATGTTCATAAGCAATCGTTTTGAACGGTGCCAAACCTTGATCGTGGTACATGGCCAAAACAGCATCGAAAGCGGCATATTTTTCCGGTTGGAAAAAACTGTCCGCTGGATAAGGGCCGAAAGCCATAATGCCCTCACTAAACAAATCCTGAATGGCAGGCTGAATGATTTCGATTTCTTCTTTGCCGATAACCCCGCCATCGCCCGCGTGAGGATTGAGTCCGAGCACTGCAATCTTTGGTTTTTCTACGCAGAAATCTTCTTTCAGCGTTGCAACCAATTGCTTGATTTGGGTTTTGATATTTTCTTTGGTAATGTTGCTCGCAATCTCGGCAACCGGAATGTGGTGCGTGGAAACAGCGACTTTCAAACCTTCGCTTACCATAAACATGATGGCTTTTTTGCCTGCTTTTTCTTCGAAATAACCGGTGTGACCCGTGTGAGCAAAGCCATATTTCATCATTTCGTCTTTGTTGATGGGTGCGGTTACGAGGACATCGATGTCTTTGTTTAACAGGGCTTCTGTAGCAGTATTCAAGGAGTCGATGGCCATTTTTGTGGATTCTTCCGTTGGGACACCAAATTCTATATTGCTGTTCTCCTTGCTGAGATTTACCATATTGATTTTCCCGGCCTGCGCTTCTTTTGCATCGTTGATGTAATTGAAATTGGTCTGCAGCTTAAAAACATTTTTTTGATAAGTGAAAAGTTTTCCAGAACCAAAGATGATGGGCGTAAAAAAGTCGGTGATGGTTTTGTCTTTCAGAGATTTCAGGATGATCTCGGGACCGATACCGTTGAAATCGCCAATCGAAATTCCCACTCTGATTTTATGGTGTTTGGAGCTCATTTGTTTATCTTTGATGTTTATAAAGAGTTTACAAAATTACAATTTTTTAGGTAGTTTTTCTTATGAAACGGATGCTAATTTTGATGTGCCAAGTTTCTGCGGATGACCAAGCCCATAGCCCCGATTGCAGTGGAAATCCTTTTTCTTTTTTTTCTGAAAAAGAAAAAGATTGCAACGGAAAGCGGGATTAAGCTCCTAAAAATTTAAAAATATTATTGAAGAATGTTTACAGGAATCATAGAAGCGACGGGGAAAGTTGAGAAAATTGAGAGTAGGGAAAGCAACATCGATTTTACGTTGAGCAGCCCCTTCACAGAGGAGCTGAAAATAGATCAAAGCGTGGCGCACAACGGCTGTTGCCTGACGGTGGTCGCAATGACTGGGAATGCTTACAAAGTGACGGCGATCAACGAAACGCTGGAGAAAACGAATCTTAATTTTTGGAAAATCGGGACGGAAGTGAATTTGGAACGTTGTTTGCGCTTCGAAGGACGTTTGGATGGGCACATCGTGCAAGGCCACGTGGACAAAACGGGTGTGGTTGATAGCATCGAAAATAGGAACGGGAGTTATTCCATTACCATCAAGTATGATGAATCGGCTGAGTTTACAACTGTTCCGCAAGGCTCCATTACGGTGAACGGAATCAGCTTAACGGTTGCTGAGAGCGGCGTTGGCGGGTTTTCTGTGGCCATAATTCCGTACACCTGGGCGTTTACGAATATGAAAAACTTGCAGAAAGGCGATGTGGTCAATTTGGAGTTTGATATTATCGGAAAGTACGTTGCCAAATTATTAAAAAGTCAGAATGCCATTAAGTGATTATAAAGGTTATCGATTAAGAAACCGAGTTTTCATCGGCTTTCTTACGATTTGTATCCTGAGTGTGGTCACTTCGGCTGCATTATCTTTTATTATTTTGCGAGACAATGCCAAGATGCAGAGCAAAACCGATATGCAGAATAAATCCGAAGCGCTGATGGCGTCTTTGGACTATGCGCTGAGCCATTCTCAGGTTCATACCTACGATATTCCGAAGGTTTTGGAAAATAAGATCTACGAAATTGCCGATATCAACAAGCACGACATCATTATTTACGATCTGCAAGGAAATTATCTCCTATCCAACAAAGATCCCAATCTCGTAGAGCAGAAGAAAATGCCATCCCAGGTGCTGAAGGAAATCCGAAACAACGGAAAACAGTACGATGACAAGTCCTACGACGAAAAATTGGGTGCCAGCATCGTCTCCTCTTATATGGTTCTGAAAAATAATATGCTGGAGGATATTGCGTATATCTACTTTCCGTATTATCATAACGAAAGTGCGTATATGGATGTTTTCAAGCATTATTTTGCTTATATTATTGGGGTTAATATTTTGATTACTCTCTTAAGCATTTGGCTCAGCTGGATTATTTCGAACAACCTTACCGAGGCCATTATCCGCTTTACATCGATGATTAGCAGAATCAATCTGTTTGATAAAAACCTGCGCCCCATCAAGTATTATAAGAATGACGAGCTCAATGCGCTGGTGAAATCCTACAACAAAATGATCGCAGAAATCGCCGATCAGAGGGAGCGATTGAGCTATATCGAGAAGCAATCTGCCTGGCAAGAAATGGCCAAACAAGTGGCACACGAAGTCAAAAATCCGCTGACGCCGATGAAGCTGATGATGCAGAATTTTGAACGAAAATTTGACGCCAACGATCCCAACATCGCCAACAAAGTTAAAAACCTGAGCGAGATCGTCATTGGTCAAATCGAAGTGATCAGCAGAGTTGCCAATGCCTTTTCCGAATTTGCCCAGCTGCCGCAGAAAAATGACGTTGAAATTTCTTTGAAGACAGAGGTGATAAACGCGCTTTTAATCTTCAGCGACGAGAATATCTTTGTGCATGCCAGCCAGGACGATATTCCGATGAAAATCGACAAGGATTATTTGACCAGAATCATTACCAATCTGGTGACCAACGCCAGCCAAGCAAAATCTGATCAGCGGAAATCTATCATCAATGTTGATCTGGAAAAGATTGAAAAACGAATCAAAATCACCGTTCAAGACAATGGCGTTGGGATTCCCGCCGATAAGCTGGATAAAATATTCGATCCCAATTTCACTTCCAAAAACAGCGGAATGGGAATCGGCCTCACGATGGTAAAACGGATGGTGGAGGATTACAACGGCACGATCACGGTGGTTTCTGAAGTGGACAAAGGCGCAACCTTCACGATTTCTATGCCTTCGAATTTATAGTAAATGAAAGCTTTCCGTTTTCAACAATTTGATATTCAACAAAATACTGATGTTTTCCGAGTGGGAACGGATGCGGTTTTGCTTGGCGCTTTAGCCGATGTTTCCGAAGCGAAAAATGTTTTAGAAGTGGGAACGGGAACAGGAATTATAGCATTAATGATTGCTCAGAGAGATCGCAAAGCGCAGATTTTGGCCATCGATATCAATCCAGAAGCCGTCAACATTTCTCAAACTAATTTTTCCAATTCGCCTTTTGCAGAGAGGATCAAAAGTCAATTTCAGGATTTGAAAACTTTTGAAACCGAAGAAAAATTTGATGTAATCCTTTCCAATCCGCCTTATTTCGAAATTAATGCTTCCGGGAAAGATATTCTTGCAAGACAACAACTTGAACTGGATTTTTCCGTTTTGATTCAGAAATCCAGTCAGTTGCTTTCTGAAAAAGGACTTTTCGCAGTCATCATTCCAGTGGAATCTGAAAAAGAATTCACTCAGATTTGTTCAAAAAATAATCTATTTCTCCAAAGAAAAGTCAGCATCAAAGGCGTCAAAACCGCGAGACCGAAACGGCTTGTTTTAGAATATTCATCGGCGAAATCGCAACCAAAAATCGAGAACTTTGTGATAGAAAAATCACCCAGAATCTACTCAGACGAATACTTTGAATTGACAAAAGACTTCCATCTTTTCCACAAAAAATCTCTCTGAGATTTTCAGAAAGATTCTATAGTTTAAAAACATTAGAATTTAATCTAACATCTAAATTCTAATCTCTAACTTCTACTCAAAAAGTTCCGCTGTATCTAAAACCGAAACTTGCCCATTCTCGCAACGGATCGCCTCGCCAGGATAATTCTGAATCATGTGATAATCGTGCGTCGCCATCACAACAGCGCAATGGTTTTCTTCTGCCAGATTTTTTAGAAGCGTCATAATATCGTTTGAGGTCTCCGGATCCAGATTTCCCGTCGGCTCATCCGCAAGGATCAGTTCCGGATGGTTTAGCAAGGCTCTTGCGATGGCAGCCCGCTGCTGTTCCCCACCGGAAAGTTGATGAGGCATTTTGTGTTTTTTGGTTTTCATCCCAACGCTCGACAGAACTTCGTCTATTCGCTCTTCCATTTTCACTTTGTCTGTCCAGCCGGTGGCTTGCAAAACAAAAAGAAGATTTTTTTCGATGTTTCTGTCTGGCAGAAGTTGAAAGTCTTGGAAAACGATTCCCAATTTTCGTCTCAGGTTGGGAACGTCAGATTGTTTTAATTTTTTCAAATCGAAGCCCGCCACTTGTCCGTTTCCGCCTTGCAGAGGAAGTTGTCCGTAGAGAACTTTCAGAAGAGAACTCTTCCCAGAGCCTGTTTTCCCGATCAGGTAGCAGAATTTTCCTTTTTTGATATGCAGATCTACATCATTAAGAACGGTGAAGTTTTTCTGAACAATTTTTGCGCTACTAAGATCTATAATACTAACGCCCGGGTCATTTCTGTGCGGCATAATTACGATGATTGATGGTGAGATGACTGATAAGTGATTAAATCCGCTGTTTACTTCTCGGCGTAATCATCAGATAGCTTTTAATCCATCCAAAAATAATAAAAACATCTTGGAGGGACTTAATTTTTGGCAAATTTTAACAACAAAAAATGTCTGAACATTGGTCCAGACATTCTTTTTATATGATAATTTTTCGAAATTATCTCTTAGCGCGCTGTGCGCTAACAGTTAAACTCTTTCTGCCTTTTGCTCTTCTGGCGGCCAACACTCGTCTGCCGTTTGGGGTGGACATTCTTTCGCGGAAACCGTGTTTGTTTCTTCTTTTTCTCTCAGATGGTTGGAACGTTCTTTTGCTCATCGCCGATATATTTAGTTCGTAATTACTGTTAAATTTTCAGATTGCAAATATACAGCTTTTATTTTGTGCTACAACTTTTTTATAATAATTTTCAGTTATCATCTTTAAAAATAATTTAGCGGATCGATTAAATAAATATTTTCCCTATTTTCTTAAAGTCTATCATTATCCTTAGATTTGTGTCAGAAAAATGAAGCTAAACTAATGAAAAGCATTTCTATTTCTTTGAATATCATTTCCGGTTTGATCTTGATTTTTGTTTGGATTTTTACCATCTTGAATTTTCAAAAGTTGCCGGAAATCATTCCAACTCATTTTAACTTTAGTGGCAAACCCGATGGTTTTGGAAGCAAAAATTCACTTTGGTTTTTGCTTGCGGTTGCAACGGCGTGTTGTGCATTGATGTTGTATCTTTCCAAAAATCCAAATTCTCCGTTACTCAATATCCCTACAAACCTAAAGGAAAATCCAAAAATCGGAAGATTGGTTGTCAATATTTTGAATTTTATTTTGATGCTGATGTTTGCAGATATCAACTACGAAAGTATTGCGATCGCATTAGGCAAATCGAAAGAATCAAGTTCGGCAATTGGTTATTTGGGAGGCTCACTTTTGATTTTTATCATTGGAATGATGATTTATTCCGTCTCAATTTCTAATTCTCAAACCCGCAAGGATTCGCGATGAAATCTCTATACAATCTTTTCGTCCGGCTGATGATTTTCGGAATGAAGGTCTATTCAATCTTCGATTCCAAAACCAAAAAAGGAATCCAAGGTAGAAGGCTATCTCTGGAAATTGTCAAAAATGCTTTTTCACCAGAAGATAAAGTCCTGTGGATGCACGCTTCCAGCTTAGGCGAGTACGAGCAAGGTTTACCAGTTCTCGAAAAATTAAAAGAACAATTCCAAGATTATAAGGTTCTAATCACATTTTTCTCGCCATCAGGTTATGAAAATGTGAAGAAGAAAAAGCATATCGCCGATGCGATTTGTTATCTGCCTTTCGATAAAAAGAAAGATATTCAGGAATTTGTTTTTAGCTTCGACTGCGAAATTTTCTTCACGGTAAAATATGATTATTGGTACAATCTTCTGAGCGAACTAAAAAATCGAGGAACAAAGATTTATGTGATTTCTGCCTTGTTTTATGAGCATCAGATTTTCTTTGAGAGCTACGGCAAATGGTTTGTGAAGCAACTGAAAAATAACGTCGATTGGTTTTTTCATCAAACCATCAAGTCTTCTGCTTTGGCAAAAAATATTGGATTGATAAATTCCTCCGTTTCCGGCGACACGAGATACGACCGCGTGAAACAATTTCTACAAAGAGACAATCACCTCGATTTTATAGAAGAGTTTAAAGGCGATCAGAAACTAATCGTTTTCGGAAGTTCTTGGCAAAGCGAGGAAGATATCGCCCAGCTTTTGGTCAAAAAACTTCCCGAAACCAAATTTGCCATTGCGCCGCACGATTTGCACCGCGTTGCGCATCTACAGAAATTATTTCCAAACGCCATTTTGTACAGTTCGCTTTCCGATTCTGAAGCACTTCAAACTTCCAATTGTCAAATTTTGATCATCGACAGCATCGGAAAGCTTTCCAAATTATATTCTTACGCAGATCTGGCGGTTGTCGGCGGCGGTTTTCATTCGGCTGGGTTGCACAATATTCTGGAAGCGGCCGTTTACTCGGTTCCGGTCATTTTCGGAAGTCATTACAAGCAAAATCCCGAAGCCGAAGATTTGATTGCGGCAAAGGGCGGCAAATGTTTCGACGATTTTGTGACGGCGGCAACCTTCATCGAGGAAATGATGAAGCAAGATCTGGCCCCGCAAGATGGCGAAGTTTCTTATCTGAAAGAAATGGCGAACAATGCGGGCGAATTCGTGCGTTCTCAGCCGAATGCCACAGAAATTATTTTGAAGAAAATCTTATCGTAAAAAACCTTGGCTTTTAATTTTTTTCACGATGAGTTCCATATCAGCGGGAATGTTTTCGCATTTCAACCAGTTGAAATCCAATCCGTTATTGATGCAGGTTTTTTCAAGATATAGATTTTCGTGGATTTGGAAATCGATATCAGTCAACAGTTCGTCGAATTCCATCCAATAATCTTCGTCCAGTTTTTTGATAGAAATCAAGGCTTTGAAGATTTTATTGATGAGATAGATGTAGAGTTTGTAAACGGTGTCGAATCTTTCAAATGATAATTGATAGTTATGCTCCAAAATTTTGTTGATCAAAAATAAGTTCAAATAAACGTCACCGAATTTATCGGTTGTAACCTTCACGTGCTCTGTTATTTCGCCGCTGCTGCTCCTTATGAGCATTAGAAAATATTTTTGATTGGCAATATATTTGCAAGCATAGGCGACATTTTTAATGATGTTTTCTTCCATTGCATTTCGTTTTTCGTCGACGGTTTCCGGATCGATGAGTTCGAAATAAAGTTTCTTAGAGAGCAATCTGTCTTTTTTCAGCAATCGGAAGATCAATTTATCTTTTTCCGCGGGAGAAAACTCGCTCAGAGCCCGCTTGAATTCTTTTGAATATTCCATTAATTAAAGATTTTTGAATATTTGATAAAACCGTTCAATGCCCAATTCGCCGTGTAATACAGAGATTTGAGTGTAGAAAATTTCATATAATCTTTGTAAACCAAATATTGGTCTTTCATTACATCTGACTTTTTTCGGGAGACGCTGTTGGGCAGCATTCTGTATCTGGACAAAGTTTTTTTCAAGGGTTTTCCTTGCGGGATTTTCTTCAAAAGTTCCAGCCACATCACGTGGTCTTCGCGTTTGGTACCTTCGGGGAAGTAGAATTTTCCAACTCTTTGGGAGTCATACATCGAGGCTAAGAGTGATAATCTGCAGGTTTTCAGAAGATTATTAAAATCCACAATCGTATCTGCTTCGAAATCGCCTAAAATCGGATTTAGATTTTCATCACAGCGGGAATAAGTTGAGTAAGCCAATTCTGCATTTTCAGATTTCATAAAAGCGATCATTTCTTCGAGGAAATTGGGTTCCCAAAAATCGTCGGCATCCAGAAAAGTGATGAATCTTCCGGTTGCATTTTCGAGAGAAATGTTCCTAGCGTGTCCTGCGCCGCCATTTTTTTTAGTTTTAAATACCTTGAGTCTTGGGTCGTTTTGCTGTCTCAGAATTTCTACGGAATTATCTGTTGAGCAATCATCGGTAATCAGCCATTCCCAATCCTGGAAAGTTTGGTTGAGGACAGAAGCGATCGTTTCTTTCAAATATTTTGAAGAATTGTAGCTTGGTGTGATGATTGAAACTTCTGGCAACGGGATTTTTTACAAAGATAAAGATATAGACTTTAAGATAATAGATGAAAGATAAAAGACTTTGTGATGATGACTTCGACTCCGCTCTGTGTTACAAGTCTAATATGGACTGCTCTTTTATGATTTCAAATATTGTCGTTGATGGCAAATATTGCTTCGAAGCTCGGAATATGCGCCCCGGCCTGAGTGGAGCTCTTTTTATTTTTTCTTTGGAAAAATAAAAAAGCGGGAACGGAGGACGGAAAAAGGCGCCCAAATAATTGTTATTGTTGAAAAGTGAATGCGAAAATTTAAAATTGTCCATTTCTTTCAAAATCTTAACTTTGTGACTCTTAAAAAATTATTCATTATTAATTCTTAGTTCATAGAATGTTTTACGACCATCAGCAGATAGAAAAAAAGTGGCAGAAATACTGGGAAGACAACCAAATTTACAAGACTTCCGACTCAACCGACAGACCGAAATTCTATGTCCTCGATATGTTTCCGTATCCTTCCGGAGCCGGGCTTCACGTGGGACATCCGCTGGGATACATCGCGTCGGACATCTATGCGAGATTCAAAAGGCATCAGGGTTTTAACGTTCTTCATCCGATTGGGTATGATAGTTTTGGACTTCCTGCCGAGCAATATGCGATCCAAACAGGAACCCATCCGGCAATCACCACCGAACAAAATATCAGGCGATACGAAGAGCAATTAAGGAAAATTGGTTTTTCGTTTGACTGGAGCAGGGAAGTGAGAACTTCGGATCCTTCTTATTATAAATGGACGCAATGGATTTTCATCCAGTTGTTTCATTCCTGGTACAACAAAGATTCGGACAAGGCAGAATCTATCAAAACCTTAGTCCAGTATTTTGAAGAAAAGGGAACAGAAGGACTGAATGCCAATCAAAATGAGGAATTAAATTTTACTTCTGATGAATGGAAAAATGCTTCTGATATTAAGAAAGAAGAAATATTGCTAAACTATCGGCTGGCTTACAGAGCAGAAACGACGGTGAATTGGTGCCCGGCTCTGGGAACTGTTTTGGCCAATGATGAAGTCAAAGATGGGAAATCCGAAAGAGGCGGTTATCCGGTTTTTCAAAAGAAAATGATGCAGTGGAGCATGAGAATTTCGGCATATTCCGAACGATTGTTGCAAGGTCTGGAAACTTTGGACTGGCCTCAGCCTTTGAAAGATGCTCAGGAATATTGGATTGGGAAATCTCAGGGTGCGGAGGTGCAGTTTGAGGTTTTCACCCCAGCCCTCTCAAAAGGAGAGGGGTTGGGGGTGAGGATCTCAGTATTCACAACACGTCCCGACACAATTTTCGGAGCAACGTTTATGGTTTTGGCGCCAGAACATCCGCTGGTCCAAAATATAACAACTCCGGAGCAGAAATATGAAGTCCAAAATTACATCGAAGAAACTTCCAAAAAAACAGAACGTGATAGAATGGCGGATGTTAAAAATGTTTCTGGTGCCTTCACGGGAAGCTACGCCATCAATCCTTTTACCGGAAAAGAAATGCCGGTTTACATTTCGGATTACGTCTTGATGGGTTACGGAACGGGCGCCGTGATGGCGGTTCCTGCGCACGATGAGCGCGACCATAGATTTGCAAAGAAGTTTGGGTTAGAAATTATCAAAGTTGTAGAATCTGATGTGGATGTTCAGGAAGAAGCTTATGATTCCAAAGATTCATTTTGCATCAATTCTGATTTTTTGAACGGACTTAATTATAAGGATGCGAAATCCAAAATCATTACCGAAATCGAAAACCGAGGCATCGGTCACGGAACTACGAATTACAGACAGCGTGATGCGATTTTCTCCAGACAAAGATATTGGGGCGAACCCGTTCCTATCTATTATAAGGATGGAATGCCGTACACTTTGCCAAGTTCCGTTTTGCCTTTGGAACTTCCGGAAGTTGAAAAATATCTACCGACAGAAGACGGCGATCCGCCATTAGGAAATGCGAAAACGTTTGCCTGGGACGAAGCAAATCAGAAAGTGGTGGACACAGATTTGATTGATGATGAAACCGTTTTCCCACTGGAATTATCAACGATGCCCGGCTGGGCTGGAAGTTCCTGGTATTTCCTAAGATATATGGACCCGAATGATGAAGAGGTTTTTGCTAAAAAAGAATTGACCGATTATTGGGGACAAGTGGATTTGTACATCGGAGGAAGCGAGCACGCCACCGGACATTTGTTATATTCCCGTTTTTGGAATATGTTTTTGAAAGACAGAGGTTATATTGAACAAAATGAGCCTTTCCAAAAGTTGATTAATCAAGGGATGATTTTGGGGATGAGTGCGTTTGTTAATATTTCTAGATTATCTTTTATCGATGCTGATGGACAAGGAACGAGTTCAAATAGTAATAGAAAATACGTATTGTTGTCCAAGGATGATATCGAGTTTATATATGATAACTATTTAAGAATGGCTCAATTAAAACTTAATAAAGTTACTCCTGAATCTGAACTTGACTTATCCATAAAAAAATACATTGATAGATTTGATGAAATTGCAAAAAATTATGGTTACAGAGGTGTTGATTATAATTTTGGATATAATACTTTTGAGTTAAGCTTTCAAACAGATAAACATATTGATATTAAATATTTGAAGGGAACCTCCAACGAATTAGATTTTGAAAAATTAAAGAATAAAGGAAATCCTGAATTTCGTGATGCCGCTTTACTTTGGAGTGATAAAGAATACATCTGTGACCGTGAAGTAGAAAAAATGTCTAAGTCTAAGTACAATGTTGTAAATCCTGATGATATCTGTAATGAGTATGGAGCAGATGGTTTAAGATTGTACGAAATGTTCCTTGAACCATTAGAACAATCCAAGCCCTGGAACACGCAAGGTCTTAGTGGTGTTTACGGGTTTTTGAAGAAATTCTGGAACCTGTATTTTCACGGCGACACTTTTGAAGTTTCTGATGAAGCGCCAACAAAAGAAGAATTTAAAATTCTCCACACCTTAATCAAAAAAGTACTCTTTGATATTGAGAATTTTTCTTTCAATACTTCGGTTTCGTCTTTTATGATAGCTGTCAACGAGTTACAGAAATTAAAATGCAATAAAAGAGAAATTTTGGAACCTCTGGCCATCATTATTTCACCATACGCGCCCCACATCTGCGAAGAGGTATGGAATTTGCTCGGGAACAATAGGTCTATTGAATTCGAGAAATTTCCGGTTCTCAATGCAGGTTATCTCGTTGAAGATGAGATAGATTACCCCGTAAGTTTTAACGGTAAGATGAAATTCAAGATCAAGCTGTCTTCAGATTTGGGTAAGGCAGAGGTTCAGCCTATTATTTTGGAAAATGAAGATGTCAAAAAATACTTGGACGGAAAAACAGTTAAAAATTTCATCTTTGTTCCAAAGAAAATCATTAATATTGTCTCCTAATTCTACAAATAAAACGTAGTTTCCAAAATGTTAACAAAAATTTATTATTGATATTTGAGGATGCTAGCCCGATTGGTAAGTATAAAAATAAGACTTTTTTTTACTTTTATTTTACATCTTGGAGACTTATAGATAATAAATTAATAAAAAATAAGTTTAATTTTAATAATGCTTCAAAAAGAGGCATTTTCTAAGGAAGAAAAAAATAAAAAGTAAGATTATTTAGTTTGCATTTTTAAATAATTTGACTTTATTTTACAAAATAAAAATTTAACAATTATAATTTAGTTTTAATATGGAAATGAATGTTTCAAACACAGACGAGCAAGTAGTTGCTAGAAAAAAAGGAGGTCTTAATCCTGCTGTAATTATCCCAATTTTATTAGTGATTGGTGTATTAATCTTTTGGTTTGTATTGGGTAATCCGTCCAATTTTCAGGAAGATGCGCGGCTTTCCGGCAAATCCTCGGTAGCATTTGCAAATGATATCAAAACGACGGAGTTGCATCCTCACGGATTAGGCGTTATTTATATGGGAGGAGTTCTTGTTCCTGTTTTGATCACTTTTATGATTATCGTTATCGTATTTGCAATTGAGAGAGCAATTGTATTAAACAAAGCTCAAGGAAACGGCAATGTGGATAGCTTTGTTCTAAAAGTTAGAAATTTGCTTAACCACAACAAAGTAGAAGAAGCTTTAGAAGAATGCGACAGACAGCAAGGTTCGATCGGGAATGTTGTGAAAGAAGGTTTGACAACTTACAAAGCATTGGCAGTAGATACAACGCTGGATAAAGAACAAAAAATGGCAGGTCTTAACAAAGCCATTGAAGAAGCTACCACTTTGGAAATGCCAATGTTGGAGAAAAATATGAACATCCTTTCCACCTTAGGAACCGTTGCTACCTTGGTTGCCTTGCTTGGAACCGTATTGGGGATGATCCGTTCATTCCAAGCCTTAGGCCAAGCGGGCGGAACACCGGATGCTGCTGCACTATCTATCGGTATCTCCGAAGCCTTGATGAACACCGCTTTGGGTATTAGTACCTCTGCAGTTGCAATCATCCTTTATAACTATTTTACTTCCAAAATTGATGGATTGACGTACAAGATCGATGAGATCTCTATGAGCATCCAACAGTCTTTTGCTCAATTTCATTAAGAAATTGAGCTTTTTATAAAATGTATTTCTTACATTTTAAATTTTTATCAAATAGTTAAATAGACAAAACAATGGCGAGAATTAAACCAAAAAGACACGGGGTAGCGCTGGATATGACAGCAATGTGTGATGTAACTTTCTTACTTCTTACATTCTTCATTACAACTACCCAGTTCAAAAAGCCCGATGTGGCACAGATAAAACCGCCTTCTTCTATATCAGAAAAATTACTTCCTGATGCCAGTTTGATGACTGTAAGTGTTACTCAGGATGGTGTTTTCTATTTCCAACCAGTGGAAAACGGCACAGAAAGGATTCAACTTCTGGAAAAAATGGGAGCAAAGTACAAAATGACCTTTACAAACCCAGAAAAAGTTGCATTTGTAAAATTAGAAGCCGTAGGCGTGCCGATGGGGCAGTTGAAAAGTTTTTTGAATCTGCCCGAAGCGCAGCGAAAAACATACAAATCAAAAGAAGGTATTCCGTTGGACAGTACGAACAAACAAGTTATCGATTGGGTACAGCAGAGCCTTGCCGTAAATCCTAATTACAAGTTGGCAATCAAAGGTGATGTTACCACTAAGTATCCAAAAGTCAAAACGTTGTTTGAAGGTTTGAGAGATATCGATTTTCTTAAATTTTGGTTGATCACATCACAAGAAAGTAAAACAAATTAATTCAACGAGAAATGGCAGAAGTAGCAGTAAAAGAGGATAGTGGCAAAGGCGGCAAGGTTCGCTCGAAGAAGCACAATCCCCGTGTAGATATGACACCGATGGTTGACTTGAATTTCTTGATGTTGATGTTCTTTATGTTCACCACAACATTCAGCAAACCCAATGTGATGGATCTCGGTCTTCCGGCAAAGCCGCACGATGAAAAACAAAAACCACAGGATATAGATATAAAATTGAGCAATTCAATTTCTATCATCATAGGTAAAGACAACAAAGTTTTTTATCACCAGCAAGATCAGGAAGGACTTAATGATGAAAATTTTTTTGAAACCAGTTTTGACAGAGAAGGAATCAGACAAGTAATCGAGAAGGCAAAAGCCGCCGCAGTTGATAAAGACAAATTTACAGTAATTATAAAGCCAACGGATGATGCAGTATATAAGAATTTTGTAGATATTTTGGACGAAATGGAGATTACCAAAAACAAAAGATATGGGGTGACCGATATCAAACCATGGGAGTTGGCTATTTACAAAAGGAAAGTGGGAGAATAGTAAAGTCTCACTACAAATATCATATTTTAAAATATCAAAAATGGCAGACGAAAATTTGAATTACGATCAAACTCTTGATGAGATCGTATTTGAACATAGAAATAAAGCTTACGGAGCGTATGACCTTAGGAAATCGTATCCCAAGTTGCTCACAAGATCTTTCATCATTGGGACTGTTCTCTTTATTATCCTTGCAGTTTCTCCTCTTATATATCTCAAGATTCAAGAGATGAATGCTAAAGACAAAGTAGAAGTGGATGCAAAATTGGTCGATATCTTGGAAGAAAAACCCATCATAGAAGAGCCAAAAGAAGAGGAACCACCGCCGCCACCTCCAAAAGTGGAGCAAAAACAAGAAGTCATACAAAATGTCGTTCCAGAACCTAAGAGAGCTCCGAAGATTGAGACGCCACCACCAACAATTACAGAACAATTGAAAACAACAACGGGGCTTAATAATCAGGAAGGCGTTAAGACACCTGCCTATACACCGCCACCACCGCCACCCGGAACTGGCAAAGTTGTAACTGCAGAAGTAAAGGTGACCAACGAAGTGTACGAATCTGTAGATCAAAATGCAGAATTCCAAGGGGGTATTAACGCCTTTAGAACGAAATTCCAGAATAATTTTGATCAAGGAAGCTTGGAAGGTGAAGGAGCTCTTAAAACGGAAATTACTTTTGTTGTAGAAAAAGATGGATCTTTAACTCAAGTAAAGGCGACAGGATCTAATGCTGATTTCAACAGAGCAGCAGAAGAAACAGTACGGTCGATAAAAACAAAATGGACTCCCGGCAAAGTCAATGGACAACCTGTAAGATCCAGATTTAGATTCCCTGTTACAATGAATTTCCAATAAGGAAAAGACATTGTAAATACATTCATATAAAAGAGAAGTTTTCACAACTTCTCTTTTTTTTATTAAATTTGCCCTATGTATAAATGGCTTTCTTTAATTGTCGGATTTCTCTACATCGCATTCGGAATCTTTGTGGTAGCTTACCGATACTCGCGTATCATAGAATCAAATATTGCATATCCGTTAGGCGGTTTGCTAGTGGTTTATGGTGTTTTCAGATTTGTAAGAGCTATTATAGCGCTACGAAATGATGATTAAAATGCATAAGCTAATCTTAATTGGCCTGCTTAGCTTCCTTCTTTTTGGTTCTTGTTCCAAGGATATGGCGATCGACAATCCCAACAAAGGCGAAATCACCATAGAGGCAGACGAGTCCTTCAAAAGTGTTTCCGAAGCTTTGGTAGAAAGTTATACCACTCTTAATCCACAGACCAAAATTAAGCTGGTTATCAAAAAAGAGGACCTTGGATTGCTGGATCTTTTGAATAAGAAAGTGCGCGTTATCGTGATGTCCAGAGAGCTTTCCAAAAAAGAAAAAGAAGCCTACGACAAAAAAATTGATCTGCCTTGGCTGCCTGCGAAATTTGCAGCAGATGCCGTTCTCTTTGTGGTTCCCAAGGATTCTCCATTAGAAGCCATCGCGATGGAGGAGATTTATAGTGAATTGAATTCTGATAAAAAAAGGATGATATTCGATGGTGTCAACTCGAGCAACCTCAACTTTGTGGCTCAGAAATTCAAAAAGAATCCTGCCGATTTGAAATTCTCTATCATCAACGGAAACGAAAATGTAGCAGAACAATTGAAAAATTATCCCGACAAAATTGGTGTCATCAGTTATAATACGATCAGCAGACCTTTCGGCAAAGACGCTCAAAAACTGAGGAATGAGTTAAAAGTTTTAAACATAATAAAAAATGGTAAAACGTACAATCCCTCCAATGATAATTTGAAAAATATGAGTTATCCCTTTACCAGAGTTCTGTATCTCCTGACAAACGAGTCTTATTATGGCCTGGGAAACGGCTTTATTAGGTTCTCTTGCCAGCAAATCGGTCAGATTATCGTAGAAAAAGAAGGTCTTCAGCCTTATAATATCTTTAACAGAGAAGTTCAGATGCGATAGGTAATTTTAATATTTATTTAACAGCTTAATTGAATTTTATTATCTATTTTGGTCTAAATATTGTCAGAAAAACCAAAATTTATAGTTTGGAAATCGTAAAAACAGAGAAAATAATGAATTTATCAAAGAAAATTGTTGTTACAGCAGCGGTAGGCTTTTTTACCAGTTTAAGTTTTGCACAGTCGGTGCAAGATGGTATCAACTTGGTGGATAGCCAAAAATATGCAAAAGCAAAACAAAATTACTCAGACCTTATCACTCAAAATCCTAAAGAAGCAAGCAACTATTTTTATTTAGGAAACACCTATTTGACGCAATTTGTGCCTAATTTTGCAATGGCTCAGGAAAGTTTCAACAAAGGTCTTGCTGCAGATCCAAAAAGTTATTTGAACCAAATAGGTTTAGCTTCTATCAAATTAGGAAAAGGAGACAAATCGGCGATCACAGAAATTCAGCAAATTGTAAAAGATTCCAGAGAAAAAGACGCCGAAGTCCTATTCAGAGCAGGCGAAGCACTCACATTATTCGAGAAAAATAGTTCCCCAGATCTTGCCATCGTCTATTTGAATAAAGCC
Source organism: Weeksellaceae bacterium (assembly GCA_022013695.1). Lineage (GTDB taxonomy): Bacteria > Bacteroidota > Bacteroidia > Flavobacteriales > Weeksellaceae > Epilithonimonas. Next base: position 34,145 of record JAKLPS010000008.1, read on the forward strand.
ATTGAAAAAGCTCAGAAAGCAGGCGTTCCTGCCAATTATTATTATTCGCTGGGCGATGCTTACAGGATCAAAAAAGACCCTGGAAATGCAATGACAGCTTACGATAAGGCAGAAGCGGTAGCAAAAAATAAGGCGTCCGTCTTCACAAGAAAAGCAACGCTTTGGATTGCGGCACAACAATGGCAACAAGCGAAAACCAATATTGATAAAGCAATAGCCGTGGATCCAACTTATGCGCCAGCTTACAAAGCTTTAGCAAGTTTTAATATCAAATATCAGAAAAATTCAGCGGCCACTCAGAATTTGTTAGACTATACAAAGTATGCCGATGAGGATCCTTACACGCAGTTAGAAATTGCAAAACTGTATTTTACAAATGAAGACTATGCAAATGCAAAAGCCACTTTAGATTCCGTTGAAGGCAAGATTACAGATCCTATCAAAGACAAACTAAGAGCTTACATCTTGTACAGCGAGGGAAAATATGCGGACGCTCAACAAAGTATGAACTCTTTTTTATCTCAGGCAGACAAATCCAGAGTGCAAGCTTCGGATGAAGGATTGCAAGGTTTAATCGCAGCGGGACTAGCCAATACTGAGAAAGATGCGGCCAAGAAAGCACAGCTTGAAGCCTTATCCCAACAAAAAATAACCATTGCAAAAAATGCAAAAGACGAAACTTTGAATTGGGACGGTGAATTAGCTAAAATTAAAGGCGGCTTGGTAGGAATGTCCACAGATGCAGGCGCTACATCGCCAGAAATCGAAGCGCTAAAGACAAAATTAGGAGCAAATCCGAAGGATACAGATGCGATTTATAAATTAGCGCAAGCCTATCAGGACGTTAAAAATTGGAATGGCGCCATTGCAACCTGGCAGAAGATGATTACCCTGCTTCCAGATTGGGAACCGGCGTATTACAGCCAAGCTTATGCCTATCAGCAGGCTGGCAAGCAGGATTTAGCATCCGCAGCCTATCAGAAATATGTCGATACCTTGATGGCAAAACCAGTAGCAGATCAGGAAGCGAACAAAGAGACGCTATCCTACGCCTATTTTGCGATCGCTTTCATTGCAAAAGATAGTGATAAAGAAAAAGCTAAAGCAATGGTTGCAAAATCTTTGTCGCTGAATCCGACGTACGCAGACGCATTAAATTTGCAGAAAAGCCTGAATCAGTAATTCGTAAAAAAATCAATCACGAGCTTCCCAATTTTTACAATTGGGAAGTTTTGATTTTTATACATTTGTTGTAAATAATTTGACTATGAAATGTGATATTTTAGCAATCGGAGCTCATCCAGATGATGTAGAATTAGGCTGCGGAGGTACAATTGTAAAGTTGGTCTCTGAGGGCAAAAGGGTCAGCATCATAGATTTGACAGAAGGCGAACTGGGAACGCGCGGAACCGCCGAAACCAGAGCGACAGAAGCGAGGGTCGCTGCAAAAATATTAGGAATCTCTGCCCGAGAGAATCTAAAAATGAAAGATGGTTTCATTGCTAATTCCGAAGAATATCAGCTTAAAATTGTACAAATGATCCGAAAGTACAGACCCGAAATCGTTTTGGCAAATGCAATCGACGATCGACATCCCGACCATGCCAAAGCGGCAAAGCTCGTCTCCGATGCCTGTTTTTTGTCTGGTCTGAAGAAGATAGAAACCTTTGATAGTGAGAGTTTACAAGATGTGTGGCGTCCGAAACATATCTTCCACTACATCCAATGGCGAAATGTGGTGCCGGATTTTGTGATCGACATCACTGGATTTTTGAATCAAAAGATTGAAGCTTGCCTGGCGTACAAAACACAGTTTTACAATCCCCAATCAAATGAGCCTCTAACGCCCATCGCTACTAAGGATTTTTTAGAAAGCTTGACGTACAGAGCTCAGGATTTGGGCAGGCTCTCTGGCGTAGAATTTGCTGAAGGATTCACGACCGAAAAGCTCGTTGCCCTCAAAAATTTCGATGGAATTGTTTGTGATTAAACGATAAAAAGTTATATTTGCACACGCAAAAATGGTGATTGTAGCTCAGTTGGTTAGAGCGCCGGATTGTGGTTCCGGAGGTCGGGGGTTCGAGACCCCTCATTCACCCTAAACTTCAAAAGCGCATTCTTTTTTAGGATGCGTTTTTTTTTATTATCCGGAAAATATTTTTAATTTACATTTTCTAAATGTGTCTGATGCCCTCAAAACTAGATTTTTTTTTATCATACTTCAATCTTTTGGTAGCCACCGCTGTTGTTACAGGACTCAAGGTCTTATACATCGTTTTTGTACAGAAGGAGTTCGTCGGTATAGAAGATTTTACAATTGCCAAAAATATTGTAACCTTCCATCAGTATTCAGAGTTTATCAATCTGGGTGGGACGGCTTTTAAATTGCCCGTTTATCCTATTTTTATAAGTCTTTTTATTGCGTTTTTTGGCAGCAAAGCCTTATTTGGTGTTGCTCTTTTTCAGGCCTTTTTGAGTTTCTCGGTTCCTATGCTGCTCTATAAGATTTTAAAGCTATTTGGTAGCGAGAAAGTGGGCGTCCTGTCGGGATTTCTTTACCTTATGTCACCTGCCTATTTTTTGTACAGCGGCATCATCGAGGCTACGAATGTTTTTGTTCCGCTTCTTCTGCTTTGGTTTTTTCTCTATTTTAAAATTTGGTTTTCCAAAGAAAACAAACCTTTTTCGCTCGTATTTTTTGGATTGGCAACCTCATTTTTATTCCTGACGCAAGTGGTAATAGTGCCATTAGCTTGCTTACTGATCGCCGGTCTTTTAATATTCAAAAGGGTAAATTTTAAAAATCTGATGCTCATCATCTGTACTGCATCCCTATTTTATGCGCCGTGGGTCGTTCGCAATTATTACGTTTTCGATCAGGTTGTCCTTTCCAAAACGCCCACTTGGCAGAATATTTATTTCGGTTTTACGCCCAAAGGGCAGTTGCTGCACGATCTCCAATTGATTTCTGCAGCGCGAGACAACAGTTTGTACCAGATGAGAGATCAGAACGATGAGCTTGTGATGGAGCAAGTTTATAAAAAAGAAACGCTAAAAGCTACGCACGGCGAACCCTATTTTTTCATCAGAAAAGCAGCTAGCAACCTGCTTTGTCTTTGGTTTGTGCCCCCGAAATATTTTGAAGACCATAGTTTGCAAGTGCTGCTTGGTCGGAAAATATATGTTTTGATTCTTGATTTGCTGACCGCGTTTTCGCTATTTTACCTGTACCGAAGGTCAAAAATAGTCTTTTGGTTTTCGCTCTTGTTTTTCGCCAATTTTTCTTTTCCTTATATGATTGGTCACGCCGCCAATATGCGATTCAAATTAGACTTCGAATGGTATCAGCTCGTGTTAGCTGCATTTCTTTTGCTGGAAGTTTTCGGAGATTTACAGTCAGCAAAAAAGCGCCACTGTGTGAGTGCGCTTTCATAGCTAGCTAGACTTCATCATCCGATTCTATCGTAAAGGATTTTGATTTGAAATCCTTTTCGTGCCTTTCTGAGATCACATCTTCGCCTTTTTGCTGGATAATGAAGTCTGTGGACTCATTAAATAATTCGTGAAAACTTTTGAAATCCTCTTTATAAAGATAGATCTTGTGCTTTTCAAAAGTTGCTTCGCCATTCTCCGTAAAGTTTTTTTTGCTTTCGGTAATGGTGAGATAGTAGTCACCTGCCTTGGTTTCCCGCACATCAAAGAAATACGTTCTTCTGCCTGCTTTCAACACTTTAGTGAAAATCTCATTCTCATGTCGTTCCTTAAATTCCCTCATCGCTTTATTTTTTTTTAAATCTGTATAAACAAATATAACAGAATTCTCGGAAATTCAAAATGTTTTGTTAAAAAAACCTCAAAATAGAATAAATTTCTTAAAAAAGTGGTAAAATCGTTAACGATTTTCTGAATGGTTAATTGAGATATAAGATTTCGTCTGCCATTTTTGCGCTTGATTCTCTGTGAGTTATGATGATGGAGGTGGTGGTTTTGAGGTCTTTTTCGATGTTCTGCAGAATGTTTTCCTCGGTCTCGGTGTCCAGGGCAGATAGGCAGTCATCAAAGATCAATATATTGGGTTGTTTTATCATCGCACGGGCAATGCAGATCCTTTGTTTTTGCCCTCCAGAGAGCATTACACCGCGTTCGCCAACCATCGTTTCATATTGTTCTTTGAACTCTTCGATGTTCTTGTGCACGTCCGCTTTTTTCGCCATTTCCACCACCAAGTCGTGATTTGGATGGTCTATCGCAAATCCGATATTATTTTCAATCGTATCAGAAAACAGGTAACTTTCCTGCGGCGTGTAGCCCAATTGATCTCGGTACAGTTTCAAATTATGGGTTTTGAGATTTTTCCCGTCCACCAGTATTTCACCTTCGTCTGGGTCTATTAGTCGGCAGATCAGTTGAGCGATGGTAGATTTTCCGCTCCCTGTTTTTCCCATGATTGCCAAGGATTTGCCAGGTTCTATTTTGAAACTAAGATTATCAACCGCTTTAATTCCAGTATTGGGATAAGTGTAGCTCACATTTCGGAACTCTATTGCGCCCTCGATGGGGTATGTTTCGGTATTGGTATTGACGATTTCGGATTCCATATCCATAAACTCATTCACACGCTGCATACTTGCTTCCGCTCTCTGATTCAAAGAAGTGACCCAGCCCAGCATCGAGAAAGGGAAGATGAGCATATTGATGTACATAAAGAAGTCGGCAATCGTCCCAACGCTCGTTTCGCCAGCAATATATTTTTGGCCGCCAATGTACAGAATAACAACATTGAGCAGACCCACCACGAAGAGGATAATGGTGAAAAAGTAAGCTTCCGTGCGTGCCAGATCTAATGCTTTGTCTTGATAATCCTTAACTTTGATTCCGTAATTTTTTTCGATATACCGCTCCTTGCTGAAGAACTTTACCACGCGGATTCCTGAGAAGCTATCCTGCACAAAAGTGGAAATTCCGGACTGGCTTTTCTGCATCACCTTTGATTTTTTGTTGATGATGTCACTCACTTTGTAGATGACGAAAGAGAGAATGGGCAACGGCAGCAGCGTCCATAGCGTCATTTGCACATCTGTCATAAACATATAAACACTCGTGATAATGAGCAAAATGACAAGATTAAAAAGATACATCACCCCGGGCCCAAGGTACATCCTGATAGCGACTACATCTTCGCTTAGGCGGTTCATCAGATCGCCGATCGTCGTTTTTTTGTAGTCGGTGACAGACAGTTCCTGGTAATGTGCGTAAATCTTATTCTTCAGTTCATACTCAATTCTCCTGGATGCAACAATGATGGTTTGTCTCATCATAAACGTGAAAAACCCCGACAATAGCGAGCAGACAATCAAAATGCCGGAATTGATGAAGATGATCCGGAAATAAGTCCAATTGTTTTGGATATTGGTGATAAGTCCCACTTGGCTGGATAATTTGAGCGTCGAATAGCTTTTCTCTATGACATTAACCGTTTGCCCGATATATTGGATCTTATAAATCGCAAAGAAGTTGCTCAAAATAATGAATAGAAATCCCCAAAACAGCAAGCCGCGGTGTTTCCAGAAATAGGGATTAAGTGTTTTTAATGATTTCATTCTAATTGCTTTGATGTTCGAAAAGCAGTGCAAAATTAATGATTTAAAATTTCAGAAAAGATTTCAGACCAGGATTTGATTTTTCTTAACAATTGGTAAGGGATTTGAATAGTCATCCTATCAAAAAAAACGTACACTAATCAATATTTTTGTAGTCAAAATTTTAAATAAAAAATGAATCCGAAACCTAAATACGATGTTGTGCTGATCGGTGGTGGAATAATGAGTGCAACGCTGGCAACAATGCTGCACGAGCTTGACCCCAAACTGGAAATCGCAATTTTCGAAAGACTGGAGAAAGTCGCTAAAGAAAGTTCCTCGGCTTGGAACAATGCAGGAACAGGACATTCCGCATTTTGCGAGCTGAATTACACGCCTGAAAAAGATGGAAAGATCGATATCAAAAAAGCAGAATATATCGCCGAGCAGTTCGAAGTTTCCAAGCAGTTCTGGTCATATCTCATCAGCAAAGGCATCATAAAAAATCCTAAAGAATTCATCAATTCTTGTCCACACATGAGTTTTGTTTTTGGCGAGAAAGATGTAAAATTCCTTAAAAAAAGACACGAAGCTCTTGAAAAGTCCCCTTTGTTCTGCGGGATGGAATTTTCCGACGATCATCAAAAATTGAAAGAATGGGTTCCCTTGATGATGCACAAAAGAATGGCTTCTGACCAGTTAGCTGCTACCAAAATGGATCTTGGGACGGATGTAGATTTTGGAAAATTAACGGTTAAATTGATAGAACATCTTCAGAAGACAGACTCCGTAGAAGTGTTTACCTATCACGAGGTCAAGGATATAGATGCAGATGGAAAAGGCAGCTGGAATATGGAAGTGAAAGATCGGAAAAATCTTCACAAGCAGACCGTAAACGCAGATTTTATTTTCATAGGAGCTGGCGGTTATGCATTGCCGCTGTTGGAGAGTTCCGGCGTAGAGGAAAGCCAAGGTTACGGCGGATTCCCAATAAGCGGACAGTGGCTCGTGAGTTCAAATCCGGAATTGGTGGAGCAGCACCACGCCAAAGTTTACACTCAAGCAACCGTTGGCGCACCGCCAATGTCTGTGCCACATCTGGATCTCAGAATTATCGATGGAAAAAAAGCGCTTCTTTTTGGTCCGTTTGCAGGATTCTCGACAAAGTTTCTGCGGGAAGGAAGTTATCTTGATCTTCCGGAAAGTGTTAATATCAAAAACATAAAATCATTATTTGGCGTTTGGTGGCACAATATGCCTTTGACACGATATCTCATCCAACAAGTTACGATGAGCAAATCCCAAAGAATGTCGCATTTGAGAGATTTTGTTGCCGATGCTCAGGAAAAAGACTGGGAATTGAAACAAGCCGGACAAAGAGTTCAAATCATCAAGAAAGACCGTTTTGAAGGTGGAAGATTGGAGTTTGGGACAGAAGTGGTGGTGAACAAAGACAAAAATATCGCTTCACTTTTGGGTGCCTCTCCTGGTGCCAGTACTTCCGCTTTTGCGATGATAATGGTTTTGGAAAATTGTTTTGGCGAAAGATTGAAAACCGAATGGAAGGAGAAATTGGTGGAAATGGTGCCCAGCTACGGCAAAAAGCTGGCGGAATATCCTGATTTGATCACGGAAATAAGAAATTATTCCAAAGAAAAACTGGAGCTGGAATATTAACTTCTCCTTCTCTATAGCAACATAATTAAAAAAAGGTTCAGAAATCTCTAAACCTTTTTTATGGTCTCAAGAAATATTTTCCATTTCTTTTCTGATGCGCTCCCGCAGGCCTTCGGATGCCTTTACCAGTGGCAGTCTCAGATGGTTTTTAATCAGTCCTTTTTCTGCCAAGATAGTTTTCACGCCGCACGGATTTCCTTCGGCAAAGATCAGCCTGGTGATTTCTACCAGCGAGTTATGAATCTTGTAAGCCTCGTCCACTTCGCGGCTCAGCGCCAGTTTTACCATTGTAGAAAATTCTTTTGGATAGGCTTGCCCGATTACGGATATCACACCATCGCCGCCGGCTAAAGTCACAGGCAAAGTGAACTCGTCATCGCCGGACATCAGCGAAAAATCCTTTGGCTTTTGTCTCAGAATGTCAAAATATTGCAGGATATTCGGTGAGGCTTCTTTCACCATAATCAGATTTGGGAAATCGTTTGCCAATCGCAAAGTTGTGGCGGCTTCCACGTTTTGACCCGTTCTTCCGGGAACATTGTAAATGATAATTTTTGCGCCGGTCTCCGCCAAGGCTTTGAAATGCTGATAAAGCCCTTCCTGATTGGGTTTGTTGTAGTACGGCGAAACAGACAAAACGGCCTCAAAATCGGAAAGATCGGTATCCAGGATCTGCTGCTTCACTTCTGCCGTATTGTTCCCGCCAATTCCTAAAACCAAGGGCAATCTGTTGTTGTTGATCTTGATGACGTGCGCGATGACCTTCTCCTTTTCTTCCCTAGAAAGCGTTGCAGCCTCGGCTGTCGTTCCCAAAACCACCAGAAAGTTGATTCCGTTGTCTATATTAAAATCGATTAGCTTGGTAAGAGCATCAAAATCTACGGAGAGATCTTCGTTGAAAGGTGTTACCAAAGCGACACCAACGCCTTTTAAATGACCCATTTTTTATCAGAACTTTAATTTTCTCAAATTTAATCTATTTTCGTAAAAGGACAAACATTATATTTGTGTTTATCTAAAACTAATTTCCATCCTGAAAATCTAAAAATGCCCTATAACACGCTGAAAAAATTAGTCCCGAAAAATTTTTTAATCAAAAATGAACAATTCTTCAGGAGATTTATTTATATTTTTTACCGAGGCAACAGCCATCAATGCCCCATTTGCGAAAAGAAATTTCGGAAATTTTTGATGAATCAGCGTGGCGAACAGCTGTGTCCAAGTTGCGGAAGTATGCCCAGAGACCGGCGCTTGTTTATCGAATTTCAAAAGGAATTTTCGAGAAAAGAGAAAGTCAGCTTGTTGGATTTTTCGCCGTCCAGATCTTTGTACAGAAAATTAAAATCGATCAAGAACCTAGAATATTATCCCACCGATTTGTCCACCGATTTCATATCTGAATATCAATATGACATAACCGAGCTTGCCGTCGATGACCGGTTTTTTGATTTCATCTTTTGCTATCATATTTTGGAACATATTGACGACGATGCCAAAGCCATGAAAGAATTGTACAGAGTTTTGAAATCTGGAGGAAAAATATTTGTGCAAACGCCGTTCAAAGACGGCGAAATCTATGAAGATCCGGAAGTGAAAACCGATGAAGAACGGCTGAAATACTTTGGACAGAAGGATCACGTGAGAATCTATTCGGTAAATGGATTGGCAAAACGGCTCGCGAATGCGGGATTCCAAGTTCAAATCAACACCTTCCAAGAAGATCTCTATTTTGGACTTCGCAAAAATGAAACAGTGCTCTTGCTCTCCAAGAGTTAATAATTCTGTAACAGCACTATGTATTAAATCGTTAGTTTTCAAAAGCTAAATTCATTAGATTTGTAGTCATATATTTTCTTGATGAAACATAGACTTTTGGGATTCGGAATCATAGGATTGCTGATGATAAGCTGCAAAACGCCGCTTAATGTCGCAAAAATCCATACCGAAAAGAATATTTACATTACCGATCAGCTAAAGGACAATAAGGCGATGGATTCGATCATCCAACCCTACAAGCAGCAACTACAAGGTAAAATGAATACCGTCATCTCCCACACCAATGTGGAACTTACAAAAGCCGGAGACAACAGCAATCTCGGAAATCTGTTGGCAGATTACACCTTTGAAGGTGCCGATGATTGGGCCAAGAAAAACAATCTGCCACCGATAGATGCGGCCGTCATCAACATCGGTGGCATCCGGACGATTATCCCGAAAGGAGACATCCAAACCAAACAGATTTACGAAGTAATGCCTTTTGAAAACGAAATCGTGATCGTGAAAATGAGCGGAAAAGATATGGAAGGACTGTTTGATTATTATTTGAAAACCCAAAAGAATAATCCGGTATCGCACCTCATCATCGAAACGGAAAACGGAAAACTTTCTCAGAAGCTAATCAACGGAGAGACCATAGATTACAACAAAACATACTACATTGCTACTTCGGATTATCTGGCCTTGGGCGGTGATAATATGTTTTTCTTCGGAAAAGGTGAGATGATCTCTACGGGTCTCAAAATGCGCGATCTTTTTTTGGAAAAGTTCAAGCAAAATCCCGAAATTTCTGCGCCCAATGATGTGCGATTGATTTTCAAAAATAAAAAATCCGAAGAATAATGCAACGAAAGGAATTTCTAAAATATGTTGGCGCCGGAAGCCTTGCTTTAACATTGACTCCCAATCTTCTGTTGGCCGATCAACTGGATTCTATCAATAAAAAATCGGCTTACAAATTGACCATCTTGCATACCAACGACCAGCACAGCAGGATTGAGCCGTTTGACTCGTCTTACACCAAGAATCCCAACCAAGGCGGATTTGCAAGACGCGCCTCATTAATACAACAGATCCGCTCCGAGGAAAAAAATGTTTTGTTGCTGGACTCGGGTGATATTTTCCAAGGAACGCCTTATTTCAATTTTTTCGGTGGCGAGCTGGAATTCAAGCTGATGAGTATGATGAAGTACGACGCTTCTACAATGGGAAACCACGATTTCGACAACGGCTTGGAAGGCTTTTTTAAGGTCTTGCCCAATGCCAAGTTCCCTTTCGTCTGCTCCAATTATGATTTTAAAAATACCCTATTAGACGGCAAAACCCAGGCTTACAAAATCTTCTGCAAAGACGGGATCAAAGTGGGCGTTTTTGCGGTGGGGATTGAGCTGAACGGCTTGGTGAGTAAGAAGAATTATGCCGAAACGATTTATCAAAACCCGATAGAGATTGCGCAGCACTATGCAGATTTTCTGCGCAAGGAAAAGAAGTGTGATCTCGTGATCTGTTTGTCGCACATTGGATTTGATTATAAAGATGATCCGGCGAAAATATCGGACAAGCATCTGGCTGCAAAAACCTCGGGGATAGATTTGATTTTAGGCGGTCATACCCATACTTTTTTGAAGGAGCCTTTGACTTTTCAAAATAAAACGGGGAAGAATGTGATTGTCAATCAGGTAGGTTGGGCTGGGATCTTACTAGGAAGACTGGACTTTTATTTCGATAATCATAAGGATTTGAAAAATATTTCGTGGAATAATCAGTTAATAGATGAAAACATCATTGCTTAGAATGAAGAAAATTTTATTATTGATATCGTTTGGCATCACCTTGCTCTGCCCGGCGCAGACTTCCACCAAATGGAGCGATCTCTTCTCTTACAACAACATTTTGGCCATTCGGGAAGATAGCGACAGATTGATCGTGGCTACCGAGAACGGTATTTTCTACTATTATCCATCGACTGGCGAGATCAAAAAACTCTCGAAAGCCAATGGTCTCCACGATGTGAAAATTTCCGCCTTTGATTACAATTCGGCCACGCAGACGGGAATCGTAGGCTATCAAAACGGTTCGATGGATGTGATCACGTCCAACGGTATTTTCCTGATCGTCGATATTCCTTTGGCCACCGGCTACAACGGCAGCAAGAGAATCAATCACATCTCCATTAATGGCGACCGGGCGGTGGTCTCAGCGGGCTATGGCGTTTCTATTTTCAACATTAGCAGAAGAGAATTTGGAGACACCGCCTTTTTTGCAAACGGAGGAACTTACGTGGCAGCGAACGCCTCTGTGCTGAAAGACAATACAATCTACGTGGCAACCAATTCGGGTATCAAATCCCACGAAGTCAATGCTACTTTTCCCGTATTTTCCAGCTGGACAACGCCTCTTGCAGGTAGCTTCAAAAAAGTAGATGCCACCAGCACAATCGCTTTTGCAACAAGCACGCAAGTAAGCTATGGAACGGGTCCCGCTTATTCTAACCTTAGCAAAACCTTTACAAATATTCAGGATTTGAGAGTGACGGACAGTCAAATAATCGTGACAGATCAAACTCTGGTTTATATCTACAGCACCACGGGCGCTCTTCAGAAAACCTTCGATGCAGGAGAAATTATCAATACAGCGCTGCTCTACAACAATACATTATTTACCGGAACAAGATTTTCGGGGATGTACAACGAGCAAAAAAGCAGTTTCAAACCAGACGGCCCTTATAATAACAGAGCATACAAATTAAGCTTGCTCAATAACCAGATCTGGGTAGCTTCGGGCAACAGAAATCTGGATCCGCAAGCCACAGCCAACAATCCCAATGAAGATAAAATTGGCTATTACCATTATGATGGTGCCAAATGGAATTATCCACTCTATTTTTTAAACAATACCTCCATTAAGTACAATATTTTGGATGTGATTCCAGATCCATCGAATCCTACAGATGTTTATTTTACCAATTTTTACTCCAATGGATTTTCGCCAACGGACAAAGGCGTTTATAAAATGCGGAATAATGAATTTGTCAAAAGATATTCTTTCAATAGTGATGAGCGAGCGTATTGGTACAAGCCAGTAGGTCTTATTTTTGACGGTCAAAATAATCTTTTTTGCACTGTGCAATCCACTTGTCCCGCGTTCAACGATCCTTGTCCAACGTCTAGTTTTTTTCTATTTAATAAGTCGAGCGACGCCTTTGGAACCACGCCATTTACAACTTTTAATATAGGAGGCATTCAAAAACCGACGACCAAAGAAGGTGTTTTATATATTCCCGCGCCTTACACGAGTGACGGTGGATTGATGATTTATGATTACAACAACACCGCGAGTTCCGCTTCGGATGATAAATTCAAAGTGTTGAAAAAGGGCAATAATTTACCCATCGACGGCACCACTTCTGTGAGCATAGACAACAATGATGATGTCTGGATTGGCAACAACGAAGGGCTGAGAATACTCTCCAATCCGCAATCCGCCATTTTGGAAGATAATCCTCAGACGGATCCCATTATCATAGAAGAAAATGGCCTGGCAGAAGAACTTTTCCGAGATGCCAAGCTTTTGCAAATCACGACAGACTCTGGCAATCAAAAATGGGTCTCCATCGATGGTGGCGGTGTTTTCTACATCAGTTCCAATGGCGACCAAACCATCTATAAGTTTACAAAATCAAATTCTCCACTGCCGAATGATAGCGTTACCGATATCGAAATCGACAGCAAAACGGGAAAAGTCTATTTCGTAACCTTAGATGGCATCGTGGTTTACCAAGGCGATGTTGCTGAAGTGACTTCCAACTTTGGCGACGTTTTGGTCTATCCCAATCCGGTAGTCTATGCCCAATACAAAGGCAATGTGAGAATACGCGGGCTGGCTGCAAAAACCAATATCCGGATCACCGATGCGGCTGGAAATCTGGTACATTCTGCAGTGGCAACGGGCGGCTATTTTGAATGGAATCTGGCGAATCAGCGTGGCGTGCGAGTGGCATCGGGCATTTATTTTGTGCTGATGACCAACGAAGACGGAACCGATACGGCCACGGCAAAGATTGCGGTTGTGAATTAACCAATGACGCAGGAAGTTTTTTTACTGTCTTATACCAAATATGGAGATCACGACGCTGTTCTCCATTGTTTTTGCAAAGAAAACGGCTTCGAGAGTTTCTTTGCCAAAGGGATTTATGCTCCAAAAAATAAAAGAAAAGCCTTCCTTTTTCCTTTGAATGAACTCCTGCTTTACACCTCGGACAAGAAAAAAAATATCCCGAACGTCCTGAAAATGGAGCAGAAAAATGTTGATTTTTTCAGTTCTGATATTCGGAAAAGTTCGATTTTGTTTTTTATATCAGATTTGCTCAATCAGGTTTTGAGGAACGAACATCAAAATGTGGGCATCTATTCCGAAATTTCAATTTTCTTAAGTCAGTTGCAGATCAATAATTTCCAGTCGCATCTGATTTTTATTTTCAGACTTCTGAAGCAACAAGGTTTGCAGCCTTTATTTTCTCAGAAAATCTATCTCAATCCTGAGACAGGACATTTCGAAGATGCAGAGGTGCACCCGATTTTCAGCAAAGAAGTTTCGGCGGTTTGGAAGAATCTTAGTACTTCCCCCGATCCTTATTCTATAAAACTGAGCAGAGCCGAAAAACAGAATTTCCTCGATTCTATTTTGGTCTATTTTCATTATCATTTTACCGAGTTCCGAGAGCCAAAATCTTTGGAAATTATTAAGGAAATATTTTAGTAGAAAGTTCGATCGAAGATGTCACATGTTCCTAGGATTTTTCCAGCCTTTAGCTAATCTTTCAATAGTTCCAATAACTCTCTGTTTTCTTGTTTCGTCTCGTTTGGCAGTGATGATCCATTCTATGTATTCCTTTTTATTGGTAAAAGATAGACTGTTGAAAAAAGTCGCTTCTAATGTGGTTTTTCCCAATGCAGTTGAAATATCATCGGGCAGATGAACTTCTTTTTTTTCTGCGTTGACATAATTAAAAATTTCTCTCACTTTTGATGTCGTTTCCTTTTTTTTATCAGCCTCGGTTTTTATTCTAAAACCAAAGGCTGACCAAGTTTTATCAAAAGCGATTAAACTGATCCATTGCAATTCTTTATGTTCAAGTATAGCTTCCCAGCCTTTATCACGAGTAAGGTCTGTTTGAATGTTAGAAGTTCCTTTGGGATAATATATCCAGCACAATACATCGCCTGTAACAAGTGTTAATACGTTGTCAAGCTCATTCTCTAATTGAGCTTTGTTAACAACAAACCAATGCACTTGCTGAAAATGCCTTGCCTTTTGAAGGATTTTTACACCTATTGGAAGAGGCTGCAACTGCCTTTCAAAGTTTTCAGGAGCATGTAAAGTAAGCAAAGTGAATTGTTCTTTTATTTTTAGTTTTTGTGCAATTGTATTTGGCATAACTTCAAAAGTATAATTTATAAAATTAAAAGAGGCATCCGAGAAAATGGCGGCCCATAGGCGCATAGGCGAAGTTGCCTCTCGCAATCTTGCTTCTGTGGAGATGTTTCTTTACTCCATGTGGGTTTCTCGTAGTATTTTTACAGCTATATATTTCAGTTGCTGTCAAAACCTAATTTTTTGATATTCTGTTCGATCCACCGGGCTGATTTGATCTAAAACTATCCAACCATTTGTTTTAGCTTGCGAATTTCCTAACTTTTTACGTTAGCAGAAGTTATTTGGCCAAGTTACAATGAAATGCTGCAAAATATTTTGGTAATCCACCTTTGATTAATTCTATCCGAAATGCCCACCAATGTAGCCTTTTGTGGTTTCCATCTTAGGATTATTGAAGATCTGGCTGGTTTCGCCTTCCTCTATAATTTCGCCGAGATACATAAACACCGTTTTGTCTGCTACGCGCTGCGCTTGCTGCATATTGTGGGTGACGATTACAATCGTATATTGCTCTTTCAGTTTATGAATTAGATTTTCGATTTTGGAGGTACTTATGGGGTCTAACGCAGAGCACGGCTCGTCCATCAGGATTACTTCCGGGCGCAGCGCCACGGTTCTGGCAATGCAAAGCCGCTGTTGCTGCCCTCCCGAGAGTCTGGTAGCCGGTTTTTTCAGGTCGTCTTTTACTTCGTCCCAAAGATAGGCTTCTTCCAAGGCTTTCTGTACCGTAGCCGCATCGGCTGGCAAGTTGTTGATTTTTAATCCATAAGCGATGTTTTCGTAAATGCTTTTGGGAAAAGGATTAGCTTTTTGAAACACCATTCCTATTCTCCTGCGGACACTGGTCACCTCGATTCCTTTCTGATAAAGATCTTGCCCTTCCAAAGCAATTTTTCCATCGATTTTGGCATCGGGGTACAAATCGTGCATCCTGTTGAAACAGCGGAGCAGCGTGCTTTTCCCACAGCCCGAAGGCCCTATCAATGCCGTGACTTGCTTTTCCGGAAATTCAACAGAGATATTTTTTAAAATAAGTTTGTCCCCGAAAGATAGATTCAGGTTTTCCGCAGTTAATTTACTTTTCATCTTTTCTGTATTTATATCGGATATAAAATGCGGTCAAATTCATCAGAAATACCACCACTATCAGCACAAGAGCAGTCCCGTAAGCAATAGGACGAACCTCCTCGATGGATTGATGCTGGGTGGACAGCATATATAAATGATAAGGCAAAGCCATAAATTCCTGATTGGGCGTACCCAAAGCCGTGGTAATGTAAAATGCGGCGCCGGTAAAGAGAATGGGTGCCGTTTCTCCGGCAGCCCGAGATAAGGTTAAAACAACACCCGTTAAAATTCCGGACATTGACGAGGGCAGCACCACATCTCTGATGGACTCGTATTTGGTGGCGCCAACTCCCAAAGCGGCCTCGCGCATACTGGCGGGAATTCTCAGCAAAGCTTCTTCGGTAGTAGTGATGATGTAGGGGAGCGACAACAAACCAAGGGTTAAACCTGCCGACAAAATAGATGTTCCAAAATGCAAAGCCTGAACGAACAATGCCAATCCAAAAAGCCCGTAAATAATGGAAGGAACTCCCGAAAGATTTCGGATAGAAGCACGAATCGTCCTCGTAAGCCAAGTATTTTCGGCATATTCATTGAGGTAAATGGCGCAGCATATTCCAAAAGGAATGGAAAAAAGTGCCGCGATGAAGGTTAAAACCACCGTTCCGATTATCGGCGTCAGGATCCCGCCTTTCGTCATTCCGTCTGTGGGAAATTGGGAAATAAAGTCCCAAGAAATCACCGAAATTCCTTTGCTGAAAATGTCGTACAAAATGACGATGAGGAACACACACACCGAGATGGTGCAGAACAGCAAGGTTCCCCATTCGATTATCGGGGTTATTTTTTTAAGTTTAAGCGGCATGGAATTTTCTGAATTTGTTAATAAAATATTCACCCATCAAATTGGCAATCAAGGTCATAAAAAACAGAACGATGGCAATGGCGAACAGCGCGTAGTAATGGGTGGTTTGATAAGGAACTTCGCCCATCTCGATGGCAATTGTGGCAGTAATCGTTTTTACAGAATCAAAAAATCCTTTCGGAAAAATGGCGGCATTACCCGTTGCCATCAGGACAGTCATCGTTTCGCCAATAGCCCTGCCCAGTCCCAGCATAATGGCCGCGATAATCCCTGGACTTGCTGCCGGAATGGTGACTTTTCTCAAAGTCTGCCACCTGGAAGCTCCCAAAGCATAACTCGCTTCGCGATAGGTTTGCGGTACCGAATTGATGGCATCTTCCGAAATGGTAATAATCGTAGGCAAAGCCATAATTGCCAAAAGAATCGCGCCGTTCAGCGCATTTAAACCGTTGGGCAAATTGCTCATTTGGGCAATGTGCGGTCCCAAAAGAACTATTCCCAAAAATCCGATGACCACCGATGGCACGGCAGCCAGCATCTCGATGGCAGGTTTCAAAAATGCCTTCAATTTCGGACTGGCATATTCTGATATAAAAGCGGCAGTTCCTATTCCCAAAGGAATGGCAATTAGCATCGCACCGAAGGAAACCAAGGTGGTGCTAGCAATGAGGGGCAACAAGCCGTAAACGGGTGTCGGAGCTGTGGGATTCCATTCCATTCCCGTGATAAAGTCCAAAGGAGACACTTTGAAAAAGAATGAAAGTGAGTTGTACAAAAGCATAAAAAAAATGCCTCCCAGCAAAGCCAAAACCAGCAAACCCGTAGATTTGAAGAGGATTTTGGCCACCTTATCGATGACGATTCTTTTTTTGTATTGCATACGATTTAATTGATGAGATAATATCCTGAATTTTCAATAATATGCCGCCCCATTCCTTTGGTTTCAAAATCGATAAAGGGTTTTACCTTTTCCCAAGATTCAAAGGGAATAAACTGATACAAAGGCCGTTGGAAAAAGTATTTTCTATTTTTTATAGACTCCGGATTCAGAGGAGAAACTGCGACAGCGCTGGAGTTGGCTTTGATTTTCAACACTTTTATGCCTTTATTTTGGTGCGGATTTTTGGAAATATATCCGGCGCCCACATATCCGATGCCCGATTTATCAATCTTAATCCCTTCCAGAATTTGAGCATTTCCCGTCATTTCTTTGGCTTTCGGGCTGTATTCAATTCCTAATTTTTTCTTGATGAATGAGTGCGTGCCAGAGCTGCTTTGCCTGCCGTATATATTAATCGGCAAATCCAATCCTGAAACCGATTTCCACGTCTGGATCTTCCCACTCATAATTTCGCTCAAAGTCTGTACATCTATTTCCTCCATCGGGTTGTCTTCGTGAACCACGAATGCCGTGGCATCCTCAGCAAAAACCACGGTTTTCAGTTCGATTTTTTTATCCTTAAACATCCTTTCTTCCTCATCGGTCAATGGTCGAGATGAGTTGGCAATGTCGGCTTGTCCGTTCAAAAGAGAAGTGATTCCCAAGCCAGAGCCGCCGCCTGAAACGGAAATGCTGTAGTGTTGATTGGTTTTATAAAACTGTTCGGCCAAGTTGACCGCCAAGTTCACTTCCGTATCCGAGCCTTTTATTTTAATCGTTTTATCACCCTGATTACAAGCGTACAAAAGGACAAAACTGACCAGCAGTAAGAGCAAATTAATTTGATTTCTATGGAATTTCATCTCTTTCAAATGTAATCTCTTCAAGTGAATTTTTTTTAAAATACACATTAAGATTCAGTTAATTATATTGGCCTATCCTATAAATTAGATAACCAAGATATTTTGATAAGATAGCAAAGTAATTTGTTCTTTATTGATTTAGGTGTTTTTTACAAGAATAATATAGGCGGATACTCTACGAAAATATGGTTTACGAAAAGCGCAATACGAAAGGATCGAGGTAAGAGGAGGCGTTTTGTGGCGCGCTTTCTTTATTTTTTACTTTGAAAAGTGTTTAGGTAGTAAAGATTGAAATCATCAGAATTAGCGACTGCTATATCGATCCAGCCGTCGGAATTTATATCTCCTACCGTCACATTATAAGTTCGCGAAGACCTATCTGTTAAATTGATTTCCTCAAAATTTTTCCCATCAACGTTTAAAAATACCGTGTTTGGCTTTTGGTAATTACCGGTCACAATATCCATAAAACCATCTTTATTAAAATCCGCTAAGGCAATGCTATAGGTGTCTATGTCCTTACTACCAAATAGGACAGTTTCAGTGAAAGTGAAATTTTTATCCCCCAAATATATGACGTTAGCAGCATTGATATTGCCTGTAACAATATCCAGGTATCCATCATTGTTGATGTCCGCTATTGCCACAGAGCGGGTCTCAAAAGTTCCAGTTCCGAAATCAAGTTTTTTTTCAAATTGTCGATGGCCTTTACTAATGAGAATTTCGTTCGGAACATGGTCTCTGTTGGCAAGAATCAAATCGGGTAGGCTATCACCGTCCAAATCCTGAATCGCAATGTCGATGGTGGAGTTCTGTTTGGTTTGTAATTTTACACAATCAAAATTCAGTTTTCCATTATTGTAGCAAATCATATTTTGTTGCCCTCTGTTGGTAATAATGAAATCAATAAATCCGTTATGATCTAGGTCTCCCAACGAAACGTTTCTTGCATTAGATACTTCCCCCACTTCTGCAAGAAATTGGAAGTTTCCTAAACCATCATTTGTGTAAATTCGGTGAGGGGCATTATCATTTATTTCGATGATATCTAAATCTTTGTCATTATCCAAATCGACTAATTTGGCTGCATAGCTGCTTGAGCTCACATTATCTAGCGGTTTCATCACATTGAAACCTTTGCCAGAATTATAGAAGATGTAATTGGTTTCGGGCCAGTGTCGTCCATTAGCCACAACAGCATCCATCTTGCCGTCATTGTTGATGTCGGCCAAACTAATTGAAGCGCTTCTTTGTTTTGTGGCGCCAAAGCTAAAGCGTGGTTCGTCAGCGTTCATGTCATTCATAGACCGAAAACCGCGTTGCTGAGCAGATGCCACAAATGGAATCAAAAGAAAATAGAGATCAATATATTTTTTCATAAATTCTGACTAATGTGTCTTATTGTTCTAAAGACGAGAGATTGATATTTTACAGAGGAAATCCGTGCGACAATTTGCGTAAGGAAACCTGCGGAATTTTTGTGCGTCGTGCGTTCCGCGACCTGGAGAAGTAGCAGCAATTTTCCGCTTCGTTGTAAAAATATATAAAAATTCCGGCTAAAAAAGAATTTAACCTGCGATTTTCAGAATTGCTGTTAGTCGTAGTTATTTTCTAATTTAATTTTCTTCTATACTTAATGTGTTACCATTTTCATCATACTTAGCTACAAGATTTTTTTGAATATATGCGCCAAAAGAATTAGTCGCTCTATATGTGAGACTAACCTCAATTTTTCCATCTGCCGCTCGTTCATAACTATGATCTACTTCTACAAAACTCTCCGGATCTTTACAATTTTTCCGGACTACATCTTTTAAGTTCAAATAACAAGTTACTGGTAAATTTTTTGCTGCGTCTAAACTGTCTTGTTTCCTAACATTGATTGAGTTTTGTATGCTATCATTTTTATTTTTTAAAATCTCTTCTTTAGTTAATTTTGGAGTAAGTAGATTTATAATAATTGTTAATGCACAAACGCTTCCCAAAATAATTAGGACTTATACAGAATAGGCAATCGCCGAAAGTCGCAACTTCATTTAAAATAATGTGCTAATTTTGATGAAAAGAGAAACATCGCTGTTATGATCCTCAAAGCCACAGAAAAAGATATTCCAACCATTCAGAATCTTGCAAAAAAATCCTGGCAATCGGCTTATGAAACTATTTTGGAGCAAGAGCAAATCGCTTATATGTTAGATTTGATGTATTCTGAATCGGCTTTGAAAACCCATTTCGACAATCCAAATTATCAGTATCATTTGATTAAAGAAGGTGAGGATTTATTAGGTTTTATCGGTTTTGAATATCATAATGAGCCAGAAACGACCAAGCTCCACAGAATCTATCTCCTAAAGGAATCCCAAGGGAAAGGCTGGGGCAAAAAAGCGCTGGACTTTGTAAAATCGGAAGCCAAAAAATCGGGTGATAACCGATTGACATTGACGGTCAATAAAAACAACAAGGCCAGAAATTTCTACGAATCGCAAGGTTTCAAGGTCTATGGCGAGGCTGTTTTCGACATCGGAAAAGGCTATGTGATGGATGATTTTCTCATGGAGCTTTTTCTAGATTAGCCTATTTCTTTTTTGCAGATGTTTTTGCCGCTGGTTTGGTAGTTAGAGGCTGTTCTATTTTTGTAATTGTACCATTATTGTATTGGTAGTTACCCACCGTTTCTTTGGAAGATTTTATAAGTTTCCCTTTTGTGTAATGTTGATTGACGGTAACCAGTTTAATCAATTTGTTGATTTTATCAATTTCCATTTTAGTTTCACTGGTGTCATAATTGTCCGGATCAAATCCTCCGTTGTCCGAATCCCAATATCCCAAGACCGATTTCCCGCTGAAATCATAATAACTATAACCCGTATCCGAAACACCTTGATGCATTTGCGAATCTGTTACTTCATAAAACATGTTGTTATCATCAATTTTTAATAGACCCACTTCACCGCTATTGCCAAAACTGCCAGAATACAGCATTAATTTATCAATAGATATCGGCATTAGAGTTTTTTCCTCTGTTATTTGCATTTGTATAAAGCCGGTATATGCGCCAGCTGCATGATAGTCTGCAATGCCGCCATTTTCATTGAGTTCGTGCGAAGCGGTTGCGATGACCATTTTGTTAGTTCCATTTTGTTGGAAAGTCATCACGGTATCTACTTCGGTGGCAAGAATTAGATTTGGATCCATGTCTGTCCAAGTTCCATTGCTGTTTTGCTTCATTTTGCCAAAATCTTGTGGGGTAGGTTTCCACACGCAATAATTTTTGTCCCCAATGTTTTTATAAGAACATTTATAAATGCTCCTCACGATGTCTTCTGGTCTGGCTTTTTCGGGAAATGACCCATCTGAATTATTATTTTTAGATGTCTTATCATCGGTTTTCGGTGTTTCTGTTTTATCCTTATTTTTATTTTTTTTGAAAAGTCCGATCACATTGTTTGCAACATTGACCGCCGCATTGGCCTGATCCACCACTTGATTCGTCTTCGTATTTTGTGAGAAACAAAGTAATGGAAGTAGGAGTATTAGATAAATCGTTTTTTTCATAGCGTGTGTGAATTATTCTTTTTCCGAAGTTGCCATTATAATAACAAAATTACCGTTTTCATCCAAATATCGTCTATAAATTACAAAAAAAGTATGATTAAGGCTTTTTTGAACATTTTTTTGCCTCCTACCATCTTCATTGGCGATGCGCAATCTTGAATATATCAAAAACTATAAAATAGAGATTTTGCAAGAGTGGAACATCGAAGTTTTGCAAACATTAAGAAGGTTTAATCAGCTTATCTTCCCCCACTTATTCTTCCCCTTATATTGTTTGATGTAATATTGCTTCATCAGCTGATTTTCCGGATGTACGAGAAGCGCATCTTGTTCCAATATCTTTTCCACAGCCAGTTTCGAGGCTTTGATAATGGCAGAATCTTCTATCAAACTCAATTTTTTGAAATCGACAACACCGCTTTGCTGAGTCCCGAGAATGTCGCCCGGCCCGCGCAGTTGCATATCCACTTCCGAGATCTTGAATCCATCATTGGTCTCGACCATCGTTTTGATTCTCGTGCGGCTTTCTTTGCTCAGTTTGTCGCCGGTCATCAGGATGCAATAACTCTGTTCCGCGCCTCTGCCAACGCGTCCTCGCAACTGGTGAAGCTGGGACAGTCCAAATCTCTCCGCGCTTTCGATCACCATTACAGAAGCGTTTGGAACGTTCACACCGACTTCTATCACCGTAGTCGCGACCATAATCTGCGCTTTTCCCGAGGCAAAATATTGCATATTGAGGTCTTTCTCTGCGGGTTTCATCCTGCCGTGCACCATCGTTACATTGTAGTTCTTGAAGAAATTCATCACCTGATCCAAACCTTCCATTAGATTTTTCAAATCCAAGGTTTCCGATTCTTCAATCAATGGATAAACGAAATAGATTTGTCGGCCTTTTTCGATCTCATCCCGACAGAAATTATAGACTGAAACGCGATCTCTTTCGCGCCGATGCGCTGTAATAATTGGTTTCCGACCAACGGGCATTTCATCTATCACCGAAACATCCAGATCGGAATAAAAACTCATCGCCAAAGTCCGTGGAATAGGTGTGGCGGTCATTACCAAGATGTGCGGCGGAATGTTATTCTTTGCCCAAAGTTTAGCCCGTTGCGCTACTCCGAAGCGATGTTGTTCATCAATAATCGCCAAGCCCAGATTTTGGAATTTCACTTTGTCTTCCAACAAGGCGTGCGTTCCTATCAGGATAGAAAGTTGCCCGTTTTCCAGCGCTTCGTGAATGATTTTTCTTTCGGAAATTTTGGAAGATCCCGTCAGCAATCGCACATTGATAGTCGTATTTTGAAGTAATTCTTTGATGGAATTAAAATGTTGCTGAGCCAGGATTTCCGTCGGAGCCATCAAGCAAGATTGAAAACCGTTATCCATCGCAATCAGCATTGTCAAGAGTGCCACCATCGTTTTTCCCGATCCCACATCACCTTGAAGCAATCGGTTCATTTGGGTCGAGCGTTTCATATCCAGTCGTATTTCTTTCAGAACCCGTTTTTGCGCATTCGTTAATTCAAACGGGAGATTATTTTCATAAAAATCAGTGAAATAGTCGCCAACGATGGGGAAAGGATTGCCGAATGATTTTGTTTTCTGATGAAGTTTTTTCAGGCCATAGCCGAGTTGGAAAAAGAAAGATTCTTCAAACTTCAAGCGCCGGTTGGCTTCGTGCAATTGTTTTAAATCTTTAGGAAAATGAATATAATAATAAGAATTAAGCCGCCCAATCAACTTCATCGATTTCATCAGATAATCCGGCAGATTTTCTTGAATCAAAGCAGGCAGATCTTTCAGAAGATTGAAGATGTAGGTCTGGAAAAATTTATTGGTAATGCCTCGTTTCGTGAGCTTTTCGCTTCCGGGATATACCGGCAGAAGCGTGCCATACAAGGCTTTTTTCTCATCAGCTTCAATTTCCGGATGAGGCATTGAGAAATTGCCATTAAAGAAATTAACCTTTCCGAAAATAAAAAGCTCCTGATTCAGGGGAATGGCATTCTGCATCCATTTTGAATATCGGAACCAGACGAGATCCATCGTTCCCGTCTCATCGCGGAATTTTGCAGTCAGCCGTTTTCCTTTTTCGTAAACCACTTCCTGGATGTCCGTTATTTTTCCTCTCAGCTGAATATCTGTCTCAGAATCTTTCGTTAGATTTCCAATTTTGTGAACTTTACTTTTATCTATGTATCGGATTGGGTAGAATGTGAGCAAATCTTCCACACTCGAGATCCCCAACACGTTTTTGATAAGTTTTGCGCGTTCGGTGCCGATGCCTTTGAGAAATTCTATGGAAGTTTCTAATGTCAAGAAAGGAAAATTTGTTCCGACGAATTTCGGGAAATTTTATTGATTTTTCAATGAACAATCAGTAGGTAATTATTCAAAATTGATATTGTTATTTTTCAATATTTTCAAAAAATCATCTTTTTTTCCATCTTTTGACATAATTTGATAAATGTTGCGAATAATCGATTCGGCGTCAGTCCTGTATGGAGACTTCATTTCAATATACTTATTATATGCTTTACACATATAATCTAATGCTTTTTGATAGTCTTTTAAGTGGTCATAATAAATAACACCAATTCCATAATCAACTTCTGGGTCGTCGAGATAGATTTTTTTCAAATCCATATAAGCATCAACTGCTTTTTGATATTCCTTTTTATAAATATAAACGATTG
Source organism: Weeksellaceae bacterium (assembly GCA_022013695.1). GTDB lineage: Bacteria > Bacteroidota > Bacteroidia > Flavobacteriales > Weeksellaceae > Epilithonimonas. Next base: position 58,543 of record JAKLPS010000008.1, read on the forward strand.
GAATATTCTGAAGTGGCATTCTGCCTGTCGGGTCAATTTGTAACGAAGTTTGATAAGCCTTCAAGGCATCATCGTAATTTCCTAAAGCTCTGTTTGTTAATCCAATATTGTCCCAAGCGAATGGGAAATCGTGATCTTCTTTTACCGCTTTTTGAAAATAATCTAAAGCTTTTTTATGATTTTTAGATTCATTTTCTTTGATTCCCAAATTATAAAATTCCAGTGCTTTGTCATTTTCAGAAATAGAATGGTGAGATTTTTTTTCGTTGGAATTTATTTTATCGTTCAGGCTGGCACAATTACTTCTCAATTCTCTTTCCAATTCATAATAATATTTCTTGAATTCGTTTGAGTTTTCATTGGTGTTGATTTCGATGTTTACCTTTTTGTTGCCAGTTTTCTCTACTTCTTTCTGAGATTTCAAAATCTTGATTGTCATCTGGTACGCTGTGGTTTGCTTATCAATACATTTACTAATATCTGTAGAAACCTGTAAGCTTGTTTTGTTATTGATATTAATTGAATCAATACAAAGACAAGCTTGATTTGATGCTGATTTTAATAAATCTTTTTCTGAGGGAAGAAGTTCCGAGATTTGTGAAAATGCGGATAAACTGAAAAACAAAAGAATAAGTGGTAGAATTGATTTCATATTTTGCTTATTAGTTTTTATATCATTCCTTAATCTTCGACCGGAATTTCTTCTGATAGCCTTCCCATTCCCGTCGGGATTTGATTTTTTTGTATTCGTTGGTAGCAATCATCGTAAAATAGGGTTCCACTTCTTTCGCTTTAAGAAATCCGGACAGACTGGTAATAGGATTGGCGCCTTCATCCAGAAAAACCATCGTTGGGATCATATTGATATTCATATATTTGGTGAACTGATGCAGGCTGTTTTTGCTTTTAGAAGCTTTGTAATCGGGGTTTGTAAAAGTGTGACCTGCGTATGTAACGGGCGAGTCGCCATCGCTTTCAAATTTGACGGCGTAGAAACTTTCGTTGATGATCCGGGCAATCTCGGGATGGTTATAGGTTTGTTTTTCCATTTCTTTGCACGGCGCACACCAATTTGCATAGAAATCGATGAGAATTTTGCGGGGTTCTTTTTTTTGGGCTTCCAGTGCCTGCGCCAAACTCATCCAATGAACTTGGGCGAAGGCGGAAATGGAAATGAGAATGAGCAATGTAACTGAGAATATTTTTTTCATCTGTACTTATGAGCGCCCAAAAGGACTTAAGTTAAATCATTACCTCACCCCGTGCATTAGTTTTTTTACAAGTGGCGAGATCAAAATTAGCACAATGCCGGCGATGAGGGCGTACAATCCCAATTGTTTATATCCATCGGTGTAAGTGATTAAGGCTTCTAAATTGGAAGCGCCTTTTTTAGGTTCGGTCAAATGCGCGCCCAGAATTCCTGCCACGTACTGGCCATAGGCCGACGCAAGAAACCACATTCCCATCATCATCCCCTGAAGATTTTTCGTAGAAAGTTTTGTCATAATAGACAGTCCAATGGGCGAGAGGCACATCTCTCCTATCGTGATGATAAATAGTGCGATGGTGAAAACGCTCAAAGAGGTAATTCCCGCTGCATTTGCAAAAAATTGGGTTGCAAAGATGGCATAATATCCCAGTCCCAGAAACAGAAATCCGAGCCCAAATTTAATAATGGTATTGGGCTCGGCTTTTCTTTTGCTAAGCCAAATCCAAAGCAAACCTATGGGAATAGCAAGCAACAAAACGAAAAATGATCCGCCCGAATTATTGATGCCGTTGGCGTTTAATCCTAGTAAATCTCTGTTCAAATTTTTCTCGGCGAAGACGCTTAATGAGCCGCCACTTTGTTCATAAATCCCCCAAAACAGAATAGAAAAAATAATAAACACCAGAGCCGCCCATAGTTTTTGACGTTCTACGGAGGTAACTTTGGACATCTCGACGAATAGATAAATAAGCGTGAGAGGTCCGACGGTCCACATAAAATAATTGGTATATTCTGTTTTGGAAACCATCATCATAATGAGCGGCACGATCAAAACGGTACCAAGATAAACCAGATATTCCTGCCATTTTTTTATTTTTTTATCGGGCTCGTCCGACAGTGGATGGCCCGGCTGGAAACCGATGGGACCAAGGCTTTTCTGCGTGAAAATAAAATTGATTAAACTGATCAACATCACGACTGCCGCCAATCCAAAAGCCACATTCCAGCGGTAATGTTCCGGAATCAGCAGCGAAAACATATCGCCTTGTCCGATGGCGACACAAAGATAGCCGCCGATCAAGGCGCCCAGATTAATGCCGGCATAAAAAAGGGAAAAACCGGCATCGGTTCTATTGTCATCCGGTTTATAAAGTTTGCCAACAATCGTAGAGATATTGGGTTTGAAAAATCCGGTTCCAATGATTGTAAAAGATAATCCCAAAAAGAAATTGAATTTTGAAATGCCGGGCGCGAAAGAAAACGCATCGGTAGCCAAGATCAAACTCCCGACGATCATCAAAAAACCGCCCCAAAAGAGGGACTTTCGAAAGCCCAAAAGCCGGTCTGCAAAAAATCCCCCGACAAAAGTAAAAGCATAGACAAATGCTTGGGTTGCGGCATACTGCAGTTTGGCATCTTTCTCAATAAACTGCAGCTGGGAAATCATAAAAACCACCAGCATACCGCGCATCCCGTAGAAGCAGAAGCGTTCCCACATTTCTGAAAAGAAAAGGGACCAGATTTGTTTGGGGTATTTTCCTTTGAAATTTTGTATTTCTTCGAGGGTAAGGTTCATTCTATGATTTTTTTGACAAACGAATTTAACAAAAAACCACCGGATATTTGGTGGTTCTGCGTTATTATATTTGTGAGCAGTTAGTTCAATCCGTGCATCATTTTTTTCAGTCTCGGTGATAAAATTGCCAAAATTATTGCAGCAACGCCACAAAGCACCACAAATACCATAAAGAATTCGAATAAGTTATTAATCTCCACCCCCGCAAATGTGGTGTTGGCCACAGGTAATTGTTCTTTTTCAAATAATGCCACTTGCTCGGGAGTCAATGTCACTTTTTTGTCCAAAACATCTTGAAGATTGACACCCAGTTTTTCGGCTTTTACAAATTTGTCGCCCGTTGCCGGAATGATGGATCCCAGCGAGCCTGCTAAAGCATAACCTGCAGCATTAGAAATAAAGAATACACCGTATAACAGGGATGCAAATCTTTTGGGAGCCAGTTTTCCTACTAAAGATAAGCCAATTGGCGACAGGCAAAGTTCGCCCATTGTTTGGATGAGGTATAGTAACATCAGCCATTTGATGGCCAATAATCCGGTATTTCCCAAGTCTTTGACGTTGTACGCAATAATCAAGTAGCTTAGGGCAATCAGACCCAAACCAATTGCTTGTTTCATCGGAGAAACAGGTTCCTTGCCTTTGGCGCGCAATTTATCCCAGAGCAAACTGAAGGGCAAAGCCAGCAGTACCACGAACAATCCATTGAAAATCTGAACCATCGACGGTGGCATATTCCATCCAAAAATATTTCTATCGGTTTGATTATCAGCTATAAATGTTAATGAGGAACCAGCCTGCTCAAAAGCCGCCCAGAAGAAAATGATAAAGAATGAAACGATATAGATGACCCAAATTCTGTCTCTTTCCACTTTGGTCTCGGCAGAACTCATAATCAAAAATGCCAATGAAATGCCGGCGGCGTAGATGAACGGATAGATAATTCCCTTGATCAGTTGCCCCATTTCAACAGAGCTAAAACCAAATTCGCTCACCAAAATATAACGGAACACGAAGAATAAGGCTACGAATAGCACGCTCGCGATTCCCATATTCTTACCCGAAAATTTAGCCGTTTGTGTTTCCCCTTCTTCGAAATCTTCGCTCGTATTATTTTTTGGCAATCCACCGATAGGCCTGCCTTCGGGCGTGACCACGTATTTGTTTTTAAGAATAAGAAACGTGGTTGTTCCTATCAACATTGCAATAGAAGCGGCCAAAAATCCCCATTTGAAAGCAAAAACATCGCGAACGCCGGAAGCATCTTTGACATCGCCTAAATAGGGGCAGATAAACTGGCCTAAGAATGCACCAATGTTGATGCCCATATAGAAAATGGTAAATGCCGAATCTAGTTTAGACTTTTCCTGTTTTGGATAAAGACTTCCCACCATCGAAGAAATATTGGGTTTGAAGAATCCATTTCCGAAAATAATAACAAACAGTCCCAGCCACATCAACGTTTTGGCACCACCCAGATTTGTAGAAAATGTAGAAGCACTGAAGAACAGGAATAATTGCCCAATGGCCATCAAAGTGCCGCCCGTCAAGATGGCATTTCTGTTTCCAATATATTTGTCTGCTATGAAACCGCCCAAGAGCGGTGTCAAATAACAGAGCGCCAAAAAGCCGCCGTAAATAATGGCCGCATCTGCTTCTTTGATTAGGAGAGCATTTACGAGAAAGAGGGTCAGCAATGCTCTCATTCCGTAAAAGTTAAACCGCTCCCACATTTCGGTGCCGAATAATACCCAAAGACCCTTGGGATGCTTTTGCTTAGCCTGTACTGCTGTATCCATATTTCTGATTGTTAAATTTTCTTAAAGGTAACAAATATAGTTTTTTTTCATAAACGGGAAAGCTAAATTGCAAGCGATTAACAAAATCCAACCGATTTATCAAGCAATAATGGAAATTAGAAAGTCGAATTCCGAAGATATCAACGAAATAATGAACTGCATCGACTTCGCCAGAAAGCTGATGCGCGCCAGCGGAAATTCTGTGCAATGGACCAATGGATACCCTTCCAAAGAATTGATGTTGGAAAGTATCGTAAATGGTTTTAATTTTTTGATTTTGGAAAATGGGGAAGTTGTGGCCACTTTTGATTTTATTATCGGCGATGATCCCAATTATTCAGTAATTGAAAATGGAGCTTGGCTGAATGACGATCCATACGGCGTCATCCACAGATTGGCATCCAACGGAAAAGCAAAAGGCGTTGCGAAATTCTGCTTCGAATGGTGTTTTTCCCAATTCCCAAACATCAGAATCGATACGCACGAAACCAATATCGCAATGCAAAAAGTGTTGGAAAAACTTGGCTACGAAAAATGCGGCATCATCTATGTGGCCGATGGAACGCCGAGGTTGGCCTATCAATTGGTCAATAGTTGATGGTTTTTGGTTAATAGATTTAATAATTTTTGAAACCAACAACCAGCAACCAGCAACCCTCTTTAATCAACCCCTTTCTCCTTCATCACCTGATTCAAAAATTTCAGCATAAACAGGCCAAGTACAAAAGCAAAAATCAACAAGGCAAAATTTACAAGGAAGTAATATTCCTTATGTTCGTAACTGTACCAAGTGCTGGCCAAGATTCCCGAAAGCTTGTTCCCAATAGAGTTGGCAAGGAAAAATCCACCCATCATCAAAGCAGTCAATCTCACTGGCGACAGTTTTGAAACCACCGATAATCCCATCGGAGAAAGGCAAAGTTCCCCGATCGTCACCACGCCGTAACTCGCAACCAACCAGAGCGGAGAGACTTTCACGGCGCCATTATCGCCGGCAAATACGGCGCCTACCATCACGAGGCAGGACAAACCGGTGATGAAAAGTCCAATCATAATTTTTGTAGGCGTCGTCGGTTCTTTCCCGCGCTTTCGCAGAATTGCCCAGAATCCGACAATCAAAGGCGTGAGAACAATCACCCAAAACGGATTCACAGATTGGAAAAGTTCGGTATTGAAGAGATACACTTCCTGTTTTGGATCTTTGGCTAATGCAGCAAGTTGCTTGGGGTCGATATTTTTAAAATAAACATCTTTTCCTATCACTTTTATGGTCTCGCCGGCTTCATTTTTTTGCGAGCGGAATTGATCGTCGTAAACGGCCACTTCTTTGTCTTCAAATGATTTTCCGACGGTTCCGTTTTTCCCATCCAGCATATAAATGCTTCGCATTGGTTCCACTAATTTCTCGGGAATGCTGCGATCGGTGTAATAGTTGGCCCAACGTGTCAATGCTGTTCCGTTTTGTTTGAAAATCGCCCAAAAAAACATACAGACCAAGAAGATCATCAGCAAAGAGCCGATGGATCTTTTCTCATCTTTATGAGCCTTGATGTAAAGTGAAATATAAAAGAAAATTACAGGAAAACAAGCAAAAATAAAGGCGTCTGTATTATCACTTCCGAAGATATTCCCGGGAATGATCCATCCGATAAATCCACCAATTAATGCGGGTACAAAGACTTTCAGGAGAACATCAGAAATCTTGCTGTCGCCTTCTTTGGCCGGCTTCATTTCGCAGGCGTGACGGATATGCTTCAATCCAAAACTGAAAATCACCAAACCAATGAGAATGCCAACGCCGGCCGCGATGAATGCCTCGCCCCAGCCAAACCGGTTGCGCATATAAGCTGCAATGATGTTGCAGATGAAGGCTCCAATGTTGATTCCCATATAGAAAATATTGTAGCCCGTGTCTTTGTTCTTTTTGTAAGGTTCTTCGGAATAGAGATTCCCCAAAATTGTAGAAATCGTTGGTTTGAAAAAACCGTTTCCAATGATAATTAATCCCAATGAACCGTAAAATAACGGCAGTTCTTTGAAAAGTCCCAAACCCATATAACCTGCAGCCATCAAAAATCCTCCAAGATAAATGGATTTGATGTAACCCAAAACCCGTTCTGCCAAAAAACCACCAAGAAACGGCGTGAGGTAAGTCAAAGCGATATAAGTCCCGAAAATATCGTCCGCATTTTTATCGGTAATTCCTAATCCGCCGGCAATGCCTTTTGGTTCTATAAGATAAAGAACAAAAATTCCCAGAATCAAATAATAACCGAAACGTTCCCACATTTCTGTGAAAAAAAGATAAGGCAGGCCTTTGGGATGTTTTTTCATAAGTTTTAGGTTTCCTGAATGCCAAAAAAACAGGAATAAAACAGTTTTTAACATTTATAGAAGAGGTTTTTACTTCTTTTTTTGCAACGGCGGGGGTGGTGCAGAAACAGTATTTTCTTTGTTCTGTGCTTTTTCCGTTTTTACTAAGCCATTGATGAAGTCCAGCATTTCCGATTGATTCTTTTCAAATTCTCTTTCGTAGGTAAAGACTACCACGTTACAATACCCGTCTTCAGTCAAATAATAATTTCCAATGTAATGAAAATCCATTCCCGAAGTGTTCAAAGAATAATCAATAAACAAAACTTTGATCCCATTAACCATGCGATATTCAGACTTGTTTAGCTTGAAATAATCTGCTTTTGACTGGATGGATGTCAGCATAAGATTCCGCAAGTTCTTCAAAGTCTGTACTGGCGCATTTTCTGACATCAAACAGCCCAAAGTCATTACATTGGGATTCTGCAAACTTTGAAACGTATATTCAGCTGTCGGCAAAGCTGCCATTTTAATAGTTTTCCATTTTTTGGGATTAAAATAGATCCCAGCAGCCACTTTTTTGCTTCTTAATAGAAAACTCTGCGCAGGCGTTTTTGTGAAAGTATTTTCATTGGTTGGTATTTCGTCCATCGTTTTTTCATCACTTTCGTTCACGAAACGCCAAGTTTTATTATCAAAAAGAACAACTTCTTTCCCGTCTTCTGTCAAAGCTTTTGTTTGTGAGTGGGAAAAAGAATAGAGCAATGAAAAGAATATGATTGTTATTTTTTTCATGATTAATTTGAATAAGTGTTAGTTTTTTTTTCTTGATTCGTAAAAATAGAAATTTAAAATGAATTAAAAAATTTTAACAACCTTGATAAAAAGTAGTCGAAATGGTAGATTATAAAAAACCGCAAAAGATATTTCTTCTGCGGATTTTTTTATCTTCCAGCTTTCAACATTTCTACAAATTCTCCAAAATAAAATTCGTCATTTTCTCGTAAAGCTGAGGCCGTGTGTTACCTCCAAAAATCCCGTGATTCTTGTCCGGATAAGCCATAAACTCAAACTGCTTTTTACTCTGAATCAAGGCTTCCGAAAATGCCATCGAGTTCTGGAAATGCACGTTGTCATCAGCTGTTCCGTGGATCAAGAGGAATTTTCCTTTCAGCAATTTTGCAAAGGTCGTGGGCGAGTTTTGGTCGTATCCTTCCGGGTTTTCTTGAGGCGTTTGCAGGAATTTTTCGGTGTAAACGGTGTCGTAATATCTCCAGTTGGTCACGGGCGCCACCGCAATGCCGAGTTTGAAGACATCGGCGCCTTTCGTCATCGCGAGCGAACTCATATAACCGCCAAAACTCCATCCGAAAATACCGATTCTGGTTTTATCGATATAAGACTGATTTCCGAACCATTTTGCGGCGGTAATTTGGTCTTCGATTTCATATTTTCCGAGTTGTTTGTAAATCACTTTTTTGAATTTAGAACCTTTGAAACCTGTTCCGCGACCGTCTACACAAGCTACAATGTAGCCTTTCTGCGCCAGCATTTCGAACCAAATTCCATTGCCGCCGTCCCAAGAATTGGAAACTTGCTGGGAGCCCGGCCCAGAATATTGGAACATAAATAATGGATATTTTTTCGTAGGGTCAAAATTTTTGGGTTTGATGATCCAAGCATTCAATTGGTCACCAACCGAATTGGGAATGGTCAAGAATTCTTTGCTGACGAAGCCGTCTTTTTGAAGTTTGGAAAGCACTTCATCGTTATTCTGAAGCTCCTTAATTTCCTTCCCAGAAGCGTCCTTCAAAACAAATCGGTAAGGAGAAGCGGCCGTTGAAACTGTGTTGATGAAGTAATTGAAAGTTTTGCTAAATGCCGCCGAATTATTGCCTTCCGGGTAAGAAATCAGCGTGGTTTTTCCGGAATTGATATCCAGTTTGGAAACCACTTTATTCAGACTTCCTTTTTCCGTCGTTTGGATGTAGGCTTCTTTGGTCTTCGGGTTGTAGCCGTAGTAATCGGTGATTTCCCAATTGCCTTTCGCTACTTGTTTTTTGAGTTTTCCGGATTTGTCGTACCAATAGAGTTGTCGGTAGCCATCGCGTTCCGAAGCCCAAAGAAAGGAATTGTCGTCCAAAAACTCCATCGTGAGATTGTCGGTTTCTATCCAAGCGTTGTCTGTTTCGGAGAATAATTTGGTCAAGTTTCCGGATTTTGTATCCACATTAATTAGATCCACTTTGCTGTGATGGCGGTTGCTGGTTGCGATCACTATTGTGTTGGCATCATTCGTTTGCCAGATTTGCGGGATGTAATGGTTCTCAAAATCGGAAATATTTAATGCTGTGGTCTTCGCAGACTTTAATTGGTAAAGATTGGCAGAAACGGTTGAGTTGGTTTCGCCGGCTTTTGGATATTTGTATCGCATTTCGGTCGGGTAGAGTGCTTTGCCGTAGATCGGGATGAAGAATTCCGGAACTTTCGACTCGTCGAATTTTACGAAGACGATGGCATCGCCCGATTTGTTCCATTGGTAATAATCGGCGTGAGAAAATTCCTCTTCGTAAACCCAATCTCCCAATCCGTTGATAATGGAATTTTTCTTTCCGTCGGAGGTTATCTGGACAATTTTATTTGATGTCAGATCTTGATAAAACAAATTATTATCTACAATGAAAGCGACTTTGCTCCCATCGGGCGAGAACTTGGGCTCCTGAATCCTGTTTCCGTTATTGAGTGTTGCCACTTTGTTTGATTTCAAATCTTTCACATCAAATTTGCCCAAAAAAGAATGTCTGTAGATGGGGTCGCTTTCTTTCTGAAGGAGAATTTTGGATTCGTCGGGTGAAAAAATATAAGCTTCGAAACTGCCATCCACGATGTTTCCGGCTTTTTGAGATGTTTTATAATTGTACTTTGCGATGCCGTCCTTCTCGATGGTAGCGTAGTTTTCGCCATCATTTAAGGAGGCAATTCCTGCGATGCCTTTTCCGCGGTAATATCCGGAATAGATTTTGTCTAATGTAATTTCCTGAGCATTAATGCTTTGCACAAAAACAGACGCGATCAAAACAACCGTAACGAATAGTTTCTTCATTTTTTAAGATTTTAATGACGTAAATATAATAAAGATATATTGTTTTGAATGTAATTATTGAAACGGAGAATTGCTAAATGCGTGAGGGATAGTAGTGGAAATCTTTTTTTGCGGATGAAAAGGTGAGGGAAAAAGATTGCAACGGATAGCCCGACCCGAGCGGCTGCCTTGGTGTGGACGAGGGGCACGCCCAAATTGTTGATGCTCGATAATAGTCGGATTTTTTTGACATTTGAAAACAAATTTTTATCAGGAATCAATTCTTCTATCAACTGTCAACCGAAACTATCAGCCAAATTTCTTATCTTTGCGCCATTATTTTTCTCACTTAAAAACGTTTATAGCATGCAACTGTACAACACTTTAAGCGCAGAAGAAAGAGCTCAACTTATTGATGAAGCCGGTAAGGAACGCCTTACCTTGTCTTTCTATGCGTATGCCAAAATTGAAAATCCCAAAAAATTTCGCGACGATTTATTTATAGCGTGGAACGCCCTGGATGCGCTCGGCCGGATCTATGTGGCGCACGAAGGCATCAACGCTCAGATGAGCGTTCCGGCAGACAATTTCGAAGCTTTCCGCGAGACATTGGAAGTTTACGATTTTATGAAGGGTATCCGTCTCAACGTGGCTGTGGAACAAGATAATCACTCTTTTTTGAAGCTGACGATCAAAGTTCGAAACAAGATTGTGGCCGACGGTCTCAATGATGATACATTTGATGTGACTAATAAAGGAATTCATCTTAAAGCGAAGGAATTCAATAACTTACTGGCAGATCCAAATACGATTGTGGTAGATTTCAGGAATCATTACGAGAGTGAAGTAGGGCATTTTGAAGGCGCCATCACGCCGGATGTAGAAAGTTTCCGAGAAAGCTTGCCAATTATTAATGAGCAATTGCAAGATTATAAAGAAGATAAAAATCTCTTGATGTACTGCACGGGCGGAATCCGCTGCGAGAAGGCGAGTGCTTACTTTAAACATCAAGGTTTTAAAAATGTTTATCAGCTGGAGGGCGGAATCATCGAGTATGCACGGCAGGTAAAAGAGGAGGAAATTGAAAGTAAATTCCTGGGAAAAAACTTTGTATTCGATCACCGCTTGGGCGAAAGAATCACGGATGATATCATTGCGCAATGCCACCAATGTGGCAAGCCTTGCGACAATCATACGAATTGCGCCAATGACGCTTGCCATTTGCTGTTCATCCAGTGCGACGAATGCAAGGCTGCGATGGAAAATTGCTGTTCAGTAGAATGCTTGGAAATCATTCATCTGCCTTTGGAAAAACAGGTGGAATTAAGAAAAGGCTTGCAGGTTGGCAATAAAATTTTCAGAAAAGGTAAATCGCCTGCGTTAAAATTTAAGCATTCCGGCAATAGTTCTACCCAAATCTTAGCCAAAGCAAAAGCCGCCACAAGAGATATTCGGCAGAAGATAAAGGTAAAAAAAGTCTGCATTGGAAAAGGCGAACATTACTATTCTAAATCCCAAATCGGACAGTTTTTGATTGAAAAAGGAGATCTCGCTCTGGGCGAAAAAGTTTTGATTTCCGGCCCTACAACCGGCGAGCAAGAATTCACGATCACACAGCTTTTCGTGAATGGGCATCCGGCTGGAACGGCGAAAGAAGGTGATCAAATGACGTTGGAAATTCCTTTCCGAGTAAGATTGTCGGACAAGCTCTACAAAATTTTGGAAGATTAAGAAAAAATGGCTGCGAGTCTCACCAAACAAGAACTCAGAACCATTTATAAAGCTAAAAGAATGGCTTTAGCGGACGATGACATTCGTATTTTGTCTAAAAAGCTACTTCAAAATTTTATTTTACAATTTAATCCTACTGAAAATCAGAATATTAATCTATTTTTATCGATGTCAAAATGGAATGAGATCGATACTCAAATATTTATAGATTATTGTTTTGAAAAAAAGATGAGCGTTTTTGTTCCGAAAATTCGGAATCAAACCATGATATCGATAGAGATTTTCCCACATTCTGAGTTTGAAATTAATCAATGGGGAATCAAAGAACCCCTTTCCGATATATCTTCCGATGCCGATCTGGACTTTGTTTTAGCACCTCTTTTGTATTGCGATCTTTTTGGAAATCGAGTAGGTTATGGGAAAGGGTTTTATGACCAATTTTTTCTTAACAATAATAGAATTCGTAAAAAAATTGGCCTTAGCTTCTTCGCTCCCCAAGAGAATATTTCTGATGTTTCTGCTACAGATGTCAAATTAGATGCATTAATTACGCCAAATTTAATTTATAATTTTAGTTAAATAATTGATAATCAATTATATTATTTTGTAAATCTTTTTTACAAGTTGATTACAAGATTTTTTTTGATAAATTTTGGCAGACGGTGCTACTTTTGTTAAAGTTATTGTAGCGCACGTATATAACATATATAAGTCGAAAACAAAAATATCATAATAATTAATTTAAAATTTTTAAAACATGAAAAAGTCATTATTTGTAGCGGCTATCGCTGCTATCGCTCTTGTAGCTTGTAAGAAAACTGATAAAGTAGAAGATGCGAAAGTTGATTCTGTTGATGCAAAAGCTGATTCTACAGTAGCTGCTATCGACTCTACAAAGACTGCTACAGTTGATTCTGTAAAAGCAACTGCTGATTCTGCAAAAACTGCAGTGAAAGCTGACGAGAAAGCCACTAAAGAAGCGATTAAAAAATAATTAGATTCGAATCTAATTAAACAGAAAAACCCGCTAATGAGCGGGTTTTTCTATTTTTGTACTGTCGGCAGAACTATCTGTATAGAAGCTTACGAAATAAAATTTGAATTCTTTTTGGAATTTCACGGGAGCCGCTTTCAGTAGGTATTGCGCTTTTCTGTTAACGGTCGTAATATAACTTCTTTTTTTATCATAATATTCAACATCAAATGCCGCAAAGTCCAAAGTGTCTTTTTCAACTGTGGACTTTGAGGTTTTAAGATTATTGACTTTGGCATATCTTACTTTCAAACTGTCCATTTCTTTTAAAAGTGGTTTCAGATTGTTCGAATCCTTATTTAGAAAATAGGCCTGCATCTGAGTATAGATAACCGAATCTATTTCGGTATCCTTGTTTCCGGATGTGTAAAGCGTAGAAAGGTCGAGTAGTTCCTGGACTTTTTGGGTTGTAATGACGTTGATCGCCTGTAAACTGTCAAGTTTTGTTTTGGAGTATGTCACCCTGTTGTTTGCCTTTCTGATGGTTTCCAATGAGTTATCTTCTCCCTCATATTTTTTGTTGCACGCCCATAATCCTATCAGAGTTATAGTAAGCAGCATTAGGTGCAAAGACCATTTATTTTGTTTTTTCATTTTCTGTAATTCTGAATTTTATCATTACGATTTTTCCATTTTCCATTTGAGAATCAATCACTTCCAAGTTTTCTAAAGAGGTCGTAGGAAGCGTTACCAGCGAGATATATTTCTGTTTATCCATCGTCTCAATCCCATAGATGTCGCTATCCACAACTTGGTAGATCAGAGCTTTGTCGCTAATCAGCCGGTTCAGTTGCTCCGTTTTTTTCTTAAAATCTTTGATGGATTTGGAATAGTAGAATAATTGAATGGCATAATCATTTGGTTTGAGTTCTATGTTTTCCGATTCAGGAGCGTTTGTCAGATCTCTTGTGACGATGTCCGTTTTGTAGAAAGGCGATGAGATGACCATTTTCAACTTTTTACTTTTTGTTTCGTAAACGAACGGCGAGTTGGGCTTGACCTTGAAAAGAATCGGCGACTCGTTGTCCCGGATTATTTTGACATCCAATTCTCCCTTGATCGTGGAGTTTCTGTCCGCATCGGTAAAAGCATAAGTGTATTTTTTGTAAAAGAAATTATCGTAAAAAATCAGGACTAGAACGATGACGAACAAAAATACAGACATACTCAGCCACAAATATTTCTTTAGGAAATTCTGCTTGTTATTCCCGAAATTGATGTTATAATTGATCTCATCAAAGGCCTGATTATCCATTGATGAGGCTGGTTTTAGCGTTATAGCAGACTCAGGCAGGTTGTCTTGAATTGCCTCTTTTTCTGTGTCGTCGCGTTGGATCGCCGGACTGTCGTCAGCAATGGGGTTTTTCTTTCGGAAATCGGACCACGAATTGAACCCAACGTACACCGAAAGGATATTGAGCATATCAATTCTTGGGATTTTTTCTTGAGCGTTGTTTTTAAAATAGGTGTAAAACGTTTTTTCACTGATATTTCCTTTGGCTTTTTGGCGAAGATCTTCTTGGAAATAGATGATGTCAATTCCGCGCCATTTGGAAATATCATCGTACGACGGCGAATGCGATTCAAGATATTTATTCTGAACGGCTGTTTTGAGGTGTTGGAAATATAAAAATTCTATATCGGTCAAAGTTTTATACAATCTTAAATTATTGATTTTCAGATATATTAATTTGTAAATCGCATTTTACAAATATATTACAATTAATATTCAAATGCAAAATTTATTTATGTACGTACTTTTGTCACGTTCAAATGAACATCTATTAACTAACAATTTAAATTTATTATTATGAAAAAATCATTATTTGTAGCCGCTATCGCTGCTATCGCTCTTGTAGCTTGTAAAAAAACTGAAAATGTAGAAACTACTTCTGCTGATTCTACCAAAATGGATTCTACTGCTGCAACTATGGATTCTACGGCTGCTAAAGTTGATTCTACGGCTGCTAAAGTTGATTCTACTGCTGCTAAAGTTGATTCTACTGCTGCTAAAAAATAATCTTAACAATTTAAGAATTTTTAAAACCGACTCCTCCAATGGCAGTCGGTTTTTTTTATTTTGCTATTTTTTGCCGAAGGATTTCGTAGCAAGCGATTGCTGCGGCATTGCTCAGATTAAGAGAGTCTATTGTTCCGCTCATAGGAATCAAAACATTTTGTCCTTTGTCTTTCCAGAAATCACTTAAGCCAGAATGTTCCGTTCCAAAAAGGACGGCCGATTTGTGCTTAAAATCCTGTTCTTGAATATTCGGAGCATCTGCACTCATAAAAGTAGTGAAGATATGGTACTTATTAATCCCTAAAAATTCAAAGGTTTCAGCGTTCGACGCTTGGAAAATATTCATCCCAAACAGACAACCGACGCTGGATCGGATGACATTGGGATTGTAGAAATCCGTTTTTGGATCCGTTACAATGAGTGCATTGATGCCAAAAGCTTCACAACTTCTCAGAATTGCACCCAAATTTCCTGGTTTTTCTACACTTTCCAAGATGATGACTGCGGAATCTTCCTTCGGGCGGAAATCTGCTAAAGTTCGGACTTCCAGCTTGTAGAGGCCAATTATTCCTTCCGTCGTCCCGCGATAGGCCAGTTTTTCGTAAAGTTTTTCTGATACAAAATGAACTTTCGTCTCGGGCAACTTTCCTGCGAAGATCGATTCGCAGATATAAAATTCTTCCGCCTGATTGCCAAATTCCAAGGCGCGCTGGTTTTCCTTCAATCCTTCTACAATGAAAACGCCGGCTTTTTTCCTTTCCTGATTTTTAGTAAGAAGTCTGGTGAGTCTTTTTATTTTTTCGTTTTGAAGGCTTTCGATCAGCATCGCAGAATTTTTGACAAAGATATTAAAATAGCCCCAGTTGAAATTCCATCTTCCCAGTTCCGCCAAAAAATATATATCTTTGTTTTATGATTTTACGAGGAGAAAATTTAGTCAAGGAGTACGGACCCAAAAAAGTCGTAAAAGGCGTATCACTGGAAGTTCAGCAAGGCGAGATCGTGGGACTCTTGGGGCCAAATGGCGCAGGAAAAACAACCTCTTTTTATATGATCGTGGGATTGGTAAAGCCAACGTCGGGCAACGTTTATCTTGATAATCAAAATATTACGCAGGATGCGATGTACAAGCGCGCGCAAAAAGGCATAGGATATTTAGCTCAGGAAGCATCTGTTTTCCGGAAATTATCCGTTGAAGATAATATTCTCGGCGTTCTGCAACTCACAAAACTTTCCAAAAAGGAACAGCAAAAGAAGTGTGATGAACTGATTGAGGAATTTCACCTGGAGCACGTCCGCAAGAACCGCGGCGACCTTCTTTCCGGAGGAGAAAGACGCCGTACAGAGATTGCGCGTTGTCTCGCCACCAGCCCCAATTTCATTCTTTTGGATGAGCCTTTTGCTGGAGTAGATCCTATTGCGGTAGAAGATATTCAGAAGATTGTGAGATCTTTGGTGGAGAAAAATATTGGGATTTTGATTACAGATCACAACGTGCAACAGACTTTGGCCATCACCAACAAAACCTATATCATGTTCGAAGGAAAAATCCTGAAAGAAGGTGTGCCAGAGGATTTGGCTAATGACCCCGAAGTTCGGGAGGCCTATCTTGGAGAGAATTTCCGTTTTGAGAAGATTTAGTCGGAAAATAAGACTTTCATCATATTGAAGTTCATAAAGTCGTAAGGTTTCTTTGTGGCTTTTCTTTTTCTAGGCGCAATTTTTTTGTTTTTAGATGCTCTTTGTCTGGTTCAGAGATTAAATCATTAAATTTATACTTTCATAAATTTAGAAAATGAAAATCTATACCAAAACAGGCGACAAAGGCGAAACCGGCCTATACGGCGGAAGCAGAATCTCGAAAGCGAGCGCAAGAGTAGAATCTTACGGCAACATCGATGAGCTGAATGCGAACATCGGCGTTGCTAAATCTCACATCGGAGATGAAAATGTAATTAAGCAGCTCAAAAAAATCCAATTTGATCTTTTTACAGTGGGTTCCGAAGCATCGACGCCGATTGATAAATTATTTTTGGCTAATGGAAAAGCCAGACTGCCGCTCGTGATTTCAGACAAAGAAATTGAAGAATTGGAAACTTGGATGGATGCGATGGAAGAGAAAGTAGAGCCTTTGCAATATTTCATTTTGCCTGGCGGTGGAAAAGCATCGACGTTTCTTCACGTGGCGAGAACCGTTTGCCGCCGGGCAGAGCGCAGTTTGGTTTTCCTCTCTCAATCGGAAGAAGTAAGACCAGAATTAATCAAATATCTTAACCGTTTGTCGGATTATTTGTTTGTTTTGGCAAGATATGTGTCGAAACTGAATCGTGAATCTGAGGACTATTGGAATCCTAATGACAGGACTTAGGAAGATGTAGGAAGTTAGATTCTAAAATCTTATTCATTAATGAGAAAAGCACTTCTTTTCATCAACGGAGAACCACCAAAAGAGTTTCCCAATCTGTCAGATTATGATTTGATTGCCTGCACAGACGGCGCTTTTCATTATTTGAAAGAATTGAATTTTCCATTGGAGAAACTGGATTTTATTTCTGGCGATTTTGACTCATTTAATTTAGAGGCACTCCGAGAGCCTCCACATAACAGCTTTCAAATCATAGAAACACCCGACCAGAATAAAACGGATTTTCATAAAGCTCTGGAAATCATTCACGAAAAAGGCTTTGAAAATATTGATGTTTACGGCGGTAGCGGCGGAGAACAGGACCATTTTCTCGGAAACTTGAGCGTCGCTTTTTTCTTCAAAGAAAGATTGAATCTTCGATTTTTCGATCATTATTCCTCCTATTATTTTATCCCCAAAGAATTCTCAATGTCTGATGTGAAGGACAAAATGATTTCTCTGATGCCTTTCCCAGTAGCGAGAAACGTCGAAACAAAAGGTTTGAAATGGCCATTGTATAATGAAGATTTGATTCTCGGCGAAAGAACCGGCACAAGAAATGTGGCCGAGCAGCACGGCGTTTCTATTACTTACACAGAAGGTGATCTTTTGATATTTGTCGCAAAATGATCAGTTGTTTTTTATAGAATTATTAACGCAGAAATCCACTTTTTTTAATCATTTTTGTACCCGTAAAACATTTAACATTTTTAGCCGGAAATGAAAATAAAATATTCTGAACTGATTGACCAAACGCTTTATTTTCCTACAGAAGAATTTAATGTAGAAGAAAATACTCTGAAATTCCACGATATCAACCTGATGGAAGTGGTGGAAAAATTCGGAACTCCTTTGAAGTTCAATTATCTGCCAAAGATTTCTCAGAATATAGAAAGAGCAAAATTCTGGTTCAAAGAGGCTTTTGAAAAAAATAATTACGAAAAAACTTACCGGTACTGCTACTGCACCAAATCTAGCCATTTCGCCTTCGTAGTGGAAGAGGCTTTGAAGAATGACATCAGCATAGAAACGTCTTCCGCCTACGATATGGACATCGTAAAATCTCTGTACAACAAAGGAAAATTTGATAAAAGTATCGAAGTGATTTGCAATGGCTTCAAAACCGACGATTATTTGGCAAAAATTTCGGATTTGATTAATAGCGGTTTCGAAAATATCACACCCATTCTGGACAATTATCGCGAGCTCGATAAGCTGACAGAAAGCATCGACAGGACTTTCGACATCGGAATCAGAATCGCCGCAGAGGAAGAACCGAAATTTGAATTTTACACCTCCAGATTAGGAATTGGATACAAAGACATCATCCCATATTACAGCCAGAAAATTGCGGAACATCCCAATGCTCGGCTGAAAATGCTTCACTTTTTTATCAATACCGGCATCAAGGATACGGCTTACTATTGGAACGAGCTGTACAAATGTCTGCGCGTCTATGCAAGGCTTAAAAAAATTGCGCCTGAAGTGGATTCCCTTAATATCGGCGGTGGCTTCCCCATCAAAACCTCGCTCAATTTCGATTACGACTATCAATATATGGTGAACGAAATTGTCTCTCAAATCAAAAAATTCTGCGAGGAAGAAGGCGTTGAAGAACCAAATATTTACACCGAATTCGGAAGTTTCACCGTGGGCGAAAGTGGTGGCCATCTTTATAAAATCATTTCTCAAAAACGCCAAAACGACAGGGAAAAATGGAATATGATCGATTCGTCTTTTATGACCACTTTGCCCGATACGTGGGCCATTTCCCGGCACTTCATAATGCTGCCGCTTAACCGATGGGAAGATTCTTACGAGCGGGTTTTCTTGGGCGGATTGACTTGTGATTCAGACGATTACTACAATTCTGAGCAGCACACGAATGCGATCTATCTGCCCGTTTACAACGATACAAAACCAATGTATATCGGATTTTTCCATACCGGAGCTTATCAGGAGACGATTGGCGGTTACGGAGGTGTGCATCACTGTTTGATGCCCCAACCCAAACATATTTTGATAGACAAGGACAAAGACGGCAACTTCACCTATGAGTTGTTCCGCGAGGAGCAAAAGCCCGAAGATGTTTTGAAGCTGTTGGGATATTAAAATAAAGCGTCCCAAGTTTTTCGGGACGCTTTGTTTATCTCATTTCTATAACGAATTCTTCTCTTGGCGTTCTGTATTTTTTCAAATTCAGCAGCCAATCCCCACCAGCATCTCTGTAGCCCAATGGTAGAATGACCACGCTTCTCAGACCTTTTTCGGATAATCCCAAGACCTTATCAAATGCCTGGTTGTCAAAGCCCTCCATTGGCGTCGCGTCCACTTTTTGCTCGGCCGCCGCCGCAATGGCCATTCCAAAAGAGATGTAGGCCTGCTTTGCAGCATGTGTAGCGTGCCATTCTTTTCCTAGTGGCTCGTACATACCCCACAAAGTGGCTTTATAATCATCCATCACGCTTGCCGGAATTCCCCTTGCGGCAGTTGTTTTTTCGAAAACTTCCGAGATACTGTTGTGTGTATAGCCATCCCAAGCCGCCCAGACCAAAAGATGAGAACCATCATTAAGCTGAGCTTGGTTGTTGGCAGCCGATTTCAACTGTTGCAATAAGTCTTTATTAGTAATTACCAATACCCGGTACGGCTGCAAACCAGATGATGAAGGCGCCAATCTTGCCGCTTCCAAAATGTAATTTACTTTTTCCTCAGGAACGGTTTCGCCATTCATTTTTTTCGTAGCATAACGCCAGTTGAGGTCATCTATCAAACTCATTTTTTATATTTTTTTTAATTAGTGTTGCAAATTTAAGTCAAGAAAGTTTATTTTTGTAATAAACTTACAAAAAGTTATTATTACCGCAAGGTAACTTATTTGACAATCAATTAATTGTAAAATAGACAATCATCATTTATTATCATAGGATAACCTGTTAATGCCTTAAAAAAATACAACCAATGAAGATTAAATGTTGTAAAACCAATCTGATGGCCGTTCACGATACCATGGACGTGCTGAAAGGCCGATGGAAAATCCAAATCATCGCGGCACTATGCTATGACAAAATGAGATTTTCGGAGTTGCAAAAGGAGATCGACGGCATCTCTGCTAAGATGCTCAGTAGCGAACTAAAAGAATTGGAATTTAATCATTTGCTGAAGAGAACTGTACTGCAAACCCAGCCAATAACCGTAGAATATGAATTGACGGAGTATGGTCTTACTTTGAAGAAAGTCATCGAAACACTTGCCGACTGGGGCATAAAACACAGAAAGCAAATTGTAGGAGAAATAGCGGACAACTAAAAAAAATTTTAAGGCCAAAAGTTCAAACTTGGATCACACCGAGATTAAATTTTTCCGTTATCGGCGAATGATTGGCCGCCTCAATTCCCATACTGATCAATTTTCTGGTTTCCACAGGATTGATGATGGCATCCGTCCAAAGTCTTGCAGCAGCGTAGGTAGATTGTGTTTGGCGCGTGTAGTCTTTTAGAATTTTATCGAGAATTTCTTTCCGATCTTCTTCCGTAATCTCTTTCCCTTGCTTTTTAAGTGCAGATTCCTGAATCTGGAGAAGAACTTTTCCAGCTTGCGAACCGCCCATAACGGCAAGTTCTGCCCAAGGCCACGCGACAATTAATCGAGGATCGTAGGCCTTTCCGCACATCGCGTAATTCCCCGCACCATAGGAATTTCCCATAATCACGGTGAATTTCGGAACTACAGAATTGGAAACGGCATTTACCATTTTTGCCCCGTCTTTGATGATGCCACCGTGCTCGGATTTGGATCCGACCATAAAGCCCGTGACATCCTGTAGGAAAACCAGCGGGATTTTCCGCTGATTGCAATTGGCTATGAAACGGGTCGCTTTGTCCGCCGAATCCGAATAAATGACCCCGCCGAACTGTAACTCGCCGGTGCCACTTTTTACCATTTTCCTTTGATTGGCAACGATTCCGACACTCCAGCCGTCCACCCGGGCATTGCAACAGAGAATACTTTTCCCGTAATCGGGCTTGTATTCCTCATATTCGGAATGGTCCACAAGACATTTGATAATTTCCAAGGTATCATATTGTTCGGAGCGGTTGACAGGCATTATTCCGAAAATATTCTCGGGATTTTCTTTCGGAGGCGCACTTTCTATGCGGTCGAATCCGGCTTTTTCAAAATCGCCGAGAGACTTCATTATCTTTTTGATTCTGTCCAAGGCATCTTGGTCATTTTTTGCTTTATAATCGGTAACGCCGGAGATTTCGCAATGCGTGGTTGCGCCGCCAAGTGTTTCATTATCAATATTTTCGCCAATGGCAGCTTTTACCAGATAACTTCCTGCGAGGAAGATGCTTCCCGTTTTGTCCACAATGATCGCTTCGTCACTCATTGCCGGGAGATAAGCACCGCCGGCAACACAGCTTCCCATAATGGCCGAAATCTGAACAATTCCCGAAGCACTCATTTTGGCATTATTACGAAAAATCCGTCCGAACATTTCTTTATCCGGAAAAATCTCGTCCTGCATGGGTAAGAAAACACCCGCCGAATCAACAAGATAGATGATTGGCAAACGGTTTTCCATCGCAATTTCTTGGGCGCGTAGATTCTTCTTCCCTGTGATTGGAAACCACGCTCCCGCTTTTACCGTTGCGTCGTTGGCTACCACAATGCACTGTCTGCCAGAAACATAACCAATCACCACCACCACGCCGCCGGCAGGGCATCCGCCGTGCTCTTCGTACATTTCATAACCCGCAAAAGCGCCAATTTCTATAGAAGCGGTATTTTTATCAAAAAGATATTCCAATCTTTCTCGTGCCGTCATTTTCCCTTGATCGCGTTGTTTTTGTAGCGCCTTCTCGCCGCCGCCTAATTTGATTTTTGAGACGTTTTTTTTGATATCAGAATATTTTAGTTTGTTGATGTCTTCTCTTTTATTGAATTCTAAATCCATTCTTTTTTCTTTGCTCTAAAGATAAAACTAATTTAAATAATCTAAAAGCCGAAAATGAAAAGACTTGATTTTGTTAAGCGCCCACAAAATATTATAGCTGTTTTTGCGTTTAAGACATATTACAATAAAATTTAAGTTAGTTTTAATAATTTTGTTTGTTAAAAGATCCGTTCCGAAAATTTTCTGGACGGATTTTTTAATTCTACACAATTCCACATGCGAACTTTTAAACCCTAAATATGCAATATTTATCATAATTTTGCGAGCTGAAAATCAATGTTCCAGATGAAGAATTCCTATGTGCTGAGGCTGCATTTTATCGTTTTTTTATGGGGTTTTACAGCAATTTTGGGGAAACTTATTTCGGCCGATGCTCAGATTCTTGTTTTTTTCAGAATGCTTTTTGCCGCCCTTTTTCTCTATCTGTATCTGAGATTGATAAAAAAGGAAAGCATCAAAGTTTCCAAGGTGGTATTATTCCAACTCGTAGGCATTGGGAGCATTATGGCATTTCACTGGCTGCTCTTTTTCTATTCTATCAAGGTTTCAAACGTCTCGATAGCCTTGTCCTGCCTATCATTATCCACCTTGTTTGCTTCTTTTATAGAACCTTTGGTTTACCGCAGAAAGCCCGATGGATTTGAAGTGGCGATAGGACTAATAATCGTAGTCTGTATGTCGTTGATTTTCAATGCAGAACTCAAGTACAAAGAAGGGATTTTTTTCGGCATTTTGTGCGCCCTTTTGGGGACAATTTTCTCTGTTTTGAATGGAAAAATGTTTGGTAAAACCAGCTCGGGAAATATTATTTTCTACGAGATGGGTGGCGGCTGGCTGATGATTAGTTTATTTTTGCTTTTTACGGGGCAAATTTCTTCTGTCGGCGAAATAAGTTACCCCGATATTGCGTTAGTAGTATTGCTGGCCTCTGTCTTTACCGCTTATCCGATGTTCGAAAGTGTGAAACTGATGAAGTTTATTTCCCCTTTTACATTGATTCTGACGGTAAATCTCGAGCCGGTTTACGGGATTATCTTTGCTTTTTTTATCTTTGGAGCATCAGAGCAAATGAGTCCTGTTTTTTATGGCGCTTCCTTTGTGATGATCGCGGCGATTGTCGTAAATGGAATGATCAAATCGCGAAAAAAGAGGAAATTATTACTGAAATAAAACCTCTATACAACCACATTGATGATAAGAATTTTATTTTTTTTACCCCTTATTCTAAGCCAATTTTCGGATGCGCAAATCATCAGAAAATATTCCAATGAGTTCCTGAATATCGGAGCCGGAGCGAGAGGTCTGGCGATGGGCGGCGCCGTGATTTCCAACCAAGATGATGTTTATTCCCCGATGTGGAATCCCGCAGGATTGGTCAAGATCGACCGCGACTGGCAGGTGGCGGCGATGCACGCAGAATATTTTGAGTCCATTGCCAAATACGATTATATTTCATACGCCAAACCCTTGGACAATAACAATGGTGTTTTCGCCATTTCTTTTGTACGATTAGGCGTAGATAATATCCTCAATACTACGCAACTGATTGATTCCGAAGGCAATATCGATTATGATAAAATCAGCTCCTTCTCTACTGCCGATTATGCAGCATTATTCTCGTACGGTTTCCATCCGAACGGAAATCAGAAATTAGACCTTGGTGCTACGGCGAAAGTCGTTTACAGAAATGTGGGAAAGTTTGCCAGCGGCTACGGATTTGGATTTGACCTTGGCGCAATTTATCACACAGATACCGATTGGAATCTCGGTTTTATGTTGCGAGATGCGACTACGACGGTCAACTTCTGGACTATTAACCAAAAGGAATTATCCGCCGTTGTGAACGGCGAAGAATTCAATCCTGCGCCGACGGATAAAATGGAAATCACGATGCCAAAGCTGAACCTCGGCGTTAGCCGGACTTACGAACTCAATAGAGATCTCAAACTCTTGCCAGAAGTTGGTCTGAATGTGGATTTTGCAAAAACTGCGGCTGTCGTTTCAACCGATTTCGCCAGTATTACGCCTTATGCCGGCGGCGAACTGATCTTTCAAGATATGATTTTTATTAGATTGGGAGTCAACCGGTTTCAAACCGTTTCCGATATCGAGGATTTGAAGCGAAAAGTGTCGTTCCAGCCGAGCGGCGGGATTGGAATTAAATATAAAGGTTTAACTTTGGATTATGCGATCACCAACTCCGGGATCGGCGGCTCCAATTTTTATTCCAATTTCTTCTCTTTGAAGTTGGACATGCAAGGTTTTAGAAATTAAAAAATCAAGTTTTTTTATGAAAACAATTGTCACATTTTTAGCATTTATTTTGACAATAGTCGTCAAAAGTCAAATCGTCTCCGATTACAAATATATCTTGATCCCAACGGAATTTAATGACTTTAAAGATAATAAGTCGTATGGATTGGCCTCAGTTATTCAGAGTTCACTGGCTGGTAAAAAATACGCCATCCTTTCTGAAACTAAAAGCAGTTGGCCGTCGGATGCCCGTACAAATCCTTGCAAAGTGCTCACAGCAGACGTTTTGAACGATAAGAATATGTTCCGAAACAAACTCATCCTTCAGTTCAAAGATTGTAATAATAAGCTCGTTGCCGCAGAAAAAGGCACGAGTATGATCAAAGAATTTGAGCCAGGATTTCGAGATGCAGTGAAACAAGCATTGGCGAAAATACCCGTTTCCACTCCAAGCGCCGACATCGGAAATATGCAGGAAATTCCCCGACAGGAAACGATGGCAACTGGGGAAGAATCTAAAACGAAAGCAGCTGCTGCGAACTCTAAAGCGGCTAAGACCTTCAGAAATGGGATAGGAACTTTCCAAAAAATCCAAATCGATGACAAGCAGTTCATTTTGGTAGATGGCGTGAGTTCGGTTCCGTTTGCAACCTTCAAAATGACCACGAAACCCGATGTTTTTCGCGTAAAACTCAGTTCTGAAGAATGGACCATCGGCTATTTTGAAGATGAAAATATCGTGATAGAAACTCCCAAATCTGACGGTGAATATTCTAAAGAGATCTTCGTGTCGAATTAATCAGATGCTCTTTTTTCGAGGTAAAATAAAAAGGTCGAGACTAGCCGACCTTTTTTCTTGAGCAAATTATTTGTTGGGCTGTGGCGTATATCGCAGATACGGTTTCACCACTTTTACTCCTTTTGTAAATTTTTTTTCGGCGTCTTCTTGTGAGAGCGTTGGCGGAACGATCACGTCTTCGCCGTCTTTCCAATCTACTGGCGTCGCAATGCCATAGCCGTCCACCAATTGTAAAGAGTCCAATACCCGCAAGATTTCGGTGAAATTTCTTCCTGTGGAAGCGGGATACGTGATGATCAACCTTACTTTTTTATCGGGATCGATGATTAATAATGACCTTACTGTCGCAGATACGCTGGCATTGGGATGGATGAAGTCATACAGTTCAGAGACTTTTTTGTCCTGATCGGCGATAATTGGGAATTCTACGGTCGTATTTTGTGTTTCGTTGATGTCGGAGATCCAACCTTTGTGATTATCAAGTCCGTCCACACTCAGAGCCAAAACTTTGGTGTTTCTCTTATCGAATTCTGGTTTCAGCTGCGATGTTTTTCCAAGTTCTGTGGTGCAAACGGGCGTGTAATCGGCTGGGTGTGAGAATAGAATGCCCCAGGAATCGCCCAAATAGTCATAAAAATTAAGTTTTCCGAGACTGCTTTCAGCATCAAAATTAGGTGCTGTATCGCCAAGTTTAATAGACATAATAATATATTTTTTTGATTAATGGATTACAAATTTAATAATAAAAATCTCAATTCATACTGATTCAGTATTATTTATTTTTAAATCAAAAAAAACCGCTGAATCAGGCGGTTTTTAAGTTTTATGAATGATCAGACTTAGAGCGTTTTTACTTTGCTGTCGTCAATTTGATATTGAGAAATGATTTGCTCATAAGACATTTTGGACAAGTCCGTAATATTGGTCGTTTTTCCGCCAAATACTGCAGGCACTAAAACTACTCTGAATTTTTGATTGTTTAGATATTGCGGCGTTGTAGTCAGGTCATAAGTTCCGCCAGCGTAAATTAGAAAATCGTACTTGGTAAAATCAAAATCATAATCCAACTCGCCCTGAGGAAGGTACAAAGTTCTTGGAATCTGTTGCCAAACCGGAGTACCACTCTCGGTTCCGCTTTGTCTGAAAATCGTTACGTAATCTTGATCCAATAAAGGCTGGTTAAATTTTTGATAGTAATTCCAACCATCGGTTGTATTATAAGAAAAGTTAACATTGAGGTCGTACACTGCTGGATAGTCAACTTCTACAGGCACATAATTGTCATCATCATTATTACAGCTCAGGATCAATACGCTGGCCATCATCAATAGCAGAAGTGGAAAGAACTTTTTCATAGGTTTAATTTATTTAAGTTAGAATTTAATTACAAATAACAGACCACAAAAATAGTCATTTTCAAAGGATTCAATATCTTTATGGTCAGTTTTCAAAAATTTAGATATCAAAAAAATGAAAAGGTTAAGCCTGCTTTTTATCATTCTCTTTTCGCAAAATTTCTTTTGCCAATATCAGCCAAAAAATCTATCTAAATCGGATCTCAAGAAAGCTAACGATTGGGTAGATCAAACCTACAAATCCCTTTCACAAGATGAAAAATTGGGTCAGCTCTTCATTGTGGCGCTCTACACCAACAAAGATGAAGCGCACATTAACCAAATCCGAAATATCGTTTTGAATGATAAAATTGGTGGTTTGATTTTGATGCAAGATGATGCCGAGCGGGAAATCAACTTGGTAAACGAGTTCCAGTCTAAATCAAAAGTGCCCCTGATGATCGGGATGGATGCAGAATGGGGCGTGTTCCAAAGGATTGCAAAAGCGCACAAATATCCTTGGGCCATTACTTTGGGGGCAATTCAGGATAAAAATCTGATCTACGAGATGTCTTCCAAAATTGCCAAAGATTGCCAAAGAACGGGCATCAATTGGGATTTTGCGCCCGTGGTAGACGTCAATACAAATCCGAATAATCCGATTATCGGGAATAGAAGTTTCGGGTCGGATGTCGATAATGTTGTGAATTCCGCTTTAGCTTATTCCAATGGTTTACAAGATCATAAAATTCTGGCCGCAATCAAGCATTTTCCTGGTCACGGCGACACGGACAAAGATTCTCATTTGGATTTGCCCGTTGTTTCTCACAATATTGAACGGCTGGAAAAAATTGAACTGGCACCCTTCAAAGCGTTGATGAACAAAGGAATTGGCGGCGTAATGGTCGCGCATCTTTATGTTCCAAGTCTTGAAAATGAAAAAGGAATTCCGGCTTCGGTTTCCAAGAAAATTGTGACCGGACTTTTGAAAGAAAAATATGGTTTCAAGGGTTTGATTATTACCGATGCACTTAATATGGGCGCTGTTGCCAATAAATTTCAGGCGGGTGAATTGGATGCGATGGCTTTCAAAGCCGGGAATGACATTATGTTGTTTTCACAAGATGTTGCAACGGGCAAAAAGCTGATTCAGAAAGCGATCGACGATGGCGAAATTCCGGAAAGCAGGCTTGAAGAAAGTGTAAAGAAGATTCTTTTGACCAAATATTTTCTTGGTCTCGATCAATATTCCAACATCAATCCAGAAAACATTAATGAAGATTTGAACAACGCTTCACATTCCGAAATCGTTCAAAAAATGTACGCCAATGCTTTGACTTTAATTAAAGATGATAAAAAATTGTTGCCGCTGGATTGCAGAGAAACTTATTATTACGTTCCATTGGAAGAAGCGAGTTACGTAACTTTTCTCTACCAATTGAATGCAGGAACAACTGTTATTTTGAAAAAATCAACTGAAATTAACACGATTCCGGCCAATTCAAAAGTGATTGTTGGATTTCACAAAGATAATTCCACCGCTTACAAACCTTATAAAATTTCAGATTCAAGTAGAAAAATATTAGCAGATTTAAGCAAAAATCAAACTGTGATTCTGGACGTTTTCGGAAGTCCTTATGCTTTGAGAGATCTTGATATTTCTAAAGTTTCCACAGTCTTAGTTTCTTACGAAAATAATGACGATGCGATGAAGGCTACAGCCACCGCACTTTTAGGTCAAACGAAAATCTGGGGAAGACTTCCGGTTTTGGTCAATGACAATCTGAAATTCGGAATAGGAATGGATCTTGATGCAAAAAATTCATCCCATCAAGCTGATAGAAAAAATAGTTCAGAAACCAAAAATTCAAAGGTCGTAATTGAGTAAATTTGAACCACAAAAGTCACAAAGTTTTAAGGATTTCAAAAATGATTTAGTTAGATGATAACACAATCTTATTTGACCGATTTAACCTATAAAATAAATGGTGCTTCTTTAAGACGACATCAATATTCTTAAATAAATCTTTTGTCACTTTTGTGGTTAAAAAATAAATATAAAAAAATGAAAATAGGAATACTTTGTTACCCAACTTACGGTGGAAGCGGAATTGTAGCAACGGAATTAGGAATGAGTCTGGCCGATAAAGGCTATGAAGTTCATTTCATAAGTTCCGCATTGCCAGCACGTTTGGACGTTACCAACCCGAACATTTTCTTCCACAAAGTAAATGTTCAGACATATCCGCTGTTCCAATATCAGCCTTACGATATCGCGTTGTCATCGATGATTTATCGCGTTGTCAATCTGTACAAATTGGATATTTTGCACGCGCATTATGCGATTCCTTATGCTTATGCAGCGTTTACGGCGAAGCAAATGTTGAAAGCGGAACACAAAGATGTGCCTTTGGTGACGACGCTTCACGGCACGGATATTACTTTGGTGGGACAACATCCCAGCTACAAACATGCAGTGGAATTCTCTATAAATCAGAGTGATACGATAACTTCCGTGTCGGAAAGTCTCAAAAAAGATACGCTTCAATTTTTCAATATTCAGAAGGAAATTCAGGTCATTACCAATTTTATTGATAATTCGGTTTTTGACGATTGTAAAACCTGTCAGCGTGAGCAGTTTGCAACGGATGACGAAAAAATCCTGATTCACGTTTCCAATCTCCGTCCAGTAAAAAGAATTCAGGATGTTTTGGAGATTTTCAAGAATGTTAATAAAAAAGTTAAATCGAAACTCATTATCATTGGCGAAGGTCCCGAAATGGAAAAAATAAACCAGTTTTTGGAAGAAAATCCCGAACTGATTGGAAAAATCAAATTACTCGGAAAAGTCAATGATTTGTACAGGATTTTACAACTTTCCGACGTCTTTCTTTTGCCTTCAGAACAGGAAAGTTTCGGACTGGCAGCTTTGGAAGCTATGGCTGCAAAAACACCCGTGATCAGCAGTAACGCTGGTGGAATCCCCGAAGTTAATATTCAGGGTGAAACTGGTTTCTTAGCCGAAATCGGAAATGTGGAAGCGATGTCCAATTACTGTATCAAACTTTTGAGTAATGAAGACCTTCTGTCCGAAATGAAAAAGAATGCGAAAGCGCAGGCGATGAAATTTGACCTCAAAAATATCCTTCCAATCTACATCGAAATGTATGAAACAACGATTGCGAAGTTTGAAGAAGCGAAGTTGATTGACGCAGGGAATTAAAATAATTTGACTTCGTCGAACCACTGCGCTAGGTTTGGGCAGCTTATGCTCAAGTCAGCTGCAGATTCAGCGTACAAACCATATTTGTCCTAAAATCTGTATTAACATCTGTCCGTAGAAAATCTTGGCTGAGTTTTACGTCTTTGCGAACCTTAAAATATTTTCAATAATTAAAAAAACATCTTTGCGGACTTTACGTTAAATTTTTGATTTAAATTCTAAGTTTTGGCATTAAAGTATTCACATATTTTTTATAACTTAACCCTTTCGAAGTCACGTACTTTGAAAGGGTTTTTGGTGAACGAAAATCAAACACACAAATGAATGAAGAAATATTACAATATCTCTGGAATTTTAAAAAATTCCGACGTTTCGACTTTGTTTCCGTAGATGGAAAGAACATCGAAATCTTAGATTTTGGCGAATGGAACAAGAATTCGGGGCCGGATTTTTTGTTTGCAAAGATTAAAATTGATGACATCATTTTTGCCGGAAATATCGAGATTCACACCAAAGCTTCCGATTGGTTTTTCCACAACCATTCCGGAAATCCTGAGTTTGGAAATCTGATTCTTCACGCAGTTTATATTAACGACTGTGATATTCCAGAACTGGAAAATCAACAGATTCCGACTTTGGAACTCAAGGATTACATTGATGAAACCTTGATTCAAAAACATCAAAATTTGGGGGAAGAACATTCGTTTATTCCTTGTGAAAAGTTGTTTGATAAAGATAAAATTCCGTTGTTTTTTGAAGAAGAAGTTTTGCTCAAGAAATTGGATTTCAAATCTGAAGGTTTGGAATTATCATTAAAGAAAAATCAAAATAATTACGAAGCCGTTCTTTTCCAGCAATTGGCTTACACTTTTGGCTTGAAAGTGAATGCAGAGATTTTTCTTCAATTGGCAGAAAGTCTTGACTTTTCTGTTATTCAAAAAATTAAACAAAATCAGACTCAATTGGAAGCTTTGCTATTCGGGATTTGTAATTTTCTGGATGAGCCAAGAGACGAAATGATGAAATTGTGGAAACGTGAATTTCATTTTCTAAAGGTTAAATTTAATATTAATGAAGTCAGAATCGCTCCGAAATTCTCAAAACTTCGACCGCCAAATTTTCCAACGATCCGGCTTTCACAATTGGCAAATCTTTATCATTCTAAGCCAAATCTTTTTTCGAGAATTATTGAGGCGAAGACAATTGATGATTTTTATTTGATTTTCGAGAATATTTCTGCTTCGGAATATTGGAATAATCATTTTAATTTTGGGAAGATTTCGCCCATTGAAAGTCAGAAATTTTTGAGCCAAGATTTTGTTGATTTGATTGTCATGAATGCAATTCTGCCACTCAAATATTTTTATCACAAGAACCATAATCCGGAAATCTTAGACGATATTCTGGATTTTTACAAACAGTTAAAATCGGAGAACAATTCGATCTTGGATGAGTGGAAAAACTTGGGCGTGAAATTGGAAAATGCTTTGCAGACACAGGCTTTTCTCTATCACTACAAAACATTTTGTACAGAAAAAAAATGCTTAAATTGCAGTATCGGTTTTCAGTTGTTGAAATCTTAAAACGAAAATATTACTCGAAATGAAAGAGCCTCAATTCATCAATAATTTGCGCCATAATATGGAAAGAGAGTGGTTTGGCGTGCTCACGAGATATGGAACCAAGTTGGGTATTCCGGTTTCGAAATTGCGTGTGTTTTTTATTTATTCTACGTTTGCGACGGCTGGGATTTTCTTTCTGTTTTATCTTGGATTGGCGTTTATGCTTTGGATTAAGGATTGTATCGTTACGAAAAGACCGAGTGTTTTTGATTTGTAGATTTTGGATTTTTCTTTATAGTATAATAATAGCTTACAAAAACTGATATGAAAAAACTAATTCTACTGACAGCACTTTTACTATTTTCTTTAGATAGCGCTCAAGTTAACCGATTTATATATGAACTTAAATTTGTTCGTGATACGATTGCGAAAACTTCTTTTACAAATGTTCTTTTTCTAGATGTTAATAATAAAGATGTGAAATTCTATTACCAAGAATTGTATGAAGAAGATTCTGTTCAAAGAGTAACAAAAAACTACAGTTCGGGTATTACACTAGGTAATAGTTTGATGCTAGAGCGAAGTGTAAATAGTTTTGATAATGAAAATTATGTTTTCATTGATACAGATTATTACAAGTATAATTCAAATGATAAATTGAAATGGGAAATCTTACCAGAAACCAAAACTCAAAAAGAATATACTTTACAAAAAGCAACAGCCGAATTTGGAGGTAGAAAATGGACAGCGTGGTTTTGTAAAGATGTACCAATCAATCAAGGTCCGTATAAATTTCAAGGTTTACCAGGATTAATCTTTCAGATTGAGAATAATCAAAAACATTATATTTTCAATCTAACTGAAATTAAAAAATTAGATTCACCTTCTGATACGACAAGAATATTAGAAACTAATTTTGGTAAGAAAGCGATTCCAATCACACTTAAAAAGTATAATGAACTCCTATCAAATGCCTATTATAATCCATATTCTGAGATAAGAACAAAATTATCAAAAGGTGAAGATTATACTTTTTCTGCTTATGGCAAAGAAATTAAAACAACAAAGGATTTGGATGAGCTAAGAAAAGTAATCCAAAGCGATAAGCGGAAAAATTACAATCCTATAGAAATTGATAAGGCTATCGAATACAAGGAATAAAAAAACTCCGATTGAATTTTCAATCGGAGTTTTATATTTTGAAAGAAGTCCAATATCTAACTTCTAAAATCTAATTTCTAATTATGGATTTGCAGTTTTGAGGTTTGCAGATGCATATTCTCTGTTCATTCTTGCGATGGTTTCCAGAGAGATTCCTTTGGGACATTCTACTTCGCAGGCACCAGTATTGGAACAGTTTCCGAAGCCTTCCTCGTCCATCGCTTCCACCATATTCAGAACTCTTCTGGTTGCCTCTACACGGCCTTGCGGCAACAATGCAAACTGAGATACTTTTGCACCAACGAACAACATCGCAGATCCATTTTTGCAAGTTGCCACGCAGGCACCGCAACCGATGCAGGCTGCTGCGTCCATTGCCTTGTCACCATCTTCTTTTGGGACTAAGATTGCGTTGGCGTCCAACGTATGACCAGACGTGTTCACAGAGACAAATCCGCCTGCCGCCATTATTCTGTCGAATGCAGATCTATCTACCACCAAGTCTTTGATGACAGGAAAAGCGGCACTTCTCCACGGTTCGATATGGATGGTTTCGCCATCTTTGAAATGACGCATATGCAGCTGGCAAGTGGTAATGCCGGTATCGGGGCCGTGCGCTCTGCCATTGATGTAGAGCGAGCACATCCCACAGATTCCCTCGCGGCAATCGTGATCGAAGGCTACAGGATCTTTTCCATCGTTGATCAATTGCTCGTTCAGGATGTCCAGCATTTCCAGAAATGAGGAATCCGTCGAAACATCAGAGATCTTATACGTTTCGAATTGACCCTTTGTTTTATTATTTTTTTGTCTCCAAATTTTCAGCGTAAGATTTAAGCCTTGTTTTGCACTCATTATGTATATATTTTTGAATGGAGATTATCTAATTTTTTGCTGGTTTATCTGCATTTTGGAACTTCATATCTGCTGTCAAAACTTTTATCTTCTTAGAA
This sequence comes from Weeksellaceae bacterium, assembly GCA_022013695.1. Taxonomy (GTDB): domain Bacteria; phylum Bacteroidota; class Bacteroidia; order Flavobacteriales; family Weeksellaceae; genus Epilithonimonas. The sequence continues at coordinate 91,956 of JAKLPS010000008.1, forward strand.
TTAGAAGTTTTTAAAGATTGATATTTTTCCAAGCCACTTTTAATATTTTCTGTTTTATCATCGGTAGCAGGTACATAGATTTGTTTTTTTGCTCCTTTTACTACTTGGTAGAAGGTTCTCTTATCTCGAAATTCGTTTGGATTCAGAGGATTAAGGCTCGCTTGCGCAATAAAAGCACCCATCTGTCCTTCGGCGTTCAAGACATAAACCGCATTGGGTTCTAAGTTGGCCTCTACAAAGTCTCTGTTTTCAGAAGCTGCCCAAAAAACATGAGCACCAGGATCACATTCATAAACCATATATTTAAAGCCAGAAAGCGCTCCTAAAAATCTATCCTTGTCGTAGATTCTAAAATTCAACAGCGGGCCTGCACCAGTTCTCAAGATGTAAACCAAAGATTTACCATCTCTTGGTTTGTCAATTTCTTGTGTTGTGATTTTCTGCGAATAAGCGGTCGAAAAATTAAACATCAAGACCAGTAATAGAAATAATTTATTTGATATTTTCATTTTATTTGTAACTTCTTGCTTTTAGTTCAATATTTTCATACACCAGATCTTCTTTATGGACAACGGATTGGTTGATGTCCATCCCCTTGTACTCCCAGGCGGCCACGTATTTGTAATTCACATCGTCCCGTTCTGCTTCGCCTTCTGGCGTCGCGTGATCTTCCCGGAAATGGCCGCCGCAAGATTCATTTCTGTTCAACGCATCAATCGCAATCAGTTGTCCTAATTCCAAGAAATCTGCCACGCGGAAAGCTTTTTCCAATTCGGGATTCATATTATCGGCATCGCCAGGAACCCGGACGTCTTTCCAGAAATTATTCCTCACTTCTTCGATCTCTTTGATGGCTTCTCTAAGGCCTTCTGGCGTTCTTCCCATGCCAACTTTGTTCCACATAATGAGACCCAATTGTTTATGGAAATGATCGACACTGTGCGTTCCCTTGTTGGTTAAGAAGAAATTGATTTTTTCTTTAACGCCTTTTTCAGCCGTATTGAACTCGGGCGTCTCTGTCGAGATTTTCCCCGTTCTGATATCCTCTGACAAATAATCGGCAATCGTATAGGGAAGAACGAAATAGCCGTCTGCCAAGCCTTGCATCAAAGCAGAAGCTCCCAGTCTGTTGGCGCCGTGATCGGAGAAGTTGGCTTCACCAATGACGAAACATCCTGGGATGGTGGACTGTAGATTGTAATCAACCCAGACGCCGCCCATCGTGTAGTGAACGGCAGGATATATCTTCATCGGTGTTTTATAAGGGTCATCAGCGGTAATTTTCTCGTACATCACGAATAAGTTACCATATTTTTCTTCGATCCAAGCCTTGCCAAGATCATAGATTTGCTGATCGGTAGGGTTGTGAATATGTTTTTCCAAAGCGGATTCCTTACCTTTTTTGATAATTTCTGTTGAGAAATCCAAGTAAACGCCTTCTTTTGTATCGTTATTTTCGATTCCGTAGCCCGCGTCGCAACGCTCTTTTCCTGCTCTGGAAGCCACATCTCGAGGAACCAAGTTCCCGAATGCAGGATATCTTCTCTCCAGGTAATAATCTCTGTTTTCTTCGGTGATATTTTCTGGTCTCAATCTTCCTTCTCTGATGGCAACAGAATCTTCAATGTTTTTGGGAACCCATATTCTTCCTGAGTTTCTGAGGGACTCGGACATCAAGGTCAATTTGGATTGCTGGGTTCCGTGCACCGGAATGCAAGTTGGGTGGATCTGAACATAACAAGGATTTGCGAAATAAGCGCCTTTTTTATGAATTTTCCAAGAGGCAGAAACGTTGGATCCCATTGCATTGGTAGAAAGGAAATAGACGTTGCTGTACCCTCCGGATGCGATGACCACTGCGTGAGCAGAATGCTTTTCGATCTCGCCGGTCACCAGATTTCGTGCGATGATTCCTCTGGCTTTTCCGTCAACGATCACAAGATCTAGCATCTCGTGACGGTTGTGCATTTTGATTCTTCCTTTTCCGATTTGCCGACTCATTGCCGAATATGCGCCTAGTAATAACTGCTGACCAGTTTGGCCTTTTGCGTAGAAAGTCCTTTTGACTTGTACGCCTCCAAAAGAACGGTTATCCAATTGTCCGCCATATTCTCTTCCGAATGGCACTCCCTGCGCAACACACTGGTCGATAATATCCGCAGAAACTTCTGCCAATCGGTAAACATTGGCTTCTCTTGCCCGGTAGTCGCCCCCTTTTATTGTATCGTAGAATAATCGGTATATTGAATCGCCATCGCCTTGGTAATTTTTAGCGGCATTGATACCCCCTTGAGCTGCAATAGAATGCGCACGTCTTGGAGAATCTTGGTAGCAAAATGCTTTTACATTATAACCTTGCTCCGCAAGCGTTGCAGCGGCAGACCCACCGGCTAATCCTGTTCCAACGATGATGATATCAATTTTGTCTCGGTTGTTTGGCGCGACCAAGTTCATGTGATCTTTATGATTTTTCCATTTGTCCTTAATCGGACCAGCAGGAATTCTTGAATCTAAACCCATAATTTATTTTATTATTATTGAGTAACGAAGTGATAAATTGCAATGATGATAAATCCTAACGGAATCAGGACAGAATACCAGTTTCCAAATGCTTTGATAAACGGCGTATACTTAGGATGTCTAGCCCCAACGGACTGGAAAGAAGATTGGAATCCGTGCGCCAGGTGCAAACCTAGCAATAGGAAAGCAATCACATAAAGAATAACTCTCCACACATCGTGGAATTTATGATGCAACTCTTCCCAATATCGTACTTCATCGGGATTATTGCCTTGGATATACTTGTAGCTGATCTCTGGGAACCAAAAGTCGTAGAAGTGCAGTGCGAGAAATGCTAAAATCACTGCGCCAGAAATAATCATATTTCTGGACATCCAGGTGGAATTAGCAGAGCCTTTATTCATCGCATATTTCACGGGTCTGGCGCTGTTGTTTCTGATTTCTAAGACAAATCCCATTGCAAAATGGAAAACGACCGCGAACATCAAAATCGGCTGCATCAGAAACTGAACCGCAGGATTGTATCCCATAAAATGCGAAGCGGCGTTGAAGGAATCTGAATTGAAGATTGAGATCAGGTTGGTGGACAAATGTATCACCAAAAAAATCAGCAAAAACATTGCTGAAAGTGCCATAGCATATTTTCTGCCTATAGAAGACGTAATCCCTGCCATAATTCTGTTTGTTGTTTGAATTTCCACAAATTTAGAAAATACTTGACTCAATTGGTATTGAGAAATGTCAGAAAAATATAGTTTGTAATGTTTCTAAATAAAGAACTTGCTTAAACAAAAAATCCAAACGGGATGTTTGGACTTTATTGGCTAATGGTTGGTTTTACGCTTACCGGTCGTCATTTTTATTATCATTTTTGTTCCCTTTCGATCTTACTCTTGTGAGGAGCTTGGAGAGTGTATAGTCACCTTTTTTGACGGTTTTTTTTGAATACTTTTTTGCCCCGGGTGATGGTTTTGGAAATGTAGCCATAGGCGTCATTGAACAGGGCTTGGTTGTCTTCTACGAGGTATTTTCGGGTGCTGATGATTGCGATTTGCTCGGCATTCAATGTTTTCATTGTTGGGAGGATGGTTGGGACATAATCTAAGAAGTTCTTGGGCATATCGCCGGCCTCGAGTTCGGCTTTATGATTTTCGAGGTATGGCAGGAGTTCTCTCAGGTCTTTTATTGCGCCTTCGATATTTCTGCGGGTAAATTTTTTGCGGATCCCAGAGATTGCCGATGTATCCAGCCCTGCACCATCGGCATAGTCTATGAGGAACAGGAGCTTTGCTTTTGCTTCGTCTGCCAGAGTGTAGAGGTCTTTTGTTACGTTTTTGAGCTTCAAATTTAAAAACTATATTTTTAAATGTTCCTATTTTTGGGGAAGATTACACTTTTGCATGAAGACTTTCTAATGAAGAATCCTTAACGGATAAAGTAAAAGTTACCGCTGTAGCGATTACTGCAAAACCAGAAAATAAAATTGTTTTTACATTTGTTTTCATAATTGATAAAATTTTAAAATGTTTTTTGTCATTATTGACATATCGAAGCTAAACAAGAAAAAGCAGACAAGTGTGAAAGTTTTCCGATATTCTTAATAAAAATATCCAGGCTTTATGATATGGATATTTACGATCTCTTGGATCAGGATCAAAGCTTCAATATTGTAAACAGTCCGAATTCTATTAATCAAAGCCCCAACTCCAAAATAGAAACTTCGGAAGCCCTGCTGAAAGTTGCAGAGAGCCTTGATAAACTCGTAGTTCTAATGGAGAGGCTTGGAAATAAGGGCATCTAAACGCCTTGCTAAAAGAAATGCTCCAACAAATAAAAAAAGACAGGCATTTAGCCTGTCCCATATTAAAGCAATTCTTTTATCTCAAGCCTGCCCAGACATATTATAAATTTTGGTTAAAGCTGAGCTTTTCAACATTTATAAAACTATTGATTATCCAAGCAAATTAGGTTTATAATTCTTTTCTCAATCTTGCGACAGGAATGTTGAGTTGTTCTCTGTATTTTGCAATCGTTCTTCTGGCGATGTTGTAACCTTTTTCTTTAAGAATTCCTACCAAAGCATCGTCTGTGCAAGGTTTTCTCTTGTTTTCTTTATCAATGGCTTCCTGCAAATGTTGTTTGATTTCTTTAGTAGAAACTTCCTCTCCATCGTCATTGGTTAATGAGTCCGAGAATAGATTTTTCAAATAAACAATTCCGTTTGGCGTGTCAGCATACTTACTTTTCACAACTCTGGAGATTGTGGAAATATCAAAACCCGTAATATCTGCAACATCTTTCAAAATCATAGGTCTGATGTTTTTCTCATCGCCGGATATGAAATAATCTTTTTGGAGTTTTACAATCGCTGTAATGGTTTGCAGTAACGTATTTTGCCTTTGATTAATAGCATCGATGTACCATTTTGCAGCATCCAATTTCTGTTTAATGAAAAGCGCGGCTTGCTTATGTTCCGGCGATTTCTTGTCGTGGGAATAAGTCGATAGGATTTCCTTGTATTCATCAGAAACTCGAAGAGAAGGTGCGTTTTTGTTGTTCAGCGTTGGAATCACCTGATTGTCTTTTACCTGCAGCACAAAGTCTGGGATGATTTCTTGGTTGATGGTGATGGTTTGCGTATCAAAATTGCCGCCCACTTTTGGTGATAATCTCGAGATTTCTTCCAAAGCATCCTTCAGATCTTCTTCCTCGATGTCATATTTCTGAAGAATCTTGTTGTAATGCTTGTTGGCAAGGGCATCAAACTGATTTCTCAAAATGTTTCCGGCCAAGATCACCACAGGATTGGAACTCACTTTTTTCTCAATCTGAAGCAGAAGGCATTCTCTCAGATCTCTTGCGCCAACGCCAGGCGGATCTAGTTTCTGGACATAATTTTCAAGAATATCCGTCACTTTTTCTATCGTGGTGTAGATGCCTTGAGAAAAAGCCAAATCATCCACGATTGACTTGATATCGCGTCTCAGATAGCCGTCGGTATCGAGGTTTCCAATGACGTACTCACAGATTTTAAGATCATCTTCATCAATGCTGGAGAGCCGGATCTGCTCCAGAAGATAATCATAAAGCGTTTGTCCTTCGGTGAGAAGCGATTGGTTGTCAAACTCTTCATCGTCTGCAGAGTAGTTGCTGCTGGCGGTTTTATAACTTGGCTCGTCGTCGTAGAGATAATCATTGACGTCAAAATCTGTCTCTATATTTTCGGTGCCTTCGTTTTCGTACGCCTCTTCGGCCGCCGCATAGTCATCCTCTTTGCTTTCCTCCTCATTTACTTTTTCCAAAGCCGGATTTTCCTCCAGTTCTCGTTCCAGTTCTTCTTCGAATTCTAAGGTATGAAGTTGGATCAGCTTCATGAGTTGAATTTGTTGCGGTGCGAGTTTCTGTCCGAGTCTAAGTTGTAGATTTTGCTTTAGCATAATGTCTGAATTGTCGATTTTTATCAACTGGACGAAGATAAAAAATTATTTTCATTCGGCAACAAGTTTAGCACGATTTTTGATGACTTAGTAAAAGTTAAAAAAACCTTCAGATTTTTCTGAAGGTTTTTGTTTTATAGTTCTAGGTTTTCCTGATTTCTTCTGTTGTCCCAGAAGGCAAGAATTTCGATTATCTCATTACTAATTTTATAATAAATAGAAAAATTCCGATTAATTAAAACTGATTTTACATTATCAATTTGTGATGGTGTTCCAAGAAAAGGATTTTCAGAGATTAATTCTTCTTTTTTTCTCAACCTCTTCCACAAGTTTCAAAGCATATTTTTCTGATTGATTATTTTCTATCCAATAATTAATGGTGTTTATGTAATCAACTTGAGCTTCATCAGACCATATTATTTGAAACATTCTCTTGCTTTTTCTCTTACAGAATTGCTCGTTGAGAATTTTCCTTCTGAGATATCAGATATCCCTTTTAAGATTTTCTCCTTTTGCCATTCTTTTAATTCGTTATCTCCATCTTTGTCTATTACAAAACTAATATTTAATTCCTTAAATAAACTTTGCAAGAGATTAATTTGATTTTCATTATCAATATGTATGGTAATTGTGATCATTTTAAAAATTTAAGTAAAGTTAATAAAAAATTCCTTCAAGTATAACTGAAGGAATTTTGCTTCTTTATATTTAATTAATGCTTAGAATTCTGCATTTTTAGGCGTTCTCGGGAAAGGGATCACGTCTCTGATGTTCGTCATTCCGGTTACGAAAAGGACGAGCCTTTCAAGTCCAAGACCAAATCCTGCGTGCGGCACCGAACCGAATTTTCTCGTATCAAGATACCACCAAAGTTCATGCTCATCAACACCAAAATCTTTCATTTTCTCAAGAAGAACATCGTGTCTTGCTTCTCTTTCAGAACCACCGATGATTTCGCCGATTCCCGGGAAAAGAACATCCATCGCCGCAACGGTTTTTCCATCATCATTTAGTTTCATATAGAAAGCTTTGATTTCTTTCGGATAATCGAAAAGAACCACCGGCGTTTCAAAGTGTTTCTCCACCAAATATCTTTCGTGCTCAGACTGCAAGTCTGTTCCCCATTTCTCAATCGGATATTGGAACTTGCCTTTTTTATTCTCTTTAGAATTTAGTAAAATCTCAATCGCTTCCGTGTAAGAAACTCTCTTGAAACGCTTCGCAACAACGTTTTGAAGTTTCTCAATCAAGCCTTCTTTAGCTCTGTCTTTTTCTGGTTTCGATTTCTGCTCTTCCTCGAAACGCTTGTCAAGGAACTCCAAATCGTCTTTGCAATGGTCCAAAACGTACTGAATCACATATTTCAAGAAATCCTCCGCAAGGTCAATATTATTTTCAAGATTATTGAACGCCACTTCTGGCTCAATCATCCAAAACTCGGCAAGATGCCGCGTCGTATTGGAATTTTCTGCACGGAAAGTAGGTCCGAAAGTGTAAATCCTTCCCAATCCCATCGCTGCCGTTTCGCCTTCCAGCTGTCCAGAAACCGTCAAGTTGGTCTTCTTTCCGAAAAAATCTTGGGAAAAATCGATTGCCCCATCTTCGGTTTTAGGAATATGATTAAGGTCAAAATTCGTCACGCCAAACATTTCGCCCGCACCTTCCGCATCAGTTCCGGTGATAATCGGTGTGTTGATGTAGAAAAATTGATTTTGATTGAAGAAAGAATGGATCGCAAAACTCAGCGCGTGGCGGATTCTGAAAACCGCGCCAAAAACATTGGTTCGGAATCTCAAATGCGCCTGCTCACGCAGTTTCTCCAAACTGTGTTTCTTTGGCTGAAGAATCGTTGATTGCAATTCCTCAAAGAAATTATCGCCCAGAATCGTGATTTTCTTCGCAATGATTTCCACGGTTTGTCCGGCTCCTTGGCTTTCCACCACTTCACCTTCAATTTTCAAAGACGAAGCCGTATTTATTTTCTTGAGAAGTTTTTCATCAAAATTTTCAAAATCAACGACGATTTGCAAATTATGAATCGTAGAACCATCATTAAGGGCAATAAAACGGTTGGAACGGAAAGCCCGCACCCAACCTTGCACAGTAATGTCGTGATGTAATATTTTTTTGTAATCTGCTAATAGATCTTTGATGGTCTGTCGTTTCATCTGTAATTTTTATATTTTTCAAAGGCCTGATGCCACACTCTTAATAATCATCTTCCCGAAAGAGGGAAGTGTTGTCGGCTGGGTTTCATCTTTCAAATTATCGTGCGCAAATTTACGAAAAGCGTTGTAATAGGTAGGAGATATTTATTCTTTAGTTTTCGATACGAGTGTTTGATGATTAAAAATCTGATTATAAATCTCTTATATTTCAATTTATACTCAGTTGAATGGATTGGTGTACCAATTATTCATCTTTCTTCGAAGGAATCAGGAAAACATCCATCAGACCTTCGGGCAACTCCATTTTGATAAATTTTTCTTCGCGATTGACCTCCAAAATCCAGTCTCTGATAATAGGAATGATGATTTCTTTGCCGCCAAGATCCAAAATGAAATAATTCTGAGCCGTCATATCATTGATAGAAACGATAGTTCCGCAAGATTTCCCGTCTTCTTCACGGATCTCGTAGCCGACAACTTCGTGGTAATAGAATTTTTTTCCTGTCAAAGCAGGAAGCGTAGAAAGTGGAAGATAAACCCCTTTTCCAATCGATTGATTAACAAGAGCTTCCGAAGAATTTTTGAACGAAATAATCTTAGTGTCCCCTTTCTGCCATTGCTGTTTGTCCACAAAAAACGGAACCAGCAATCCATTGATTTCCAAAAAAATCGATGTCAGTTTATCGTACATTTCAGGTTGATCTGTATCAAGTTTTAGGATCACATTTCCTTGCAGTCCGTGCGTTCTGGTAATGGTTCCTAAAAAATAGCAGTCTTCTTTTTTCATTTTGCAAATATAATAAAACCTTGAGGTTTGGAATTGAACAACAAAGACACGAGAGTATCGTGTCTTTGAGATTGTATCTTTTTGAAGAATTACGCTTTAGTTTCTTCAGTTCCTTCTGCTTCAGCAGTTGGTTCTTCAGTCGCAGTTTCTTCTGTTGCAGGTTCAGCAGCAGGAGTCTCTGCAGCGGTTTCAGCAGTTGGTTCTTCAGTGGCCGTTTCGTCAGCGGGAGTTTCTTCAACGGTTGCTTCGGTTGATGGCTCTTCAGTAGCTTCTACTTCAGCTGGCGCGTTTGCAGCTTCCTCAGCCGCTTTCGCTTCAGCAAGTTTGGCTTCTTCTTCCGCTTTTGCATCGTCCAAAACTTTTTGAGCAGCGTCAAGTCTAGCTTGGTTTACTTTGGCTTCAGCTTCCAAGGCCGCTTTTTTCGCATCGGATTGGGCTTTTGTCAATCCTTGCACTTTGTCTTGTACTCTGGCTTCTTTGTTTTCTAGCCAAGCAGCGAATCTCTTCTCGGCTTCAGCTTCGTCGAAAGCGCCTTTTGCAACACCACCTTGAAGGTGTTTTTTGTACAACGCCCCTTTGTAAGAAAGGATCGCTCTTGCAGTGTCAGTTGGCTGTGCACCATTGTTCAACCATTGTACAGCAGAATCTACGTTCAATTCTATTGTAGCAGGGTTAGTAATTGGGTTATAGATTCCCAGTTTTTCGATGAATCTACCATCTCTTCTGGCTCTGGAATCTGCAACCACGATGTGGAAAAAAGGTTTCCCTTTGGATCCGTGTCTTTGTAATCTGATTTTTACTGACATAAATTTTAAAATTTTGGGAACACGTCCCGGTTAAATATTAAGTGCGCAAAGATAGAAAAATATTTTAATGTAGCAATTTGAAAATCTAATAATTTACCAATTTGAGAATATATTGTTACTTCGTTAAATTGATATATTGTTACATTGGATTTTTTAGGAGCGGGAACCTGCTTTCCGTTGCAATCTTTTTTGCTTCACGTTTTGTCATTCAGAAGTTTCGGAAGCCCCCGCAAAAAAGGATTTCCACTGCAATCAGGGCTATGGGTTGCGAGGGAAATAGTGATTTAGTCTATCATTCCCATATAAAACAAACCCAAACATTTCTGATTATCTTCAATGGTCAAAGAGTCTTTCAGCTGTTCAGCAATTTTTGCGGAACTCCAGTAGCAACCGATATTATTGGTCGCACAAGTCAAATACATATTCTGAACAGCCATTGCGACAGCCGCGATCTCCTCCCATTCCGGAAGCAATCCACTGAAGTGGACAACTATCGAGACAACAACATTGGCTTTAGAAATCTTAAATCCAATATCATCATATTTCTTCTGCAAAAACTGAGCTTCCGCTGTCGAATTTTTGTAAATGCTTTGAAGTTCTAATCCAAGCTTCTGTTTTTCATCGCCTTTGAAAGTTTTGAAACGCCAAGGCTTCGTGCGTTTGTGATTCGGAGCAAAGGCCGCGCTTTTCAGGATTTCATCTAGGATATTTTCAGGGATTTCTTTGTCGGAATAATCTTTGGGGAAGATGCTTTTGCGCTCTTGTATGATTTTTTTTAAGATTTTAGCGTTTTCCATATTCCAAAGATACAAGAATTAAGGCAAAAGATAAAAGTTGAAAGAGCCAGGAATCAAGGAAGATGAGCAAAATTGGAAACTTTTATCAGCTATATTCGCACTTTCGTCTTAAAAAACCTCTACAATCTCCTGCCCGATTTTATTAAGAACGAAGGAATCGCCGGGTTTCATTCCCATCATCGTCTGTGCCATCGGACTTTCCGGTGAGATGGCATAGAAACGGTCGCCCTCGAAAAAAAACTCGCCCAAAGAAACCGAAATGTAGAAACGGGCTTTGTTTGTAATGACCAATGATCCGATTTTTACGGTGTCGGAAACCGAGTTCAGGACCTTGCGCATCTGCGTTTGCATCGTTTTCAAAGCGACCATCTGTTTGTCCAAATGATAAATTTCTTCCTGAATCTCCTCCCGTATAGAATCGTATTTTGATGTTTTCTTTATTTCTCGGCTGGCTTCCAGAGAGAAATTGAGGTAAAATTCCAATGTTTTTACCTTGCCGGATATCTTGTCTGTCACAAAATTGCGCAACTCGCTTTTATTATAAATCGTCTTCTGCATAAATCCAATTTTGAATAAAGATAATAATTATAAAAATAAATAAAAATCCTCTCTAAATATTTAGAAAGGAATATGTCAAATTTGAAACTCTCAAAATTATTCCAACAGATCCGGACGTCTTTCCCTCGTCACTCGCACCGCCTCATCGTGCAACCAATCTTCAATAGCTGATGTGTTACCGCTCAATAATATTTTTGGGACAGACAATCCTTTGTAAGTTTCTGGTCTTGTGTAGATTGGTGGCGAAAGTAAATTATCCTGAAAACTGTCCGTCAGCGCACTTTGTTCGTCATTCAAAACGCCGGGCAATAGCCGGATCACCGAATCTGCCAAAACACACGCGGCCAATTCTCCACCTGTCAAAACATAATCACCGATGGAAATTTCTTTCGTAATGTGAAGGTCTCGAACGCGTTGGTCAATGCCCTTGTAATGGCCACAGAGGAAAATTAGATTTTTCTTAATGGATAAGGTGTTGGCGATTTTTTGGTTCAGAGTTTCGCCGTCCGGCGTGAGATAAATGATTTCGTCATAATCTCTTTCTGATTTGAGTTCCGAGATGCATTTGTCCAGCGGTTCTACCATCATGATCATCCCTGCACCGCCGCCGTAAGGTTCGTCATCAATCTGCCGATGCTTATTGATGCTCCAGTCACGGATATTATGAAAATGCACTTCTGCCAGGCCTTTTTCCATTGCTCTTTTAAGGATCGAGGTTTGGAATGGGCTTTCCATCAGTTCGGGAAGTACACTTATGATGTCTATGCGCATGTTTTATAAATGATGAATGATCTATGATAAGTGATGAATTGCAATCAATTATCATTTATCAACTATCGGGTTATATTACTGTTCCGTCGGATTTTTCCTTGATGGCACGATGATCAGCCGCAGCGAAGAATCTTTGTTGATGTAGCTCCACATCCAGTTGAAGAAGATGGCCAGCTTGTTTCGCACGCTCAAAATCAGCATCAAATGTAAGAACATCCATAGATACCAAGCCAGAAATCCTTGAAATTTGAATTTCGGAAGATCAACGACCGCGCGGTGTTTCCCAATCGTAGCCATAGATCCACGGTCGATATATTCATATTCTTGCCAATCTTTCTCAGATTGCTTTTTGAAATTTCTGGCCAGATTTTTCCCTTGATTAATGGCCACATTTGCCAGTTGCGGATGAGCGTGCGGATATTTGGGCGTTTCCATATAGGCGATATCACCGATGGCGAATATATTTTCAAACCCCTTGACTCGGTTGTATCTATCGACGACGTAGCGGTTTCTAACAAGGTTTTCTTTGTTAAAATCGTCTACGATATTCCCAGTGACGCCCGCAGCCCAGATCACGTTGTTGGTCGGGATCGAGTTCCCACTTGCCATAGAAATAATTTCCCCGTCATAATCGGTCACCCGTTCATTCTTCAGAAACTGAACACCCAGCTGAATGAGGTATTTTTCTGCAGCTTGTTGCGATTCCGAACTCATTGTTTCCAGCGGAACGTCGCCAGCGCTTATGAGAATGATATTGAGATCAGAAAAGTTCATTCGGGGATAATCTCTTGGCAGGATTTCGCTCTTCATTTCCGAAAATGCCCCGGCAAGTTCTACGCCTGTTGGCCCGCTTCCGACGATCACAAGATTCCAGTTGCCATCGTCACTGGCTTTTCTTTCGATGATCATTTTTTCAAAAGTCATCAAAATGTGATTCCGGATGGTGATGGCTTCTTGCGTATTCTTCATCCCGAGTGTCAGATGTTCCATCTTTTGATTTCCGAAAAAATTCGTTTTGCAACCTGTGGCAATCACAAGCTTGTCGTACGTGAAAACGCCATATTCACCGATGACTTTATTTTCGGAAGGAACAATCTTTTTAATTTCAGTCATTCTGAACTGAATATTTTTTGATCTCTGAAAGATTTTTCTAAAAGGGAAAGAAATATTGGAAGGCTCGATTCGCCCTGTTGCAACCTGATAAAATAAGGGTTGGAACATATGATGATTCATCTTGTCGATGACCATTACTTTATATTTTCCTTGGTTGGTAAGATTTCGCGCCAGTTGCAAACCGGCGAATCCGCCTCCGATGATGACTATCTTTTCCCTCATTGCGATTCTTTTTTACAAAATTAGTGAATATTTGCTGTGTTTTTGGATTCTGCAAAAACTGTGCTTAATTGGACATAGACTTGGCGGTACAAGGATAAAAAGCCCTGTCATTCACTATTGACAAGGCTTTGAAGCGGGTTTTTATTAAGAATTAAAATCGATAGCTCACGCCTGCGGTATAATTTCTTGGTTTTGTTTTATAGCCGATGATATCAACGTACGAAGTGTTGAAAAGGTTGCCCACATTCGCAAATGTCTCTATTTTTTCGGTGATTTTTTGGCTAATATTCAGATTGAACAAATGAAAATATTGATCCGTGACTTTCACCGTAGAAAACGTGGAAGAATCGTAATAAGCATCCGTTCTCGAACCAACGTATTGATGTCTGAGATACAGATGCGTCGATTGGAAAGGTTTGAGTTCCACATACGAGTTGATTCTCTGTTGGGGCTGGCGCAGCATCGTCGCCTCTTCATCCTTTTCTACATAACTGAAATTGCCTCCAAAACCAATATATGGATTCAAATCATAATCAAAACCGATTTCAAAACCCTTTGTTTTGTTCCTGTCTACATTAAGATATTGACCTGCAAATGTTACAAAATCGACGGTTTGGTAAGCAAATACATCTTTTTCCTGCCGCTGGAAAAGGCTCGCGTTTACCACAAATGATTTGGACTTGTTTCCAATGCTGAGGTCGATCTCGTGACTTTGGTTGGTTTCCGGTTTCAAATCTGCGTTGGGAAGAATGTAGGGCAGCGATCCAAAGCTCTGATAAAGCGTAGGAGCAATAAAAGCAGTCGCATAAGAATATCCGATTTTGAAAAACAAATTTTCCGTTTCTCCAAGATAAAAAGGATTGACAGAATAAACCCAATGATTGCCAAATTTGGCATTGTCCGTCATTCTCGCACCAGCATCCAGGTTGAATCCCTTGTAATTCAGATTAATTTTGGCAAAGGCGTCGAAGTTGGAAATGTGGGTTTCTTTTTCCAGAAGCCCGTCTTCCAATTCCGTTCCTTCCCAAGGCAAAGAAGCAGAACCCATTTTCTGATTTTCGTATTGCACGCCGACGATGAAGCTGAAGAAATCATTCAGTTTATAGTAATTGTACAATTCCGAGAAAAGGTTTTTCCCCTTGTACGAAAACTGGTCATTGTATTGTTCGGCGTAATAATTTTGACCCAGCCGATCCGTTTCGGAATATCGGGAATTGAAGATCACTTCGCCTTTTTTGTATTTGAAACCGGCATTTGCGCCTACGAAGAACTGCTTGTCGTCTCCGCGGTAAAGTCCGTCTGCGAAAGCGCCTTCGTCGTATTGATATAAATTGTGATTCCAGCCTCCGGAAAGATTGACATTCCATTTTTCATCAGAATATCCCGCTTTGGCCGAGATGTTTTGCTTTTCCCAGCCGTCTTTGTCAAAGCTATTATCGCCTTTTGCTGAAGAAAAACCTTCGGATTTTTCATTAAAACCATTGAGTTGGTAATTGAATTTGCGCAGTTTTCCCTTTACTGTTGCATTTTGAGCAAATGTGCTGTAGGAACCGCCTCTTGCGGAGATCAGACCTTCGATGTCTTTTTGGGAAGATTTTTTTGTTTTGATGTTAATGACAGAAACCGTCGCATTGGAGCCGTACAAAACCGAGGAAGCACCATTCAGCACTTCGATGCTTTCTACGCTTTCCAAGGCTATCAGACGAAGATCGGCAACCGTGTAATCGTTTCCTGTAACGTCTTTCAAAGGGATGCCATCCAGCAGAATCAAAACATTGGCGCTTTTTCCGCCTCTTATTTTCAGAGATCTGGGTTCCGATGGGTTGTTGAAGTTTCCTGTGATTTGAAAACCGGCGACTTGATTGAGAACATCATTAAGACTTTGCCCTTTGAAGTTTTCCAAATCTTGGGCTGTGAAAAGCTGGATGTTTTTGCCTGTTTTGTAGAGTTGTTGAGGAATCTTGGAAGCGACTGTAACTTCCGCGATTGCAGTGGTGTCGGTTTGTTGGGCAAGAAGCGAGGCACCGGCGGTCAGCATTGCGCCAACCAAAAATAATTTTCTGTTCATTAAATTATAATTTTAGATTATAAAATAACTTCCAGAACTGAAAACGCGAAAATATAAACACAGAAAGTGCGTATAGAATCAGGCTTTTCCTCCGAAAGCATTTATTCAAATGTAGTTCTGGCAGGTCTCCTGACTTTCGCTGATTTTGCGCCTTCTCATCCGCGAATGGCGGACAATGGCAAGATGGCAAAATACTTTGTTGGCGATTTACAGTTGCGGGGACAGTTGAAGAATTACGCTTCATTCCCTTTTAATCCCGAATGATCGGGAACCAAATCTGTGGCAAATATAATGAAGTTTGGGTAATACACTGAAAATTGTTAAAAAAGAAGCGATTCAATGGGAGATGAATCTTTTTTTTTGTAAAACGTTTCTAAGGGTTTTGGGAAAGATTTTGCGTCGGCAAGTTTTTCATCTGCAATCAAATAGCCATTATCGGAGGCCCATTTTTCCAATAGTTTTTTGGATTCCAATTCGATAGTGTGGATTTCGATGGTCATATTTTTATGCGTCAGTTTATGGTGAATGGTTTTGCTATGTATGATTCGTTTTTCCCAAATTTCGGGTACCGAAGTTGGAAATTCAAATAATTTTTTCCAGATAAAATCATCGCCTCTCTGCTTGATGAGAAACTGGTTTTCGAATTGGACAAAATAATATTTTAAGTTCAAATCTGTGACTTTAGCTTTCTTGGTTTTAACAGGAAATTCCGAAATCCTTACGGTTTGATAAGCAATACAATCGCTGTTCACAGGACATTCCGGGCAAAGGGGATTTTTCGGTTTGCAAATCTCGGAACCGATGTCCATAATGGCTTGGTTAAAATCGCCCGGTTTTTCTTCAGGCATCATTAGCAGAGCCAAATTGGTAAAATAATGAAATGCTTTGGAATTCGAGATATCAAAATCGTCTGCGAAGATTCTTGATAAAACGCGGTAGAAATTGCCGTCTATGGCCGGGATTTTTTCATCAAAACAAATGCTTGCGATGGCTGCGGCGGTGTATTTTCCGATGCCTTTGAGTTTCAGGATTTCGTGGTAACTGTTTGGAAATTCGCCACCAAAATCTTCGATGATTTGGTGCGCGGCTTTGTGCAGATTAATGGCTCGGGAATAGTAGCCCAAGCCTTTCCAGTAGAGCAAAACGTGGTCTTCCGGTGCCTTGTGAAGTTCAGCCACATTCGGGAATCTTTCTATGAATCGGAGGTAATGTCCGAGGCCTTGCTTCACCTGAGTTTGCTGCAAAATAATTTCGCTGATCCAGATCTGGTAGGCTTGCTGATTTTCTCGCCAAGGGAGTGGCCGGCAATTGGTTTCGTACCAGTTTATCAGTTTGTTGCCAATGTGAAGAAAATCAGCATTTTGTTTGTTAGTTTTCAAAAATATGTCTTATATTTGCACACCAAAAATATAAAGAAATTAGAAAATGACAAAGGCAGAACTGGTAAATACCATCTCGAACAAGCTGGGAGTAGAGAAAAATGAGACGCAAAAAGTGATAGAAGCTTTCATGCAGGAAATCAGAACATCTATGTATAACGGAGATAACGTTTATTTAAGAGGTTTCGGTTCCTTCATCATCAAAACTAGAGCAGCAAAAACAGGAAGAAATATTTCTAAGAATACGGCAATAGAAATACCGGCTCACAATATTCCTGCTTTCAAACCTTCAAAAACTTTCGTAGAAAAAGTAAAGAGCAAGGTTGAAGTAAAGAATTAGAACAATAACGTATAAAAATATTAAAGTATGCCAAGCGGAAAGAAAAGAAAAAGACACAAAGTTGCAACTCACAAAAGAAAAAAAAGAAGAAGAGCAAACCGACACAAAAAGAAATAATTTTGTTGTTGTAACGTCTTATACATATAAATATAGTTGGTCTTTTTGCCAACTATATTTTTGTTTTATATTTACAAACTAATACTGCAAAAAATCACTTTATGAAGTTATGAAGAAAGAACTGATAATTTCCAATGAGGAAGACGCTACAAAAATCGCATTGTTGGAAGACGGACGTCTTTTTGAACTTCACGAGCAGCAAACCAAATCCGATTTCGTTGTCGGCGATCTCTTTCTTGGCAGAATAAAAAAACTTGCCCCAAACCTCAATGCGGCTTTCGTAAGCATCGGGACCGACAAAGATGCTTTCCTGCACTATCAGGATCTGGGTCCGCAGTTTCTCTCTTATCAGAAATTTCTGAAAAATACCTTTGCCAAAAAACAACAAACGCCAAGTCTCAAAAATGCCGAGCATTCCAAGGATATAGACAAGATGGGAGCGGTGGACAAGGTCTTAAATATTGGCGATGTTGTGCTGCTTCAAATTACCAAAGAGCCCATTTCTACCAAAGGACCGCGCATTTCTACGCAAATCTCTCTCACGGGGCGGTTTTTGGTCTTGATTCCTTTTGATAATAAAGTTTCCATATCCAAAAAAGTGAGCGACGGCGCCGAAAAAGAACGGCTCAAAACCTTGATAGAAAGCATCCGTCCAGAAGGTTTTGGCGTCATCATCAGAACGGTTGCTGAAGGAAAAAAAGTGGCTGAACTTCATAATGATATGAATCAGCTGGTGAAAAAATGGGAAACCACTTTTAAGAATATTCAGAAAAACAAAGTTCCAAGTAAGATTTTGAGCGAAGAGGATAAAGCGTCTTCTATCCTTCGAGACAACTTCAATCAGGATTTCGTAAGCATTATTTGTGATGATGAAAAAATGGTGGAGGATATGAAAGCTTACATCGAAGTCATTGCTCCAGAAAGAAAAAATATCGTTCAGTTTTACGATTCTCATGTTCCTCTTTTGGAATATTACAATGTTGAAAAACAGCTGAAACAAAGTTTCGGAAAACACGTGAATATTCCGGCGTCTAAAGGCGCATACCTCGTGATCGAGCATACAGAAGCACTTCACGTCATCGATGTGAATTCCGGAAACAATATTTCGTCATTATCAACCAATAAAATGCACGCTTTGACCGTCAATAAAATGGCGGCCACAGAAATTGCAAGACAATTGCGTCTTCGTGATATGGGCGGCATCATCGTGGTAGATTTCATTGATATGATAGATGCGGAACACAGAAAAGAACTTTACGAACATCTGCGGGACGAAATGAAACGCGACAAGGCCAGACATAAGATCCTGCCTCCATCCAAATTTGGTTTAATCCAGATGACAAGACAACGGGTGCGTTCTGAAAAACACATCGAAACCAACGAAGAAAATCCTAATAAAGACGGGGAAATCATTGCGCCAATCGTGATCATCGAAAAAATGGAAGATTCCATCCGAACGATAATGCAGAAGGAAAAAGGAAAACTTTTCCTGCACGTGCATCCCTTTGTAGAAGCCTATCTCACGAAAGGCTTGGTAAGCATCCAGAACAAATGGTTTGTGAAATACAAAAAATGGGTCACGATCATCCCTAGAGATTCTTTCAAAATGCTGGAGTTCCATCTCTACAATGCGGAGAAAAAGGAACTGATAAGCTTTTCCAATTAAAAAATTTAAACTTTGCTGGTAACGGCAAAGTTTTTTTTAGTTTTTGTTTAACTAATATTTAACGCGCATCTTATGTTATTTAGATTTTAATTGTGATATTTTGGTTATACTTTTGATGCTTAAACTTAAATAAAAATATATGTCAGGAAAAATTTTATGGATCGATGATGAAGTAGATCTTCTCAAACCTCATATCGTCTTTTTGGAAAACAAAGGTTACAACGTAACTCCCGTAAACAATGTGAATGAGGCTTTGGAGATGATAGAAAAAGAAAATTTTGCATTGACATTTCTAGACGAAAATATGCCCGGAATTTCTGGTCTCGAAGCTATTCCAATGATCAAGGAAAAAGATAATGCCATCAAAATCGTGATGGTTACGAAAAGTGAAGAAGAACATATTATGGAGCAGGCCATTGGCTCGCAGATCGAAGATTATATCCTGAAACCGGTAAATCCAAACCAAGTTCTTTTGTCCCTTAAGAAAATCCTGCAAAGCGAATCTCTCGTCGAGCAAAAAACTATAGTTGATTATCAGCAGGAATTTCGAAATCTCAGTATGGAATTGTCTTACTTGAGAACTTATCAGGATTGGGCAGAATACTATAAGAAAATCGTGAATTGGGAAGTGAAATTTGATAAAGTTTCTGATAACGAATTCGCCGATTTGCTTCAAAATCAAAAAGAAGAAGCTAATATCCAATTCTCAAAATTCATAGAAAACAATTATGAAGACTGGCTTCACGGCAACGATAAACCTATGATGAGCCACACACTTTTCAAGGACAAAGTGAAACCCGAATTAGAAAAAGAAAAAGTGCTTCTTCTGATGGTAGATAATTTGAGATACGATCAGTGGAAAGTAATAGAACCGTTGTTCACAAAGTTCTACAACAAAACTTCCGAGGATTATTATTTCAGCATTCTGCCAACGGCGACGCAATATGCAAGAAACTCGTTTTTTGCAGGTTTGATGCCGTCCGAAATCGAAAAAAGATTCCCAAACAATTGGTTCAATGACAACGAAGAAGGCAACAAAAACGAATTCGAAAGAGACTTTTTGGAAGACCAGATGAAACGTCTGGGCTTGTCCGGAAAATCAATGAAATACCTGAAAATCCTGAACTCCGACTTCGAAAGAAAAGTTTTAGAAGATTTCAATCAGCATAAAAGTAATGATCTATTGGTCATCGTTTACAACTTTATCGATATTCTATCTCACGCAAAAACCGACAACAGCATTGTAAATCAACTGATTAGAGATGACAAAACGTTTCGCTCATTAACTTACAACTGGTTCGAAAACTCGTCCTTGCTGAAAATCATCAAAGCTGCCGCAGAAAGTGGATTCAAATTGGTCATCACCACAGATCACGGCACAATTTATGTTAAAAAACCTAGTAAGGTGGTGGGCGACAGAGAAACGTCTACCAACATCCGATACAAAACCGGACGCAGCTTAACCTACGAAGACAGAGATGTCTGGGCTATCAACAATCCCGACAAACTCTTTCTGCCAAAGGGAAATCTGAGTTCCAAGTATATTTTTGCAAAGAACAATATATTCTTGGCTTATCCCAAAAACTATAACCACTTTGTGAATTATTACAAAGAAACTTATCAGCACGGTGGCATTTCCCTAGAGGAAGTCATCATCCCGATAAGCATATTAGAGCCCAAGTAGTTTTTTCATAGTTTATTTGATTTGGGTTTACCAGGGCGGAAGAAGCGCATGCTTTTTCCGCCTTTTTTAATTTTAAAAACTCACTCTCCTGTGGAAGAGAACTACCTTTCAATCCCAACCTCCCTCTCCTTTGGAGAGGGCCGGGGTGAGGACAATCTTATTTCCGCATTTCTTTTTTCCATTCAATCCAAAATCCCGAACTTTGAAACCTAATTTCAAAACATCCGGCGTCTAATACTAATCTATGAAAATCATTTCCTACAACGTCAACGGAATCCGCGCTGCATTCACAAAAGACTTCCTTGGCTGGCTCAATGTTGCAAGCCCCGACGTGATTTGCATTCAGGAAAGCAAAGCCGGAAATGACCAGATTGATATAGAAAGTCTGGAAAAAGCAGGCTATTACAGTTATTGGCATTCGGCCGTGAAGAAGGGTTACAGTGGAGTAGGGATTGCGTCCAAAGTGAAACCAAATCACGTAGAATCGGGCTGCGGAATCGAAAGCTACGACAACGAAGGCCGGATTATCCGCGCCGATTTTGACGGCTTTTCCGTGATTTCAGTTTACGTTCCGTCCGCTTCCAATATGGATAGATTAGAATTCAAAATGCAGTTCTGTTTTGACTTTTTAGACTACATCAAAGCACTCAGAAAAACCATCCCGAATCTCATCATCAGCGGCGATTTCAATATTTGTCACGAAGCGATTGATATTCACAATCCCATTGGTTTGGCAAATACATCCGGTTTTCTCCCAATAGAAAGACAGTGGATGACAAATTTTATAAAAGAAAATCGCTTAACAGACAGTTTCCGATATTTCAATAGCCAACCAGATCAGTATTCTTGGTGGAGTTACCGAGCCGGCGCCCGAGCAAGGAACAAAGGTTGGCGTTTAGATTACAACTTCGTCTCCGAACCTTTGAAAGATAAAATGACAAGAGCCGTAATCCTCCCGGAAGTGAAGCATTCCGACCATTGTCCGGTAATGGTAGAACTGGAGCTATAGATGATAAATGATAATCGATTTCTTATCTGCGATTACTGTTTCATCCAAGCCATTATTTATCATTTATTAATGAATTATTTATAAAAACCGTGCACGAGCATTTTAATCTTATCATAGAAATCTTGGGAACCATTTCCTTCTCGATGTCGGGCAGTTTTGCTGCGATGCAGAAGCGTTTGGATCCTTTTGGCGTCTTGATCATCGCTTTCGTTACTTCGGTGGGCGGCGGAACAGTCCGGGATTTGCTGCTAGATGTTCCCGTATTTTGGATGAGCGATCTTCTGACGTTTGTTTTGATTCTCACCACCAGCGTATTTTCTATGATCTTCAAATCCATTGAAAGAAATTTCAGGGTAACGCTGTTTATATTTGACAGTTTTGGATTGGGATTATTCACGATTATCGGAATTCAGAAAGGCCTGACTGCGGGCTTTCATCCGCTGATTTGTTTAACATTGGGTACGATAACGGGGTGTTTTGGCGGGATTATGAGAGATATTTTGCTCAATCGGATTCCATTGATTTTTAGAAAAGAAATCTATGCGACGGCTTGTATCGTTGGTGGTGGAATATTTCTGTTGTTGACGAAATTTACTGATCTTTCTTATACATTTGTGCAGATTTCCACCATTATTCTCATCGTTGCAATCAGAACTTTGGCCGTCAAATATCATTGGAGAATACCGAAATTCTACGGTTACGAAAGCAACGAGGAAATGTAACTTATAGCTCTGATTGCAGGGGAAATCCCAGCAAGCCCGACAGGCTCAGGACAGGCTGACTTGCGAGGAATTGCAACGGAAAGCAGGTTCCCGGCTCCTCATAAAATAAAAAAGGGACGAAAGTATTTTCACTCCTTTATATTTCTAAAATCAGAACTCGATTCTGACATCAGATTTCTGACATCTAACGTCTAACATCTAATTTCTAACATCTAATTTCTAACATCTAAAACTCTAAAACTTAGAATTTCCCTCTGATTCTCATATTCGGATTGTGCACGTGTTTTTGCATTGTCGGCATTTTCATCTGATCTTTGATCATCTTGATTTGATCGGTCATCATTCCAGCAGAGTCCAATTGTTTCGCTTCATCCAGAAGTTTCTGGGCTTCGGATTTTCGTCCTTTTGACAAGGCAGTTGCCGCCAGATTCAGTTTGGCCATGGCTCTGTCGTGTTTCATATTCAAACCGTAATCGAGCGCTTTTTTCATCAATCCTTCTGTTTTTTGAGGATGATCCTGAGCCATTGTCAAAGCCTGCAGGTAATGGAAATAACCGTATTGGCTCTTGTGAAGCTGAGATTTGTAATCTGTGATATTGGATAAAAACTTCGAAGCCTTTTCCATATTTTGTTTCCTAAGCTGCCAGAATGCCAAAAGAATATTTTCATTTTTGAAAAAAAGCGCAATTGGAATTGCTGAAAGAATGACTAAAACTACACCCCAGCCAATATTTCTGTTGAACATCAAATAAACGCCCAAAGCGATGATGACAGCTGCCACTGCAAATTTTATGTATTTATTCATCTTTAAAATTTTAGATTGCAAAGATAATCATTAACTGATGAATTTCCGAATCGGCAGCCAAATTGTTGATTGCGATTTTGAAAACGATTCGGTCATTAATTTAGGAATTAAAAAACTCCCAAACCACTTTCGCCTTTACTTTTCCGAGGATTTCTTCCAACATTACGATGTCTGCTTCTTTGATTCTTTTGACAGATTTCAGCTTCGTCAGAAGCATTTCTATGGATTTCGGACCCACGCCCGGGATTTGTTCCAGTTCAGATTGGATGGTCGAGTTGGTTCGCCGCGTTCGGTGATGTTTCACGCCAAATCGGTGCGCTTCGTCTCTCACGCGTTGAAGGATTTTCAAAGTTTCCGATTTTTTATCGATGTACAAAGGGACAGAATCTTCCGGAAAATAGATTTCTTCCAGCCTTTTTGCAATCCCGATAATCGTGATTTTTCCGTAAAGTCCCAGCAGTTTCAGGCTTTTGACCGCCGAAGACAATTGTCCTTTTCCGCCATCAATCAAAATGAGTTGAGGCAGCGGCTCGCCTTCGTCAATCAGGCGTCGGTAACGCCTGTAGATCACTTCTTCCATCGTTTTGAAATCGTCCAGACCCTCGACGGTTTTAGGATGAAAAATCCGGTAATCCGCTTTGCTCGGTTTCCCATCTTTGAAAACTACACACGCCGAAACCGGATTGGTTCCTTGGATATTCGAGTTGTCAAAACCTTCGATATGCCTTGGTTCCACCGGCATCCGCAGAAGTTTTTGCATCTCTGCCATGATGCGGTTGGTGTGTCTTTCGGGGTCTATGATTTGGACTTGTTTTAGTTTTTCAAGTCTGTATTCTTTCGCATTTTTCTCAGAAAGTTCTACGATTCTCTTTTTGTCACCCACTTTTGGAACAATCAATTTTACATTCGGGATTTCCAGACCGAGATGGAATGGAAGCAGAATCTCTTTGGAAGTGGAATCAAATTTCTGACGAATCTCCACCAAAGCTTCTTCCAGAATATCTTCGTCCGCTTCTTCCAACACTTTTTTGATCTCAGTCGTAAAACTTTGAACGATGGAACCATTTCTGATTTTGAAATAATTGACGTAAGCGGCCGTCTCGTCGCTCGTCATCGCAAAAACGTCCACGTCATCAATACTTGGATTCACGACCGTATGTTTTTCTTGGTAATTTTCCAGAGACTCGATATTATTCTTAATCATCTGCGCTTTTTCAAACTCCAAATTGGCAGCAAACCGGTGCATTCTTTCTTCCAAATATTTTCTCGCCAATCGGAAATCTCCTTTGATAATACCGCGGATGGCCTCCACTTTTTCATCATAATCTTCCTTAGATTCCAGAGCTTCGCATGGTCCGTTGCAATTTTTGATGTGATATTCCAGGCAAACGCGGTATTTTCCTTCTGCGATTTTTTCGGGAGCCAGATTTAGATTGCATGTCCGGATTTTGTACAGATTTTTGATCGTGTCCAGAAGTATTCGCGCCGGTTTCACTTTGGCATAAGGGCCGTAATATTCCGAGCCGTCCTTTATTTTTGTTCGAGTCAGAAATATTCTTGGAAAATCTTCATTTTTGATGCAAATCCACGGATAGGTTTTGTCGTCCTTCAGCATCACATTATAAAAAGGCTGATGCGCTTTTATCAGATTATTTTCCAGCAGAAGTGCATCATATTCGCTGTTGACGACGGTTGTTTCTAATCGGTGAATCTTAGAAACCATGATTCTGGTTCTGTAGCCGGACAAGTTTTTGTTGAAGTAGGAAAGTACCCGTTTGTTGAGCTGCTTCGCTTTTCCCACGTACAAAAGTTGATCATTTTTGTCGTAATAGCGGTACACGCCGGGCTCCGAAGGAAGGGTTTTCAGCTGAAGTTCTAAGTTGGGATTCACAAGGCAAATTTAGCGAAATAGGAAGTTTAAATCTAATAATGTCCAAGAAATTGTCGGGAGCGATTGCGACTTAAGATTTACTATTAATTTCCAAAATAATCGATTAATTTGTACCTTTCCTTATTGAAAAACGAATAGTATGAACGAAATAATCTGTCCAAATTGTAAGAAAGCTTTTAAAGTGGACGAGGCGGGCTTTGCCGAGATTCTAAAGCAAGTTCGCAACCATCAATTTGAAGAAGAACTGCAAGAGCGATTGAGACTTGCTGAGAAAGAAAAAAATAGTGAGATTGAACTCAACAGGGAAAAATTCAAAAATCATTTGCAGGAGCAGATTTCCGCAAAAGAGGCGCAGATTTCTCAATTAAAATTGGAGAGCGAACTAGAGATTACGGGAAAAGTTTCTCAAAAAGATAAAGAAATTCTGGAACTGAAAGCGAAAATCGAAAAAGCCGAAACCGAGAAAAAATTGGCCATTTCCGAAGCCGTTCAAAAAGTAGAAAAAGA
This sequence comes from Weeksellaceae bacterium, assembly GCA_022013695.1. Lineage (GTDB taxonomy): Bacteria > Bacteroidota > Bacteroidia > Flavobacteriales > Weeksellaceae > Epilithonimonas. The sequence continues at coordinate 117,323 of JAKLPS010000008.1, forward strand.
AAAAAACAGCATCGAAACTGAAAAAAATGAGCTGAACAATCAGTTGAAAAATAAAGATTTGGAAAAAGAGCTTTCCGAGAAATCTCTGAAAGAACAGTTTGGCGAAAAACTCCGATCCAAAGATGAAATTATCAAGTTTAAAGATGAGGAAATCGGTCGGGTAAAGGATATGAAAGCCAAACTATCGACCAAAATGATTGGCGAGACCCTAGAGCAGCATTGCGAAATCGAGTTCAATAAACTGCGTGCAACGGCATTTCAGAATGTGTATTTTGAAAAAGATAACGATGCGAGCTCGGGCAGCAAGGGCGATTTTGTGTATCGGGAATTTGACGATGAGGGCAACGAAATCATCTCGATCATGTTTGAAATGAAAAACGAATCGGATCAAACAGCCTCGAAAAAACGGAATGAAGATTTCTTCCGCGAACTGGACAAAGACCGGAACGAGAAAAAATGCGAATATGCCATTATGGTGTCTTTGTTAGAAGCGGAAAATGAGTTTTACAATACAGGGATTGTAGATGTGTCGCACCGGTTTCCGAAGATGTATGTGGTGCGGCCGCAGTTTTTTATAACCGTCATCACGCTTCTCAGAAATGCTGCGATGAACTCGTTGAAATATAAAAAGGAACTGGCTTTGGTCCGAAATCAGAATATTGATATTACCAATTTTGAAGAAAAAATTGAGACTTTCAAACAGGGATTTGCAAAGAATTATGAGTTGGCAAGCAGGCAGTTTAAAACCGCGGTTGATGAAATTGACAAAACCATTACCCATCTTCAAAAAACCAAAGATGCGCTGCTTTCTTCGGTTAATAATCTGCGTTTGGCGAACATCAAAGCCGAAGATCTGACCATCAAAAAACTAACTTATGACAATCCCACAATGAAGGCCAAGTTTGATGATTTGAAATAAAGAGACGCCAGCACCAACTATCTTGTAAGGCTGATTTGTTTTCTAAATTTTTCGGTTTCTCGCCAACATCGGGATCGAAATCAAACCCATTACAAGCATAATGAGGATTTGCAAAGGCAATGTGATGAAAGAGTAGGCGAGTCCCAATTCGGCACCCGCAGTCGCATCTTTTCCCATCGAAATGAACAAGGCCATAAACCCGAATTTCATTGCCAAATTGAAGGCACCAATACCGCCGCTGGCCGGGATGATCATTCCCAAAGTGCCAACAACGAGGATAAAACAGCCATCTGCCAAAGTGAAATGGGAGGTTTCCGGCAAAGCAAAACAAACCAAATACGAAGCGAAAAAGTAACAGATCCAGATGCCGGCTGTGTAGGCGATGAATTTGGATTTTTGCTTCAATTTAAAAACAGATTTCAATCCTTCTAAGATGCCATCGATGAAATCGATGATTTTTGAGATGAAGGAAAATCGCCTGAAGTTTTCTTTGAATTTAAAAAATAGGGCGATCCCAAGAATTCCGGCAATAAATAAAGCGCTGAAAAGCAAAGGATTGGGCTGGAAGCCGGAGTTGATATAGAAACTTTTAATGGCTTCAAATTTGAAAACCAAAGTAAGTCCCAGAAAGATCATCATACAAATCAGATCGATGACGCGCTCGAGAATAATAGTCCCAAAAGATTTGTCGACAGGCACTTTTTCTACGCCGTAAAGCGCCGTCGAGCGGGCTACTTCGCCACTTCTCGGAATGGTGAGATTCATCAAATAGCCAAAAGAAATAGACCAAAGCGAGTTGCTATTGGAAATCCTGAGACCCATCGGCTCCAGCAGAAGATTCCAGCGGATTGCCCGAAACCAATAGGCAGAAATGCCAAAAACTGAGGCCAGCGCGACCCAAAAGTAATTGGCTTTTTTCAAAGAAATTTTAATTTTTTCATAATCTAATCCTCGCAAAGCAAGCCAAAGGAAAAGTCCCGCAATGAGGAGCGAAACCAGAACAGTGACTGCATTTTTGAATGCGGCGGATTTTTTTTCTTCCAAAATTTCAGGAAATTAGGTGAGCAAATTGGTAGCTTCGTCTGGGAAAACAATTTTTGGCTGGAAATCTATGGCTTCTTCGGGCGTCATCTGGGCAAACGCCATAATGATGATGATGTCGCCTTTTTGGACTCTCCGGGCTGCGGGACCGTTGAGACAGATTTCGCCGGATTTCCGCTTTCCTTTGATGACGTAGGTGTCGAACCGTTCGCCGTTGTTGACATTGACGATGTAAACGCGCTCTCCCACGATCAAGCCGGCCGCTTCGATGAGGTCTTCGTCAATGGTGATGCTTCCAATATAGTCCAAGTCCGATGCGGTGACACGGACTCGGTGGATTTTCGACTTAAAAACTTCGATAAACATAGCTGCAAATTTACATTAAATTAATAAAAATGGAAAAGAAGATTTTACTTTATAAAAGAATGAGCGGTAAATGCGCTTTTTCCATTACGATTATAAATACTAACAAAAACTATATTTCAGATTATGAATTTCTCAATTGTTTTTATTTTCGATTAATTGCCCGGTCTTATTGGATAGACAAAGGGAAAATTATTAAAGGAGAAAACGGCAAAGTGGTGTGTTTTCGTTAATTTTTGCATTACTGAAAACTCATTTTTTTTAAAAAAAAGCCACACACTTCGCTAAATTTAACAAAAATATTTGCACGATATCAAAAATGTCTTATATTTGCTTTAACAACATAACTTTAATTAAATAAATATTATGAACAAGTCTGAATTAATCGACGCAATCGCGAAGGACGCAGAAATCACAAAAGCTGCTGCTAAAAAAGCTTTGGAATCATTTGTTGCAAACGTAACAGATACACTTAAGAAAAAAGATGGTAAGGTATCTCTAGTAGGTTTCGGGACTTTCTCAGTATCTCAGAGAGCTGCAAGACAAGGAATCAATCCTGCAACTAAAAAACCCATTAAGATTGAGGCTAAAACTGTTGCTAAATTCAAAGCTGGAGCTGATTTGGCTACTGCAGTTTCTGGAGTTAAAAAGAAATAATTTATTTGAAAATTCAAATAATTAAGCCGTCGAAAGACGGCTTTTTTGATGGATAAGATTTAGAGATTCTCGCCATCCAGAAAATGACCGAAAAAATCTTTTTTGGTTTTGAGATATCGGGCACTGGACTCATTGGACTTGATCTGAAGAGGTATTCTGGAATTGAACTTGATTTTACTTTCTTGGATGATTCTAATCTTTTCCGGATTATTCGTCATCAAATTCAGAGATTTGACCTTCAATTTTTCAAGTATTTCTATTGCGATTCCGAAATTACGATCATCTGCAGGCAACCCTAACTCCAGATTGGCTTGCACGGTATCCATACCCTGTTCCTGCAAAGCATAGGCTTTCAGCTTATTGATGATGCCAATATTTCTGCCTTCTTGCCGTAGATAAATGATGATTCCACCATTTTCCTGCATATATTTCATCGCAGAATCCAGCTGCTGCCCGCATTCGCACTTCTGAGAATGAAATACCTCGCCCGTAATACATTCCGAATGGATGCGGACATTCACAGTTTTATCAAAATCGGTTCCTTTGGCAATCAAGGCTATATGCGGCATCCAGTCTTTTTCGGTTTCTGAAAAAGCCATTATTCTGAAATCCCCAAAAGCCGTGGGAACATTTGCTTCTGCTTGTAATTGTAACATTAAATGGTGGTAAGAAATGATTAGTTGGCAGACACCGAAGCCTCCTCTGTTTTGGACTGCGATGCTTCTAGGAGATTAATATTGGTTTTAATTTTAACCATATAACGGTTTAGAAGTTCATCGTCATCTGCGTTCAAAAACTTTCTAAGTTTCTGAATGTTTTTGTAATATTTTTCAAAGTCTTGCAAAGACTTATGCTTTGAATTCTGATTAAAATCTCGAACGGCTCCCAAATAATCAGAAAGGGAATTTTTCAGATAAGACACTTCCTTATTAACGGCTCCATTACTGAAGAGAGGAAACGTTGCCACAAGATTGGAAATAGAAGATGCATAAACGATCGCTTCCGGAGAAAGATAAGAATAGTTGTCCAAGGGCATACTGTTGTGCAACTGCTCCGAAGCAGCGGAGTTGGCGGAGCAAGAGGCTAAAAGAGCTGTAAGAGTTACGATCGTCAAAAGTTTAGGAAAACTTTTCATTTTTTCTGCATTTTTTGATACAGGATTGGGTTTAGACTTTCGTCGTTATACATTTTCATTTGCTTGTACAGCTTCATCTTAACTTTGCCGTTCTCAATATCAGAAAGCAGTTGATCTATAGCGGTGGTGAGGTCTTTTTTCTGTTCCAAAAGCACATTTAGCTTTTGTGAGCATTGCAATCTATGTTGATCCGAAGCATCTTGTCGAGACGCTTCTATCGACATATGGTATATTTTCAAAGACAAGATAGAAAGACGATCTATGCACCAAGCCGGAGTTTCGCTGTTTATTCTGGCATGATCGTCAGGCGTAATATGCTCAAAGTTTTTGTAAAACCAAAAGTCAATCTGCTCTACCAAATCGGTTCTTTTTTGGTTGAGTTTATCAATTCTTCTTTTTATTTTAAGAGCTTCTGACGGATCGATATCTTCTTCACGAATGATATCTTCCAAGTGCCACTGAACGGTATCAATCCAATTCTTGGAATACAAAATCCATTCCAAACTGCCAGCTTGGAATGGATTGTTTTCTTCTGCGTTCACGTCATCATTCAGGTGATAATCTTCAACCGATTTGTTGAAGATTTCCCAAGATCTTTCTGTCAAATTCATCAATAGACTTATAAATTCGATTGGGGATCGTTGGTGGTAGAAGACGGATCTTTTTTCTTGTCCTCCTCTTTCACGGCGTCTTTAAACTCTTTGATTCCAGAGCCTAAACCTTTCATCAATTCGGGGATTTTTCTACCTCCGAACAACAAAAGCAAGATCAAGGCTACAATTAGAATGTGTTGCCAAGAAATACTTAATATAACAGTTGATAATATCATCTTGATTTTTTTACAAAGTTAAATTATTTTTTAATACGAAACCCATCCCAAAGGATCGACCGGATTGGTACCATTCCAAATTTGGAAGTCCAGTGTGATAGACTCATCAAAATCACTGCCAACTTCTCCAATGAGAGTCCCCGCAGATACCTGCTGATTGGCTCTTACCAATGTATTGGCAAGATTGGAGTAAACCGTAAAATAGGAGCCGTGTTTTACCACAACAGTCCTGCTGCCATTGATTACTTGGATGGAAGAGACCACACCTGGGAAGACGCATCTTGCTTTGGTTCCTGGCGCCACGGCAATTTTGATCCCAATATTATCTTCCATAATATTTTTGAAAACCGGGTGCGGCCATTTTCCAAAGCGGTGCGTTACGCTTCCTTTTTCTACCGGGAAGCCGATTCGTCCCCTGTTGTCGGCAAAATTACTACCTACGGTAGAGCCTACGCCATAGCTTTTCATGACTTTTTTCTCGGCCGCCTCTTTGGCATCGTCATTTTTCTTGTTGGCTGCCGCTTCATTGGCTTTTGCAGCGGCTAATTTGTCGTTGGCGGCTTTGGATCTTTCTGCGGCTTCTTTTGTTGCCCGCTCTGCGGCTTCTTTTTTCTCGATTGCTTTGTTTGTTTCGGAAAGTTTCCTTTCGTCTTCGGCCTTCCTGAGTGCGAGATCGGATGCTTTCTTGGCTTCGTTTTCAGCTTTTTTTCTTTCGGCTTCTGCTGCGGCAATTTTTGCTCTGTTTTCTGCTTCTATTCTGTCTTTTTCCTTTTTTGCCGCTATCTCGGCTAGTCTTTTTCTTTCCGCTTCCGCCTTTCGTTCTGCTTCTTCCCTAGCTTTCGCAATTCTTATCTCTTCTGCAATGATGTTCCTGATCTGTCTTTCGAGTTCTTTGGATTGGGTTTGCTTTTGGCGCAATTCTGCGGTCAACTTTACTTCATTCTTTTTGAACTCGTCCAGCAGTTTTTGTTTTTCTATTCGTTCCGTTTCGATGGTGGCAAGATCTTTCTTCTGATTGAGGAGCAGATTATCTTTTTCGGTTACATATTTTTCCTTAAGCGCAATATTTTTCTTGATTTCGTTGGCTTTAGCAGAAATTTCCGTTGCTTTTTTGTTTTGATATTCCGAATATCGTTTCAAATATTCTATTCTGTTGAGCGCCTCGCCTAGATTTTTGGAAGACAGGATGAAGGTGACTTTGTTCTGGACGCCTTTCGTCTTGTAAGCTTTTACGAGTATCGCAGCGTAATTTTTTCTGAGAACGGCCAGCTCGCGGTTATTTTTATTGATTTCCAATTGGCTTTTGTAGATATCGTCTTCTATAAACCTTTTCTCTTTCTGGGTGTTATTATAAACTTTTTCTCTAAGATTAAGCTTTTGATTGACAGCATTGAGGTAGGCAATAGAAAGTTTTGATTCCTGTTTGGTGTGGTTCAAAGTGGCATTGAGAGAGGAAATCTGCTTTTTCAGGTCGGCGTTCTGCTTTTGTAGAACTTCTTTATCTTTTTGCCCAAATGCGAGTCCGAAAAGGATTATACCTATGAAAAAACTTAATTTCTTAATCATTTAATCTCTGTCTTTTTGTAATTGGCAGGAACGGAATAAGTAGTTTCCATCCGGGAAAAGTCAAATTTCGTATTTTCAATTAATATTTCGTCGGTTTTGCTCCCTTTTATAATTATTTTAACATTTTTTGGAAAGCTTTCGTTATTCAGGATTTCTCTGTTGGAATAAGTAATTTCAAGCTGCTCATTATTGATCGGATTCGAGATCAGCACGTGATTTAGATTAGCTTCTAGATCATAGTCCAATGATATTTTGTACTCAATCGTTTTGCCATTTTGCGCCATTTTCTGATTTTCTTTTGAAGCCAAATTGAAGCCAGAGCTGTTTTGATTTACATTAAAATCATTTTCAGAAACGGGAATAAAGGTTTTCCCCACCAACAGATTTTGCAAAGCCTTGTAATCAATGAAATTCACATTCAAAAGTTTGTTGAGATAGCCGAAGTCCGAATCGATGTAGGTTTTATCAAATTTATAATAGCCTTTGATGCCTTCTGGAGTTGCAATGCCTCTTGCAGCCTGCAGGATGACGGCCGTGAGATTCATCCAAACTTTTTGCCCATTTTCGATGTAGATGACGGCATCTAATGTGGGTATGAATGATCCTGTTTTCGCATCGATTTCACTGTTTATTTTTACTGCATCGAAAGTAGATTGTTTCCCAATGGCTGAGAATAAATTAGCATTGTTGGAAATAGGTTTTGTAGTGCTGATGGGCGTCGAAGCCTGATTTTTCTGTACTTTGCAAGCGATGACGATTATAGCACAAACGATGATTAAAATATACTTTTGCATAATTTTTTTGGATGGAACTTACAATATTAACGCCAAAAATAAACTTATATTTCTGGATTTACCCTAAAAAAAACTTTGTCAAAGTTCAGAACCTCGACAAAGTTGCTATTTTTTGTTTTTATTAATTTAATCTTTCGAAAGGAAATCCAAAACGGAATAATCGCCCAAAGATATTTCGCGCGCCACTCCAAAATATTTTGCAGAGTTTCCGATCATCGAGTTGCTTAGATTTCCGTGATCGATGATTGTATTTTCCTGGATCAGAGAATTATCGATATTAGAATTGATCACCACTGTATTGTTTCCGAGAGACACGTTGGGACCGATCTTGGAATTTAAAATTTTCACATTTTCCCCAATGAAACACGGCGGGATGATCATACAATTTTCTATCTGGGCAGATTCTGGAAACTTGGCCATATTGTCCTTTTCGTACTGCAAAATCTTGCTGTTGGTCTCTACTGTTGCGTTTTTGTTGCCGCAGTCCATCCAGTCATCCACTTTTCCAAGAGAGAATTTGGCACCTTTGGCTCTCAGGTTTTCCAAAGCCGTCGTTAGCTGATATTCTCCGCCCTCGGTGATGTGATTTTCCATAATATAGTCTATTTCCGTCATCAGTTTCTCAGCAGAATTGAAGTAATAGATGCCGATAATGGCAAGATCGGAAACAAATTCCCTTGGTTTTTCTACAAAATCTGTGATGAAACCATAATCATCCAATTTCACCACACCAAATGCTGACGGATCTTCCACTTTTTTTACCCAGATCACGCCGTCCGCATTGGTATCCAAGTGGAAATCGGCACGGAAAAGCGTGTCTGCAAAGGCGATGATCACTGGCCCTGTCATACTTTTTCTTGCACAATTGATGGCGTGCGCGGTTCCCAAAGGCTCCGTTTGCGTGTAGATGCTTGCTTTGGCGCCCAGATTTTCTGCTACTTTTACGAGAGAGGCCTCCACATCTGGCCCGAAGTCTCCGATGATGAAGGCAATCTCTTCTATCGGCTCATTGGCGACCTTCGCTATATCTTCTACCAATCTCTGCACAATTGGCTTTCCGCCGATGGGGATCAATGGTTTTGGTACTGTCAAAGTATGGGGTCTCAGTCTGGATCCACGGCCAGCCATTGGAACAATTATTTTCATAAAAAATTTTGTTGTTAATGTATTGATTATTAATCAATTAATAGATTTATTTTAATCCCAGTTTATTTAAAATCTTTTGCGGAATTAGCTTCTCTGACTTCAACAAAATGGTTGCCAAAAATAGAAATATAAGATTGCCCAGCCAAATGTTTTCTCTTAAATATTGGTACGACGCCAGAGAAAAAAGCATCGTTATAAGAATGGTAATAGAATTTTTGTAGACGTTGTAAGGAATTGGATATTTGTAATGCCCCCAAATATAGGAGATCACCATCATTGCAAAATAGCTGGCAATTGTTGCCCAGGTCGAAGCCCAATAGCCATACTTTGGAATAAAATAAAAATTAATAATAATGGTGATAAAAACACCAACAGCAGAAATGTACGCGCCAATCATCGTCTTATCCGTCAGTTTGTACCAAATAGAAAGATTAAGATATATTCCCAAAAATAGGCTGGCAAAAAATAAAATCGGAAGGATTGGGATTCCATCGTAATATTCTGGATTATTGATATAACCTTTTGCAATCCAATTGAGATTCACAGAAAGAAAAACCACAATGAGGCAATTGATCGCGATGAAAATATCCATCAGTCGCACATACATCTGCTGGGCATTGGCATTTTTGGAATTGCTGAAAAAAAACGGCTCGATGCCCAAAGAGTAAGCCTGGCGAAAAAGAATAACAAAGGTTACAACTTTTGCAACCCCACCGTAAACGCCTAATTCGTGTCTACCGATTTCGTCCGGTAGAAGAAATTTAAGAAATTGTCTGTCAAAGGTTTCATTAATAATTCCTGCCAAACCCGCAATCGTAATAGGCCAGGAATATTGGATCATTTTTTTCCAAAGTTCCCAAGAGAAATGCTTGATTCGTGCGAGTAATAATTCTTGGGACAGCATGAAGAATGTTACAGAACTAGCCACCAGATTGGCCACAAAGACATATCCGATTCCAAATTTGGGATTATACTTTAACCCGAAAATCCCCTCGGGATATCTTGGCAGAATGATGATAAAAAATACAACTAATAGGAAATTAATAATGCCGTTTGCAATTCGGATTCCCGCATATTTTAGAGGTCTTTCGTTTTTCCGCAGCATCACAAAAGGCATCGCACAAAAGGCGTCCAAAGCCAAAGTTACCGTGAGAATTGCCAGCAGATCAACCTGATCTGGCGTTTTGAAAGCCACGGCCAAAGGCTGCCTGTAAAGCAAAGTGAAAAATAAATAAACCAAAGTCACGGCAAAAACACTGAAAAATGCAGTCGAAATGAGTTTTCGGTCGTCTTTTTCGTCCAAAGCGAAGCGAAAAAAAGTGGTTTCCATTCCGTGGGTCAGCAGCACCGCGATCACGCCGGCAACGGAATAAAAATCGGCAAAAGGAGAATACGCCGTCGGACCAAATGTAGCCGTGATAATCGGATTGATAACAAACGGAAACAGTCTGATAATCACGGTTGTTAACCCATAAAGAGCGGTTTGTCCGAGGAGCTTCTTCATCTAATAGTTTATTGTTTTCATCAACCAGATGGAATCTGCGATTTCAATTCAAAAATTTTTTTCAAAAATAAGGTATTCTGAGAACAATCGATCTTTATTTCATCGGTTTGTTTCGCATCCAAAAAATCAGTTTTCCACCGTTCACGATATTTTGATGTTTAATTTTAAAAGCCTTGATAACTTTTCCGTCCAGTTCGACTTTTTCGATATAGACATTTTCGGCCGACTGGTTTTTAACCTCAATTTCAAAGGTTTTTCCGCTCTCCAAATTCAGTTTCGCATTCACAATATTCGGACTTCCGATCCAATATTCGTCAGAGCCAGGCGAGACTGGGTAGAATCCCAAACTGCTGAAAATATACCACGCGCTCATCTGTCCGCAATCGTCATTTCCGCCCAATCCATCGGGCTTTGGTTTGTATTGCATCGTCAGGATTTTTCGGATTTGAGACTGCGTTTTCCACGGTTGTCCGGCAACATTATAAAGATATGCGACGTGGTGTGCCGGCTCATTTCCGTGAACATATCCGCCGATGATTCCTTCCCGAGTAATATCTTCCGTATCAGCGAAAAATTCGTCTGGGAGATGCATTGAAAATAATTCGTCAAGATTTTCCCCGAATTTCTTTTTTCCGCCCATTGATTTCATTAATTCCTTAGGATTATGCGGAACGAAGAAACTGTAATTCCACGAGTTTCCTTCGATAAAGCCTTGTCCGTGCGTGCTCATCAAATCAAATTCCTTTTTGAAACTTCCGTCAGACCATCTCGGTCTCATAAAACCGATCGATTTATCGAAGACGTTTTTCCAGTTTTCAGAACGTTTCAGATATTCCTTATAAATGTCAGTTTTGCCTAATTTTTTGGCTATTTGTGCAATCGCCCAATCATCATAAGCGTATTCCACAGTGTTAGAAACCGACGTTCCGTTTTTCTCCGCAGAGATGTAACCTTTGTCGATATATTCGCCGATGCCTTCGTAATTTCTTTTATTGGAAGTGGCAACGCAGGCCTTCAAAGCTTCTTCCGGATTTCCGGTGTAAGTGCCTTTGATAATCGCATCCGCAATCAAGGAAACTGAGTGATAACCGCTCATACACCAATTCTCATTAGCATAATGGGACCAAACGGGCAACATTTTCAGACTGAATTGATCATAATGAGCCATCATCGATTGAATCATCTCATTATTCCGTTTTGGCTGTATGATATTGAAAAAAGGATGCAAAGCACGGTAAGTGTCCCAAAGTGAAAAGGTGGTGTAATTCGTGAAGTCTTTGGCTTGATGCACGTTTTGGTCGAGGCCTTTGTAGTCCCCATTTACGTCCATATAAGTGGTTGGATTGAGGAATGTGTGATACATCGCTGTATAAAAATTCACTTTGTCATCTTCAGTAAGTGTATTGACGAGGATTTTATTCAATTCTTTATTCCAATCGTTTTGAGCTTGAGATTTTATTTTTTCGAAGTCCCAATCAGGAGTTTCTGTAATTAAATTTTCCAAAGCATTTGCTTGGCTTACCGGCGAAATGGCCATTTTGATTATAATTTTTTCATTTACCTGCGTGTCAAAATCAAAGTGCATTCTGATTTTCTTGCCTGCAATCTCTGGAAAATTATCTTTTTGATTCCATTTTCCCCAGAAACCACGATAAGCTTGTTTTGTATCAAAATTTTTCTGTCCATAAGATTTGAAAGGTTTCGAAAATTCCATTGCGAAATAGACTGTTCTCGTTCTTGCCCAGCCGTTTGTCTGTCTATAACCAGTGATTCTGTGGTCATTTTCAATCCTTACATAAGTCCAGACATTTTTGTCATCATAATTGTAAATGCCTGCCATCAAATCCAGAATAATATGCGCATCTTCAGATTTCGGAAAGGTGTATTGGTGGACACCGACTCGAGTTGTAGCCGTCAATTCGGCCAAAATGTTGTAATCTTCCAGTTTCACCTTATAATAGCCTGCTTCTGCTTTTTCGTTTTGATGAGAAAATCTGGAACGGAATCCACTTCGGGCATTTTGCGCAGTTCCAGGATTTAATTTTAATATTCCCACCGTGGGCATTATCAAAAAATCTCCCAAATCCGAATGGCCGGTGCCGCTGAAATGCGTGTGCGAAAATCCGACAATCGTTTGGTCTTCATAGCGATAGCCGGCGCAATATTTATAGACTTCTGGATTATATTTTCCATTGACTTCGTAAGACAGCGAATCGGTCTCTGGACTTAGCTGAACGGCGCCAAAAGGAACGGTTGCTCCTGGAAAAGTGTGTCCCATTTTTTCGGTTCCGATGATTGGATGGACGAATTTGATAAGGTTTTCTACTTGTTGGGAATTGATGAATGAAGCGAATAAAACCAATGGAATTATAATGTATTTTCTTGGAGACATTTTTGGCAATTTTGAAGCAATTTAGTTAAAACCACAAAAGGCACAAAAGTTTTCTTCATTTTAGATATGTTCAAAAGAGAAAAAACTGTTGTTATGCTTCTAATGATTACAATTAATTTTTCTATTGTGACTTGTGTATTATTAATTCAAAACTTGAGTAATCGTTTCAAAAACTTAATTTTGCTTAAAATGAAATGTTTGGATTAAAGTCCCACTTTTAATATGTCAATTCTAACCTCTAATAAAAAATGAAAGTTCTGATAAAAAATGCCCAAATCGTCAATGAAAATCTGATTTTCGAAAGTGATATTCTGATTGAAAATGATTGGATTGCAAAGATTTCAAAAAATATTTCTGAGGAAGATGTTGACCAAATTATCGATGCTTCCGGGAAATATCTTTTGCCAGGAATTATCGATGACCAGGTTCATTTCCGTGAGCCGGGTTTGACGCAAAAAGGCGACATCGAAACCGAATCCAAATCAGCAATCGCCGGCGGAATCACAAGTTTCATCGACCAACCCAATACAGTTCCAAATGCTGTAACTCAGGAATTGTTAGCGGATAAATACGAGATTGGTTCTCAAAAAGCCTATGCCAATTACGGTTTTATGATGGGCGGAACCAATGATAATCTTGACGAACTTCTGAAAACAAACCCAAGAAACGTTCCCGGAATCAAATTATTTTTAGGTTCATCTACAGGAAATATGTTGGTTGATAATCCTGAAACTTTAGAGAATATTTTCAGCAAAACCAAAATGCTGATTGCCGTTCATTGCGAAGACGAAGCCACAATTCGAGACAATACAGAAAAATACAAAACCCAATATGGCGAGGATATTCCTGTGAAATTCCACCATTTGATAAGAACTGAGGAAGCCTGTTATAAATCATCCTCGAAGGCGATTGCATTAGCTCAAAAAACGGGCGCTCGACTTCACGTTTTCCATTTGTCAACGGCGATCGAAACGGATCTTTTCCGAAATGATATGCCATTAAAAGATAAAAAAATAACGGCAGAAGTTTGCGTTCATCATTTGACCTTCACGAATGAAGATTACGAAACCAAAGGAAACCTCATCAAATGGAATCCAGCCGTCAAAACTTTGAAGGACAAAGACGGACTTTGGGAAGCCTTGCTGGATGACAGAATTGATGTGATTGCGACCGACCACGCGCCTCACACTTGGGAAGAAAAGCAGAATGTTTACACGAGATGTCCTTCGGGTGCGCCTTTGGTCCAGCATTCTTTGGTAGTGATGCTGGAGAATTTCAGAAATGGAAAAATTTCTTTGGAGAAAATTGTTGAGAAAATGTGTCACAATCCGGCGATTCTTTTCCGGATCGAGAAACGGGGATTTGTGAAAGAAGGCTATAAAGCAGATTTGGTTTTGGTTGATTTGGATCAAAAATGGACGGTTGCGAAAGATAATATTCTCTACAAATGTGGATGGAGTCCGCTGGAAGGAACAGGATTTCATTCTAAAGTGACGCATACATTCGTTAATGGAAATTTGGTTTATGACAATGGGAAAATCAATCCAGAAAAATTTGGAGAACGCTTACTTTTTGAGCTTGAATAACAAAATTTAGCACTGGTATTATTAGCATAATTTTTTTAGGCTTAGGTATGGAAATAATAATCTAAATTTATCATTCACAAATCAATTATTTTTAACTTTTTAATTCCTGAATTAATGAATCCATATTCAAAATCAATGTTGCGCGAGAACGCGTTGAAAGATAAAGTCGCCATTGTGACCGGAGGCGGAAGCGGATTGGGAAAAGCGATGACCAAGTATTTTCTTCAGCTCGGTGCAAAAGTCGTCATCACCTCCAGAAATTTAGAAAAACTACAAGAAACTGCTAAAGAATTGGAAGACGAAACTGGCGGAAAAGTCCTTTGCATCGCTTGCGACGTCCGAAATTGGGACGAAGTGGAAGCTATGAAAGAAGCAACCTTGACGGAATTCGGAAGGATTGATATTCTTTTGAACAATGCCGCCGGAAACTTCATTTCGCCAACCGAAAGATTGACGCATTCCGCATTCGATTCTATCCTGGATATTGTTTTGAAAGGAACCAAAAACTGCACACTTTCCATCGGGAAACATTGGATTGATGCCGAAACGCCAGGGACAGTTCTTAATATTGTAACCACTTATGCCTGGACAGGTTCTGCTTACGTCGTCCCGTCGGCCTGTGCTAAGGCTGGCGTTTTGGCAATGACGAGAAGTTTGGCTGTTGAGTGGGGGAAATATAATATCCGTTTCAATGCGATTGCTCCGGGACCATTTCCTACCAAAGGGGCTTGGGACCGATTGCTCCCTGGCGATATGAAGGACAAATTTGATTTGGCTAAGAAAAATCCACTCAAAAGAGTAGGCGAGCATCAGGAATTGGCCAATCTTGCCGCTTATCTGGTCTCTGATTTTTCATCTTTCGTGAATGGCGAAGTAGTGACCATCGATGGTGGCGAATGGTTACAAGGTGCCGGCGAATTCAATATGCTTGAGGAAGTTCCGCAAGAGATGTGGGATGCGTTGGAAGCGATGATTAAAGCCAAGAAATCAAACTAAAAAATATTTACCGGAGTACTCTAAAAGACAATTATTTGTTAAAGATCCCTACCTTTTTTCAAAATCAAACCAATAAAATTTATTTAAAAATTAGATTATTGCTAAATTATCATACACTTTCTCAAAAAAAATTAAATTATAATGAGTTTTCTAAAATAAAACATTATATTTGATGCATTAATCATTAAATTATATATTATGAAAAAAATTTACATTTCTCTATTTGTGTTTACAATGTCTTTGGTAAACGCCCAAGTGGCTGATAAGTCGCCCGGCGTCATCGTTGCTTCTTCTAGTTCTAATCAATCGTCACAGAAAGACCCAGCCATTATTCTTTACAATCTTTCGCAGTCTATTGCAGCTGCCGGCAATGCAGGTGTGGTATTTTTCGGAGGCCAATATTGGGTTTCTGCTTGGGCCAGTAATAAAATTCATATTCTTAGCAATACAGGTGCTTTTGTGGAAACTATTCAGATTCCGGGTCTTACGGGTGTGAGATCGTTCACTACAGACGGCACCAATATTTATGCGACGGCAAATAATGCCAATATTTATGTGATCAATCCTGCAACAAAAACGGTTACAGGAACTATTACTACGCCTTCCTCCAGTAGTATCAGATTTGCAACTTATGACTCCAGCTTGGATAGTGGCAATGGAGGGTTTTGGATCGGCAATTTTAGTACTAACCTGTTTTCTATAAAGAAAACTGGTGCAAGCATCAGTTCGATTCCTGCAGCTACCCACGGTATGGTTGGAATGTACGGAGCAGCTGTAGATTCTTCAAAAGGTATTATTTATGTCTATAATCAGGGAGGAACTAACAGCGACGAAATTAGAGCATTATATACGTCCAATGGATTGAAGGCGGGAAATACGTACGATGTTTATAATGAAACTTTGCAGAGTGCGGGCGCTACTACTTCTTTAGCAGGTGGTCTATTTTTAAGCTCACAGGTAATGACTGGGAAAAAAGTTTTAATTGGCGTTTCACAAGCAACTCCAGATAATTACCTGTTTGGAGTTGATACGGCAACAAATTTTTTAGCCGTGAATAGTGGTGTGAAAAAATCTACTTTCAAGGTTTATCCAAATCCGGTCTCCAACTTTGTCAACTTTGATAATTTTAAAGACATTAAATATGTAGAAATTTTAAATATGGCAGGACAAAAATTAATGTCAGAAGAAAATATACAGTCAGGTCTTAATTTGTCCAGATTACCCAAAGGCAACTATATGCTCTTAATTCATCCATTGCAAGGATCTGTGGTTATTGAAAAAGTAATAAAACAGTAAAAATCAAATTTTACATCTTAAATTATTCCCAAACTTGTAACAAGTTTGGGTTTTTTTTTACTCATATAAAAAATATACCACCAATGAATTTCAAACTACCAAAACTCCTTTCCGCGGTTGCGATCTTTGCTTTCTCGGCTACTACTTTTGCACAGGAAGCACCCAAGTATGATTATACCGAGGCCTTCAAACCCTTTTTCTACCCTCAGACCGGAACCGAAACCCGTTCTGCAAGCGGCCAACCCGGTCACAAATATTGGCAGAATTCAGCAGATTATCAACTCAATGTGAGCCTTGATGAAAATAAAAATGAGATCACGGGTTCGGCAGAAATTACTTATACCAACAACAGTCCCGATCAGTTAGGATTTCTCTGGTTGCAATTGGATCAAAATCTTTTTGCAAAGGATTCCAGAGGTAACGCAGTCGTTCCACTTTCCGGAAGTAGAAACGGCGCGCATGGCGAAGAATTTGATGGCGGTTACAAAATCAAATCGGTAAAATATGATGGCAAAGATGTGAAATATACCATCTCTGATACCAGAATGCAAGTAGATCTTCCAAGCGATTTGAAAGCCAACGGCGGTGTTGCAAAGTTGAAAATTGAGTATTACTTTGTTTCCCCGCAATATGGCTCCGACAGAATGGGAGTACAAGAAACCAAGAACGGCAAAATATATACAATGGCGCAGTGGTACCCAAGAATGTGCGTTTATGATGACGTTTTGGGATGGAACACCATGCCGTATTTGGGAGCTTCTGAGTTTTATCTGGAATATGGAACTTTATCAGCAAATATTACGGTTCCCGCCAATCAATATGTGGTTGCATCGGGCCAATTGATGAATGAAAAAGAAGTCTATTCCAAAGAAGAAATCAACCGGTGGAACGAGGCGAGAAATAGCGATAAAACCGTCGCCATCCGTCCGGAATCGGAACTGGGAAAGAATAAGCCAACGGGGACAAAGACTTGGAAATTCAAAATAGAAAAGGCAAGAGATTTTGCTTGGGCTTCCTCCGCCGCTTTCATCATCGATGCCGCAAGAATCAACTTGCCAAGTGGTAAAAAATCTTTGGCAATCTCCGCTTATCCGGCAGAAAGTGCCGGCGAAAAAGCATGGGGAAGATCTACCGAATATACCAAAGCAGCCATAGAACATTACTCGCAAAAATGGTTTGAGTTTCCATATCCTGCTGCTACCAACGTTGCTGGCAACGAAGGTGGTATGGAATATCCAGGCATCGTGTTCTGCAATATGACCTCCAAGGGAGAAAGCCTCTGGGGCGTGACCGACCACGAGTTTGGACACTCTTGGTTCCCGATGATTGTCGGTTCCAACGAAAGATTGTTCGCGTGGATGGACGAAGGCTTCAATACTTTTATCAACGAAGGTTCTACAGAAGCCTTCAACAAAGGCGAGTATTATCACAAACAAAATATGGGCAAGATGGGCTCCTATGTTCTCAATGACAGCTTCGAGCAGATGATGGTGGGCGCAGACAATATGAAAGAAAGAAGCATCGGCGTTTTGGCTTATTTCAAACCTGGAATGGGACTTACTATGTTGAGAGAAACGATCCTGGGTCCTGAGAAATTTGATAAAGCATTCCGCACCTACGTTGCCAGATGGGCATTCAAACATCCTACGCCGTGGGATTTCTTCCATACGATGGAGAATGTCTCCGGAGAGGAACTCAACTGGTTCTGGAGAGGATGGTTCATGAACAAGTGGAAAATAGACCAAGGCGTGAAAGCTGTAAAACCTTTGAACGGCGATTACAAAAATGGTGCGCAGATTACGGTTGAAAATCTGGGACAATTACCGATGCCAACGACAGTGGAGGTGAAATATAAAGACGGAACCACGCAAGTAGTCAAATTACCAATTGAGGTATGGAAGCGCAATACGGAATGGACTTTCAAACTGAATTCTACCAAGGAAGTGGATCAGGTAAAGTTGGATCCGGCTTCTGGCGTTCCAGACATCAATTCCAAAAATAATATTTGGACTGCTGCGCAGGCAACACCGGTAGAAAAGGTGAATATGAAAGCATTTGAAGGTGTTTTCAGTACAAAAGATTTGCCTTTGAAATTGACTTTCACAGAGAAAGCAGGGCTGTTATATGGGCAGGCAACTGGCCAGCCGGAGTTTGCTTTGCAATATGAGGGCAACAATAAATTCACATTTGAGCAAGCAGATATTGTGATTACCTTCAGTGCAGATAAGAAGAGCATCGACTTCTCGCAAGGTGGGCGCGCGTTCAAATTTACCAAAGAATAAGCAGTCTATAACAAGTTAAGAAAATGCTCCGAAATTGCGCGGAGCATTTTTGTTTTATAAAGAAATAATTCATTTTTTTTTATCACGTCTTAGTCAAAAACCTCCACTGCCAGAGGAATCCTTTCGTGATGCATTTTTTGGTTTAGGGTTTAGTTTTTGGTGCTGAAGATGAAAGATATATCAGTGCGATTGATTTATTCTTATGAGAAAGATCTTTTGGATGGCATTGTAATTTTTGGAATGTTTGATTTCTAATCATTAGACCACTCGAAAGGATTTTTGCGGTAGCGTCGAGAGATTAGTTTTAAGAAGTAATTATAAATGAAAATCCTCTTGTTGAAAGAGGATTTTTGCTTTTATATGATTCCCTATTTTATCCATTCCTGAATAAAACTTGTTTCTTTGTCGTAATCTTCGTTCTCGTAAGTAAATCTTGCTAAATGTTTTTCATCTTTTTGAGGAATAGATTTGGGCTCGATTTTATAAAGATTGTAAAAGATTGTGTCTTTTTGTTCAGCATTTCTTCCGTGAAATGTTTTGCTTAAGTAATAAACGTTATTTTTAATTTTATAAAGATTCATATCGAAACCAGTTCTAAATCTTCCAAAAGGAAAAACTTTTTTAGAATATAAATCATAGATTAATTGATAATTGACACTACATCCAAGACCTGTACACATATCATTGTTGAGTTGTAGCAACAATAAGTTTAATGGCTTATAATATTTGACTTCTGATATGTTATTAGCGTAATTAACTGAATCTTTTGAACTCCAAACATCATTGATAGTTAGAAGTTTTTTCACATCAACTCTATTTTCATTAATACTAATTACAAAACCATTATTTTTATTAGAGCTGCTAATTTTTAGATTTGGATTTAATACAGAAACAGAATCCAAACTTGTAGAAAATGTTGGTTTAATCTCTGAACTATCCAAAGCAGAAACAAAATCAATTACTTTATTTTTAATTTTCTCTGTTGAATCAACTTTATTTATTTTAATTTCTGTACTATTTTTTATACAACTAAATAAAGTGAAACTTAAAATAAGGAAGAATAATATTTGGATAGTGTTTTTCATAGTTTAAATTTAGAAAAACTATTTCTCCCAAACAATCTTTTTCCTCATCACATCACTGGAATTGGTTCCGACCATTATTTCAAATTCGCCAGCTTCCCAATCGTAATTCAAAGCGTCATCGTAGAATTTCAAATCTTCGGGCGTTAGCTTGAAAGTTACATTTCTGTTTTCACCTTTCTTCAAAAATATTTTCTGGAAACCTTTCAGTTCTTTGATGGGACGAACCACTTTTCCGAAAAGGTCTCGGATGTACAGTTGAACCACTTCTTCGCCATCAAATTTCCCGGTATTGGCCACATTCACATTGATAGTCAATATTTGATTTCCTTTCAGATTTTCAGAACTTAAATTAAAGTTGGAATATTTAAAATCCGTATAACTCATTCCAAAACCAA
This sequence comes from Weeksellaceae bacterium, assembly GCA_022013695.1. GTDB lineage: Bacteria > Bacteroidota > Bacteroidia > Flavobacteriales > Weeksellaceae > Epilithonimonas. The sequence goes on from JAKLPS010000008.1 coordinate 137,309, forward strand.
AGAGGAATTTCGGGTCGTTATCCAAATCAATGTAAGCAGAAACGTAATTTCTGTCCGTGGATTTTCCAGCTGGCCTTCCGGTGTTGTAGTGGTTGTAATAGATTGGAATTTGCCCTTCCGTTCTTGGGAAAGTCATTGGCAGTTTTCCGCCAGGATTCACATTTCCGAAGAGGACATCCGCGATAGAATTTCCAGCTTCCGTTCCCAGCCACCAGCTATAAACGATTGTGGGAATGTTGTCTGCTGCCCAATCAAAAACCAACGGTCTTCCTGTGTTTATGAGCAGAACGATCGGTTTTCCGGTTTTAGCAATTTCTTTTAGTAATTCTTCCTGAACACCTGAGAAATGGAGGTTGCTTCGGCTTTTCGCTTCGCCACTCATGGTGTGTCCTTCGCCAAAAGTCATGATTACGACATCTGCTTTTTTCGCCGTTTCGATGGCTTCCGTAAACATAGATTTGTCGTCGTCGTTTTCATTGCAACCTTTGGCGTAAAGCAAGCTTGAGTTTTTGTCTAATTGATTTTTGATGCCGTCAAATTGAGTCACGATTCTTTGCGCATCATCTTTAAACGGAACGGACCAAAATCCGTGCATCGCCACTGCATCTTTTCCGAATGGACCAATCAAAGCAACTGTTTTAATAGATTTAGAAAGGGGAAGAAGTTTCTGTTCATTTTTCAAAAGGACGACACTTTTTGCCCCAAATTCTCTTCCGAATTTTCTATGTTCAAGATTGTCGGTTTGTTGTTTTTGTCTTTCAGTATTTGAAAATTTATAAGGGTCATCAAACAATCCCAGCTCAAATTTTTTGGTTAAAATTCTTCTTACCGCATCATCTACGAATTTGATGTCCACTTTTCCCTCCTTTACCAATTTCGGAAGCTGTTCCATATAGATATTGCTTTCCATATCCATATCACTTCCTGCGAGGATGGCTTTTTCGGCTGCTTCGGCATTGTCTTTTGCGTAGCCGTGTTTTATCATCTCGCCAATGCTTCCCCAGTCGGAAACGACGAATCCCTTGAAGTTCCACTGGCCTTTCAGCAAATCTCTCAGGATATATTTGTTGCCAGTTGTCGGGATTCCGTTGATGTCGTTGAAGGCATTCATAAATGTGGCAACTCCCGCTTCCGCCGCTGCTTTGAAAGGTGGCAGATAAGTTTCATTCAATTGTCTCAAACTCATATCGACGGAGTTGTAATCCCGTCCGCCAATTGCTGCGCCATAAGCCGCAAAGTGTTTGGCACAGGCCATTATCGCATCAATGTTTCCTAGGCCTTTTCCCTGGAAACCTTTGATTCTGGCGACGGCGATTTTGGTTCCGAGATAAGTATCTTCACCCGAACCTTCCATCACGCGTCCCCATCTGGGGTCTCTCGCGATGTCCACCATTGGTGCAAATGTCCATTGGATGCCGAATGCGGAGGCTTCTGTTGCGGCGATTCTTTCGGATTTTTCTATCATATCTAAATCCCAGCTTGCGGCTTGACCAAGGTTAATTGGGAAAGTCGTTCTGAATCCGTGAATCACGTCTTGTCCGAATATCAAAGGGATTTTGAGCCTAGATTCTAAGGCTAATTTTTGGAAGGCTCTCGTTTCGTCCGCACCGGTCACATTCAGCATCGAGCCGACTTTTCCCTGTTTGATTTCTTCTAAGACTTTTTTGGAATTGGAATTCTGAGGTCCGGTTGCATATTCGAAGCCGCTGTATTGGACGAGTTGTCCGGCTTTTTCTTCCAGGGTCATTTTAGAAAGGAGTTCGGTGACTTTTTGGTCAATGCTTTTCTGGGCGGAAATGCTGATTCCGAAGAGGATCAGCAGGAACACAAGGCTGTGATTTTTCATAAAAATATTGTTGTCTCTTGCGAGAAATTAGACATTGGTAAAAATAATATTTATTCTTAGACAGACCGATTAAAAATAAAAAAAGCCGTTTCTGCACTTGGCAAAAACAGCTATATTGAGTTTTTTTTGGATATCTTAATAAACCCGTAGACCGGATCTGGCTCCAGTTGAAGTCAGGACAGACTGTGTTCTGCTTTTCTGCCCAGCTGAGAACATAAACATCGCGGCGTCGTCCACATAGTCCATATAATTCATAAACATAATGGATCTGGATGTTCCGCTGCACGTGTTGTATTTTGGATAGGTTGGTTTTCCATAGTTGGCTCCCGTTTGGGTAGGTGTGTCGGATACAAGATCGTTTCCGCAGGTTGCATCGCCCCAAATATGTCTCAGATTGAGGTAATGTCCCACTTCGTGAGTGGCTGTTCTGCCAAGATTATACGGAGAAGTTGCCCCTGTTTTCCCGAAATAGGGTGCTGCAATCACGACGCCATCGTTCCACAAACCAGCAGATTCTGGAAAAGTGGCATATCCAAGAATTCCACCCATATTTCCCACTACCCAAAGGTTAAAATAGCTGGAAGGCGATGTAGCATCGATTCCGCCGCTGGAGGCTTTCTTCATAGCATCATTAGTTCCCCATTTTGTTTTGGCGGTAGATTTTCTTACGGTCTTCACCAGGTGAAATCTGACTTTGGTGTCTCCTGCTTTGATTCCTGAGAATTCTGCCGGGATTTTTGAAGCGTCCGTATTGGTTCCGGCAAAGTCAGCATTTAAAATGGCAATCTGTTCTGCGATTCTGCTGTCGGATAAATTTTCTGCCGATGTTCTGTATAAAACATTGACAACTACTGGAATGTCAACGGTGCCATCTGCTAAGACTTTCCCATCTAATACATTTTGCACTCCCACTTCTACATTCGCATAGCGCTGTCTTGCCGCGGGATCATTTTTCAGGAGTTCTGCACGAATTTCTTCCGATGGGCAACTTCTTCTCTCTACGATTGTGGAACTTGGGTCGTCGCTGGTTATATTTTCGGTTTCGGAACTGCTGTTGCAAGCGGTAAGTACGACTGCAGAAATCAGGTAAAAAAGGTTTTTCTTCATAAAGTTTAATTTTTTTATTTATTCAAAAGTATAAATTAACTTTGAGGAAAATTCATTTTTTTTAACTAATTATTTACTAAACGAGCTATTTTATTGTGGATAGTTTAAGACCGCTTGTGATAACTTGCTGATTTTATAGGATTTAATGACTAAAATCAAAATAGCCTTCCAGGGACATCTGAAAGGCATTTTAAATAGGACTAATATGAAGAAAATTTAACTCTTATTCCACCGGTCTGAAAACCAAACCTGTTTCCTCAAAATAATCCAGCGTGATTCTATCGCCATCTTGCACGGTTCCTGCGAGGATTTCTCTTGATAATTTATTCAAAACTTCCTGCTGAATGACTCTTTTCAAAGGTCTTGCTCCGAAAACCGGATCGTAACCTTTATTAGTTAAGTAATTCAAGGCATCTTGTGTCGCAGTCATAATTATATTGCGTTTTGCTAACATATCATTAAATCCTCTCAACTGATACTGAACGATTTTTCCGATTTCTTTTTTTCTTAAAGGCTGGAACAATACTGTTTCATCAATCCTGTTCAGAAATTCCGGACGAAGCGTTTGTTTCAGTAAATCAAAAACTTCAATTTTCGTTTTAGCTACAATTTCATCCTGATTTTCCTCGGTGATATTTTCAAAATTCTCTTGAATAATATGTGAACCGAGATTCGAAGTCATAATGATAATCGAGTTTTTGAAATTTACCACACGACCTTTATTGTCCGTCAACCTTCCGTCATCTAAAACTTGCAATAACGTGTTAAAAACATCAGGGTGTGCTTTTTCAATTTCATCTAAAAGCACGACCGAATAAGGTCTTCTTCTCACCGCTTCCGTCAATTGTCCGCCTTCTTCATAGCCAACATATCCTGGCGGCGCCCCAACCAATCTTGAAACAGAGTGCCGCTCCTGATATTCACTCATATCAATTCTAGTCATATTATTTTCATCATCGAATAAAAACTCAGCCAAAGCTTTTGCGAGCTCAGTTTTACCAACTCCGGTTGTTCCTAAGAATAAGAAACTTCCGATTGGTTTTTTCTCGTCGCTCAATCCAGCTCTGTTTCTTCTGATGGCATCAGCAACTGCTTCGATGGCTTCTTCCTGACCGACCACTCTATGATGAAGTTCGGTTTCAAGATGCAATAATTTTTCTCTTTCGGATTGAAGGAGCTTGGTAACAGGGATTCCGGTCCATTTTGCGATAACTTCGGAGATGTTTTCGGAAGTGACTTCTTCTTTTATCAATTCATTTTGATGGTTTTGCATCTCCAGCTCCAGTTTCTGCAAAGCATCTTCTTTCTCCTTGATTTTCCCGTATTGGATTTCAGCTACTTTCGCGTAATCTCCTGCTCTGGAAGCTCTTTCAGCTTCTAATTTGAGAGATTCGATATCTTTTTTAATGGATGTTAAATCCTCAGATTTTTGTTTTTCTTTCAGCCATTTGGCGTTGATTTCATTTCTTTCTTCAGAAATTTTCGAAATATCTTCTTTTAAATGGTCGATTTTCGTTTGATTTCCTTCTCTTGAAATGGCGGCCAATTCAATTTCCATCTGCATCAGTTTTCTGTCGAGAACGTCCAATTCTTCAGGTTTTGAATTGATTTCCATTCTCAATTTTGCCGAAGCTTCGTCAATCAAATCAATCGCTTTATCAGGTAAAAATCGGTCTGAAATATATCGTTGAGACATTTCCACGGCCGCAATAATCGCTTCGTCTTTGATTCGGACTTTGTGGTGGGCTTCATATTTATCTTTGATTCCACGTAGAATCGAGATTGCAGATTCAGTATCCGGCTCTTCTACCATCACTTTCTGGAAACGTCTTTCAAGCGCTTTATCTTTCTCAAAATATTTTTGATATTCGTTCAAAGTGGTTGCGCCGATTGCTCTTAATTCTCCTCTTGCTAAAGCTGGTTTTAGAATATTCGCAGCATCCATCGCTCCTTCGCCCCCGCCGGCTCCTACCAAAGTATGGATTTCGTCGATGAAAAGAATGATTTGTCCCTCTGATTTTGTAACCTCGTTAATAACAGATTTTAATCTTTCTTCAAATTCTCCTTTATATTTTGCACCCGCAATCAAAGCACCCATATCCAAGGAATACAAGGTTTTGTCCTGTAGGTTTTCCGGAATATCGCCACTGATAATACGGTGCGCAATTCCTTCCGCGATGGCGGTTTTACCAACTCCAGGTTCGCCAATGAGAATCGGGTTGTTCTTGGTTCTTCTGGAAAGAATTTGCAGAACTCTTCTTATTTCTTCATCTCGTCCGATTACAGGATCTAATTTTCCCTCGGCAGCAAGTTCGTTGAAGTTTTTAGCATATTTTTTTAAGGATTGATACGTTTCTTCAGAGCTTGCTGATGTCGCAGTACTTCCTTTTCTTAATTCTTTAATTCCGCCTTCCAAAAGACTTTTGGTGACGCCCATATCTTTCAAAGTTTTCGAAACTTCAGAATTGGTTTCCAACAAGGAAAGCCACAGATGCTCTATGGTTACGAATTCATCACCCATTTTTTTGGCGATGTTCGGTGCATCCAACAAAACTTTGTTTGCAGACTGCGAAAGGTAGATGTTTCCGCCCTCAACTTTGGGAAGTTTTTCCAAATTTTCTCGGTTGCGTTCTCGCACCAAAGCAGCGTCCGCTTCAGACTTTTTGAGTAAGAAAGGCGATATATTTTCGTCCACCTGAAAAATTCCTTCCAGTAAATGCTGTGGTTCGATCTGCTGGTTGCCAAACTCCATTGCGACTTGCTGCGCAGCCTGGATGGCTTCCTGCGATTTGACAGTATATTGGTTTAAGTTCATATTATTTAGTTGTTATTAGTAGGTTGATTTGCGGATAGATTATTATCAAAATTTATACAAATCCTAAGTTTGAAATACTGATTTTTGTTTTGTTCAAACTATATCCAAACTTGAGTTTGCCAATCCAGATGTCTTAGCACAAAAACCATTCTTTTGTTGAATTTTTAACAATATGAGACAAAATTTCCGAATAATTCAATTTTGCTTATTTTGCGCAAGACAAAATTTCCGAAAACCGAAGTTACTGTATGGGAAATTGATTCAAAAACCGACATTCTTTTGCTACGTTGAAAATAGAAGTTTATCTGATATTTTCAATTAAATAGATTAAATTGCATCCATCAATATGATCTAAAAAATGACTTATAAACAAATAGAAGTAGAGACCCAGTTTGATGGAAAACTTCAGCTGATTTACCTAAACCAGCCGGAAAGTTACAACAGTTTGACTCAAGTAATGCTTTTGGAATTGCGGAATGCCGTTCACCGATTTAGCGAGGACGAAAGTGTGCGCTGTGTTGCGATTGCTGGCAAAGGAAAAGCGTTTTGCGCCGGTCAAAATTTGAAAGAAGTTTTAAGCGTAGATGATGCAGATGACCGTGCTATTCAGCGTTTCGTGATCGAATATTACAATCCTCTGGTCCTGGAGATCGTAAAATGCAAAAAACCCGTGGTTGCTTTGGTGAACGGCGCTGCAGTCGGTGCTGGCGCAATGCTGGCCTCCATTTGCGATTTCAGTTTGGCAGTCGAAAGTGCCTATTTTTCTTTTGCCTTTGCGAATATTGGTTTGATTCCCGACACTGCAGGCACTTATTATTTGCCAAAATTAGTGGGCCGGCAATTGGCTCATTATTTGGCCTTCACTGGCAAGAAAATTCCAGCTACCGAGGCTAAGAAGATAGGATTGGTTGCCGATGTTTTCCCGGATTCAGAATTCGTAGAACGATCGATGGAAGTTCTTAGCCAGCTTGCCCATTCTGCAACCACAGCCCTTTATCTCACCAAAAAAGCCTTCAACAAATCCTACGATTTCACTTTGAAAGAGCAACTGGACTACGAATCCATCATTCAGCAAGATGCTGCCGATACTATAGATTTCCGCGAAGGTGTAACGGCCTTTATTGAAAAACGCTTGCCACAATATAAAGGGAAATAAATATCGTTAGAAGCCACAAATGCCTTTGTAGTACTTAACTTTGTAAATCACCCTTTGTACATCTTAAAAATGACTCCGAAAGAAAACGCCGAATATCTTTTGTCGAAGGACTTATTTTCGCAATGGCTGGGAGTAGAACTCGTCCAAATCGAAGACAAGTACTGCCTCATCCAGATGCCTGTGAAGGCAGAAATGATCAACGGATTGGGCACCGTTCACGGCGGCGCAACCTTCGCATTTGCAGACTCAGCTTTGGCATTTGCCAGCAACAATGCAGGCGAGGCAGCAGTTGCGCTCAATTGCTATATCAATTTTACAAAAGCGGCTCGAATGGGAGATATTTTGACCGCAGAAAGCGCTTTGTTGACGGACACGCGGAAAACGGCAGTCTATGACATCACAATCAAAAATCAAAATCACGAGCTGATTGCAGGTTTCCGAGGAACGGTTTATAAAATCGGCAAAAAAGTGACCAAATTGTAGAATGACTTTAAAACAAAAAGACTCGGTCAATTTTTAGTTTTATTTTGGAGCTATTTCCCGCTTTCCGTTGCAATCTTTTTCTTTTTCTCAAAAAAAGAAAAAGGATTTCACTACAATCAGGGCTATGGGTTTCATCATCCCATTTTCGTTTTTGCCAAATTTTTTACTTCGATGAGATAGTTAGATGGCATAACGGAACAATTTCAAAAAAAAATTCAAAAAAATTTTGGAGAATGCAAAAAAATTATAACTTTGCAATTCAAAGTTCTTTATATGGAATCAAAAAATTATCAGGAAGAGTTGGCGCACATCCGCCAACTGATGGAACGCAGCTCAAGATTTATTTCATTGAGCGGTTTGTCCGGCGTTATTGCAGGAATCGTAGCATTGCTGGGTTCCGTTTATGTCTATTTCGTTTTCCAGAGAGAAAGTCTCGATTATTTTGATGTCGAAAGAAATAATTATACTCACGATCTAGCCAAGGAACTGTTTTTTGTGACTTTGCTTGTTTTGAGTCTTGCGATTATGAGCGGATTTATATTCACAGCAAGGAAAAGCAAAAAGAAAAATCTGAAAATCTGGGATTCGATCACCAAGAAATTGTTATTTAATTTTGCTATTCCTTTAGTGGCAGGTGGAACTTTTTGTGTCGCGCTTTGGCATCATCATCACTTTGCTTTTATAGCGCCCGTGATGCTCATTTTCTACGGCCTGGCCTTGATCAATGCAGAAAGATATACCCTGAGCGACATCAAGTATCTTGGCATTTGCGAAGTTGTACTTGGAATCGTCTCTTTATTTTTCCTTGGTTGGGGATTGATGTTTTGGACGATCGGCTTCGGATTTCTTCATATTTTCTACGGGATTTTGATGTACAAGAAATATGATTAAAGAAAAAATCGAAAGAGGAAAGAATCAAAATAAAACAAACGACTAACAGATGCTCAACATCAACCAACTCAACAAAGAATTCGAAAGTCGTGTAAGATTGGGCATAATGTCCGTTCTTATGGTCAACGATTGGGTTGATTTTACCGAAATGAAAAACCTGCTGAGTGCGACCGACGGAAATCTCGCCAGTCATAGCGCAGCGCTAGAAAAAGCAGAATTTATAGAAGTGAAAAAGGAATTTGTAGGCAAAAAGCCGAAAACTTCCTACCGTGTTACGAAAAAGGGACGCGACGCGTTTACAGAGCATATCAATAATCTGGAACAACTGCTCCGCTCATAAATTTTTTTAGCTTACAACTTTGAAATACAAAGTACTTTAAATATAAAAAAAATAATATGTTCACACAAAAATCATCAAAATTATGAAAAAACAACATCTCATCTTCGTCACAGTTTTGGCAGTCGTCATTCTTTTTTATAGAGAATACATCGCCCTCAACCTCGGAATTTTAGGCGTATTTCTGAGCATTCTGACCTTTGCGCAAACCAAAACGGAACTGCGAGACAGGCCATTTTTGTTTCTGTTCGTCACGTCCGTTTTTTCATCATTTGCATTCGCTTGGTTTGGCGACGCGGTTTCGTTCGTTGCGGTATTCAGTTCCATTTTCTTATTAAGATTTAGAGGAACGTTCCCTGAATTGAAACCGCTTCTGTACCTCGAGATCCTCTTAATCAACCTTTTTACGTTTATTATAAGAGTTTTCAACATCCAACAATGGTACGAGGGTTCCAAAGAAAGAAGCTTTGTCAAAAAAATGATCACCTTTGTTCTGATTCCGGGATTATTCACCGTGGTTTTCTTTTTTATCTATGCGCACGGTAGCGATCATTTTGCTAATTTGTTTAATGATGTTGATTTTCAGCCGCTTACCTGCATCGTGATTGCGATTATTGGATTCTATTGGGGTTTCATTTTTTGGAATTTCAATGTGCAAACATGCATTTTCAAGCAAAATCAGTATCTGAATGACGATTTTTCAGGCAGAATCAATACAGAAAAGCCCACGTTCGGATTTTTGGATGTAGATTCCGAAAGAACCAGCGGACTGATCTCTTTTTCGGCCCTCAATATTTTGCTTTTAATTTTCCTTGTGACCTATAATTATGAACAATTTTTCGAGGTTTCAAAGTCTGCAAACAGCCTGAGTGCAGAAACGCACGAGCGGGTAAACTCTGTGATAGTCTCCATTGGGATGGCAATTCTCGTGATTCTTTTCTATTTCAAAAAAGGATTTAATTTTGATGAAAAATCGAAGTCTTTGAAAATTTCTGCCAAGATTTGGATCGGATTGAATGCACTTTTGCTCGTGTCTGCGATCCTTAAAAATTCGGAATATATTATTAATTTTGGTCTTACTTACAAGCGTTTGGGTGTTTACGCATTCTTGGCAATGGCCTTGATTGGTTTGATTTTTACCTTCATCAAAATTCAAAATAGAAAGACAAATGCCTTCCTCTTCAACAAAATGTTTTGGGCGTCGTATGGCTTGATTTTGGTTTGCAGTTACGTCAATTGGGGCGCAATCATCACACAAAACAACATCGAAAGAAAGGATTTTGCCGAGAATTTTCATTTGGTTTCCATTAATTATAACGAGCGAATTTTACTGGATTATGCCAATAAAACCGGAAACTTACTTATGAAAAAACAGATTTCGCAAAGAATTGAATCGTATCAAAAGGAAAGCTTCCTATCAAAAATTTTATATTATGAAAGCATTAATATCGACCAAACAAAGTCTAAATAGCTTGAAATATCTTTCTTTAATTCCACTTTTTTTGGTGGCTTGCAAGAAGGAACCGGCAGTAAAAGAATCGCAACCCCCAACTGAAATAGGGGTGGACAAATCAGTTGATACATTGACGGCCATCTTGAAGACAGAAAAGGAAGCGAATCAGAATATCGTGACCGTGGATGCCTCCAAAATGCCCATTCGACTGAATCTCGAGATTAAAAATCCGGATGATCAAATTATTCTGAAGTTAGAAAACTTCGGGCAGCCAAAGCTGAAAGCTTATTTGAAGACCGAAACGCCTATGAACATTCGATTCAGCCAAATCCGAATGCCAGATAATACCTTTGATGGACCGTTTGGCCCTGCTATTGAATATGAGACGAAACAGAAAGGCGAGTATTGGTTAATTTTTGCAAAAAATAATATGGCAGATGGCGAGCCAGTCGGAAAATTCTTTGTAAAAATTGAATAAAATATCAGACCTCTGCGTGAGATCTTTTTTTATTTCAAGCTCTGGATCGCAAGCCGATAGCCCTTCATCCCAAATCCTGAAATGACGGCGTCGCAATTTTCTGCGGTCACAGATTTTTTCCGGAATTCTTCCCGTTGATAGATATTGCTGATGTGAACTTCCACTTTCGGTTTCTTGATATTCTTGAGACAGTCAGAAATTGCGTAGGAATAATGTGTAAAAGCACCTGGATTGATGACCACCGCATCGAAGTCGTCTTCCTGCAAGCGGTTGATCAGCTCTCCTTCGACATTAGATTGGTAGTAGGAAACATCGTCACCATCAAATTCTTTTTCCAAATCCGACAGACAATCTTCCATAGAAACCGAGCCGTAGACTTCGGGTTCGCGGGTGCCGAGTAAGTTGAGATTGGGTCCGTTGATGATGAGGATTTTCATAAGATTTTGATAATTTGTGTAAAAGTAAAAAATCCTTAGAGAATTCTAAGGATTTTTTTTGAGTAGCCCGTAGGGGAGTCGAACCCCTCTTACCAGGATGAAAACCTGAGGTCCTAACCGATAGACGAACGGGCCAAGACGAGGTGATTAAGCTAAGCTGTTGACGTGTTTTGTCAGCTTGCTTTTCAAGTTGGCCGCTTTATTCTTGTGAATAATATTTTTCTTAGCCAATTTGTCAAGTAAAGAGATTACTCTTGGCAATTGCTCTACTGCTACTGCTTTGTTTTCTTCTGTTCTCAGAGATTTCAAAGCGGTTCTTGCAGTCTTGTGATTGTATTTATTACGAAGTCTTCTTACTTCGTTTTGTCTGATTCTTTTAAGTGCTGATTTATGATTTGCCATAACGTTCAAATGTGGGTGCAAAGATAAAAACTAAATTTTAATTTGCAAACTTTTTTCTGAAAAAAAACTAAAAAATATATGGCGCAGTTTGACAATGTAAAATGACAGCAAAAGCTTTATGGATAAAGGCTTGTGGTCGTTTTATTTTATGCGCTGCAAAAATATAAATAATTTTTAAAAACACTAATTTTGCGCTAAATTTTTTGAAACTTCGTCCAATAGAAGTTTAAGTATTTCCCATAACAACCATACTTTCCATTGTAGGAACTGCGCTTCCACCTTGTTTTTCTAGAGTGATGGCGAAGGCTTGTGCTTTCGGAATTTGCGACAGACTTTGGCGTGTATCTTTGTCAGCGGAGTACATTCCCGCGCTCACAGGCTTGCCATCTACGATTGCCCAAAGCTGATATTGCATCCCAGAAGGAGCTTGTGGGAGATTCTTGGCGTTCAAATAAACATCTTTAGAGTTTTTGTCCCAATACACCATTGCCTTTGAATTTGGATGTTTTGGCACCCCGTTTAGCGGTACTGCGATGATATTGGGGTTAGATAAAACAGCCAATTTCTCTTGCGAGGTTTTCAACTGCCTATCGCTGGATTTTTTGTCGGTCTGCAATTGGGCGATTTCCCTTTTGTTTTCAGAAATATTTTGAACCCAAAAGAAATTTCCTATGATGCTGATCAAGAACAGAACCGAGGCGGCAATCGCATATTTTTGCCAGTTGATAGATTTGCTAGGATATAGTGCGCGTGTTATTTCCGAAGGATTTGAAATAGCAGTTTGGGAAACATCATCTTGGGCGCTAGCGCCGATTTGGTTTTGTTGTATTTTGGCCCATATTTTGGTTTGCAGATCGTCAGGAGGGCTTAAGGCCTGTGCGGTTGCAAGATCTTCAAGAGTTTTCTGTGCTTCCTCTACTGCCGCTTTTACAGCGACATTATTCTTCATAACACACTCCAAGATACTCGCTTCCTCGGGAGAAGCAAGACCTAGAATATAAGATTCTAAGATTCCGGATGATATGTATTCTTCTATGTTCACTTTATTTATAATCTTGTAATAGATCTTTCAGTTTGACTAAGGCATTCCGCATCTTGGTCTTAATGGTTCCAAGCGGAATTTTCAATTTTTCCGATATTTCGCTTTGCGTATAGCCCTGATAATAAGCCAGGTCTATCATCTCTCTTTTATCACTTTCCAAATGGGCAAGCACATCAACAAAACCAATAAAATCCGACGACTTATTTATGGTAGAAAGTTCTGTGCTGTTATATACGAAGTCAGGAAGAGGTTGGTTTTTGAGCTCGTTTTGGAAAGATTTTGATTTCAAATAATCAATCGCAGTATTTCTGGCAATATTGATCATCCAAGTGTAGAAGCGGCCTTTGAAAGCATCATATTGATGTATAGAATTCCATATTTTGACAAAAACGTCCTGTATCACTTCTTCCGTATACTCTTTGGACTGCACAATTCTGAAAATGACACCATACAATGCACCAGAATAGTGATTGTATAAGTGTTTGAAACCTGCCTCGCTTTTTTTCCTCAGCAATTCCAAAAGTTCATCCTCAGAATAGGTGGTTTTAATTGTCTATGATTTACAAATCCAAATGTAATACAATATTACAAATAATCTTGTATTTTTTTTGATTGGCCGTTTTAAAATTCAGTTCGTAGTGTAAATTTTGAGTCGGTAGAATCCAAAAGAAGCCCTCCCTCGTAAATAAGTATAAATATTTAAAACAATGAAAAAGCTTAAAAAAATATTTCTTGTCAGTTCTGTCGCTTTGATGCACGGAAATGCCGTCGCACAAACCGCAAACTTCAAAATCAAAAATCCTTATTATTCCAAAACTGAAACTACGCCGCTAAAAGTAAGCAATGCTGAATGGAAAAAAATCCTCCAGCCAGAACTATATCAAGTAGCAAGAGAAGCGGCCACGGAAACAGCCTTTACTAGTAAATTCTATGAATTTGATGAGAAGGGAACTTATTTCTGTGCTGTTTGTGGAAATGCTTTATTTCTTTCCACGTCAAAGTTTGCGACCACTTGTGGATGGCCATCATTTTACGAACCTCTCCGTAAAAGTAGTGTGACGTACAATAAGGATACTTCCTATAATAAAACAAGGACCGAAGTTCTCTGTGGCCGATGTACCTCGCACTTGGGTCATATCTTCGACGATGGTCCCAAACCCACAGGAAAGCGATTCTGCATGAATTCTATTTGTTTGGATTTTGTGCCATTGGCTAAAAAATAAAAACCTGATAGTGAAGCAGTTAAAAATTAGTTTCCATTTTAGAAATCTAAATCTAAACCAATCTCGTAACTGCAATTAACACTCAATATTAATATAAATAAACAAAAAATGAATTCAAGAACAAAATTTGCCGCTTTCGGAATGATTGCGATTTCAGTAGCCTTCAGTGGAAACGCAGCTGCCCAGGCAATGAAAGAAAAAGTAATGGTGGGCGGAGCGCCAATGTATCCTTCAAAAAACATTGTGGAGAACGCCGTTAACTCCAAAGATCACACAACTCTCGTTGCTGCAGTTAAGGCGGCAGGGCTGGTAGAAACGCTCCAAGCACCTGGACCTTTTACCGTTTTGGCTCCTACAAACGAAGCTTTTGCCAAACTTCCAAAAGGAACTGTTGAGACTTTGGTAAAACCCGAGAATAAAGAAATGTTGACCAAGATACTGACGTACCACGTGTTAGCAGGAAATTACAGCGCCAAACAAATTTGGGACGCCGTAAAAGCAGGAAACGGAAAAGCCTCTATGAAAACGGTAGAGGGCGACGAAGTAACTTTTTGGACCAAAGGAAATAATCTCTATGTAAAAGATGCGAAAGGAACTAGCGCAAAAGTAACCATTGCAGATGTCAATCAGTCCAATGGCGTCATCCATGTGATTGATTTAGTTCTAATGCCATAAATTAATAGACAGGAAAACCAGTATTCTATTTGTGCTGGTTTTTTAATTTTTTAAATCAAACCCTAAAAAATAACATTATGAAACAAACAATTACCGTGTCCAACGGTGCAGCCACCTTGGATACGAACAGAAGAAACTTTTTGAAACTCAGCGGTGTTGGTCTTGCCATCGCCGGTCTGGCACTGGTGGGTTGCAACGATGACGACGATTTCCAAACGATGCCGGCCAGCAGCGTATTTGATCTAGGAACAGGTGATGTTGGTGTTTTGAATTATGCCTACGCACTAGAGCAACTGGAGGCTGATTTTTATACCAAGGTTGTAAACAGCTTTTACACAGGAATATCTAGTTTCGAAAAGCAAATTTTGACCGATCTGTACCACCACGAAGTTATTCACAGAGATTTTTTCAAAACAGCTATTAGTGCGGCAACTAGCAATGTATTGCCAACGCTTGAATTCCAATATACAGGTGTAGACTTCAGCAATAGAAATTCTGTCTTGGCTACGGCAAAAGCCCTGGAAGATACAGGCGTATCGGCATACAATGGTGCCGGGAAATATATAACCAATGTCGATTACCTTGTGATTGCTGGTAAGATAGTATCTGTAGAAGCACGACATGCCGCAGCCATCAGAGATCTTATCAATCCAAAGTCTGCCGATTTTTCTGGAGATGATGTAGTGAACGCTTTGGGACTTGATTTGGCAAAGGAGCCAAAAGATGTCGTGACGGTTGCTGGTGGCTTTATCAAAACACCATTCACCTGGAAAGAGAGAGGCATTATTTAAATTATTAATTCAAAAATTTACGATTATGAACATTCTTAGAATATTAGATAAGCTCTCTAACGACCAATTCTTCACCGGAGAAGCTTCAAGATTACAAACATTATCCAGCATTGCCGACTTTGGCAAAAAAGCAGCGGTGGCTTCTGTTCCGCTAGGATTAGGCGTTTTAATGTCTGTACCTGCAAAGGCCGAGACCACCTCAACGTTTACTAACTCATTAGCAACACCATTGACAGATGCCTTGCAGCTCGCTCTGACTCTTGAATATTTGGAAGACGAATATTACCGCACAGGCCTAGCAAAGGCGGGATTGATACCGACTGCCGACAGAACCGTTTTTACTCAGATCTCAAAACACGAGACCGCACACGTTTCTTTTCTGAAAAGCACCTTGACAGCCTTGGGAACAGCTCCGACGCCAAAACCAACTTTTGATTTTACAGCAGGCGGCGCTTTTGACCCACTGAACGATTATCAACAGTTTTTGACGGTGGCGCAGGCTTTCGAAGATACAGGCGTACGTGCATACAAAGGTCAGGCTGGCAATGTAATGTCCAACAAAGATGTTTTGACAGCCGCACTTCAAATTCACTCCGTCGAGGCAAGGCACGCCTCTCAGGTAAGACGAATGAGAGCCAATAAAGGCTGGATAGAACTTGCCAATGGAGGCAATATGCCGGCTGCAACAAACGCGGTCTATACAGGCGAAGACGTGACATTGCAAGCGGGCTTCAACACGGCATCCACATTTGGCCCAGAAGCCGGATCTGCGGCATACGACGAAATTCTCAGCGGTACGGATGCTGCTACAATCGCTGGGTTATTTATTGTATAGGAAACACAAATGATGAAAATAGTTTTGAAATCCTTTTCCTTAGCTGGAAAAGGATTTTTTTATAAAATTTTGCCAAAAAAAGGATTTTTATACATCTATTATGCAAAAAAGGCACTCCGAAAAATCGTAAGTGCCTGAAAAGTGTGTTATAGATTTTTCTATTGTAGCCTATAGGGGAATCGAACCGCTGTTGCAAGAAAGAAAATCTTGAGTCCTAACCACTAGACGAATAGGCCGGGTTTGTGGCCTGCAAAAGTAAAGACTTTAGACGGGCTGGGCAAATGTTTCTGCCTATTTCAGTTTTTTCTCGATCACTGTGTCGCCAATTCCCTTTTTCTCCAACTCTTTCTGAGCTTTGATCGCTTCTTCAATAGATTTGTAGCGACCATAAGTATAATAGAAAACGCCATTCTCTTTATTTCTGATGATGTCGGGAAAAGACTTCAAGATCGTGGATTTGGAATCAAGTTTATCTCTTCCAGAGTAGATCTCCAAAGTGTAATAGCCAGAAGCTAAAGCCTGATTGGGAACAAAGCTGATGGAGATGGCATTGCGGAATCCCGCGTCCTTAGCTGTTTTTAAGTTGGTATCTCTCACCGAGGCATAGTTAGTAGTGCCATAATAATATTTGTACACGCCATTTTCCTTGATGGTAAAGATATATTTCAAACCTTTTAGCGCAGGATCTTCGTCGCTGTATTTGTTGGGAGTGCTCATCAGCAAAATTCGGAAATCATTTTTCAATGGCAATTCTGCAGGTTTTTCCGGCTCCGGTTCTTTTACATTCCTGTCCACCAGTTTTTTATAGCTTACAATGGCCGTGTAGATACTCTCTGCGATGGCTTGCTGTCCTTCTTCTGTAGAGATGTAATGGGCGTCATCATAGTTGTTTACAAAGCCAGTTTCTACAAGGATGGAAGGCATTGCATTCATTCTCAGAACGTGCAGGTTCTCCTGTTTTACGCCTCTGGACATTCGTTTGTCTTTTTTCACAAAATTATCCTCTACCAAACCGCCAATGATGAGGCTGGCTTCCAAATATTTGCTTTGCTGAATTTTCAGTGCAATCAGAGATTCGGGTGAGCTGGGATTATAGGACGCAAAGTTTTCTTTGTCTTTTTCGTCCAAGAAGATCACATCATTCTCCGCTTTTGCCACGTCTAGATTGGTTTTATTTTGGTTGGGACCTTGCACAAAAGTTTCGGTTCCTTGCGCCGTGGCGCTCTTGCTTGGCGAGGAGTTGACGTGCACGGAGATGAAGAGATCTGCTTTGCTACGGTTGGCAAGATCTGTACGGAATGTGAGCGATGGATATTCGTCCACTTTTCTGGTGTAGATGACTTTGTACTCTTTATTTTTTTCCAGCATTCTTCCCAATTTGAGAACGATCCCCAGCGTGACATTTTTCTCTTGCACGGCACCGATGTCTGGATAGTTTCTATTGGCGCCGATATCACTGCCGCCGTGCCCTGCATCCAGCACCAGCGTGAATTTCTTCTGAGCCTGCAAGCTGCCAAAACTTATCAAAAAGAGGCACAGCAGAAAAATTTTATTATAAAGTGTAGACCTAACCATTTTAATCTTTAAAATTTAATTAATTTTGAACCCAATTTCAGAATGACTGCATTGGCCCGAAGTATTTTCAAAAGTATATTACTAATTTTAAATATCCTAATTTTTAACAATATTTTAGCACAAACTGTGACTCAAAATAATGATAGGAATAATGGTGTGCAAGATTCTTTAAATATAAACAGAGATTCCTCAGGTATTAAAAAAGACACCATCATCCCCAAAGAATCCTTGCAGGATGTGGTCAAAATGAAGGCTGAAGAAAAAAGCAGCTCGTCCATTGCCAATAAGCAAACCACGCTGCACAAAAATGCCCAGATCATCTATCAGGATATGCAGATCGATGCAGATTACATCCGATTCGAGTGGGAAACTGGAAAGATCTATGCCAGAGGAGAGCAGGACGCCAAGGGAAAAATAATCAAGCCAGCCGTTGCGACCCAGGCCGGCAAAAAATTTGAATACAGCGAGGTGATTTATAATACCAAGACCAAGCAGGCCATCGCCTTCAACGCAAGAACGGAAGAAAGCGAAGGCGTCATCGTAGCGCAGAAAACAAAGAAGTACAATGATTCGGTTTTCTTTATGAGAAAGGCCATTTACACCACCGACGAATATTTTCTCAAAAAGAAAGACTCGCTCCCAGATTATCATATGTCGGCGCCTAATATCAAACTCCTTAAGACGAAAGGAAATTCACAAATCGTGACAGGACCAATCCAAATGTACATCGAGCAAGTTCCAACGCCTTTAATTCTTCCATTTGCGATTTTGCCTTTTTCCGACAAGCGGTCTGCAGGGATTTTGATTCCCAGTTTCGGAGAGCGTCAGGATGTTGGTTTTTTCCTGAATGGATTGGGCTATTATCAGCCTATCGGCGACCATTTCGATTTGAAAATTTTATCAGATCTTTATACCAAAGGCAGCTGGAACCTGAAGCCAGAGCTTAATTACTTGAAAAAATACCGATATTCCGGGAATTTTGCAGCCGATTATGGTTACACCGTCCGCGGCATCAAGGGTTTGGACAATTATTCCCGAACTAAGACGTACCGAATCGCGTGGCGGCATTCGCAGGATTCCAAGGCCAATCCTTATTTTACCTTCAACGCAAGCGTCGATATCGTCAGTACCAAGTTTTATAACAATACGGTCAATAATAATTACATCTTCAACCAAAACGTTCTGAACACACAGCAGACTTCCCGAGTCAATGTAACCAAACGTTTCTTGAATCTGCCAGTGACGATAAGCGCCAGTATGGCTTACTCCCAGAACTTTGCGACTGGACTTACGGACATCCGACTGCCAGATATGACCGTTGCCATCAATCAGTTTTATCTTTTCAAGCCTAAGACTGGCGTGAGAACTGGATTGCTTGAGAATATCAATGTGAATACAGGCTTGGCTCTCAGCAATTATGTAACCACCACCGAGGAGGAGCTCTTCAAAAAAGGAATGTGGGACAATATGAAAACGGGGGCTAAGAATAACATTTCTATGTCCACCAACACCACCGTTGCGAAGTATTTCACTTTCACCATTGCTGCAAATGCAGATAACGTGCTCACGACCAAAACTTTGGAAAAAAAATACAACCCGCTGACGAATCTTGTGGAAAATAACTTCATAAACGGCATCGCGGGATACTCCACCTTCTCTGCCAGCACCAGTCTCCAGACGGTCTTGTATGGGCAGAAGAACTTTAGCAAAAGTTCCGCCATAGTGGCCATTCGTCATATGATAACGCCGAGCATGAGTTTCAATTATTCGCCAGACTTTGGAGACCCAAGTTGGGGTTATTTTAAAAATTATTCCAATGCACGGGGCGAGATGACGCCATATTCTATCTTCGAAAATGGAATCTACGGAGCGCCATCGGCCGGGCTGACGCAGAGTGTCGGGTTTAATATCAATAATAATCTGGAGATGAAAATCAGATCCAAAAGCGATTCTACCGGTGTGAAAAAAGTGAAAATCTTCGAAAATCTGAACATCGCGGGCAATTATAATTTTGCGGCGGAGCGGAACAAATGGTCCGTTTTCACCGTCAACGGGCAATCCTCTTTTTTGAATAATAAACTGAGCGTGAACACCAGTCTTACAATCGAGCCATACGAAATCGTCTTTGCAGATGGCAGCGATATCGGCGTGAGAACCGAGAATTTTGGTCACTTCAGCTTGCAGGGTTTCAATCTTCAGCTGTCGTACCCGATGAGCGAGGCTATTTTTGGCAAGAAGGAAGATCTTTCCAAAAAATATAAGAAGAAAGGGGAGATCCGCAACGAGAATTATTTCTTCGATGGTGATAATTATTCCCGATATACACCTACTTGGACTTTGAACGTGAATGCCAATTATGCGTACACCAAAGGATTATCCAGATTTGGCAATAGAGTTGCAACGCTTGGTCTGGATGGGAGCATCAAACTGACACCTTATTGGAACATCAACGGCAGCACGAATTATGACATGGAAACCAAAGCGCTGGGCTACACGCGACTGGGGTTTGCGAGAGATCAGCGTAGTTTTACGATCACGTTCAACTGGGTGCCGTTTGGCCAGTACAAGGTTTATGATTTCTTTATCGGGATCAAGGCCAATATCTTGAAGGATGCGGTAAAGTACAAGGAAAGAAGTTTTACGCAGCCCAACAGTACTTTCTAGGATTTGAGGAAAATTTGTATAGTTTTGTAAAATTAATATCAAGCCATGAAGAAGATTATTCAAACGTCGGATGCGCCGGCCGCCATCGGTCCGTACGCCCAGGCTACTTTGGTTAATGGAACCTTATATATCTCGGGCCAGATTCCTGTGGATGCGGAGACCGGAAAGCTGATGGAAGGAATAGAAAAAGAAACGCATCAGGTGATGAAGAATCTGAAAGCGATTCTCGACGCTGCCGAAATGGACTTCGGCCATGCCGTGAAGGCTTCTATTTTTCTTAAAAATATGGATGATTTTGCGGTGGTGAATGAGATTTACGCCTCGTATTTCGACAGTGGTGTCTATCCGGCGCGGGAAACGGTGCAGGTTTCCTGTCTTCCGAAGAATGTGGATGTCGAGATTTCTATGATCGCATTCAAAGAGTGAAAAGATGAATTTCTGTAGGAATATCATTGGTGTTTTGGCGGGCTTGGCGGTGGCCGCTTTCATTATCACTCTGGGGATAAAGATCAATTCCTCGTGGATCACCTACAAGCAGTTTTCGCCTTTTGGGCATTGGGAAAGGCTGTTGCAATCGGTGCAGCGGAAAGATTCTTTTTTTGTGGCACTTTTATTTTTCGGAGGTTTGGGGGTTACTTTCGGCGGAGTAGTAACGGCGATGATTGTGAAATATGCGAAGGTGGCGTACGCTATTTTGATTGGGTTCATCATGCTGTTCATTGCGATGCTGGATATTATTATTTACCCTTATCATCCGGTTTTTTATAAGATTTCTATCTTCTTGATCTTCTTCCCATTCTCGTGGATCGGGGGGAAAATCACCGAAATCATCTACAAAAGAAGAGAAAAGCGCGCCAAGCAATTGCAACTCAAAAATAAGAAACCACAAGTATAGGCTTGTGGTTTTTGTTTTGTTCGACTAAAAAATTACTTCACCGTTGCTGCGTCGGCTGCTCTTCTGCTTTTGAAGTTTTCCTTTTTTTCGGCCATTTTCTGGGCTTTTAATTCTTGAAACTTTTTGAATTGCTCTGGCGTCAGGATTTTTTGCATCTCGGCTTCATTCTGTTTCATTTTCTGCATTTTGTCCGCTTTGCTTGTGCCCATATTCTCTTTTCTGTCCGCCGCATTTGCTTCGTGCAGTGCTTTTAGTTGGGCAACCTGGGCATCGGATAAGTTAAGATCCTGTTTCATTTTTTGCATATGCTCCATTTTTTTCTGAGTCATATCTGCTGTTGCTGTTTGTTGCGCAAATCCAAAAACACCAAGTCCAAGGAATGCTGCGCTTAAAATTAATTTTTTCATTTTGATTTCGATTTTATATTGTTTTTGATTAATCTGTAGGTTTGATGTGGAACGGAGACTCAAGTTAAAATTCCAAAAGTTAAACTATGTTAATTTCATCTTGAGGTAAATCTTGCGCCAGAATTCCGACCGTTGTTTTCAGACCTCGGAGCGGAGTTTCGCTGCATATTACTTCTGTTATCAGCTTTTCGCTCGAAGTTTTGATTTTGGCGTACACTGCTATTTTGACTTCTTACTTTGTCATTATTCGGAGCCTGAGTCCGGACATTGTCGGTTCCACTTCGCATTCCCCCTTGATTTCTGCCGGAGTTATCTGCTGATCTAAGGACTGCATTGCTCTCAGCACGCACGCCGCCCGTTAGGTTGCCGTTTGCCCCGCTTCTGGTGGATTGATTTCTAACGCTTTCATTCGTTCTGCTTGGAGTTATCATATTGGCATTTCTGTTTGTATTTCTAAAACTTTCTTTGAAATCCGTACGATTCACCCTGTACACATTGATGTTCACATTTCGATAAACGGGTCGCACAGGATATCGTCTTGCATAGAAATTGACACAACGGTTTCTGTAAAACACGAAGGGACTCGCGCCATGAAAATAGACCTTTTGATAGACGACGAAGACCCGAGGTCCCAGAATGCTTTGCAAAGCATAAAATCTGTCGTAATACCAGCGGTTGGGGTTCCATCTGTAATAAGAATTCCAGGCGTTATAGGATGCAAATCGTTTGTTCAGGACAATAATCCGATTGATCTGAATCGGACTTAGGTGATACTGTACAAAAAACTGATTCCAATTAACAGAAACCACCACTTTCTGATAATCATTATAATACTCTTGATAATATTCGTCTGGATAATAATCCGTTGGGTAATTGTAATAATACTCGTCTGGGTAGTCGTACGAGCTGTCGTAATATTCGTATCCATTATACTCGCTTGGATATGTGTCATAATAATCTTGGGCGTAAGTCATCGTTCCCAAAATCATTGCAAGGCCTAACATTATCTTTTTCATTTCTTTTATTTTTTAAAATTAAATTGAAAAGTTGCTTATTCACCTGGACTTTTCTGTGTTTTGGATACTCATAAAGGTTAAAAGTTAAAATCGCAAGAAATTATTAGTTCAAATTCAGAGAGAAAAAGGGGTTAAATCCTGATAATCAGAAGCATTATTTTACATCAAAAAAAACCCCTTCCGAAATGATTTCTCACGGGGCTTTTTATAAAAAACTGCTTTTTAGGACTTAATATCTTCCGCTACCTTCTATCCAGCCCGCAATCTTTTGGTTAAAAGACGTTTGCGCTTTCAGATCCTCCAAAGTCAGGTGCATTCGATATCGCCAGTAATGGGGAAAGACTGCTGGATCATTGATTCTTTCCTCGTCCATAGAGGGGTTCATGAGATGTGGATCTGTCGCAAAAAATTCTTGTATGGGGAAGATTGCCAGCATCGCTTCGGTGTACAGGTGCTGTTTCATAATCATCTCCGACAATTCCGGAGCAAGATCCCAAGGCGCAGTGCCGTACTGCCCGAGTTGAAGATTGAAATATTTCTGCGTCAAATTCCGATCCTCGTGCCACCACTGTCTCAAAGTAGAGCTGTCGTGCGAAGAAGCGGTAACCACATTGAGGTAAGTGGCATTCTTCGGGTCGTACCAAAGTATATTTTCGGAAGGCATTCGTTGAACTTTCAGAGCTGTGATGGCCAACTTATCCATTACAGCTGGAACCGAATCTGGCACGAGGCCTAAATCCTCGCCGCAAATCAGCATGGTAGTAGAATTGAGCAACGCCGGCAGTTTTTCCATCGCTTTTTGATACCAAAGTCCATCCTGACGTTTGAAAAAATAATCGTTGTACAAGTCAGACAGCTTTGCCTTTTCCCAATCGGGAAGATATTGGTAAGACGAGGTCTTTGCAATGTTGAATCTTGGATGATAGACGATGCCTTGCTCTGTGTCCTCGGTTAAGAAGAGCACATTTCCAGCAAGAGAAATCAGTTTTTCTTCTGCCCAATCCCACTTTTCTTTTGCGAAATAATCCGTTAATTTGCGTTGGGTATCAAATTCTGGCTTGAAGGTGAAAATCCCTTGGCTCCGAGTATCAAAAAAATGCGCTTGCACTTTTTCCTTCATCTCCCCAAAATTCTCCCAAAGAATGGGCTCGTTTACATACGGTTTGACGTAACGGTCGTAATTGAAAGGAATCTGCCAATCCGCAAATTCTTTTTCCGTCACAGGAACTGCCGGATAAAAATAACCCAACAGCCCTTGCGTTGCAGAGATCGGCATTCTCCAAATTCTGAAAAATCCAAGAATATGATCAATCCTCATGGCATCAAAATATTGCTCCAAAACCCGAAACCTTTTTTTCCACCATTGGTATCCGTCGGCTTTCATCACTTCCCAATTGTAGGTCGGGAATTCCCAGTTCTGGCCAAGATCCGAGAATTGGTCTGGCGGTGCGCCAGCTTGAAAATCCATCCCGAAAAGCTCGGGCTCTTTCCACGCCTCTACGGAATAGCGATAAATACCGATTGGAAGGTCACCTTTTACGGAAAGTCCTAATCTATGCACATATTCTACTGCTTCCTGCAATTGCAAATGCAACTGATATTGTATCCAGGCGTGCAGCATTACCGTGGCATATTCCTTATGTTTTGGTGAATATAGGACGGCCACTTTACCTGCAACAAATTTTTTGTGCGTTTTCCACAGGTTGAAGTTGGGGGTTTTGTATTTGTCTCTCAGCATACAAAACGTGGCGTAAGGCATCAGCCAATCTTCATTCTCTTTTGTGAATTTCTTGAAATTTTTATCCTTCAAAATTGTTTCTTGGTACTCTTGGAAGACCGCTTTTACAAACTGCCACTTTCCGGTCATCATCTTCTCATAATCGATTAAGCTAAGCGCATTAAGTTCCGATTTCTGATCCTGATATTCCTTTGCCAACGTTTTTGGTAATGCATAATCCAACTTTTCAATCGAAAGATACTGCGGATGAAGAGCGTAAACCGATATGGAAGCGTAAGGGTACGAATCCGTCCAAGAATAATTGGCTGTGGTATCATTGATGGGCAAAATTTGAATCACAGAAAGCTTGGCTTCACTCGCCCAATCTCCCAATTTTTTGATGTCAGAAAATTCGCCAACGCCAAAGCCATCTTCCGTTCTAAGCGAGAAAACAGGAACTGCCACACCTGCAGAATGCCAAAGCGTCTCATTATTGAATTTGAAATAATGATCGGCTTTAATGTACAAAATATCCTTCGTGGGATTACCAAAAATCCAACGATTTTCGCCCGGTTCAATGTAAAATAATTGACCTGTATTTTTATCTTTGATTGCGTATTTGTAAAGAACGGTTTGACGGGTGTGGATCTCTATACCCATTTCCCACACGCCGTACTCGGTCTGTTGGAGTTCCACCGCATTCTCTGCATTCCAGTTGCCTAATGCATCTACATTTCCGATCAAAAAAAGCTGCCAATTGGGATGATAGAGTGGCGCTTCTATTCGGAAAAGGTGGGTTTGTTTTTTCACGACCGATAATTTGGCAGGTTTGAAGTCTGGCAGGCGATTGTGAAGGATTTTGTTCGTTAAATAATTCTCCGGAAAATTCTTGAGATTCCATTGGTCAAAAATGACAAATTCTTTGAAACTGTGGGGCAAATTGAGATGATGGTGTGGAATCTCCTGATCCAAAACGCTATTTTGTTCGTTTAGTAAAAGATATTTGTATTGAAGTGTTTTTGAAAAATAATCGATTTCTGCGAGCCAGTTGTTATTTTCGGAATAGGTCAAGTCGTAGTCGCGATGCTCGTCTCTCTCGTCGTAGAGGCGCAAGACGAGCCTTTGGCCCACTTTTGTTCCAAAATTAATACTAAAGTATAGTTTCATTATTAAGGTCTATTAATATGGACGCAATTTAATGAATTCTTACAATCGCATAAAATTTATTTTTTTCTTGGACAGAACATCCCAATCGGCCGGGATATTCTGATCCAGCGCCCAAGTTATGCTACCAACATTTTTGGCTTGCATATCCATTAAAACTTTTTCGTCTCGCAAGGAGAAAGTAAGAAAATCATTCAGTTTTTCGGGCGCTATTCCTGCTTCTTCAAAATATTGAGAATCTATATTATTACGGATCCAAGCCAATCCTTCCTGCAAATCCTCGTACTTGTAAAGCCGCTTCAGCCGTCTGGATTTTCCGCTCAGCACATCATAAATAGCTTGAATATTAACCGTTGGAGGAATACCAATTAATGGCATCAAAATATCATTTACAGCTTCAGAAGGTTTTTCCCTTGGCTTTTCGGGAGATTGACTGGGAACTCACAAAAAAAAGGAATAGAAATCGCTTCAAAAGTTGCTCAAATTTTTTCAAAAATAGGTGATTATCAAAAGAAAAAATACGGTTTAACTTTTGTTAACCGTATTTCTAATTATTAAAGATTTTTTCAATCTTAGGTCCAGATTTCCGGATTTTAAAGCAACTGATAAGTGGTGCCTTCTCGCCCATCTTTCAGTTCGATGCCTTTCTCCAAAAGTTGATCGCGAATCTGATCGGACAGTTCCCAATTCTTTGCCTTTCTGGCTTGATTTCTAAGATCTATCAAAACGTGCAAAGTCTGATCCAGCTTATCATTATTAGACTCTTCAATGGTTTGTAATCCGAGCACATCAAAAACGATGGCATTTAGAAATTGTTTCAAATCTTCAAAATCAGTGGTAGAAATGCTTTCTTTGCCAAGTTGGGATGCCGCGATCAACCTCACTATTTCGAAAAGATGGGCAACCAAAATGGGACTATTGAAATCGTCTGCCAATGCATCGTAAACCTTTTCTTTCCAGTCTTTTAAATCAAAAGTGGACGTTTCTATGCCTTCTACCGCAGATTCTGTATTCAGTATTTTGACAGCTTCCATCAATCGGTTGAAACCCTTTTCGCTGGCCAGCATCGCGTCATTGGAAATATCCAAAACACTTCGGTAATGTGCTTGCAGAAAGCAGAATCTCAGCACACTTGGATGAAAGGATTTCTCAAAAAAATCGTTATTTCCGGTAATCAATTCCATTGGAAGAATGTAATTTCCGGTTGATTTGCTCATTCTTTGTCCGTTCATTGTCAGCATATTGGCGTGCATCCAATAGTTTACAGGTTCTACGCCGTTGCAAGCTTTTCCTTGGGCGATTTCACATTCGTGGTGCGGGAATTTCAAATCCATTCCGCCCCCGTGAATATCGAATTGGTCGCCCAGATATTTGGTACTCATCGCAGTACATTCGAGATGCCAGCCTGGGAAACCTTCGCCCCACGGCGATGGCCATTTCATAATATGTTCCGGCGATGCTTTTTTCCAAAGGGCAAAATCCGGAGGATTCTTCTTCTCAAATTGTCCGTCCAGATCTCTTGTATTGGCAAATAATTCTTCAATATTTCTTCTGGAAAGTTCGCCGTAATTGAGGCCTCTCGCATTGTACTCCAAAACATCAAAATAGACGGAACCGTTGCTTTCGTAAGCAAAACCTTTGTCAACCAAAAGTTTTGTAAGTTCCAACTGTTCGATGATATGACCGGTTGCAGTCGGTTCTATAGTAGGCGGAAGCAAGTTGAATTTCTTCAAAACCTCGTGAAAATCGACTGTGTATTTTTGGACGATTTCCATCGGCTCCAGCTTTTCCAGTCTTGATTGCTTGATGAATCGGTCGTTGTTGATATCACCATCGTCGGTGAGATGTCCGGCATCTGTGATATTTCGGACATATCGGACTTTGTAACCCAGAAATTGTAAACTTCTGTAAATAAAATCGAAAGATAAAAAAGTTCTCACGTTTCCCAAATGGACATTGCTGTAAACCGTGGGTCCGCAAACGTACATCCCGATATGACCTTCTAATATGGGTTTGAAAACTTCTTTTTCGCCTGTGAGCGAGTTGTATATTTTTAGTTGCATTGTTTTGTTATGAATGATAAATTATAATTGTTAAATGATTAAATGTTGACGCACAAAATCAGCAACAGATAATTGTTGTGATAAAAATTTGATGCGTCAGTTTTTTATATTTTATCATTTTTCAAACGTTTTTCTTAAAATAAATGTCATAAATAATCAGATTAATAATTGCAAGAATGACAAATATTAAAATCAACAAAGACAAGCCTTTTCCAAGTAGTGATATTTGATTAAAATTGAAAATAAAGTAAAAAAGTAAAACCAAAATTATAAATGGGTTTAAAAAATCTATTTCAAATTTCAATCAAAAAGCTTTTCCGCTGCATTATCAATCAAATTTTGCGTGGCTTCCTACATAATGAAGGAACTCCTGACGTGTAATTGGATTGGTTCTGAAAATCCCACTCAATTCGGCAGTGATTGTAGAACTTGCGGTATCTTTGATCCCACGACAATTGACGCAAAGGTGTTTTGCATCGATGATGCACGCTACATTATTGGTTCCCAAGGTCTCTTTCAAGGCATCCACGATTTGCATTGTCAATCGTTCCTGCACTTGCGGGCGTTTTGCGTAATAATCCACGATTCTATTAATCTTTGACAAGCCGATGACTTCGCCATTCGAAATGTAGGCAACGTGCGCTTTTCCTATAATGGGCAAGAAATGGTGCTCGCAAAACGAATAGACCGTGATGTCTTTCTCCACTAGCATTTGGCGATATTTGTACTGATTTTTAAATGTAGAAACACTGGGTTTATTTTCTGGAAGCAGGCCTCCAAAGATCTCATTGACGTACATTCTTGCCACGCGTCTGGGAGAATCTTTCAAAGAATCATCTGCCATATCGAGACCCAAAGTTTGCATTATCTCGCCGAAGAGATGTTCTATCTTTTTTATTTTATCCGCCGGCTTCAGATCAAAAGCATCTTCCCGCAGAGGCGTGTGATCTTTTCCTGTAAACAGATCATCATCATTGTCAGGAATGTGTTCCATATTTGTCATTAATAATAAGCAAAATTAAACAAAATTTGGATAGTTCATCTACGCCAAATCTAAAGATTTGATTATAAAAACACTAGATTTGACAAGCGTCTAAAAAATTAAAAAAAAATTGAAATGATTTGAAATTTTATATATTTGCACCAAATTAACATCATTAAAAATAAAATACTATGTCAGACATTGCATCAAGAGTAAAAGCTATCATCGCTGATAAGCTTGACGTTGAAGAAACAGAAGTGACTCCAGAAGCTAGCTTCACCAATGATTTGGGAGCCGATTCTTTGGATACTGTTGAACTTATTATGGAATTCGAAAAAGAATTCAACATCCAGATCCCCGATGATCAGGCGGAGAAAATCACAACCGTTGGTCACGCTATTGCTTACATCGAAGAAGTTGTAAATAAATAATATCTATCCAAGACAAAAAAATTCATGGAATTAAAGAGAGTAGTTGTAACCGGTTTTGGCGCTATCACACCCGTTGGAAATAATGCTAAAGAATACTGGGAAAGCCTCAAAAATGGAGCCAGTGGCGCTGCTCCGATTACTCTTTTTGATTCCACTAATTTTAAGACCAAGTTTGCCTGCGAGGTAAAGCATTTCGACGCTCTTAATTATTTCGATAAAAAAGAGGCAAAAAAGATGGACAGAAACTCTCAGTTTGGTCAGATTGCCGCACGAGAGGCCATCGCGCACGGCAGACTCATCGAAGATCAAGTTGACAAAAACCGTGTTGGCGTCATCTGGGGATCGGGAATCGGCGGACTGGAAACTTTTGAAAAAGAAGTTTTGGGTTGGGCTGCTTCTAATAATATCCCAAGATTCAATCCCTTCTTTATTCCAAAAATGATTGCGGACATTACGCCAGGAAATATCTCTATTGAATATGGTTTCCACGGGCCTAATTACACAACCGTTTCAGCTTGTGCCTCGTCTGCCAATGCTTTGATCGATGCAAAAATGCTTATCAACTTAGGCAAAGCAGACGTCATCGTATGTGGAGGATCGGAAGCAGCCGTCACAGCCAGCGGAATGGGCGGATTCAACGCGATGCACGCACTTTCTACAAGAAATGATGACCCAAAAACAGCTTCCAGACCATTTGACAAAGACAGAGATGGATTTGTATTGGGAGAAGGCGCGGGTTGTATGATTTTGGAAGAGTACGAACACGCAAAAAAAAGAGGAGCAACCATCTATGCAGAATTGACCGGTGGCGGAATGAGTGCTGATGCTTATCACATGACAGCCCCGCATCCCGAAGGACTTGGCGCCTATCTGGTAATGAAAAATTGCTTAGAAGATGCTGGTGTAACTGCCGATGAAATAGATCATATCAATATGCACGGGACATCTACTCCACTGGGAGACATCGCAGAATCTAACGCTATTGCAAAATTATTCGGAGAGCACGCTTTTGATATTCAGATCAATTCTACCAAATCTATGACGGGCCACCTGCTGGGAGCGGCCGGCGTGATTGAAGCCATTGCAGCACTGCACACCATTATCCACAGTATTGTTCCGCCAACGATTAATCACTTCACAGACGATGAAAACATCGACCCAAGATTGAATTTCACATTCAATAAGGCGGTTGAGAAAAATGTTGATATCGCTATGAGTAACACATTTGGGTTTGGAGGTCACAACGCTTGCGTCCTTTTCAAAAAATTATAATATGTTTTTATGGAGTTGAAAAGCTATTTTTCTAAATTCCTTTCTAAAAGCAGAGCACAAAAACTTTCGGAAAAAGATATTTTTTTTCGCAAAAACATTTCCAAAATCGTTGGCTACAACATCCACGATCTGGAAATCTTCAAAGAAGCATTTTCTCTGAAATCGTCTTCCAAAAGCACGAATAAAAAAAATTACGAACGTCTTGAGTTTTTAGGAGATTCTGTTTTAGGAACCATTATTTCTTGCCATCTTTTTCATACCTATCCCAATGAAAACGAGGGATTTATGACGCAGATGAAATCCAAAATCGTCAATAGAAAAAATCTAAACAAGCTGGGTGATGATCTCAAACTAAGCAGCTTACTCCAAGCCGATACTAGCCAAACAATCCTAAGCGAAAATATCTCTGGAAATCTTTTGGAAGCGCTAATCGGCGCACTTTACCTAGATATCGAGTATGAGTTTTGCAAGAAGATCGTGCTGGACAGAATCCTTACGCCATCGACCATCAACAAGCTGGAAAATAAAATTATCAGCTACAAAGGGCTCCTTTTGGAATGGAGTCAAAAGAAAAAAATTTCTATCAAGTATGAGACTTGCGAAGAATTTCAGGCTAATAAAGTGGCTGTTTTCCGCTGTCACGTTTGGCTCCACAACGAAAGAATTGCCAACGCTGTAGAAACTTCTAAAAAGAAAGCGGAGGAAAAAGCGGCCCAAAGAGCATTCTACGTCCTGAGTAAAAAAGAAAATATCATTGAAAATCAAAAAACAATATCTTAAACTAGAAGAAGATCTTACAGAGATCAACATCGCTTTGATTAGGCTCGCCAAACCAATCCCAGAGCACGAATTGTTCTTTTTCATCAATGACATTAATACTTTCAAATTTTCTAGGACAGAGGATATCCAAGTGAAGGGCTACTACTTCGACCATTATTTTTCGCGCTATCAGGCCTACGACCACTCTTCTAAAAATTGTTTCAGTTTCATCTCCAACAAATCTGTATCATCTGTGGAAAAGAGAGTTTCAAATCAACTCTTTTCAGATGAATCCAATATTAAATTTCTACTACATCTGCATCAAGATGTGGATTACATTTTAACAAATTCCGATATGTTTGCCGAATTTTCTTTAATTTTGCTCCCGGAAAATCTGGTGTTTCAAATCCAAGAATATCCACTGAGTTCTCAAGAAGAACTTTATCAATTAATTCAATATTATGAATAAAAACCTAAAGAAAACCAAAATCATTGCAACGCTAGGACCTGCATCTTCCGACAAGGAAACGATGATCCAAATGATCCAATCTGGTGTTGATGTATTCCGAATAAACTTTTCACACGCCGATTACGAACTGGTCTTGAAAAACGTTAATATCATCCGAGAAATCAACCAAGAATATGGCTACTCAGTCTCGATACTGGGCGATCTCCAGGGACCAAAACTAAGAGTAGGCATTGTAAAAGAAGGATCTTTCCTTAATCCTGGCGATGTCTTGACTTTTACCAATGAAAAACTGGAAGGAGACGCGACTAAAGTTTACATGACTTATGACAAATTTCCGCAAGATGTAAAAGTTGGAGAAAGAATTTTGATAGACGACGGCAAATTGGTTTTCGAAGTCATCGAGACTAATAATATCGACACCGTTCGAGCAAAAACGATCCAAGGAGGTCCATTGAGTTCCAAAAAAGGGGTGAACCTTCCTAATACAAACGTTTCCCTCCCAGCACTCACCGAAAAAGATATTGAGGATGCCAACTTCATGTTGGATCACGAGTTTGACTGGATTGCATTGTCATTTGTGCGCCACGCTCAAGATATCATCGACCTGAAAGAGTTGATGGCAAAACATCCCCATAACAAATATAAAACGCCCATCATCGCAAAGATCGAGAAGCCAGAAGGGGTCAAAAATATCGATGAGATCTTGCTCGAGTGTGACTGCCTGATGGTGGCAAGAGGGGATCTTGGGGTCGAAGTTCCGATGGAGCAAGTACCGGTGATCCAGAAAAATTTGGTTAATAAGGCAAGACTCTATGCAAAACCGGTGATCATTGCAACGCAAATGATGGAAACGATGATCAACATCCTGACGCCAACAAGAGCGGAAGTGAATGATGTTGCCAACTCGGTTTTGGATGGTGCCGATGCAGTGATGCTTTCTGGCGAAACGTCGGTAGGAAAATATCCAGTAGATGTTATAAAAACGATGAGCAAAATCGTTAAAAACATCGAGAAAACACCGCTCTATTCCAAACTGAACCACGTGATCGAAGAAAAGATTAACTGTGTAGATGAGCGTTTCATCACAGATAAAATTTGCCGCTCCGCAGTGGACGTGGCCAAATCTACTGGCGCTGAGGCCATTATTACCTTGACGGCTTCTGGCTACACTGCTTTCCAAATCTCGGCGCACAGACCAACCTCCCACATCATTGTCTTCAGCAACAACAGACGTGTGATCACAATGCTGAATCTTCTTTGGGGTGTGAGGGCTTTCTATTATGATATGGAGAAATCTACCGACGAAACCGTGATCCAAGTGAATATGCTGACGCACAATTTCGGCTTTGTAGAGCAAGGCGACTATGTGGTAAACCTAAACGCAATGCCAGTGCACAACGGCGGAAAAACAAACACAATGAGATTATCGACAATATAATCAATCATTTATACTCTAATAAAAATCCCGATCGCTTGATCGGGATTTTTTGATTGGTATCTAATTGACAACAAAAACTTGAACCGTTACCAGATTTTTATTCTTTCTTCCGGTTTTTTGTAGAGTTTGTCTCCTGACTTTAGGTCAAATGCCTTATAAAATGCTTCTGTATTCACCAAAGGCCCAAAACTCCTAAAAAATCCAGGCGAATGCGGATCTGTCTTGACCTGATTGGTCAGATATTTCTCTGTGGATAAGGTTCTCCAGACGGTAGCCCAGCTCAGGAAAAATCTCTGATCCGGCGTATAACTGTCGATTTTGCCCGGTGCTCCATTATCTTTAAGATACATTTGTAATGCATCATAAGCGATATTGACGCCTCCTAAGTCTGCGATATTCTCACCATTTGTAAATGTTCCGTTGATATGAACATCCTTGGCAGGCTCGTATTTATCATACTGAGCCGCTAAACTTTTGGTGGCCTTCTCGAAGTTGGCTTTGTCCTCAGCCGTCCACCAGTCTCTCAGGTTACCATCGCCATCAAACTGTGCGCCGCTGTCATCAAAACCGTGCGTCATCTCGTGACCAATAACACCACCGATTCCTCCAAAATTAACGGCAGCATCAGCGGCTGGATTGAAGAAGGGCGGCTGAAGAATAGCGGCTGGGAAAACAATCTCGTTGTTGATGGGATTATAATAGGCATTTACAGTCTGAGGCGTCATCCCCCATTCTTTTTTATCAACCGGTTTTCCCACTTTTTCCAACTCTTTTGCATAATGCCAGTTGGAAACGCTTTGAAGATTACCATACAGCGTTCCGCCATCTTTTTCAGATTTTAGCGTCAGTTTCGAGTAATCTTTCCAAGTGTCGGGATAAGCGATTTTAACTGTGAATTTATTTAATTTTTCTAATGCTTTGGTTTTCGTTACGGGCGACATCCAGGTCAAACTGTTGATGTGAACTGCGAAACTTTTCTTAAGATAATCGATGTAGGTCAGCATCTGCGCTTTGGCTTCGGGCGTGAAATATTTCTCTACATACACTTTTCCAAAAGCTTCGCCAACGACCCCATTGATCAAACCGAGCGCTCTTTTGTTCATGGCTCGCTGCTCCTGTTGGCCTTGGAGGTATTTGCTGTAAAAATTGAATCGCAGATCATCCAATTTTTGGTTGAGGGAACCCGCATTACCCGATACGAGATTGAACTTAAGATAATCCTTGATCAAAGGAATATTCTGCTCGGTAAGGAAAGTGTCTAAATGTTTATAATAACCCAATTCTCCGATGATGACTTTGTCTGTTTTCACACCGACTTCTGACAAATATTTTGGTAAGTCAACGCTTTTCACCAAAGTTTTTAGCTCGGGCAGCGTTTTCGGATTGTACTGCAAATTGGCGTCGCGGATCTGCTCATTCGTCAGCAAAGTTTTTGCAATTTTCTTTTCGAAATCTACGATCTGTCCAGCGACTGCTGTTGAATTTTTATATCCAATTTCCGCAAGAATCTGCGCAACATATTTCTTGTATTCCTCGATGGTTTCTGTATTTTTAGCAGAT
This sequence comes from Weeksellaceae bacterium, assembly GCA_022013695.1. GTDB lineage: Bacteria > Bacteroidota > Bacteroidia > Flavobacteriales > Weeksellaceae > Epilithonimonas. The sequence goes on from JAKLPS010000008.1 coordinate 171,692, forward strand.
TCCTTTTGATAATAATCTCTACCAAGACCTAGCGATGCATCGCCCAGGTAAACGGCGTTCATCTTAGAATTTTTGAGGTCGCCATCGATACCCCAAGCGTAGAAAGGGTTGTCTCCGGTCTTTGTTGCATCAATAAGATAAGTTTGAAGATCAGACAGATTTTTGATAGCATCAACCTTGGCAAGATCTTGTTTGATGGGGCTGAGGCCATTGGCATTACGACTGTCCATATCCATATAGGTCTGGTAAAGTGCTTGTATCTTTTGCCCTTCGGAACCGTTTTCATATTTTTCCTTTAGGATATTGTCCAAAAGTTTTAAAGAATTCAAATCAGTAGTTTCTCTCAACTGCGAGAAGGATCCCCAGCTTGGCTTGTCGGCCGGAATCTTGGCGGTTTTCATCCAAGTGCCATTGACATAGTTGTAAAAATCGTCTTGCGGACGTACAGAAGGATCCATAGAAGTAAGTTCCAATGCCTGCTGCTTGGACTGCGCAGAAACGGTGCTTACTAAAGAAGCCAACATTAATGCGGTGATAGAGATCTTTTTCATATTACAAGTTGTATTAAATTTTTAAAAACATAAAAGTAAGATTTATTTTCGGAATAATTTCTATGCTGGACCCGGGCAATGCTGCTAACCTGAGAACCAATAAAGAATCCGTCTCACAACAAAAAAGTGAGACGGATTCCTATTTTTCATAATTCAAAAAATGAATTATTTCTTAATTGCTTTGAAAGATTTCACACTTCCGTCTTCCATTTTTAGGTTGACAATATATAAACCTGTTTGTAAGCTAGATAGATGAAGCTCTGCAGCAGGTGCAAGAGATTTTACCTCTCTGCCTGTCATATCATTTACGGAGATGGATTTGACACCTTTCACATCAGAGATCTTAAGCACATCTGTGAATGGATTAGGATAAACAGAGATGGCCGATTTATTAAGGTCTGATACGCCCATAGTGACGTCTTCTATTATAGAGATATCATCGACACCTACAAAATTCTGATTAGCTGCGGAATAGGCATTAAATCCAAAATAATATACTCCGTCTGCCGGTGGAGAGAAACTTTTGGAAGCTGAGGCCAAAGCAGTATTAACTCTTATATCGGAATGATCATTGATCGGATTGGTCATTGCTGTGTTGGTTGCAGACGTTCCGTATGCTACTTTTAATTTATCAATGTAAACTGTGGTACCGTCGTCGAATCCGCCACCGTATTTATAAGATATCAGATAGGTTTTATTTGCTTTCAGATTAATTCCTGGTGTATAGAACCAAGCATTGGATGCGTATGTTGCATTATAATTACAGAATAATATATTGGATGGGAAATAAACATCAGCAGGGTAAATAATCCAACTGCTGCCGGAACCCAAATTCTGCGTAGTGGCACAAACTGGTAAACTTGTGGAGCTATTGAAATCTTGAGTATATGGAACTTCAATTGCTAGGCAGGTGGTGGTAAAAGTTGAGACTGCCGACCATTCTCCTTTTTGAGCTTCCGAACAGTTGGATCTTACCCAAGCATAATAGGTTGTACCGGCTATAAGATCTGACAAAGAATAAGAAGTCTCTGTGATGCCAGTTGCAGATGGCGTTGTGGCACTTGTGGGAGGGGTGTTTGTGGAACTGTAATAAATTTCATAACCGTTTGCCGGAGCATTGCTTGGAGCAGACCAAGATAAGGTTGCACTAGTTGCAGTAATATTGCTTGCGGTTACAGCAGAGGGGGAAACACAGCCTGGCGTGGTTTTCATCGAGAAATCGTCAACACCCAAATACCATGGAGCCCCAGTGGAAGAAACACTTACCGCAAAGTAATAAGTTCCTGTTGTTGTTGGTGTATAACTCACTTTATAAAGCGTGTATGCTGTGGTACCTTGTGTAGCGGTAATAAATGTTCCAAGTGAGGAGGCTCCCGTCAACGAAGGGGACGTGTTTACCTGCACATCGCCTGTAAATCCAATGTAACTAGACGAAGTCCCATTGGTATTATAGTAAAAAGAAAAATCATAGGATGTACCGGCAGTCAATGCAAAACCCGGAGTCCACAACTGGCTTGCTGTCGTGTTACTATAAGCAATCGTCATATAATTTGGAGCAGATTTTGGCAAATTATAAGTAGTAGATGTTGCGTTCATAGAACTCCAAGCCTTCGAACCGGTTACGTTCTTCCAACATGATGGTACAATACCTCCTCCAATAGTTGTCATGCTGTCGAAGTTCTCACTCCAAGGCAGCGAAGAAATGGCATCACATAATGTGGTGAAAGATAATGGTCCCACCCAACTACTCTGGTCCGAAGTAGCACAGTTAGACCTTACCCAAACGTAATACACCGTTGCAGAAGCAAGGCTGGACAAGGTTGTACTGGTTCCAGACGGAATATTGGTGAAGGTCGAGGAGGTAGTTGGTGCTGTATTGCTGGTGCTGTAATAAACATCGTATCCACTTGCAGGAGCAGTCGTTGGAGCCGTCCACGAAATGTCGGCACTGTTCGTTGTCACGCCAGATGTCACAACGGAAGAGGGTGCAAAACAAGTAGGAGCTGCACCTTGGCTAATTGACACATTATCAAAGTAGTAGTAGGAATCTCCACCTGAAGAAGATGTTACATTAAATCTAACATAAAGGCTACCGCTAGAAGGACTGAATGTCACTGTTTTCGTAGCACAAGTGTTTGCAACCGTATGATTAGTAGCATCAATAGTATATGCAGTGATCCACGGACCAGAGGTACTAGAGGCGTATTCTACCTTTATAGTGCCAATTTTTGAAAGAACTGTTCCAGTTGTTCCTAAACTATAGTCTGTTATTTTATAATCAAATGACATCGTCACGGGTCCTTGATTATTCCCGGTTAGGGCAGGAGAAGTAAATTGACCACTATTACCATAATAACGTTCTCCCCGTATAGTTCCCCCTGTACCACCACAGGTTTGAGCCGGTGTTGTGTTTCTCGAGAAAACAGATCCGGTCCATGAGTTGAGGCCGGTACCAGTGTCCCAATTTTGAGAATAAGCGATTTGCGCATTAGCAACAATCCCTAGTGCTAAAAAGCACGATAGTAAAAATTTCTTCATAAAAATTTAATTTATTTTTTGTAGCACAACTGTAGTAATTATAATTTAGCAAACACCAAATATTTTTGATGCAAATTCAATTATTTTAGCAGTAGACCGAAATATTGCTAATTTGGAATTGATAAATCTTCAAAAATATGCATTTGTATAACGAAGTAGATTTTTATTTCTCTTTAATTTTGCCAACTAGCAAGAATGCTTACGGATAATGCATTATTTTGTCATCATTTTTACTAATTCAAAAAAATTTCATAGTTCTGAACCTCATGGAGCACTTCCAAAAGTTCTTCACTAATATTGATCTGATGTTTCATAGAAACAAGTTCCAAAATTGATTGGTCTGCTGGATTCTTGATATAAAATTTAAGTTTATGCTCTCCCCGATTTTTTAGGATTGTTTCCTTAAAAAAATCGAAATCTGATTGTCGCAATGAATCCAAAGGAACCACCACCGACATACTTTTTGCAAATTTTTGAAAGGTTTCTTTCAGATCCAAAACCTCCGCCACATTTACAAAAACACGTCCATCCTTTCCTTGCGAAAATTTCAGCTTCATAATCACAAATCGCTGGACGTCCAATTTATCTTTCAGCCGCATATATTCGCGGTCTCCCAAGCGGAAAGAATAAGAACCCATATAATCCTCCAGCTGGACAAAAGCTACTTTTTCGCCACTTCGGAAGCCGTCTGCCACTTTATAATCTGTGATCAAGCCTGCGACAGTATATTCTTTGGAATTTTCTCTTTCGTTCTGGCGCTCTTTCCAGCTTTTCTTCTCTTCAAAGAGTTCTGCCAATTTCGCAGGAAAGGCCTGGTCTTTAAAAGCTTCCACCTCATCGAGATTCAGAAAATTAAAATTACCCTTTGGCTCCGCTTTTTTTATAGATTCCTCCACGATTTCATCTTCAGCACCAAGATCTTCGGAAACGGAAAGATCCGGAACGTCTTCATCAGAAAGCACATCCGCATCCAAAATCGGAAGCCCCTCATCCAAGCTAATTAACGTTTCCTTTTTTTCTTCCAAGATTGCTTTTTTGGAAAGGACACCTTGCATAAATTGGAACTGATACTTGAACTCGTCCAAAGGATGTGCAGACAGATAGAAACCGATAATTTCCTTTTCTTTGTTGAGTTTATGCATATTGGGCCATTCTGCACAAGGCAAGATTTTCGGTCGTTCGATTTGCACTTCGTCTGCAAAATCTGCGAAGAGCGAGTTTTCCATTTCGTCTTTGCTCTCTTGGAAACTCTGCCCATAGCGCGAAAGTCTTTCGATATTGGTCCGGCCCGCCGAATCCACGTCGAAGTATTGCGCACGGTGATAAGTATCTACTTCGTCAAAAGCACCCGCAATCACGAGGCTCTCGGCCACTCTTTTATTCACTTGCGACGCCGGCACCCTTTCGAAGAAATCATAAATATTTTTAAACTTACCATTTTTTCTAATTAATGCAATCGTTTCGCTCGGCCCTTCTCCAATGCCTTTGATGGCGCCCAGTCCAAACCGGATTTGCCCCTTGTCATTCACCGAGAATTTGTACTGCGATTCATTGACGTCCGGACCCAAAACATCCACGCCCATCGCCTTGCAATCTTCCATAAACATGGTGATAGAAGCCGTGTTGTTGATATTATTGCTCATCACACTCGCCATATATTCCGCCGGAAAATTGGCTTTCAAATATGCCGTCTGATAGGCAATCCAAGCATAGCAAGTGGAATGAGATTTGTTGAAAGCGTACTCTGCAAAGGCTTTCCAATCGTTCCATATCTTCTCCAAGCGTTGTTCATCCAAGTTATTTTTCCGCCCGCCTTCTATGAATTTGGGGTACATTTTGTTCAGAACTTCGATTTGCTTTTTCCCCATCGCTTTTCTCAAAGTATCGGCTTCGCCTCTGGTAAAATTGGCCAATTTCTGAGACAGAAGCATCACCTGCTCCTGATAAACCGTGATGCCGTACGTTTCTTCGAGATATTCCTTCGTTTCTGGCAAATCGTAAATGATTTCCTCTGTGCCGTGCTTTCTGTTGATGAAATTTGGGATATATTTAATCGGCCCCGGCCGATAAAGCGCATTCATCGCGATTAAATCTGCAAAAACGGTAGGCTTGAGCTCGCGCATATATTTTTGCATTCCGGGACTCTCGTATTGGAAAATCCCTATTGTTCTTCCCTCTTTGAATAATTGATAGGTTTTGGCATCATCCAACGGGATTTCGTCGGGATCAATGTCGATTCCGTGGCGTTCTTTGATGAGTTTCACGGCATCTTTAATAATAGTCAAGGTTCTCAAGCCAAGAAAATCCATTTTCAGAAGACCGGCACTCTCTGCCACCGAGTTGTCGAACTGCGAAACCAAAATGTCGGCATCTTTTGCAGCAATCGTAATCGGCACCAGATTGCTCACCGGTTCTGGCGTTATGATCACACCGCAAGCGTGGATTCCCGTGTTCCGGATGCAACCTTCCATCTTTCTGGCACTTTCCAAAACGGCAAATCTGGCGTCGCCGGGGTTTTCCAAAATAGCTTTGATCTCGTTCACCAATTGCTGGTCTTCCGGTCTCAGTTTGTCGTATTTCGAAAGCGCTCCGGCAATATTTATTCCCGGACTTGGCGGAATCAGTTTGGCAATCATATTGGTTTCTGGAATCGACAAATCTAAAACGCGACCCGCATCTTTAATTGCCGATTTTCCTCCCAAAACGGAATATGTAATGATCTGCGCCACTTGCTCCTGTCCATATTTTTCAACCACCCATTTGATGACTTTGTCGCGGCCTTCATCATCAAAATCGATATCGATATCGGGCATCGAAACCCTTTCCGGATTGAGGAATCTCTCAAAAAGCAGATCATATTTAATAGGGTCGATACTGGTTATTTTTATGCAGTAAGCCACCGCGGATCCGGCTGCCGAGCCCCGCCCGGGACCCACGGTGACCCCCATTTTTCTGGCTTCGTTGCAAAAATCCTGAACGATCAGGAAGTAACCCGGGTAGCCTGTGTTGGCAATCACTTCCAGCTCAAAATCCAAACGCTCTTTTATTTCCGGAGTCATATTCGGATAGCGTTTTTTTGCACCTTCGTAGGTCAAATGTCTCAGATAGGCCATCTCACCGCGTTTTCCGCCGTCTTTTTCATCTTCAGGATCCACAAATTCTGCGGGAATGTCAAACTTTGGTAGCAAAACATCACGTTTCAATGTGTAGGGTTTGAACTTAGCTAAAAATTCCTCATAAGCGTCGAAAGCATCGGGATAAGCGAGGAAAGCTTGCCGCAGCTCGTCCGGATTTTTGATATAATATTCGTTGGTCGTCAAACCTTTTCTTTTACCAAAACCTTTTCCGATGGGCGTTGTTTGTTTTTCCCCATCTTTGATGCAGCACAAAATATCTTGGATGTTTGCATCCTCTTTATTGGTATAGAAAGTTTCGTTTTGAGCCAGAATTTTGACATGATACTTCTCTGCAAACTGCAAAAGAACTTCGTTCAAATGCTCTTCCTCGGGTAGATTGTGATTTTGGAGCTGCACATAAAAATCATCGCCGAATTCGTCTTTCCACCATTGGAAAAGTTCTTCCCCTTTTTGCTCGCCAATATTTAAAATGGTGTTGGGAATGTCGCCATTGATCCCAGAAGTGAGCGCGATGAGTCCTTTTTTATATTGAGCAATCAATTCTCTACTTATCCTCGGAACGCCAAAATAGAAACCTTTCTGAAAACCAATGCTAGAGAGCTTAATCAGATTTTTGTAACCCTCGAAATCTTTTGCCAGCAAAACCACTTGTGTGCGGCGGTCGGGATCGTCTTTTGTAAATTGTTTCTGCCCATAGCGCTCGGAGATGAAAAACTCGCAACCAAGGATTGGGATCAGCGGCTCTTTGATAGGTTCTTCTTCGATGAAATCTTCGCCATTCTCTTCAGCTTGCTTTTTTTTATCCCAATATTCTTGATGTTTTTTTAAGCGGGCAGCGTTGGTATCTTCTACCGCAGAAACGAATTTGAAAGCGCCCATCATATTGCCAATGTCCACCATCCCAACAGCGGGAAAATTCTCCTCCAAAGCTTTGCTGACAAGATCGTTGATAGTCGTCGTCGCAGAAAGGGTGGAGAAAATACTATGATTGTAGAAATGAAAATATTTTCCAAGATCGATGTCCTCCACACGGCCAAAATCGGCTTGTTTTTTCTTAATGTTGAAGTTGGCAACCTGTCTTCTGATGACAATTCCGAAAGGTTTTATGACCGATGGATTTGCTTTTTTAAATTCTTGTAATTGCATTTCCGAAACTTTCAAAACATCCGCAGGAATGATACCTATTCTCATCATTTCGAAGAAGACTTGGGCGGTTGCATTCACGTCTGCTGCGGCGTTGTGCGCTTCGTCAAATTTTTCGCTGTACAGTTTTTCGTAAAGTTCTGCCAGTTTGGGCGATTTGAATTTTCCGTTTTTTCCGCCAGCAATTTGGCAAAAATCGGTTCCCAGGATCATTGTGTCGGCTTTCGGTTTTTCCTGAAGATTATCTGTAATGTTTTTCCTGAAAAATTCTGCACCTACGATCTTGTAATCGAATTCTACATTGTGTCCGGAAACGACTCTTACGTTTTCCAACGCTTTGGAAAATTCTATTAAAACTTCTTCTAAATCTCGTCCTTCTTCATTGGCAATTTTTGTGGTGATTCCGTGAATTCTGGAAGCATTAAACGGGATGTCATAACCTTCCGGTTTGATGATGTAGTCTTGGTTTTCGATAAGGTTGCCCAGATCATCGTGGATTTGCCAAGCAATCTGAACCATCCGAGGCCAATTGTCTGAATCTGAGAGTGGTGCGTTGAAATTTTTGGGTAAACCGGTGGTTTCTGTGTCGAAAACTAAGTACATCTATCTTGTAATTTGGGGTAAAGTTAAGGTTTTAAAAAGAGAAATAAAATGCTTTAGAAGTCAGATTTTGTTAAATTCATTTAAAAAAATCAGTGCATATTTTTATGGCGTGATGAAGATATTCCAAAAGAATTCTAAGCTTTAGATTTCTTTAAAAATCCGAAAAAATATAGTTATTGCTATGGGAAACCGATTTGAAATAAGTATTTTTTATCTTTGTAAAAAGTTTGCAATGAAAAGAATTGTGTTAACTGCCGGATTGCTCTTTTCTTATTATTTTGCTAATGCTCAGGATTTTAGAATTCAAAGATTAAATAATGAGAAGAAATTAGATCTCTATTTTCGGAAAAATCCTGCCCGCCTGTCATCGAAAGTCAAAGATAGTTTGAAGAAGAATCTTGCCGGTTTTGCAGGAGAGATTCCTCTTTTTTATTCTCTGGAAGAAACGAGTGCTAATGCCACTGCCAATATCGATGAGTTGCAAGCCGGAACTGTCGCCGGCATCGCTGCTCCGGTTACAGGGAATGGTGTGAAGATTACGGTTTTTGATGCCGGCAGAATCCAAGACACGCACGAGCAGTTTGCCACCAATAGAGCGGTAAATCAGGAAGCAAGCAGTGAAGCCAAACATTATCACGGCACCAATGTGAATAGTATTTTGATCGGAAACGGACTGGCGACTGGAACTTTCACGCAAAGCAGCATCGCCTACCCGAAAGCCAATGCCAAAGGCATCCTTCCCCAAGGAACCACGGATAATTATATGTTTGCAACGACTGCTTTGGGCAATAATTATGACAAACTCGCCAATCTGCCAGATCTTAATATTTCCAATCATTCTTATGGTGTGAATGTAGGCTGGCAACTTTCTGGCGGCGCCTATTACTGGATAGGAAATTATGAACTGAATCACCAGGATACTTATTCGGGTGCTTATTATCAGAATGATTATAATTTCGACACTATCGTTTATTCACAGCCTCAACAGATTATCGTAAAATCTACCGGAAATTATTATGGTGTTGGTCCGGCAGCGAATTCTACAAAATATAAATATGACACAGCAACAAGCAGCTGGATTCCTTTTGCGGCCGGCGATGAGATTCCACCAGCGAACTGCAGCCAGGGTTACAACTGCATCGGTTACGGATCGTTGGCCAAAAACATTATTGTGGTAGGAGCGGTGAATCAACTGACGACTCCAAATCATAAATATACTCAGATTTCAGATGTTGTAAAAGGGAGTTTCAGCAGTGCCGGTCCTAGAAAAGATGGTGCTATAAAGCCCGATCTGACGGCAGTTGGCGTCGATATGATTATGGCGAACTACACCACTTCGAATCCAACGGCGAACAATCTGTACGTGGTGAATTACGGAACATCTTATGCAGCACCGATGGTGACGGGGATTGCAGGTGCGCTGACTCAGATCAAAAGAAATATCTCTGGAAACAGCAGTTTTATCTTCAAAGCAGACGAGATGAAGGCGCTGCTGACACATACGGCGAATGAAGCGGGCAGACCCGGCCCCGATGTTTGGTATGGATGGGGATTGGTAGATGCTAAAAAAGCCGCGCAGGTCTTGGTGAATGAACTGACAGAAGATGCTTATTTCGAAAGACCAAATCTTAAATCTGGACTTAATTTTACTAAAGAAATCAAAGCATCGGGAAGTGAACCCTTGAAAGTCAGTATTTCTTGGGTAGATCCTGCAATCGCTTATTTTACAACCGACATAGACCTTCAGCAGAATCACTCGTCCCGAATCGTGAATGATCTGGATTTGCGGGTCGTCGAAGTAAGTTCTGGCACAACATTTTATCCTTGGAAGTTGGATATTAGCGATCCAAATGCCAATGCAACTAAAGGTGATAATACCGTCGATAATGTTGAGCAAATAGTGATTGACAATCCAGCAGCAAGTGGTACTTACAGAATAGAAGTGAGTAACAAAAACACATTGGTAAATCAGGCTGGAAACGCCACAACTCAGGATTTTGCACTTGTAGCAACAGGAACGAAAAAAACGACTTTAGGAGCTGATAATCTCTCCAAAAATGATCTTAAAATCTACCCTACAAAAACAAGTGATATAGTTCATATTGATGCGCCAAGTGATATCATGAGAATTGCTGTTTTCGATATGAATGGGAAATTGGTGATTGAAAAAACAAACCTATCGAAATTTCAAACGATTAATCTCAACCAATTGCCAAGTTCTATTTATATTCTAACCGTCACAACGAAAGAAGGAATTCGCTCCCAGAAAATAGTGAAAGATTAAATTTGGGATTTGGAAACAGTTAGAATTGCATAATACTGAAAAAGGGGGAGAAAATTCTCACCTTAAAACTATCATTTTTGACATTAATGCTATTGCTCAAAAGTTGGTCTCCACAAGAACTTTGTCCTCTGCAGATTAATGCGCATCATTTACAAAACTTTTCCCGAAAAATCACAACTATTTTGACCTCAGTACCTAATTAATTTTGATAACTGTAGTATCTTGCGCCCTTCAAAACTGGGCTTTCCTCTTCAATTCTTATAAGTCCAAAACCTTTATAATATTGATTAACTGAAGATTCCAGTTGTTTGCGATGTAATTTTTCATAGGTTTCAAAATCGATTGGCAATCTGTTTTTCAGTTCTTCAAATAGATTCCATTTTTCAACGACAGATTTCCATTCCGGAGAAACTTTGCCAACGAAGACTTTTGATTTGGATCCGCTTCCGTACGCTAAGAAACCGATTTCTTTAGCCGTTAAATCTTCATTTTCGTCAAACGAAGTTTGAAGAGCTGACAGCAACGCCATAAAAATAGAAGCCGTGTACATATTTCCGATTTCGGAAGAAGCGCGCTGAGATTTCTCTATTTTCTCATTAATGAAATTGATGTAATCCTCGGATTTTGCTATGGTTTTCTGTTTCTCTGCATCAGAATAATCCAGATGATTTTCCAAACTGTAAATTTCGGTAAAGACTCTTTTCCCGTGGAATGCGTAAGGCAAGTGGAAAATCAAATAGCGCCAATCCTCGTAGGGTCTCACGGTGAAAGTCTGATCCTTATAATCTTCATAAGCCTCTCGGATCCGGTCCTGATAACACTGATTGGAATATTGTCCATCGAAAACCGGTTCGTCTGTAAACACTTCAATTTTGTCGGGAAAATTTTCCGGCGCAGTTGGAAAGTCATCTTTGAAAAAACGGCGCCTCGGCTTGAAGAAATCGAAAACACTTTCTGTTGCAACGCCCCAATTGTTATCAATTTCTATTAATTTTGGATTGGCTGAAACCAATAAGGCCACTGCGCCGCCACCCTGAGTATATTCGCCAGACGAAGCCAACTCATATTTTGCATAGTCACTTGCAATTACAACTGCTTTTTTGGTTGGATTTGCTCTCATAAAATCTAAACAATTGTGTAAAGCATCCACCGCTCCAACGCAGGCAAAAGTCATATCGACAACGTCGCAATTTTTGAAACTTCTTTCACCAAAATCTTCGGTTAAAAATTCTTCCACCATTTGGACAGCGTAAGTTGCGGTCGGTTTCGCGGCGTCCAAAGCACTTTCGGTTCCGAGATAAACTCTGGAGATTTCCTGGGGAGTGAGATTATAATCCAGAATTAATTTTAATAATGCTTCTGCGGCGAAAGTTGCTGCGTCTTCGTGAACATCGGGCAAAGCCATTTTGTGCAGTCCCAGACCTTTCTCCAATTTTGCCGGTTCGATTCCTCGTTTCTCAGCAAGTTCTTTGATTTCTAAATATAAAGTAGGCACATAAAAACTGGCCACATCAACTCCGAATTTCGTCATTTTAAAAATTTTAAGACACGAATTTAGAGATTTTTCAGCGGAATTTAGGTGTATTTTGGGTATAATATTTTGGAAAAATGAAACTAAATAAACAAACGACCAAAGTCACAAAAGTTCTATTGATTTTTTAAAAGTTAGAAAAGCAAAATGATCAGATTACTCTTTTGAAAATACCTTAAACTTAGATTTTCTTTTGTAACTTTTGTGGTGTCCCGTCCTAAAAATCCGATACAGATTATAGGTCAAAGATAAATAATTAACCAAAGAAAAAAACGTTTTTGTTTTGGTTTGAAAAATGAGGTCGTATTTGATCAAAGGAAGTCGCCCCGAAAAATTTCGGGGCGATTTTCTATTTTTCAGACAGTTCCTTTAATTTTCCGAGACCTTCCGAGAAGGACTTGCTCATCTGCGAATTCATTAGCGGCATCATTGGCTTGAAATACGCCTCGACGTCATAATCAATGCTCCAAGTCGCCTTTGTTGCAGCACCCTCCGCGGTCAGCTGCAGGTTCGAAGTGGCCGTATCATCCATCGGCTTGATGAAATGCATTTTAGTAGCCACGCTTTCATTGGGGACGATCGCGGTAATTTCTTCCTCGCCTTCTCCTGCATCAGCATTTCCCTTCCAATGGTAGCCGTCGCCCACTTCCCCGGGAGTTCCTTTGTAAGTCACGACAATATTCGGGTCGAATTTCATCCAAGGATTCCAAGTGTTGAATGCCCTCATAGAATTTACATTTTGCCATACTTTTTCCTTTGGCGCATTGATAAGGATGGATTGCTCGTTATGAACTTTGCTGTCAACTACCAACATCATCACTGCACAGTAGATCACGATTACGGCCAAAATAGCACCTAAAATTTTCAAAAATTTTTTCATAAGATTTATAGTTTAAGTTTAAAACAAATCTAAAAATTATTTAAATACAAAAAGTTTTTCTACAACAATAATATTTCCGTGCAAGTCAGGGCGCAATTTTGTCACACTTTCAACTTTAGGTACTAAATTTGTGACTCCGAAACGATTAAAAATTCACCGACAACCATCAACTATATTATGAATCCACTATTGCAAAAATTCGATACAAAATACACCTCAGCACCTTTTGCCGACATCAAAGAAGAACATTATCTTCCTGCTTTTCAGAAATTAATCAAAATATCCGAAAATGAAATAGAGGAAATTGCCAACAATCCGGAACCGCCTAATTTCGAAAACACCATCGAAGCAATGGCATTTTCCGGCGAACAGTTGGACAGAGTTTCCAGCATTTTCTTCAATCTTAATTCTGCAGAAACCAACGATGAAATTCAGAAAATTGCGCAGGATGTTTCCCCACTTTTGACGGAATTCTCTTCCAAAATTTCTCAAAACGAAAAATTATTCGGAAGAATAAAAGCCGTTTATGACGAAAAAGACAAGCTGGAATTGAACGATGAACAAGAAATGTTGCTCAACGAAACCTACAAAGGTTTTGTAAGAAGCGGCGCTTTATTAAATGAAGAGGACAAAAAGAAATTGGAGAAAATCAATATGGATCTCTCCATCAAGTCGCTTCAATTCGGGCAAAATGTGTTGGCTTCAACCAATTCTTATTACAAACATATTACAAACGCAGAAGAACTAAAAGGCATTCCCGAAGCTGTTCTTCAGCAATACGAAGAAGACGCGAAGGAAAAAGGCTTGGAAGGATATGTGATTACTTTGCAATATCCGAGCTATCTTCCTGCGATGACTTATGCCGAAAATCGTGAGCTCAGAAAAGAACTCGCCCTTGCGAATGGAAAAAAATCCTTTGACGGTGGCGAATTCGACAATCAAAATCTCATCAAAGAAATCGTAAAACTTCGTCAGAAAAAAGCGGAATTGTTGGGGTATAAAAATTATGCAAATTTTGTTCTTGAAGAAAGAATGGCACAATCTCCGGAAAAAGTTTTTGCCTTCCTCAACGAACTTTTGGAAAAAGCAAAACCCTACGCCGAAAAAGAAATCGAAGAACTGAAAACTCTGGCAAAAGCCGACAGAATTGAGGAAATCCAAAGTTACGACCACGCATTTTATGCAGAAAAATTAAGAAAACAAAAATTTGACATCGATGATGAAGAGCTGAAACCTTATTTCCAATTGGAAAAAGTTCAGGAAGCGGTTTTTGGATTGGCCGGAAAATTATTTGGTTTAGAGTTCAAGGAAATCAATGATATTCAGAAATATCACGACGACGTGAAAACCTTTGAGATTACGGAAGTTGGAAACAACCTCGACGCCTCAGCCCACTTCAAAGCCCTGCTCTACGTCGATTATCACCCGAGAAAAGGCAAACGGGCCGGCGCTTGGATGACGAGCTATAAAAATCAATACAAAAAGGACGGCGAAAATTCCCGTCCGCATATTTCCGTGGTTTGCAACTTCACCAAACCTACGAAAGAGACGCCAAGCTTGCTGACTTTCCAAGAAGTGACCACTTTGTTCCACGAATTCGGACACGCACTTCACGGCGTTCTGGCAGATACCACCTATCCCAATCTTTCGGGAACATCGGTCAAATGGGATTTTGTGGAATTGCCTTCGCAGTTTTTGGAAAACTTCTGCTACGAACCGGAATTCCTGAAAACTTTCGCCCAACATTATCAAACCGGAGAAATCTTGCCCGATGAAAAAATCGAGAAAATCGCTCAAAGCAAATCTTTTATGGAAGGTTATCAGACTATGAGACAGCTTGGTTTAGGGCTTTTGGATATGGGCTACCACACAAAATCAGATAAAGTTTCGGACATTAAAACCTTTGAAGCCGAAGAAACCAAAGCAACCAATCTGTATCCTTCCAATCCGGAAACGGCCGTCAGTCCGAGTTTTTCTCATATTTTCCAGGGCGGCTATTCGGCTGGATATTATTCCTACAAATGGGCAGAAGTTTTGGATGCCGATGCGTTTCAATATTTCAAGGAAAACGGAATTTTCAATCCGGAAATCGCAGCAAAATATAAAGTTTTATTATCTTCCGGCGGAACCAAAGACCCAATGGAATTGTACAAAAACTTCCGAGGAAGCGAGCCGAAAGTGGAAAGCCTGCTGAAAAGAGCGTTTGGAAGTAATTGATTATTAACCAATTATAAAGTAAATAATTGCACTTTTGAAGCATTTGAAACTTTGAAAACCAAGCGTTGTTCGGCTGAGATCGTCAGCGCAGCATCAATTATTTTTCTTCTTCTGTCTCAAAACATAGAGGTACAAACTTTCCACTTTTGCTCTCGCCCAATCGGTTTTCCTTAGAAATTTCAAAGACGAATTGATGCTCGGCTTGTCGTTGAAACATCGGATGTTAATTTGCTTGCCTAATTCTTCGAAACCATCATAATAATCGAGCAATTCTTCCAAAATAGTGTCGAGTCTTTTGCCGTGTAAAGGATCTTTCGAAGGTTTTTCCATCTTGTAAAATTATGAATTAAATATAATTTTAAACTTTAAGCCCGCAAAGATCTTTTGATAATTACTAAAAATATTTTTGAGATTCGCAAAGGCGCTTCGCTCAGCCAAGTATTATGAAAAATAAAATATTTAGATATCCTTATTTCATATATTTGATTTTAAATTGAAACAATGAAAATTCTAACTTTAGTACTCGGATTATTGTCCACGATGTTTTACACGCAAGACTTTGCGAACTTTGCCAGATATGAAAAACAAAATCAGGAACTGAAATCCAGCGGCATCACGCCCGAAGCCGTTTTGATGGGCGATTCCATCACGGAAGGTTGGTTTGCCACAGATCCGGAATTTTTCACTCAAAATAATTTTGTGGGGCGGGGCATCAGTGGCCAAGTTACTTCTCAAATGTTGTTGCGCTTTCGCGAAGACGTGATTTTATTAAAACCAAAACGCGTGATTATTCTCGCCGGAACCAATGATATTGCGGAAAACCAGGGTCCGATTTCTCTGGATAAAGTTCTTGGCAACATCATTTCGATGGCAGAATTGGCAAAAGCGAACAAGATCAAAGTGGTTTTATGTTCCGTTCTTCCCGCTTTTGATTTTTGGTGGAGACCGGGAATGCATCCTGCTGATAAGGTAATTGCATTAAATCAAATGATAAAAGATTATGCTCAGAAAAGCAAAATCCCTTACGTCGATTATCACACACCTTTGAAGGACGAAAAAAACGGCTTGCCCAAAGAATTTGCCGCAGACGGAATCCATCCAAACCAAGTGGGTTACCAAAAAATGGAAGCCATTCTGATGAAAAATTTGAGATAAAAAAAGGATTCAATCGATAATGGTTGGCCATGATTTTTGTCTAATTCCTTCAATATATTAGTGCTGAAAAGTGTATTTTTAGGCAAAATTTTTTACTAATGATTTACGGAATCGATACGCTTGGCTATCAGGATGTTTTGGACATCGCAAAAGTGCCGTCCAAGGCAACACTCAATCAAAAATCAAAAGAACAAATCATCAATTCTTACCAGAATGTTCAGAAGATTGTTGCTTCCGATCGTACTGTTTATGGCATCAACACAGGATTTGGGCCGCTTTGCGATACCAAAATATCGGAATCTGAAACGGCGCAGCTTCAGTACAATCTTATTATTTCTCACGCCGCTGGTGTTGGAAAACCAATTGACAAAAATATTTCCAAAATAATGATCATCGCCAAGATCCACGCTTTGTCCAAAGGATTTTCGGGTGTTTCATTGGAGGTGATAGAGCGTTTGATTTTGATGTTGGAAAAAGATATCATTCCTGTAGTGCCTGAGCAAGGCTCGGTTGGCGCTTCGGGAGATTTGGCACCGTTGGCACATTTGGTTTTGCCGCTTTTGGGATTAGGTCAGGTTTGGGAAAATGACAAAGTGCTCGAGGCGGCCGAAGTTCTTAAAAAACATAAAATCCAGCCTCTGAAACTCGGACCGAAAGAAGGTTTAGGCTTGATCAACGGAACGCAATTCATCCTCGCTCACGCCATCACGGGTTTGGACAAATTTGACTATCTTTTGGATCTGGCAGATCTGGCAGCAGCGATGAGTTTGGAAGCTTACCGAGGCTCCGCAAGTCCCTTCAAGAAAGAGTTACACGATATTCGCCCGTTCATTGGAAGCAGAAAAGTGGCAGAAAGAATGCGTCATTTGTTGAAGGATTCGGATAATTTGAAGTCGCACGAATTCTGCGACCGCGTGCAGGATCCATATTCTATGCGATGCGTACCGCAAGTTCACGGCGCCAGCAGAAATGCTTTTGAACATCTGAAACAGCTGACAGAAACCGAATTGAACTCTGTGACCGACAATCCCATTATTCTCAGCGCGGAAGAATCTATTTCCGGAGGCAATTTCCACGGACAACTGTTGGCTTTGCCATTGGATTATTGCGCACTGGCTGCGGCAGAATTGGGAAATATCTCGGACAGAAGAAGTTATCTCCTGCTGGAGGGGAAATTTGGCTTGCCCAAGTTGTTAACAGAAAGCTCCGGGCTCAATTCCGGAATGATGATCCCGCAATATACCGGTGCAGCGCTGGTGAGCGAGAACAAAACGCTTTGTTTCCCGGCATCTGCAGATTCTATCCCGACCAGTCTTGGCCAAGAAGATCACGTTTCTATGGGAAGTATTTCCGGGCGTAAATTTAATCAGATCTTGGGAAATCTTGAAAATATTTTGGCAATCGAATTGATGTTTGCAGCACAAGGTCTGGAGTTCAGGCGACCTGCCGTTTGTTCTGACATTGTTGAGAAAAATTACGAGATCATCCGTTCCGTGGTTCCGAAATTGGAGAATGACAGATTGATCGGCGAAGATATTTTGAAAATTGCTGAGTTGGTGAGAGAAAGGAAACTTTTAGTCAATTAGGATATTGATACATTAAACTAAAAAACTTCTACCCAATTTTTATCGAGGTCATACTTAAAGAACCACCAATGAGCGCATCGTTGAATAGCGACAGTTCTTCCGTCTTATCTTTCAATCCAAGGCTGTAGATCATCGGCAGATAATGATCGGGCGTTGGAACCGCATATTGCATAAAGCGTCCTTGCTTTTGATAATCTAAAAGTTTCTGGAAATCACCATCCAACAGCCAATTGTTGATTTTTTCACTTGCTTCTACCGCCCAGTCCCAGCCGGCACCGATGGTATCGATATTCCGCCAATCGACCAATCTCAGGTTGTGAACCATATTTCCACTGCCAATGATCAGAATTCCTTTTTCACGGAGTTTCGCGAGTCTGTTCGCCAATTCAAAATGATATTCGGGCGGTTTGGTATAATCGACACTTAGCTGAATGACAGGGATATCCGCCTGCGGATACAGATGCCGCAGAACCGACCACGCGCCGTGATCCAATCCCCAACTGTGATCCTCTTCTGCGAAAGGCGCCAGCAAATCCACCGCTTCCCTGGCCAATTCGGGACTGCCTTTTGCGGGATACTGAACATCAAAAAGCGCTTTGGGAAATCCCGAAAAATCGTGAATGGTTTTTGGAAGTTCCATTGCTGTGACGAAAGTGCCATTCGTAAACCAATGCGCAGAAATACAAATGATTGCATTGGGTTTTGGGATTTCTTTGCCGATATTTCGGAATCCCTGCACGAAAATATTTTCTTCGATGGCATTCATCGGGGAGCCGTGTCCCAGAAAGAGAACGGGCATTTTTTCGGTGGTTTCGAAATGATCGGAAACTTTGGAAAGGTCGTTGAGGTTCATTGTAAAAATGTATTAAGTCTAATGTACAAAATAGTTTTATCATTTTGCCCAAATCAAAAAAGCGTGAACAGAGTGGCCTGTGTTCACACTTTCAAAAAAACTCAAACTATAAAAAATACTATTTTTTTTACTGTTTTACGAACTGCAGTTCTCCTGCGATTTTCACTTCCTCGCTTACCATCACGCCGCCTGTTTCCAAAGTGGCGTTCCAAGTGAGACCGAAGTCTGATCGTTTGATTTTCCCTTCGAAAGAGAAGCCTGCTTTGGTGTTGCCCCAAGGATCGGTATTGATTCCACCAAAATCGACCTCCAAAGTTACCGGTTTGGTGACGCCGTTCAAGGTGAGATTTCCTGTAACGTCGCCGTTGAAACTTGTTGATTCGAAAGTAATTTTGGGATTGGCTTCTGCGTTGAAGAAGTCCGAACCTTTCAGATGGGTATCTCGGTCGGCATTATTGGTAAAGACCGAATCTGTATCGACGGTTCCTGAAACTTTTGCGTTGGTAAAGGTGTCATCTTCTGACTCGATTTCTGCGTTGAACTTCGTGAATTCTCCCTTTATGTTTGAGATCATCAGGTGTTTTACTTTGAAAGTGATCTCGCTGTGCGTTGGATCTAGTTGCCATTTAGTTGCCATAATTTCTGATTATTTTTGTTGGTTAACAATGTAAATTTATGGCAAAACAAATTTTTAAACGTTGATGTAAGATAAGAAGTAGAATATCCCAAACATAAAATCTTCGTATGAACCATCGTCCTATTGAAGGGTTTTCAAAACTTTGCAAACAAAGAAAAATCAGTTGGGCATTTTAAAAAGTAAATTACCGCAAAATACTGGACTCATTCGCTACGAATCATAATCACCCTTTTCATACCCTTCGTAATAATATGACTGTTCAATCCCTTTAAATATAATTTCTCGATCCTCCACTCGATCCGTCAGGTTTTCATTAAGCAACGTTCTCAATTCCAAATCGTTGATTGGACTGCGTTCCATTGCCTGCAGATAAAGCGTTTTATCTACAAATTGCCAATTCACAACTTTCTTTAAATTAGACTTCAAAATCACATCCAACCAAATTCGCATTGTTCTGCCGTTGCCTTCCATAAAAGGATGCGCGATGTTAATTTCTACATATTTCGCAATGATTTCTTCAAATGTATTTTCAGGCATTTGTTCGATTTTTGCGAGAATCTCATTCAAGTACAAAGCTGTGGCAAACCGGAAACCGCCTTTGGAAATATTTTTAGTCCGAATTTTTCCTGCAAAGTCATACAATCCATCGAATAAATAATGATGAATGTCCTGCAAACCTTTGGTTGTTCCTATTTCTAATTTTTCAATCGCACCGCTTTCGAATAAGCGGTAAGCATTTTCCAAACTATTTTTGTCTATGTTTTTCATTATTCTTTTAAAATTGACATCAAACCTTCACAAATATACGACGTCATCTTATCAAAAGGCCCAAAATTCTTATCTTTACCAATATAAAAATTTCCCTATGAACCATCGTCCTATTGAAGGATTTTCAAAACTTTCCAAACAAAGAAAAATCGATTGGCTAATCACCGAATATCTAAGCAACGACCGCAGTTACGAGCAGATTCTGCAGCAATATTGGAACAATGATGCCGCCTTGCAAAAAATGCACGACGAGTTTTCCGAAAACACAATTTCCAATTTTTATATGCCGTACGGAATTGCTCCAAACTTCCTGATAGACGGGAAACTTCTGGCACTTCCAATGGCGATTGAAGAAAGTTCGGTGGTAGCAGCAGCGTCCAAAGCGGCAAAATTCTGGATCAACAAAGGTGGCTTCAAAACGACCATTATCAATACAGAAAAACTGGGTCACACGCATTTTATCTTCAAAACCGAGGCCCACAAACTGCTGCATTTTTTCAATTTTAAGCTTAAGAAAAAGCTCTTGCAGACCACGGAAGATATTACCAAAAATATGCGCAACCGCGGTGGCGGCATTCTGGACATCAAACTCATCGATAAAACTGCTGAACTGGAAGATTATTATCAACTGAAAGCGAGTTTTGATACCGTAGATTCGATGGGCGCCAATTTTATTAATTCTTGCCTGGAACAATTCGGAAAAACTTTGAAAGAAGAAGTTGCCAAGGAAGAAAGTTTCTCTCAGGAGGAAAAAGATTCATTCCAGATTGTGATGAATATCCTTTCCAATTATACGCCGGAGTGCATCGTAAGAGCCGAGGTTTCCTGCAAAATTGAAGATTTGAAAGACGAAAGCGGTATCTCCAACGAAGAATTTGCGTGGAAATTCAAACAAGCGGTGACGATTGCCGAAATCGAACCTTACAGAGCAACGACGCATAACAAAGGGATTATGAATGGTGTTGATGCCGTGGTAATCGCAACAGGAAATGATTTCCGTGCGACGGAAGCTTGTGCGCACGCTTACGCTGCGAGAAACGGGAAATACTCTTCTTTAACGCATTGTACAACGGACAACGGGATTTTCAGATTTTGGATTGACTTGCCGATTTCTGTCGGAGTCGTTGGCGGATTGACGAATCTTCATCCATTGGTAAAATTCTCTTTGGCATTACTTGGAAAACCATCTGCGCAGGAATTGATGAGTATCTTGGCTGTTTCCGGATTGGCACAGAATTTCGGGGCGCTTCGTTCTTTGGTGACGACGGGAATCCAGAAAGGTCATATGAAGATGCATCTTTTCAATATCTTGAATCAATTTGGTGCGACGGAAGAGGAGAAGCAGCATTTTGTTACCTATTTCAAAGACAAAACGGTGAGTCATCACGAGGTGATTTCGGAATTGGAGAAATTGAGAAATAAATAGACTGATGTTTGGGATTTTACTTTCAGTTTTCATCTTGATTTTCGGAATATTTCTGAGAACGACAAACAATCCGGGATTCGCCAGTTCGAAACGATTCTCCTGGTTGTTCATAATTATAGGAATACTTACAATTGCAGGGAAACTTATTATTTTATATCAAAAAGGAGAATTGTAAAAATGAAAAAAATAACATTATTTGTCCTAATTTTTTTCTGTGTTTTTTCCTTTGCGCAAAAAGAGAAGCTATCAATCAAACAAGAAATCAACAAAATTTATGCTGAATTTAATAATAAAAATTCTGAATTAAGTAAAAAGTACTTAGAGAAATATAAGGGTTTGAAAAATAAAAAACTCAACGATACAGAAAACACAGCTATAGACATATCCCGTAAAAATGATTATAGAAAGTATAACGACGAAATAGACCCTTTAATAAAATCAAAAGTAGAAAAATTAAAAATTTTGCTTGATAAAATCAATGAACAAAATCCACTTATTGGAAGGACAATTATCTATGTAAAAGATGACCCAGTAGAAACTCTAAGTATAGAATCAGCTAAAAAAAGTACTTTTAATGCTAATTTTATATTTATTGGAATTACTAAAAATGAGGAAATTGAGTTTGTGAAAAGAGTTGAGAATATCCAACAAATTCGAAATGATCTCGTTGGAAATTTTGACACCAGTCATTTTTCTGATTCAGATGAAATTACTTTATCAGTTAAAATTTCATTCATATTGGATGAAGATGGATTTGTAAAGAGAGTAAGACCAACGGAGACAAACAATGAAGAATTTGCTTATTTCAGTGCTTTAAGTTTATACGAGATGAATAAAAAATACGAACCAAGTACCTATAAAGGCAAACCAATTTTATCTAGATATGGACTTCCTGTAAAAATGAAATTCAAGTAACAAATAAGATCAATAATTTATGAAAAACTTTACTTTAATCATTGGCGGAATCTACGGTCTGTTATCAGTAGTTCTTGGTGCATTTGGTGCGCACGCCTTCAAAAAAATATTATCAATCGAAAGACTTGAAAGCTTCGAAACGGGTGTTCGTTATCAAATGTATGCGGCCTTCTTTCTTCTGATTATCGGTTATATTTTAAAATTTGACACGACTTCGGAAAAATGGATTTCTATTTTGATGATCGCGGGAACGTTTATATTTTCTGTAAGCATTTATTGTCTGGCTTTCCAGGATGTTTGGGGCGTTAATTTGAAATTTCTTGGACCAATCACACCACTTGGCGGTTTGTTTATGATTATCAGTTGGGCGATGCTGACTTGGTATTTTGCGAAGGTTAAATTTTAATCAACGAAATGTTTTTCATCTTCGGAATCAAAACCAAACTCATCGGAAAAGAATACCGTAAAGTCCTGAAAAATGGCTTTATGGCCAATGCTATTATTTCGGTTTACAAGAATTATTTCGAATTGTTTTTCATTCCGATTTTTCCGTTTAGCAAGAAATACAGCATTTACATTCCGCATTCGGATGAATATTATGAGACGGGATTTGGTTCATCTAATATGCCGAAAGAATATCTGGAACTTTGCAAAGAAGTTGGGAGGAACTACTGAAAACCCAAGCTGTGTGAGCGATGGTAGTGGAAATCCCGGAATACGCGTTGGCCAAAGCTTTGGAATGAGGAATTGCAGCGGACGTAGCGACCCGGGCGGCTGGAACTTAGCGCTGGCGAGGGACACACCCAGATAATAGTGAAAACTGATTTCAATCAGACATTTATATAATGTAATACGTCACTTTTTCTTAAATTTGTAAATCTTATAAAATCTAAAAAATAATCAATACCTATTATGAATCTTCACGAGTATCAATCAAAAGAGATTTTAGCAAAATACGGGGTCAATATCCAACGTGGTTTTGTCGCAAACAATGTGGACGAGGCCGTTGCGGCTGCCGAAAAACTAACTGCTGAAACCGGAGCACAAGGCTGGGTTGTAAAAGCGCAGATCCACGCTGGCGGACGCGGAAAAGGTGGCGGTGTCAAGTTCTCTCCCACGATGGAAAAACTTAAAGAAAACGCCGGAAACATCATCGGAATGCAGCTTATCACGCCGCAGACCTCTGCTGAAGGCAAAAAAGTAAACTCTGTTTTGATTGCGGAAGATGTGTATTATCCCGGAGAATCTGAAACCAAAGAATTCTACGTTTCTATCCTTCTCGACAGAGCTTTAGGGAAAAACACGATCGTCTATTCTACTGAAGGCGGGATGGATATCGAGCACGTTGCAGAAGTAACGCCACACCTGATCCACAAAGAAGTGATCGATCCTGCTTACGGATTGCAAGCTTTCCAAGCGAGGAAAATTGCTTTCGGATTGGGCCTTGAAGGGAATGCTTTCAAAGAATTTACAAAATTCATCACGTCTCTTTACAACGCTTACATCGGGATCGATGCTTCTCTTTTCGAGATCAACCCGGTTCTGAAAACTTCTGACAACAAAATCATCGCCGTAGATGCAAAAGTAACTTTAGACGACAACGCATTGTTCCGTCACAAAGACCTTGCTGAACTGAGAGATACAAGAGAAGAAGATCCATTGGACGTAGAAGCTGGCGCAGCAGGTCTCAACTTCGTGAAGCTGGACGGAAACGTGGCTTGTATGGTAAACGGCGCTGGTCTTGCGATGGCGACGATGGATATCATCAAATTATCCGGCGGAAATCCTGCAAACTTCCTGGACGTTGGTGGAACAGCCGATGCACAAAGAGTTCAGACAGCTTTCGGAATCATCTTGAGAGATCCGAACGTTAAAGCGATCTTGATCAACATCTTCGGAGGAATCGTAAGATGCGACAGAGTGGCGCAAGGTGTTGTAGACGCTTACCATGCGATGGGAAGCCTTCCAGTTCCGTTGATCGTAAGATTGCAAGGAACCAACGCTGTGGAAGCTAAAAAACTAATCGACGAGTCTGGACTTCCTGTTCACTCGGCCATTACTTTGGACGAAGCGGCGAACAAAGTAAAAGAGGTTCTTGCTAGGTAATCGTTAGCATTAAATTATAAAAAATGCCCTTGAAAATTTTTCGAGGGCATTTTTGTTCTATGTTTTACAAGACAAAGGAAGCATCTATCGAGCCAAAAAAAATGGTGAGAAGTTCAGTTTATCTGCTGAAAAAGTTCACGTGTCGAAGGCAATTTTCCCTATGCTGTTTGGGCGTGATGCCAACATACCTTTTGAAAAACGTGGTAAAATTGCACGAATCGTAGGTCAGCATCCTATCAATTTTTCCGATTGTCATTTGGTTTTGTTTCAGATGTTGTTTTGCAATGTCGATGATTTTATTTTCTACAATGGAGCAGGGCGACTGTCCTGTGGCTATTTTTATCGTGTTGCTAAAATGTCGTGGATGGAGGTGCATCTTGTCTGCGACCGCTTTTATTTCATCGATTTCTTCGCATTGTCCCGACAAAACATTCTTCAGATGGTCGTCCACACTTTTGAGGAAATCCGTGATAATTTCCTGCTACCTTGCTAATATTTTTTTTGGAATTTCCAACATATTATTTTGTTAAATCCAAACCTCCAAAATTGCCGGAACTCATCATCAAAAAAGCACCTTTGGTTTTATCCAAAGTTTCCCAATAATCGTGAAGATCTTCGGCATTGGTGACTATTTTCAACTTCTCATTTTCAAATTTTTCTTTGATCAAATCTGGGGAAATGGGATCCATTCTTTTGATCCTCAACGCCTCTTCTGAGTAGAAAACGACGGCATTGTCTAGGCCGTCCATTGCGTGATCGTATTGGTCCAAAAAGGCAGGATTGAGGCTGGAATAAGTATGCAACTCCAAAAATCCAAAAGTTTCGGTATCAGGAAATTGCTCTGCAAATGCGGCCACCGTTGCCTTTACTTTGCTTGGTGCGTGCGCAAAATCTTTGTAAAGCAATCCGCCATCCGCTCTTTCCACTTTTTCCAGACGTTTGGAAGCGCCTTTGAAACTCATAATTGCTTCGTAGAAATCCTCTTCCATAATGCCCAGTTGCGAACAGATCATTCTCGCCCCTTCCATATTCAGGAGATTGTGCTTTCCGAAAACTGCTAACGGAACATCGCCCATATTGGTTTTCAGGTTTGCGATGCCGTTTTCTATTTTATAATCAGGCGTTTTGTATGGGATTTGTCGGAAGTAATTGTCAGCATTTTGAACCACTTTTACCACTTCCGGATCTTCCTGGTTATAAACCAAAATACCGCCAGGCGTGATGGTTGCGACAAATTTCCGAAACTGATCGATATAATCATCAAAGGTTTTGAAAACGTTGATGTGATCCCAAGCAATGCCGGACAGCAAAGCGATATTGGGCTGATACAGTAAAAATTTGGAACGGAGATCTATCGGCGAAGACAAATATTCGTCGCCTTCCAAGATCATAAAATCATTATCCTTGGTGATTTTCACCATACAATCGAAGCCTTCCAACTGGGCGCCGACCATATAATCGATATCTTTGTGATGAAAATTGAGAACGTGAAGAATCATTGAAGTAATGGTCGTTTTGCCGTGAGAACCGCCAATGACCACTCTGGTTTTTTCTTTGGATTGCTCGTAGAGAAATTCCGGATAAGAATAGATTTTAAGGCCTAATTCTTTGGCTTTGGCCAGCTCCGGATTGTCGGCGTGGGCGTGCATCCCGAGGATGACGGCATCGATGTCTGAAGTTATTTTTTCCGGGAACCATCCTAATTCTTGGGGGAGAATTCCTTTCTTCTCCAATCGGGATTTTGAAGGTTCAAAAATAGCATCGTCTGAGCCTGTTACCTGATAGCCTTTGTCTTTGAGCGCGATGGCAAGATTGTGCATTGCAGAACCTCCGATGGCAACGAAATGGGTTTTCAATTGTGAATAATTTTAGACAAAAGTAAGGAAAGATGCGAGAAATTGAGGGCAAGAATTTAGATTTTTTGTTGTGATGCGGGCTCAATAAAAAAACCTGACTATCAAAATCAGGTTTTTTCTTTTAGGCAACAATCTCCTTCTGTGTAAGAGAATGTTCAATCTTTAGCTCCTCGCCGGTAAGCGTGAAGTAGATATTTTGCAACTGGTGCAGATGAGTACATTTGATATAATTGCCGAAGAACAAAAATCCTTCTAAGATCTTATTGGCACTCAGATCAAAATCGTATCGGCAAAAATTAGGAAGATCGAAGCGGACTCTCGTTGAAGAACGATAGACTTCCTTGAATCCTAATCTTGCGAACCATTCTGCCGTTAGCGCAATAGGTTTTAGTTTTTTCTGATCGACCGCGGTTACAGAATCGATTTTTACAAAAAGACCATTATTTTTGTTTTCCATTCCAATTACAGGTACGATCTCATCTTCATAGATGACCAAATTGTTGAGTCTAAGTTCTGAGGCTTCCATATTCGAAAATGTTTGTGATTATAAATAGGTAATGAGATTGTAAACAAAATCGTTACCAAAAAAAATAAAAAATTGGTCTTTTCTGGGAAAAGGCGAAACTTTAACAATTGAAGCAGAAAAATTGAAGGATTGTTTAAAATACAACCTTTGATGATTTGAATTTTGATGGCATTGATAAAAAACCAAAAACCCTAAAACATTTGATAAAAAATGAATTAGGGTTTACCGGTGAGGTGCCTAGCGGATTCGAACCGCTGTAGATGGTGTTGCAGACCACTGCCTAGCCACTCGGCCAAAGCACCATTTTCTTGGATTGCAAATTTAGTATTTTTTTTCAAACTTCTAATTTAAAACGCTTCTAATTTCAAAAATAAGTTTCCAACCGGTCCTAAAATCGGCTTTGAAGACCAAGCGCTACTAGCCCTGATGGTAACGGCTATCCTTTTTGTTTTTTTTTGCCGAAATGATCCGATGATGACCAAGCCTTCTGAAAAAACAAAAAGATAATAGTGGACAGCAGGTTCCCGGCTTCAGAATGATGGATAGTTTCCATATCTTTAATCGTTTTGCAGTCTATTTTTTAGGCACGAAATAAGTATCTTAGCAAAAAATTTTTAGAATAAATGGACCCGATCCAACTTAATACGATTCCGGAGGCACTTGTAGATCTCAGAAAAGGTAAAATGATCATCGTGGTAGATGATGAAAACCGTGAAAACGAGGGCGATCTGCTTGCTGCGGCAGAACTGACGACGACAGAGATGATCAACTTTATGACCATCAATGCCAGAGGTTTGATCTGCATGCCGCTGACCGAGAAAAGATGTGACGAACTGGAGCTGAGCTCGATGGTGGCGAACTCTACGGATCCCAAAGAAACGGCATTTACGGTTTCCGTTGATCTTTTGGGGAAAGGGGCTACAACGGGGATTTCTGCTGGCGACCGTGCGAAGACAATCTTAGCAATTATGGATACTGAGACCCGACCCGGCGATCTCATGCGCCCTGGCCACATCTTCCCTCTCCGGGCGAAAGAAGGCGGGGTACTGAAGAGAGCGGGCCATACGGAAGCCGCAATCGACCTTACAAGGTTGGCCGGGCTGAAAGAAGGTGGCGTAATCTGCGAAATTATGAATGAGGACGGAACGATGGCGAGGATGCCAGATCTCTTGGAATTTGCCAAGAAACACCACTTGAAAATAGTGTCCATAGAAGATCTTATCCAATACCGATTGAGACAAGGCGATCTGGTGGAAAGAATCGAAGAGCGCGCTATCAAAACGCACTTTGGGGAATTCAAATTTTATGTTTTCGAAGAAAAACCGACGGAGCAGATCCACTTTGCTTTGACGACGGGAACTTGGACGGCCGACGAAGCGGTGCTGGTGCGGGTGCAGTCTTCCAGCTCGTATTTTGATGTGCTGAGCAAACTTTCCAACGGCGAACATCCTTTGATGCAGCGCGTAGTGGATCTGATAAACAAAGAAGGAAAAGGTGCAGTAGTCTTCATCAATAATGTCTCGACAAAAGAGAACACGCTGAGCAAAATCCAGCATTTCCTCAATTATCAGGATGCGAAGAGCAAATTCCCGACTTTGTCTCCCAATTTTCGGGATTATGGCATCGGAACTCAAATTTTGAAGAATCTGGGCATCAACAAATTCAAGGTTATCACTCAGAACCCCGCTATTAAACCCGTTATTTCTGGCTACGATGTTGAGATCACGGAAATGGTTGGACTGTGAAGAGACGGATTGACTAAAAAAAAATGAGTTATTTCATTAGATAGAAAATTCTATTCATCTTTCAATTTGAACTTAATGTAAGTGATTGTTTTTCCTTTGCTCGAGAACAGTTCCTCATAATACGTCCGGATATCCTTCAGCAATGGGGTATCGGGCTGATATTCTGCGGCGCCGTAGATGTCGTGGTGTGCGGTGAGAATCTCGTGACCCAAGCCTTGCAACAGGCCCAGCGTGTAGCCGTGCAGATATTCGGAGTCGGTTTTGAGATGGATGACTCCGTTTTTTTTCAATATCTTTCTATACTTTGCCAGAAATTCGGGATTTGTAAGCCTGTGTTTTGTCCTTCTATATTTGATCTGAGGATCTGGAAAGGTGATCCAAATCTCAGACACCTCATTCTCCGCAAAAAGATGATCTATTAATTCTATCTGAGTTCGCAGGAAAGCCACATTATCGAGGTGATGTTCTATCGCTTCTTTGGCTCCGAACCAAAATCTGGCACCTTTGATATCGATCCCAATAAAATTCTTCTCGGGAAAAGCCTTTGCCAAACCGACGGAATACTCGCCTTTGCCACAACCAAGTTCCAAAACAATCGGATGAGTGTTCCCGAAAAATGCGTTCCACTTTCCTTTGTGTTCAAAACCGTGAATGGCCTGGTCGCGCGTTGGCTGGATCACATTTGGTAAAATTGTATTCTCATTGAATCTTGCAGCTTTGTTCTTGCCCATTGCTCTGTTAGGTTTTTTCTGGTCTACAAAATTAAATTTCGGAAGTGGCCTGCATCAGATGAGAATTCTGCAATCTCCGGAGATAAATTGGAAGGTACTTTTCGATGTAAGTTTTTGCCGCTTCATAATTATTAGTTTCCAGATAGTCGGTGATATTGTCTGAGCTATAAACAAACTGCAAAAAGTTGGGAATCAACTCCTTGGGTATTTTCATCCGTACAAAATAGTCATCGCCAAAATAGTCCTGAAGATTCTTAATATTCTTGCTCATCCGCTCGTATTGGTAATAGCGTTCTTTCTTCTTCTTCTCGCCAGAGATCAAATCGAAAATACTATCTAGGCTTAAACTAAGACCTTGATTGAACCCCAAAACGGGGATTTCCGGCGGATTTCCGTCGCCTTTCGGTTCTGGCAGGCCTATCATTTTTCGAAGTTCGAAGACTTTTTCCGAAGATTTCAGCATCGCCACATCTCTGCGAAGGTTGCCCGTCGGTTTGAAGGAACTTAAGATCACTTCCTGAATCTCATAGTAGGCGATCTGCAACTCGATGAAGTTTTTCCGCATTCCCAGCATTTGAGCCGTGACTTTTAGATCTTTTCTTTCTGTGGCAATGGAAGTAAACCGCAGAATATCACCTTCTTTCACTGCAATTTTGAATTCGCCGTTGTAGTTTGCCAGGACGCTTTTGTGCGCGTTAAGATTGGTTACATAAACTTGGTTGAGATACAGACTGGACTTATCTCTGATGAAAATCTCGCCTTCAAACTCCTGACCGTACGCCAAGGCTAAACAAAGAAATAGAAAAACCGTAAATATCTTCTTCATCATAATCCGGCAAATTTATAGAGAATAAAAGCGAGAATCATTACAAAACAAAGGCGAATAAGGTTAAAATTTTATTAAACTTCACCACTTTTTTGTTAAGTATTTTTAATTATGAAGTCTTTTCGAAAAATAGTGTTAAAAATGGATCTATTTCTTTCTAATTTCTATTTTTCAGCAGGATCCATCCGGTCATGATGTCGGGTTCTGTATCCGCAGAATCCTGCCACTGGAGCAGATACCAATAAGTGCCGGTCGGCAGTGGCGCGCCGTTTTCTTTCCCGCTCCAAATAAAATGGTTGACCTCATTGCCATCAAAAACTCGCCTGCCACTGCGATCAAAAATCTGGAATTTGGGATTGATTTTATATTGCAAACTCGACATATCGATGTAATCATTTTTCCCGTCGCCGTTGGGTGTGATGGCATTGGAAATCCCGATTACCGAGAAGCTCTGCGTCACGGGATTGCAATCGTCTGCAGATTTCACATAGACGGTGTAAAGCCCCTTTCCCTCGGTAATCGGAAGCGTGCTGGACGAGCTGTACAACGACAGCGGTGGTAGATAATCCAAAGCGCCATCTTTTTTGATATAATATAAATACGGCGCTCGACCTTTGGTGACAGTGATGGTGACGGAAATATTGTTTTTCACATCGATCGTACTGATGACCGGCAGTTCGAAAGTTTCCAGCGAAATCTCGCCGGTTTTGAAACAGTTAAAATTATTATAGATTTTTACATATACTGTAATGCCCGGTTTTGAAGTATAATACGGTGCAGAAAGCAACTCAGAATCTGGTATTCTTTGGGTGAAATTGGCATCTTCATAATATTCGAATCTGGAAATGCTGGGATCGGTGTTCGGGATTTCGTAATTATTTTTGAGGTTATAAGAACCCATTTCATTTTGCAGACAAGAGCTGATGGCGATCTTTGGCTTTTTTAAATTGATCTGCTCGATTGTAACTGTGACAGTCACCTCCTCGGAATCTGGGAAATCTCCGTTTCCTTCCAAGTAATATTTGAAAACCACTTGCGACAGATCTGTATTTTCCGCATCGAAGTGAATCTGGCCGGTAGCCGGATCCACATAGGCTCTTCCGCCAGCAGGCTGCATCGAAATAAAGGTTTTGGCAATATTGACAGGAATAGAAGCATCTTTTGTAAACACAGGCGTGATGATAGGGATGCTACCGCAATTACCGATTGGCCCGAGCATTTTTACCGTAAAGTCTGTGCATTTCAGATATTTAAACTCTACGGTTTCTCGGAAAGGAAGACAAGAATATTTGGTTACTTTGCATTTGTAATATCCAAATTGTGCACCGGGTGTTATAAAATAGGTGGCAGGATTTGACGGATCCGGAATCTTGGGATAGGGCTGGTAAGAACCGGGGCTATTATCCGGGCTGAAAGTCCACTCGTACAAATCATAAATATCATCGACTTCCAGCCGTTGACCTGTGGCGCAGTCGCCGACTTTCGAAATAGCGGGAACCGAGCTGAAGCCAGCAAAATAACCGCCGTAGCCCACATTGGTAGAACCTCCGGCAATGCCAGCCGTAATAGCGTTTCCATTTTTCGCTTCTATGGTGACATTACCAGTTGCATTGAACAAAGTATAAAGTTCCCAATCCGTTCCCACAACAGGATACGGGCCGTATAAGCCTAGTTTGGAATTATTCACATACACGTCCGACCCGTTCTGCGCTATAATATTGAGTTTTACATTGTGGTTGGCATAGAAACCCGTATTAGTTTGCACCTCGTTTTCATCTACTGCACTGAGCTCATCAATTTTATTCGGCAGGAAGCACGAAAGAGCCGGAATCAGATTCATCCCCCCAGAAGCTTCTTCGTTCGCAGAACTGCCGGCAAGCAACTGGTAAACATAAACATTTTTTGATGTTTTGATATGGAGACCAAAGATATTATCGGTGCCAGAAACTGCAAAATACAGATGGGATGGCACAAAAACAAAATCGCCGGCATTTACAAGCGTGTAATCTGGTACCGATGTGGTATTATTATTAAGACGAACTTCGGTATTGGCTTCCGTTGCGATAATCAGAGTTTGCTCCATAATGGAAGGCGATTGCGAATTAAGATTACCATTTCCGTTCATCACAATAAATTCGGCGCCTGTTTTGTCCAACGGAATAGACTGATCCATAAAAATATCAATACCAGTGTCCGCAATTCTACCAGAAAAACTGCCGTTGGAAACGCTAATTGGCTTATCGCTCACGATTTTCGCGCCGATGAGGCCTTTTGCCAAACTCTGTGAGTCATTATTGACTTCGAAAATATAAGATTCTCCTTTGTTTAGGATGACCGTTTTTAATGGATCGGCTATAGGATCATTGGTGAAAATCAAACTGGGATCGAATCCTGACAAGGTGACCGTCGTAGAATTTTCTGTGGCAATGACGCTCGCCGTGTGGTTGGAAGTTGCGGCGTTGCTTCCTCTTTGTACCGGCGGCATCCCTAAGTAAAATGCTTTGCCGAGGCCAGCCAGACCCTTGGACGTTACGATCTCTGCGTGATTGCGAACAGAAAACCGGAGATTTGCAAAATATTTTTTCGTACCAATCAGGTGCAATCCCATGCTCAGCACCTTCATTCTGTCTGCGGAATTATCTGTGATGATATATTCTCTTGGAATGGTGAATGTTTCGGGTTTTCCTTTGCTGATTGTTTTAGTTGCCAAGAGTGTAGTTCCGCTGTAGATTTCTACATTGAAAGGCGTTGTTTCTTTGGTTGAAAGGTAAACGGCCTGATAGTTTTCCGGAGATTGGTAATTATTTCCCATCGGGGCAAACCAATGCTCGACATCCATCTGTGCATAAAATATGGACGAAAAAAAAATTAATAGGAATAGAAAGCTCTTTTTCAAAATATGGAATATTTGGATGACAAAATTAGTCTATTTTGTTTTTTTAAATCGATCGCAGCGCATAAAAAAATCCTGCCATAGAAAATACGGCAGGACGATATTATTAGTTTCGGAATTTTAATCAACCCAGAGCAACTCTCACGAACCCGGTAATTTTAAGATCCGGATTGACGGATTTTACATAGTCTGCAACACTCATTCCCGGATCTTTGATGAAAGACTGATGGACTAAAGTGTTGTCTTTGTAGAATCGTTGCATCTTGCCTTTCAGGATATTATCGATGATGTTGGCCGGTTTGCCTTCTTTTATAAGTAATTCTCTTTCGATTTCCAATTCCTTGTCGATGGTTTCCTGAGAAACCTGAGTCTCGTCCAAAGCCAGTGGGTTCATCGCTGCCACCTGCATAGAAACTGCTTTCGCCACTTCTTCTGCGCCATCTACTTTTGCAGAAAGTGCGGTGATCGCAGCAATCTTGTTGCCCGCGTGGATGTAAGCTCCCAAGTAGGCACCCTGAATACTTTCGAACGCACCAATTTCGATCTTCTCTCCGATTACGCCGGTCTGCTCGATCAATTTTTCGGCCACCGTCTGTCCGTGGAAGTCGGAAGCTAAAAATTCTTCTTTGTTGGCATAGGCCAATGCCTGCTCTGCCAGTTCGTAAGCCAATTCAACGAAAGCGTCATTTTTTGCAACAAAGTCGGTCTCGCAGTTAAGAGAAATAATTGCTCCCAGCGTGTTGTCCTCGTTTACTCTGGCGATGACCGCGCCTTCTGAAGAATCTCTGTCTGCTCTGTTGGCGGCTACTTTTTGACCTTTTTTTCTCAGGATGTCGATTGCTTTTTCGAAATCTCCTTCAGCTTCTGTAAGAGCTTTCTTGCAATCCATCATTCCCGCACCTGTTGTGTTTCTTAGTTTTGCTACATCTGCAGCGACTGGTGTATACATAATGAAATTTATTATTTTTATTTATTTTATTGTTTGATTTTACGCTTTCACGTTTTTCGGCGTGCAAATATAGTGATTTTTATAAAAAAATAATACCCATTCATATTCTTGACAAAACTCGATTACAGCACCGATTTTAACTTAATCTTTCACTTCTGTTGTTCAATTATCATAATTTTGAGCTTGTTTTACAAGATTTACTATAATTTTACGTTTCCAAACAAACAGAATATTTATAAAATAATGAAGAAGGTAATTCTATTTTTAATTTTCCTCATATCGATTGCTACTTATTCGCAAGTGAGTGTTTTTGAAGCCAGAAGGACAACTGACCGGGCGGTGGTAGAGAAGTTTATCCGGGACAATCCGCAGCATCCTGCAGTGCCAGAACTGCAAAAAAGATTGCCCTCTCTGTCTTATGGCAGCAAATCTTCTTCGGTTGCCAAACCTACCATCAGCCCGATGACGGAAAAAAAGATCGAGAAAACCTCTGCCGTGGGAACTTCTGCCGCAAAAGGAGAACCGTCTGAACAAGCTAAAAATACGGCCGCCATGCTTACTAATATTTTAAACGGCGCCTCCAACAAAAATCAAGCGGTCATCCAGTTTGTAAACAAATCGAAATGTATTCTGGTGATTAAAATCAGCGGGAAAAAATTCTACAATTTGACTGTTCCTGCTAATAATCAAAACTCAATAATGGTCGAAAAAGGCAGTTACGATATTTCGACTTCCATTTGCGATGCTATTTACAATCAAACCAAAGCTCTTAATGGCAACCTCATCATCACCCTGAACTCGGCAAAGAAATAAAAAACCACCATAAATTTCAACAAATCCAGCCCTCATTGAAGTTATTATCCATTACACTTTTGTTAAGCTTCAGTCTTCTTTTTTCTCAAAAAAAGATCGGTCTAGATTCTTTGCAGACTCGGGATGTGCAAGAGCTTCTGGGAGACGACTATGGGAATATCTATCTGTATAAAAACAAGGATCTCAGCTTTACCAAATATGACTCTCTCGGAACGCAGCTTGGGAAACTGATGCTGACTTTTCCTTATAAGATCCAGAGCGTCACCAATCCGCTGAATATTGTCATGTTCTCGGAAAATTCGCAGGAAATCAAATTTCTGGATCAAAACTTGAACGAAATTCAAAAACTAAACCTGAGTGGCATTTTTGGTTTTATCAAAGCGGTTTACGCAGAAGATCTGCAGTATGCGTGGCTGATCGAAGAGAGCAACAAGACGCTTTTCCAATACAATTTCCGTAGCAACAGCGTCATCAGCTCTTTCCCTTTCAGTATCAATTTGCAGTCTCTTAAAGACTTTTTGGTTTACAACAACAGGATTTACATCCTTAGAGATAATGCTTTCGAAGTTTACAATACCAGTTCCACCTTGCTCTTCTCGGTCGATCTTGTCGATGCGAAAAAACTTCGCCGGATTAACAATGACATTTTGGTATTTGAAAGCCAAGCGGTGCTAAAATTCTATGGTAAAAGCCTTTCGGAAATCTTCCGAAACGAAAGCGCAAAAATTGTGGATAAAAATAATGCCGGATTTTTGGCTCTCATAAAAGACAAACTTTATCTTTACCAAAAATAATTGAGGATCCATCATCGATGCTTTGCGCCAATACGGATTTACCGAGATCAATATTCATCAGTTATAAAATATCAATCATAATCTAAAGGATGCATATCGCAGTTACAGGAAATATTGGTGCGGGGAAAACTACGTTGACCACCATGTTGTCTAAACATTACCATTGGGAAGCGCAGTTCGAAGATGTAGATCACAATCCTTATTTGGATGATTTCTATGGCGACATGTCCAAATGGAGTTTTGCATTGCAGATTTACTTTCTGGGAAGCAGGTTCCGGCAAGTAAAAGAAATCCGGGAGAGCGGAAAAAATGTGATTCAGGATCGTACAATCTATGAAGACGCGCATATTTTTGCGGAAAATCTTGCGGAGATGAACCTTCTCTCGGAGCGGGATTTCCAAAATTATCTGTCTGTTTTTACCTTGATGAAACACTTTGTTTCGGCACCAGATTTGCTGATCTATTTGCGCGCCGATGTGCCTACTTTGGTACGGCAGATCACCAAGCGGGGAAGAGAATATGAAGCCGGAATCAGCATCGATTATCTCTCAAAACTGAATAACAAATATCAAAGCTGGATTGCAGATTACAAAGAGGGCAAACTCTTGATTATCGATGTAGATGACCTTGATTTTGTAGAAAAACCAGAGGATTTTGGATACATATTGGAAAGAATTGATGCGGAGTTGAACGGTTTGTTTTAGATTATTTTTGGCGAAATAATTGTACAAATCCTAAAAAAATAACCTCGCCAATTTTTAATTCCAAGCATTATGATAAAAGTAATCCACAACAACAGCTGCCCCGAGTCAAGAGCAATTTTGGAATATCTGGATGAGAATGATATCAAATTTCAAATCATTGATATCAAAAAAGATCCGTTAAGCCTTTTTGAACTCAGAACGCTTTTCAAAAAACTCAACAAAAATCCGAGCAGAATCCTGAGACATTCTACAGAACTCTACAAAAAATATTTTACGGAAACGGAAACAGTAGATGACGAGCAGGCTCTCAAGGTGATTGCCTTGAATCCAGAGCTGATCCAATGTCCTATCTTGATAAAAGGAAAAGTCGCTATGCCAGGAAATCCTCTGGAAAACGTGAAATTCTTTATAGAAAACTAGTCGCCCATCCTCAGAGAATGAGATAGTGTCTCATTTTTGATGCTCAAATATCCTTCGTCTTTTTAATCAAATTATGTAAAAATAATTTGCCTATCCAGAAAATATTGCTTTATTTTGCACTCTCAAATATTCATTAGTCAAAAGAACATCGAGATATGTCAAAAATTTGCCAAATAACAGGTAAGCGTGCAATGGTAGGAAACAATGTTTCGCACGCTAATAACAAAACGAAAAGACGTTTTGAAATTAATTTACTAGAGAAGAAATTTTTTCTTCCGGAGCAAGATAAATCAGTCACGCTGAAAGTTTCTGCGCACGGATTGAGAATCATCAATAAGATTGGTATAGAGGAAGCACTTGAAAGAGCAGCTAGAAATGGATTTATTAAAAACACAACGAAGTAATGGCTAAAAAAGGTAACAGAGTTCAGGTAATTCTAGAATGTACGGAGCATAGAGAGAGCGGAGTAGCAGGAATGTCACGATACATTACAACAAAAAATAAAAAGAACACGACAGAACGATTGGAGCTTAAAAAATTCAATCCAGTTCTCAAAAAATATACAGTTCACAAAGAAATTAAGTAATCTATAAAAATATTTTACAATGGCAAAGAAAGTAGTAGCAACGCTGCAAGGTGGTGTTGGATCAAAAAAGATGACCAAAGTGATAAAAATGGTAAAATCTTCTAAATCTGAAGCTTACGTTTTTGAAGAAAAAGTAATGAACGCGGACGAAGTTGAGGCTTACCTTAAAAAATAATCTCCCAACGCAATACAATATAAAAAACTACTCTTAAAAAAGAGTAGTTTTTTGGTTATATTTGTTTTCCGTTAAATCCATAATCGATTATCCGTAATCATTTTTCTACATCCAATGAGTTGGTTTAAAAAAGTATTTAAAAAAGAGGACAAAGAGACACTGGACAAAGGATTGGAAAAATCCAGCCAAGGTTTTTTCGATAAAATATCCCGAGCCGTTGTAGGTAAAAATACGGTGGACGAGGAAGTTCTTGACGATTTGGAAGAAATCCTCATCGCGTCGGATGTGGGTGCAGAAACCACCATCAAAATCATCAAAAAAATAGAAGATCGCGTTGCAAAAGAGAAATATGTGAACGTAAGCGAGCTGGATGACATTCTCCGGCAAGAGATCACCCGTCTTCTATTAGAAAATCCGCACCTTAGTACTGATAATATTGATACAAGCAAAAAGCCTTACGTGATAATGGTCGTAGGCGTAAATGGCGTCGGAAAAACAACAACCATTGGAAAACTGGCGTATCAATTCAAGTCTCAAGGACTAAACGTTGTGCTTGGAGCCGCAGATACTTTCCGCGCCGCCGCCGTCGATCAACTGGTGATCTGGAGTGAGCGAGTTGGCGTTCCCATAGTAAAGCAAGAGATGGGATCGGATCCTGCTTC
This sequence comes from Weeksellaceae bacterium, assembly GCA_022013695.1. Classification (GTDB taxonomy): domain Bacteria; phylum Bacteroidota; class Bacteroidia; order Flavobacteriales; family Weeksellaceae; genus Epilithonimonas. The sequence continues at coordinate 209,702 of JAKLPS010000008.1, forward strand.
GGTGGCTTTCGACACCGTCCAATCAGCGGTAGCTCAAAAAGCAGATATCGTGATCATAGATACCGCCGGGAGATTGCACAACAAAGTAAATCTGATGAATGAACTTTCCAAGATCAAACGGGTGATGCAAAAGGTAATTCCCGACGCTCCTCACGAAGTTTTATTGGTTCTGGATGGCTCTACAGGCCAAAACGCTTTCGAGCAGGCCAAACAATTTACAGCTGCAACAGAAGTTACTGCCTTGGCCGTTACAAAGTTAGACGGAACGGCGAAGGGCGGCGTTGTAATCGGAATATCCGATCAGTTTCAAATTCCGGTGAAATATATTGGCGTTGGAGAAAAAATGGAAGATTTACAAATTTTCAGTGGGATCGACTTTGTTAATTCTTTTTTTAAAAAGAGATAAAATTGAGTTTTTTATAAATTAACCATTTGTTAAATTTTAATAGAAAGACAACTTTTACAAACAATGTGTCATTTTTTATGACACATTGTTGTTTTATTTAAATAAAAAACTCTTACATTTGAATTAAAATTAAATTAAAAATATGAAGAAAATCTTTACTACTCTTCTTTCATTCGGAATGATGACCACTGCTTTTGCACAATGGGCAAAGACATCTATGAAAGGAGAAAGCCTACGTCAAACCGGAGCAACAAGCTTCTACACTGTTGATCTGAATACGCTTCGCACTCAGCTGTCAGACGCTCAGTTGACCGGAAAAAACAGCAAAGCTGTTATCATTAATGTGCCGACATTGGAAGGCAAAGTTGAAAAATTTGCGGTCTACAGCTTACCAGTTGTCGTACAATCTTTAGCTGACAAATACCATTTGGGATCGTACGTGGGAACTGGTGTCGACGATCCAGAAAAGTACATTAGATTTTCTGTCGCTCCAAACGATTTCCAATCTATGATTATCAAGAATGGTGTGTATGAGTTTGTGGAGCCGCAGAACAAAGAAAAAACAATTTACGGCGTCCATCCAAAAACAGACAAAACAAGCGGTCCAAATGGATCTTGGCTTTGTAGCAGTACAGAACCGGAGCTTACGAGGAAGCAAATAGATAATCTTAATAACGGATCATCTTTTGCGAACAATCCAACAGATTTCTTAAAATCATCTGACAAGAAATACAGAACAATGCGATTGGCGATGACGGTGAATGGTGAATATACTACTTTTCACGGGGGCACAGTGGCAGGCGCATTAACCGCAATTAATGCTTCCATCACACGTTGCAATGCTGTTTTTGAAAATGATTTTGCATTGCATCTGATACTGCAGGATTTCCCTACTTTGATCTATACTAATCCGGCAACAGATCCTTATTCAACTTCTTTGAGCAGTTGGAACCTATCTGCTCAGAAAGCAATTACTGCAGAAGCGGGCGAGGCCAATTATGATATCGGGCATATGTTTGGAGCCAGTGGCGGCGGTGGTAACGCAGGCTGCATTGGCTGCGTCTGTGTTAGCCCTCCCCTTAATTCCAGCGGTGTACCTACAGGAAATGGAAAAGGATCTGGCATTACTTCACCTGCAGACGGAATACCAGAAGGCGATAATTTTGATATTGATTATGTAGCTCATGAAATGGGACACCAGCTAGGTGGTAATCATACCTTTTCCATGAGTCTTGAAGGAACTGGACAAAACGTGGAGCCGGGATCTGGTTCTACAATTATGGGTTATGCCGGTATCACGGGCGCTACCGATTTGCAGCCTCATTCTGATCCTTATTTCCACATCAACAGCATTATTCAAGTGCAAACGAACCTTACTTCTAAAACTTGTGATATTGAAACTCCAGTAGATAATTCTCCTCCTACTGTTGTGGCCATGCCAGATGTGACTATTCCAAAAAGTACTGCCTTCGTATTAACTGCTCAGGCAACCGATCCAGAAGGCGATCCTATTACCTTTTGTTGGGAAGAGACTGATAGTGCAACAACTGCTACCACAATAGGGAATTTAGGTAATAACGCGAACGGTCCTTCTTTTAGATCTTTCAATCCTACTACAAGTCCAACAAGATATTTCCCAAAACAGAGCACAGTTTTGGCCGGAAATCTCAAAAGTACCACAGATTGGGAAGCGGTTTCTACCGTCGCCAGAACAACGAACTTCAAAGTAACTGTTAGGGACAATAATCCTGATAAAGCAAAACAGCAAACCCAATACGGAACTCAGAAAGTGACAGTTGGCGCAGCGGGTCCTTTTAAAGTAACTGCTACCAAAGTTTACAATAATGCGCCAGGTGCATTTACTTGGGATGCCGTTGGCACAACTGCCTCTCCGTATAACGTAGCGAATGTGAAGATAGATTATACGACAGACAATGGTTCTAACTGGATCGTTTTAGCAGCGTCCACTCCAAACGATGGCACTGAAAATCTAAGCTTTACCGGAATCGCAACCAATACCGTGCTAACAATGAGAGTATCCGCTATCAATAACGTGTTCTATGCAGTGGGTAAAGTAACTGTCTCTGCAATGGTCAATTGTGACGGTACCGCGCCTGCAGGATTAGCAGTGTCTTCTATTACACAGACAGGAGCTAAAGTGGATTGGGATGCTATCGCAAATGCTACTTATAACTTGAGATATAAAAAAGCTACAGACACGCAGTGGATCGACGTACTGAATATAGCAACTAACACCTATACCATCTCTGGTTTGACGCTTAACACAGCTTATAATGTCACCGTAGCGGCCGTATGTAGCGGCACAGCCGGATCTTATGCGCCGACCGTTAATTTTAGCACTGCTGGTATCAATTACTGTACAGCTGGTGCAACATCTACAAGCTTTGAGAAAATTTCCAATGTTACTTTTGCCGATATTAATAAAAACTCTACATCTACCGCCGGTTACGAAGATTTTACAACCGTTACCGGAAATGTAACGAAAGGGCAGAATTATAATTTCTCTGCTTCTTTTACCGGTACGTCCTATGCAGAAGATCAGGTTTTGGTTTGGATTGATTTCAACCAAGACGGCGATTTCGATGATACTGGAGAACAAGTTTTGGTAACTCCAGCAAAAAAATCACCTTGGACTGGCAGCTTTAGTATTCCGTCAACAGCTTTGACAGGTAAGACAAGAATGAGGGTTCGTCTTCACGATTCTTCTTTGACGCCTAACGCAACTCCTTGCGGAACATCCAGCTTCGGCCAGGTTGAGGACTACTCACTTAATATTGGAGTTTTAGCGGTACAAGATGTGAAGAAAAATAATATCCAGATCTATCCAAATCCAGCAACCGACTTTATTAATATTTCAAACATATCATCCAAAACTAAGTTTGAAATCTTCAACGTCGGTGGTCAATTGGTAAATCAAGGAATGACAGACGGAAAAGTGAATGTTTCTAAACTGATCAAAGGTGTTTACATCTTGACAGTAGAGTCTAACGGAGAAAAATCCCAAACTAAATTCATCAAAAATTAGGAATAAGATTCGACTTTCATAAAAAATCCCCGGAATTGATTTTCGGGGATTTTTATTTATTGAAAGAAAACAACTTAAGACAAATTTTCAAGAAAGGAATCCACTTCAGATTGGAGATCGTCGTGATCAGAATTATTATAAATGACGAAATCTGCCCATTTGATTTTATCTTTTTCTGGCATTTGTTTCTGCATAATCGCTTCTATTTCCCTATACGTTTTGCTATCTCTGTCCATTGTTCTTTTTATTCGCATATTATCATCTGCCGTCACCAAGAGAGATTTGTAGCATTGTGCATCCTGTTTCAGTTCAAACAGCAAGGCCGTTTCTTTAAAAACATATTTCGAAGTTTGAACAGCAAGCCATCTTTCAAAATCCAGCTTAACGGCAGGATGGACCAAATGATTCAAACGCCCCAAAAGTTCCGCATCAGTGAACACTTTTTCGGCCACATATTTTCTGTTATAGATTCCTTGTAAGTAAGCCTCTTCGCCCAAAAGTGAAATTATTTTTTGCTTTAATTCCAAATCGACATTGGCGATATCCTTCGCCCGATCGTCTGAGTTATAAACAGGGAAACCCTTAGCTTCTAATATTTTTGCGACCGCAGATTTCCCAGAGCCGATGCCGCCAGTGAGCCCAATGATCTTGGGAGGCGGATTTTCTTCTTGATTTTGATTGATATTTTGTAGTTCCATCAGTTTTAGTACCCAAAAACTTCATTAAAGCTAAAGCTTTGATCCAGCTTCACGCCTTTTTCCGTCATTTTCAGAGTTGCCAATTCATTATGTGCATCGTGCTCGAAAAACAAAAGGTAGTCATTATCCACACATTGCTTTAGAAATTTTCCTTTTTCTTCCAACGTTAGAAGTGGTCTCGTATCATAACCCATAACATACACATGCGGAATATGTCCCACCGTTGGAATCAAATCTGCTGCGAAAACAACCGTTCTGTCCTGGTACTGCAGCACTGGTAGCATTTGCTTTTCGGTATGACCGTCCACAAAAATGATGTCCATTTTCAGGTCTGGAACGAAACCATAATTTCCCGTGGTCGGTAGCGGCAAATAGTGGAGCTGCCCACTCTCTTCCAACGGCAAAATGTTTTCTGTCAAAAAACTTGCTTTTTCTCTTGGGTTGGGCTCCGTGGCCCATTGCCAATGATTCTTGTTGGTCCAGAAATGCGCATTTTTAAATGCAGGCCGATATCCAGATTTATCAGAATTCCACTCGATGGCGCCACCGCAATGGTCAAAATGAAGGTGCGTGAGAAAAACATCCGTAATATCATCTCGCACAAATCCATATTTCTTCAAATTTTTGTCCAAGGAATCGTCTCCCCAAAGCGAATAATGTCCGAAGAATTTCTCGTCCTGCTTATCTCCCAGTCCACAATCTACGAGAATCAATTTCTTACCATCTTCCACCAAAAGAGAGCGGGTTCCCAGTTCTATCAAATTTTTATCGTCCGCAGGATTGGTGCGTTGCCAAAGTGTTTTTGGCACAACGCCAAACATGGCGCCGCCATCTAACTTAAATTTTCCGCATTGGATTGGATAAAGTTTCATAAGATCTGATTTTATGCTAATTTAATCAAATTTAAGAAAACAAGGTTCCAAATTTTCGCAAACGCGCTTTAAAAAAATTATCGTACCGTATTATTAGCTTTCCAGATCTCAAAGATGACTAGAAATCACAGATTTGATATTTATAAAAATATTTGCAACCAAACTTTAGCTTATTCAGGATAAAAAAATACAGTGAACTGCCTTTTATCAGAAGATGATCCAAATTCTTTGACAAAAGGAGATTAATTTATTAATCCCTCAATGCCTTCTCTATTTAAAAAGCGTTCCACATTGTAAGCCGCTTTTTCCGTTCCCAATTTTATAGAATCTTTTACCATTGCCGAATTATGTGGCGAACCAAGCAAGTTTGGTAGTTCGAAAAAGGGATATTCTATTTCAAACTTTCCATATTTAAAAGGTTCTACCCACCAAGCATCGATCCCGGCATAAAAATTGGGATGGGCGGACAGATGGTCGTACAGATCTTTTTGGTTGATGATTGGTCCCCGCGCCACATTTATCAGCACCGCATCATCTTTCATCAGTTCCAGCTTTTGCTTCGTTATCAGATTGTTGGTTTCCTCGGTCAGAGGACAAGAAAGCAGAAGCATATCAGAATTTTTCAGGACAAAATCCAGATCCTTCAAAACACCTACAAATTCCACTTCTTCGGTGGTTTTCCCCGACGTGTTGATTGCCATGATTTTTACACCAAAAGGTCTTAATAAGTCTGCGGTTCGTTTCCCGATCGAGCCGAAGCCCACAATTCCGAGCACCGAACCTTTTATAGATTTTGTCACACTTTCTGTTTGTTTAAAAGCGCCCTTTGACATTTCATTATGATAGATCCATAGCTTTTTACTTAATGCCAATAGCATCGCAACCGAATGCTCGGCCATCGGCTCTGCATAAGCGCCTTGATTGGCCGCTATCTTTATTTTTTTCGGAAAAATATCCAGATTGATATGATCGTAGCCGGCCGATAAAAGTTGAATAAACTGGATATTCCGGAACAAATTGTCATCAGAATCATAAAGACCTTCTTTCTCGGGATTCCAAGCTAACAAAATCTCGCCCTCAGAAATGATATCGGATCTCCTTTCGGATGGATAATCTTCCAAAAAATCAATTTCTGCTTTTGATTTAAAAAATTCTTCCAGCCATTGTCTTTGCCGGGGTTCTGTGGTAAAAGTTACTAATATTTTCATATTTTTCGGTCTGTTTTTTTGCAACGCGATACTTTTGATTTTTTAATATCTCGGTAACTGCCGGCTGCTTTTCCAAACGATTGCCTGCCATTTTCTATCTGAATTTGGACTTAAAATAATTCTCCCAAATTCTTAGGCCTGGCGATTCCCAAATGCTTGTAGGCTTTTTCGGTCACTTCCCTTCCGCGTGGCGTGCGGATAATGAAACCTTCTTGGATCAAAAAAGGCTCATAAACTTCTTCTATCGTTTCGGGATTCTCTGCAATAGAAGTGGCCAAAGCCGATATTCCAACGGGTTTTCCACGGAAATTCTCAATCATTACCCGCATGATTTTATTATCCATATCGTCCAAGCCAAACTCATCGACGTTGAGAGAATTTAAAGCAAATTTTGTGATTTCAATTTCGATTTCGCCATTGCCTTTGATCTCAGCAAAATCCCGGACTCGGCGCAAAAGCGCATTGGCAATTCTGGGCGTTCCACGGCTTCTTCTCGCGATTTCCAGAGCAGCATCTTCATAGATTTTGACGCCCAAAACCCTGGCGCTTCGTTCGATAATCATTCCGAGGAGTTCTATCGTATAGTATTCCAATCTCGATTGAATCCCGAATCTTGCGAGCATCGGTTTGGTGAGCATTCCGCTTCTTGTGGTGGCTCCAACCAAGGTGAAAGGATTCAGCCCAATTTGTACCGATCTCGCATTGGGGCCACTTTCCAGCATAATATCAATCTTGTAATCTTCCATTGCTGAATAGAGATATTCTTCTACAATCGGGGATAGGCGGTGGATTTCATCTATGAAGAGCACGTCATTTTCCTCCAGATTGGTCAGCAATCCGGCTAAACTTCCGGGTTTGTCCAGAACGGGGCCGGACGTTATTTTGCATCCGACGCCGAGTTCATTCGCAATGATGTGCGCCAAAGTTGTTTTTCCCAAGCCCGGCGGACCGTGCAACAGAAGGTGATCCAAAGCGCCACCCCGATTTTTCGCGGCAGCTACAAAAACTTCCAAGTTGTCCAGCGTCTTTCTTTGTCCGGCAAAATCATTGAAACTCTGCGGACGGATTTTTTCTTCCTGAATCAAATCGTCATCGGAGTAGTTTTCCTTATCTGGATGTAAAAAATCGGGCATTTTGACTGGCTAATAATTAAAAATGAATCTTGAAATCGGTTTCAAACTTTCTACTCAAAGATAATGAAAATTAGGGGATTTGGGAATGCTGTTTTTCGGTTTGTGAGATGATCTTCTTCAATTCCTTTATTTCGCCTTCGTTCAGATTTTTCTGAATCAATCCAGCATCGGACAACTGCGGAAAAATTTGATAATATTGATAGATTTTCAACCAATAAAGGGAGATTGTAGGGAAGGAATTTTTATAAATCAAGCCTTTTGTAGCCTTGAACTTGAGGTTTCCGATCTGAAACCATTGCGCTTTTTCCGACGCTACTTCTTTTGGTTTGTAGAATTGTGACCAATGGAAACCAAACATCCAACTTCCTGAATGAAATTTATTTTTGAAAGATACCGGAAAAATGAACATCATCAAAATAATAATGGAGAGAAGTAGCGTGGCAAAAATGGACTTCGATGCAGATAAATTTTTGAAAAGTAAAAACATGGCCACAATATAAACATCCAAGAAAAACCGATATTGCGCAGAAAATGAAACAATCAAAATAAATTTGATGATTAAACAAATAAATAAAAAATAATAAAAACGGCTTTTCTTGCTAAATGCGAAAAATCCAACGATTGATAACGAAATGATAATCCCAACATTGAAGACGGATTTGAAACCGATTGTGAACCAATGAAATATTTTATCAAAAATATTAAATCCGGAAATTTGCTGGTAGGAGTATTTCATATCATAAGATTTCATCTGCCCGATCTGCGATGAATAACTCAAAATCTCGTGACTCGGTTTCCAAGGTAGATTGAAATCGAAGACGGCAACAGGAAATATCGGAAATCCAAACAGCCAGAGATTTTTCATTATAACTAAAAATCCAAAAATAAAAACCGGAATTATGGACTTGAAAATGATTTTTTTCTGTCCAAAATTGTTTAAAATCACAAAAAGCGGCAACCAAAAAACCACCGGTTTCACACACACTGCGAATAATGACAAATATAAAAGTAGCTTATTTTCTCTTTCGGCACTTATTTCATTAATGACAATTAAACAGAGGATTAAAATCGGCAAATCGGGACTGGGTTGCTGAACAAAAAGTAAAAAGATTGGTAGAAAAATGAATAAAAAGAGTTGCTTTTTTTCATAAATATAAATCAAAAAAAGAACCGATAAATAGGCATTAATCTTTAAAAAAGGATCGATAATGTGCGAAAAACCAGCCTGATAAATATGCCAAAACGAGCATTGCCCCAGCAACAAATCTAAGTTTGAAATACCTTTGACAAAACCAAAGTCTCTCAAATAAGAAATCGTTGGCACGTAATAGCTGTAATGATCAAAAAGATAAGGCGAAAATGACGTAGCTAAAATGATGACACCTAAAAAGAAGTAAAACCAAAAATCAAAGTTTATCTTGAACTGAGCGGACTTTTCTGTCTTCCAAAACCAGCCCGCGCCAAGAACTCCGAGGGCTACAAGTGCTATTTCCAACACAAAATTCAGCGGAAAAAAAAAGGCCAAAACCGTCTCCAGCAAAGCAATGCCGATCATTCCTACAAATGAAATCAAGACAAAACCAGCATTTCTGACCCGAAATATATGGCTGATGATAAATCCCGTCCCGAAATTAACAACAAGCAAAACGAAAATAGTGAGCAGAATCGAAAGCATAAAAAAAGATTGCTTAAAAATAAGCAATCTTTCGTTGTGTACTATATATATGAAGAAAATTTACTTCTGTACGCGGCCTGTTTTTCTGTCGTTTGACCGCCCAATGGTGTAACCGGTTGCGCCCCCAGCAACGCCGCCAATCACCGCTCCAAGACCCGGATTTTTTCTAGAGATAATAGCACCTGCCGCTGCACCACCCACGGTGCCAATCACGGTGCCTTTTGCGGCACTACTCCATCCTTTTTTCTGCGTAGCTGTCGTTCCGGAAGAGCTAGATCCCGCATTGGAAGCACTTGAACCAGAGGATCCGCCGCTGGAACCTCCGGAAGAAGAACTTCTTTTGGAACTAGATTTCCTAGCCACTCGGTTGGCTTCCGCTTTTCTGTCTGCTTCTTTTTCCTCAGCGACTTTGTTCAGACTGTCCTTTTGCTTTTCAAAGGTCATTTTTTCCTTTTCAATGGCCAGTTTTTGTTTTTCGAGGTCGATTTGTCTGGTTTGATAATCCAGTTTTTGCTGTTCTATTGTTGCAGCTTGCACTTTTTCATCTTTTTTACAAGATGAAAATGTCAGAAGGGCTGCAAATCCTATTAAAAATAAAGGTTTCATAATCGTTTTAATTTTTCACCAAAAGTGAATTAATATTTTAATTATTCAATTATTATTCCAAAAGAAAAATAGAGCCAAAGGTTGAGTAAAAAAAACTCTCCCAGCTGAGAAAGTTTGTATCAAAGGTTGATGAAATTAGAAAAGTTCTTTTCTGATGATATTTTGCGAACGCTCCGGCCCTACAGATACCAAATAAACGTTGATTCCCAAATGCTCCTCTATGAATTCGATATATTTTTTGGCGTTGGGAGGTAGTTCTTCGTAAGTTCGGGCATTGCTGATGTCCTCGTCCCAGCCTTCCAATTCTTCATACTGAGGCTCATAATCGTTCAGTTTGGTGGTGGACGACGTGAAATAATCAATTATTTTTCCGTCTTCGGTTTTATATTTTGTAGCGATTTTCAAAGGGTGAATTCCTGTAAGAACATCCAATTTTGTGATCACCAAATTATTGATTCCGTTGATCATACAGGCGTGTTTCAGGGAGACCAAATCCAGCCAGCCGGTTCTTCTTGGTCTGCCGGTTGTCGCTCCAAACTCGGCACCGATTTGCCTGATTTTCTCTCCCAACTCATCATCCAATTCCGTTGGGAAAGGCCCGTTTCCTACCCTCGTGGTATAGGCTTTGGCAACGCCAATCAGATTTTGCAGAGCCGTTGGGGGAACCCCTGCGCCCGTGCAAACGCCCCCTGTGGAGGGCGAAGACGAGGTGACGAAAGGATAAGTTCCAAAATCGATGTCCAGCATCAATGCCTGAGCGCCTTCAAAAAGAATGTTTTTTCCTTCCTTTATGGCTTCGTTTAGCTCCAGCTCAGTATCTACGATTCGGTCTTTCAGCGTCTCGCCGAGAGCGAGAAATTCTTGGTAGATCTCTTCGACATCCAAAGTGGGTTTCTCAAAGTATTTTTCGAACAGTGAATTTTTGGTTTTAAGATTTTTCTCGATTTTTTCGCGTAGCACTTCGGGATTCAAAAGATCAATCATCCGGATGCCCACTCTGGCAATCTTGTCTTCGTAGCAAGGCCCGATTCCTTTTTTCGTCGTGCCGAGCTGAGTGCCGCCTTGTTCTTCCTCTCTGTAAGTATCTAGGAGAATGTGGTATGGCATTATCACGTGGGCTCTTCTGCTGATGAAGACGTGGTCGGTCCGCATTCCTTTGCTTTCGATCTGATTGATTTCCTTAACAAAAGCTTTCGGATTCACTACCACGCCGTTGGCAATGATACATTTGCCTTTGCACTGGAGAACGCCGGAAGGCAAAAGGTGCAGAACAAATTTCTCGTCGCCCACATAGACTGTGTGACCAGCGTTGTCTCCGCCTTGAAAACGAACGACATAATCTGATTTGGCCGACAAGACATCTGTGATTTTTCCCTTTCCTTCGTCCCCATACTGAAGACCGACAACGACGTAAGTTGACATATTTTTTACTTATTTTTAGATTCCTCGGCAAAGTTAAATTTTAAAAATTGGCTGGCAAAATTGGCGGTAGAAAAAACCCTCTTACTAATGAAAATAAGAGGGTAAAAACACAAATGATGAAAAAAAAATTATAAATGTATAACGGGGTATATTACTACCTCACATCTACAATACAAATCCTCTCTGCAAAAACCGTACAATTTTGATATAGTTTCAAAAATTTTTTTTAAAAGTGACATTTAGGCTACTGGTAATAATTGCCCAATCATTGTCCATTACACAGACGGACATCATTAATTATAAAAGGAAAAATTCGTCGCTTCTAAAAATTTTTAAGCAGAATGGTTGAACTGAGATTAATTTCGGAAAATTATTCATATATTTAATTATTTTAATAAAATATTTTAAATATAAATCATAAATAATTTTATTTTTAAATAATGAATACTAATTTTGCAATATAATTTTAATTAAAAATAAAAAATAATGTGTGGAATTGTATGCGTGTTTGACATCAAACAAAAAAATGAAACGATAAGACCCCAAGTCTTGGAAATGTCGAAAAAAATACGACACCGCGGTCCCGACTGGTCGGGGATATATCAGCACGACCACGTCATCTTCTCCCACGAGCGCTTGGCGATTGTAGATCCGACATCGGGCAAACAGCCGCTGTTCACACAGGATAAAAAAGTGGCATTGGCCGTGAACGGAGAAATATACAACCATCAAGAACTGAGATCAGAATTTCCGGATTATGAATTCCTGACCCAATCTGACTGCGAGGTCATCCTGGCTTTGTACAGAAGAGATGGGAAAAATTTCTTCGAAAAACTCAACGGGATTTTCGCATTCGCTCTGTACGACGAAGAAAATGATGCCTACCTCATCGGCAGAGACCATATGGGAATTGTGCCGCTTTATATGGGCTGGGACAAAACCGGAAGTTTCTATGTTGCATCTGAATTGAAAGCTGTGGAAGGCACTTGTAATAAAATTGAAGAATTCTTACCCGGACATTTTCTTTACAGCAAAGACGGACAGGAATTACAGCAATGGTACAAGAGAGACTGGGCAGAATTTGAGAATGTAAAAGATAACACAACCGATATTGCCGCCATCAGAAAAGGATTGGAAGACGCAGTTCACAGACAATTGATGAGCGACGTTCCTTATGGCGTTTTGCTTTCCGGCGGTTTGGATTCATCAATAATCGCTGCTGTAACAGCAAAATATGCAAGACAAAGAATCGAGAGCGGCGATACTCAGGAAGCTTGGTATCCTAGGCTCCACAGTTTTGCCGTCGGCTTGGAAGGTTCCCCTGATTTGGCCGCCGCAAGAAAAGCGGCAAATCATATCGGTTCCGTCCATCACGAAGTCAAGTACACCGTTCAAGAAGGTCTGGATGCCATCAGCGATGTGATCTATCATTTGGAAACCTACGATGTCACTACTGTACGCGCCTCTACTCCGATGTATCTTCTCGCAAGAGTCATCAAGTCTATGGGCATCAAAATGGTACTTTCCGGCGAAGGTTCCGACGAATTGTTCGGAGGTTATCTATATTTCCACAAAGCGCCTTCTGCAAAGGCTTTCCACGAGGAAACGGTAAGAAAGTTAGGAAAACTGCACCTTTACGATTGTCTGCGTGCCAACAAATCCCTAATGGCTTGGGGCATCGAAGGCCGGGTTCCTTTCCTGGACAAAGAATTTATGGACATTGCAATGACCATCAACCCGAAAGATAAAATGATCACGCCGGAAAGAATGGAGAAATGGGTTCTACGAAAAGCTTTCGAAGATCTATTGCCGGAAAGCATTGCCTGGAGACAGAAAGAGCAGTTCAGCGACGGCGTGGGCTACTCCTGGATCGATACTTTGAAGCAAGTGGCTGAAGATGAAGTGACGGACGAAATGATGGCGAACGCCAAGTTCAGATTCCCGATCAACGCGCCGATGAGCAAAGAAGAATACCGATACAGAACGATCTTCGAAGGCCATTTCCCGAGTGATTCTGCCGCGAGTTGTGTGCCATCCGTTCCGTCTGTGGCGTGTTCTACGCCTGTTGCATTGGAATGGGACGAAGCTTTTAAAAATGCCAACGACCCAAGCGGAAGAGCGGTAAAAGTACACGAGACGGCGTATTAGAAAGTTGCTTTGACAAAGAATTTATTGCAAAATCCTCAACATAAAATAAAGGCAACTATTTTATTAAGCGAGGGAAACGAATAAAGGAATATGGGGAGAAAGCAAAAAGGAAACAATAATTAACGAACAAGAGAAAAAGAAAAAGCCTGCTGGCAAGACCTTTCACCAAAACTCTACTTTATATGCTGTTTGGTGCTAATTCTTTTACTTTTTGGGCTTTATACCTATTTCAAAAAATGAGTATGCGAAGAAGATTTGTAACAAAATCCAGACGTTATACTACGTAGTCATACATTGAGGCAGAATTTTTTAATGCAGATAAGAAAATTGTAATCTTCCCAAAAAACAGGATCATTTAAAAATATAGTTTTTTAAATTTAAGGAGAGTCGTTAATTTTGGACTGCCCCCAAAAAGTTAGACACTTTTTAGGGGCATTTTTTATGAATAGGAAAGAAAAATTTAGCGTTGCTTTCAAATTGGAATGTATTGAATATCATCAGAATTCTTATCGTTCGATTGAATCTATAGCGACAGAAAAAGGGTTTCATGAGAGTAATCTCCGCAAGTGGATAGGCTTTTATAACAAGTACGGAATCTCGGGACTAGAGCGGAGGAAAAACAGAAGCTACTCTCTGAAGTTTAAGCTTAAAGTTTTGAAGGCCATCGAAACAGATTTCATCTCACAAAGGGAAGCGTGTATCAGATTTGATATCGCTGCACAGTCTACCGTCTTGAACTGGCAGCGGGATTACGAAAAAAGTGGTATTTTAGGTTTGGAAAACAAACCTAGAGGAAGACCCAAAATCATGAGCGATTACAAACGTAAGAAAAGAAAGTCTGACAAGCCATTGACCAGAGAAGAAGAACTTTTACTGGAGAATGAAAAGCTTCGTGCCGAGAACGATTTTCTAAAAAAGCTAGACGCCTTAACTCTCAAAAAGAACAAGCAGAAGCCATCGAAGGGTTAAGGCGAAAATATGACCTGTCAGTCTTGCTGGATTGTACAGGTATGGCCAGGAGCAGTTTCTATTACCATCAGAAAACCTTTGAGAAGAATGATAAATATTCGGACATTAAAATTTTGATAAAACAAATCTATCACAAACACAAAGGGCGTTTTGGATACCGTCGTATTACTTTGGCAATGAAAGAAAAAGGAATTATAATCAATCACAAAACAGTAATGAAACTTATGAAAGTCCTGGGACTTAAAAGCATCATAAGGGTCAAAAAATACAGATCTTATAAAGGAGAACAAGGCAGGGTGGCACCGAATATTTTGGAAAGAAACTTTAAAGCAGATCAACCCAACAGGAAATGGGCAACCGATGTGACGGAGTTCAACGTCTCAGGAAA
>JAKLPS010000009.1 GCA_022013695.1 Weeksellaceae bacterium
AAATAAAAGAATACATCAATTATTACAACCACGACAGAATAAGACTCAATTTAAAAGGAAAGAGTCCGGTACAGTACCGAACTCTTTCCTCTAATAATATTGTTTAATTTTGTCTAATCTTTTGGGTGCAGTCCAAAACTACTTCTCGGGATTTTAATTTTATAGCAGAGGTCAATCTATTCGCAAAGAAGGATGCCTTTGTTGTTGTTGAATTCTAAAACACCACTTTTGATTTCGTAGGAGTAAGCGCTTTTTGCCTCTGTTTCCTTGGTCAGATATTTTTCGAATGAAGCGTTTACTTTGTCCGTGTAAATTTTCACTTTTCCGCTTACCAAAGCTGATACGATCGCCGCGTGATTTTTAAATATTTGGAATTGTCCGCTTTTCCCTGGGATAAGAATTGATTCTACTTCGCCTTCGAAAATCACAAATTCTGGAGTTAAAATTTTTATATTCATTTTTATGAAATTATAGATTGTAGATTTTAAATTATAAATTATTGCAATTCAGTCTAAAATCTAAAATTTAACATTTAAACTTTCTTAAGCGTTCTCTGCTAACAATTTTTGTCCTGCTGCGATAGCTTCTTCGATGGTTCCTTTCAAGTTAAAAGCGGATTCTGGATACTGATCCAATTCGCCATCGATGATCATATTGAATCCTTTGATGGTGTCTTTGATATCTACCAATGATCCTTTAAGACCTGTAAACTGCTCAGCAACGTGGAAAGGCTGCGACAAGAATCTCTGAACTTTTCTGGCTCTGTAAACGACCAATTTGTCTTCTTCGGAAAGTTCTTCCATACCGAGGATCGCAATGATATCCTGCAACGCTTTGTATCTCTGAAGTATTTCTTTCACTCTCTGAGCGCAGTCATAATGTTCTTCTCCAATGATTTCCGGAGCCAAGATTCTTGACGTGGAAGCCAATGGATCTACAGCCGGGTATATACCTAATGAAGCAATTTTTCTATCCAATACAGTTGTCGCATCTAGGTGAGCAAAGGTTGTCGCCGGCGCTGGATCCGTTAAATCATCTGCTGGCACGTAAACGGCTTGCACCGAAGTGATGGAACCATTTTTTGTAGAAGTGATCCGCTCCTGCATCGCACCCATCTCGGAGGCCAATGTCGGCTGATAACCTACCGCTGAAGGCATACGGCCAAGAAGTGCAGACACTTCGGAACCAGCCTGCGTAAAACGGAAAATATTATCGACGAAGAAAAGTACATCTCTCCCTTGTCCGCTTTCGCCACCATCTCTATAATATTCTGCCAATGTGAGTCCAGAAAGTGCGACCCTCGCTCTTGCGCCGGGCGGCTCATTCATCTGTCCGAAAACGAAAGCAGCTTTCGAATCTTTCATTTCTTCCATATCTACTTTGGAAAGATCCCAGCCTCCATTTTCCATAGAGTGCATAAACTCGTCTCCGTACTTGATAATGCCTGACTCAAGCATCTCTCTCAAAAGGTCATTTCCTTCTCTCGTTCTCTCTCCTACGCCTGCAAACACAGATAGTCCGCCGTGGCCTTTAGCGATATTGTTGATTAATTCTTGGATCAATACAGTTTTTCCAACACCTGCTCCACCAAATAATCCAATTTTCCCCCCTTTTGCATAAGGCTCGATCAGGTCGATGACTTTGATGCCAGTGAAAAGTACTTCTGCCGAAGTCGTCAATTGGTCAAATTTTGGTGCATCTCTGTGGATGGGCAAACCCCCTTCTTTGGACAAATTCTGAAGTCCGTCTATCGCATCACCTACTACATTGAATAAACGGCCGTTGATGCCTTCACCTACTGGCATAGTGATCTGTTTGCCAGTTCCTAAAACTTCTTGTCCTCTTTGAAGACCGTCGGTTGCATCCATCGCGATACATCTCACAACGTCTTCGCCAATGTGCTGCTCAACCTCCAAAACCACTTTTTCTCCGTTGGATTTAGTGATTTCCAAGGCATCATATATGTTGGGTAATTGTTCAACTTCATTAAAGACCACATCGATAACTGGTCCAATAATTTGTGAAATTTTTCCTTTAATTTGGTTTGCCATTACTAAATTTTTTCTTGTGCGCAAAGATAATAAAAGTTTGCATATCCTCATTGTCGGAAAAAAAGATTTTTATCATATTTGCAAGACAATTCAGATACCTATTTTGGTCTATTTTTAGCCTCACAAAAGCCTTATTTCTTTCAAAAAATTTCATCCATTGAAAATTATCAGCGATTTTAAAGATTATCACGCCAAAACATCTTTAGCATTATCATTAGGAATGTTTGACGGCGTTCATCTGGGGCATTTATCAATTATTAATACTTTGAATGAAATCGCGGACAAGGAAAATCTGGAATCTGCAATTTTAAGTTTCTGGCCACATCCAAGGAAATTTCTCAATCCGAATGATGATGTAAAAATGCTGAACACGCTTGAAGAAAAATTAGAATTGCTGGAAAAAAGTGGAATTCAGAATTTATTTCTTAAAACGTTTGATGAAGATTTCCGAAATCTGACTGGTGTAGAATTTTGCGAACAAATCTTGGTCGATAAGCTCAATGTAAAGCACATCATCATCGGATATGACCATGCTTTTGGAAAAAATAAAAGTGGTAATTTCGAATTGCTAAAATCGCTTTCATCGGCATTGGATTTTGCAGTGAATCAACTGGAAGCGGTGCAATCTGATGACCTGAATATCAGTTCTACAAAAATCAGGCAAGCACTTTTGGAAGGTCGAATCCTTGATGCAAATAAAATGTTGGGTTATCACTATCCCTTATCTGGCAAAGTGATCCACGGTAAAAAGCTTGGAAAAAAAATAGGATATCCGACTGCAAATATCGATGTTCCGATGAATAAACTGCTTCCAAAAACCGGTGCCTACATCGTAGAAGTTTGGATGGAAGATACTTTCTACAAAGGAATGCTGAGCATCGGGACCAACCCGACCGTTGATAATTCCAATCAAATTTTAAGCACGGAAGTTTATATTTTGAACTTCGATCAGGATATTTATGAGAAAGAAATCAAAGTAAAATTCAGGGATTTTCTTCACGACGAAATCCAATTTGAAGGCTTGGAAAAACTGATTGAAAGACTGGATGAAGATCAAAAATTGACCGAAGAATTTCCTTTTTAAGCATTATTAATATGTTCCTGCATCTTCTTAGTCAAAGATTTGAAGACCAAATCATAAGAATGATCGATCAATTTCAAGATCAAATCCTTTTTCAGACCTTCACAAGTGACCGAATTCCAATGGGTTTTGTTCAGATGAAAAGCTCCTTCTATTTGCGGATATTTTTCCCGCAGCTCTTCGCTCCATTCAGGATTGGCCTTTGCAGAAAAGTTCACAGGCTGTTTTTCTAAAGAAATCAAAAGAAACATCTTTCCGCCCACCTTGAAAACCAAGGTTTCCAGATCAAAAGGAAAGGCTTCCGTCACTGCTTTTTTTCCTAAACAATATTCGCGGATCGTTTCAACTTCCATTTCGATTTAGAACTTAAAAGTGCCTTTTGGTAATTCCTTGTTGATCTCTATCTTATTGATAATCATGACGTAATCACTGTCTTTTTTGGGAGAAGAGGATTCGATTTTATACGCCATGAGTAGATTTCCTACTTTTCTATAGTCGGAATAAGTCACGATTTCGTCTTTTTTGATTTCGCGGAAAAGCATAAAATTTTTGGTATCGAAGAAGTAAGTGGTTTTGTTGACATTCTTGGTAAGTTCTACCTTGAAAAATAATTGCTCGCCTATTTTTTCTTTACCAAGAAATTTGGCCTCAAAACCCTTATTTTCCCAATCAATAAAGTCGTTGTCGAAATTTTCGGGAACGTAATCGTTGTACTTCTGAAGCTTGTTCTGAGCGTAATTCATCCCGTAGCCGTTCTTGCCGTCGTAACCCTCGATAGGTGTTTCCTTGCCGGCAACAACCATTGCAGTTTTGCTGAGATTCGGGCGCTGCTGATAGATTTTGATTGGATATTCATCATTGATGCCAAGGGTTACCCGGCCTTGGATCTGAACCGTATTCAGGAGTTTCCAATTGGTGAGTCCGCCAGAATTTTCGATGTTTTTGTCGATGATTTCTTTGGCAGTTTGGGCAATGGTAAAATGAGAAGATAGAAAAGCAAAAATGATAATAAGGTTTTTCATTCAAAAATATTAGGATTTCAAAGATAAGTTTTTTCTATTGGTATCAACTTTCTGGCGTTCATAAAAATCCCAAAAAAAAGCCAAAATATTTTATATCAACCGCTTAGCTTTTTCCAGATCTTCGGGCGTGTCGATGCCTACACCAATGAAATCTGTTTCTACAAGCTTGATTTTCATCCCATTTTCCAAATAGCGGATGCATTCTATTTTCTCGGCAATTTCTAAAGGTGTCATTGCCATAGAAGAAAATTTGAGCAAAGCCTCCTTGCGGAACGCATACACACCGATATGCTTGTAGTACTGCACATCATCGGCCAGATCCCGATGAAAAGGGATGACCGAACGGCTAAAATACAAAGCAAAACTGCTCTTATCTGTTATCACTTTGACGTTATTCGGATTCTGTATCTCCTCTATACTTTTCAACTTAATTTTCAAAGATGCCAACGATATTGCCTTATCATCATCTGAAGAAAAAACCTCAATGAGCTGCTCCAAAGGTTCTTTTTTGAGAAAAGGCTCATCACCTTGAACATTGATGACGATATCACAATCGATGTCTTTCACCGCTTCGGCAATTCGATCGCTTCCGGTTTGGTGATCGCCTGTCATCACTGCTTTTCCGCTGATTTTTGAGATTTCGTCAAAGATAATTTGGGAATCAGTCGCAACAAAAACTTCATCAAACAAACCCGTGTCTATCACATTCTGATAAGTTCTTGCGATCACGGTTTTATTACCCAAAACTTTCATCAGTTTTCCAGGAAATCTAGTAGAATTATATCGAGCCGGAATCACAGCGATCACTTTCATAT
Source organism: Weeksellaceae bacterium (assembly GCA_022013695.1). GTDB lineage: Bacteria > Bacteroidota > Bacteroidia > Flavobacteriales > Weeksellaceae > Epilithonimonas. The sequence continues at coordinate 4,970 of JAKLPS010000009.1, forward strand.
CTATTTATATTCTTTGATGATGTCCTCCAATCTTTGATCTGGAACAAAGTCTAGAGTATCGATTAACTTCACTTTTTTAAAATCTTTGTGGTAAGTATTGATTACCACATTATGGTTTTCTGGAACCACGGCAGAAGGCACTTGGAGGCAAAGATGGCTGCCCTGCTCAAACCAACGATTACCAATCGCTTGGCATTCTTTGTAGCTCCGGAAATCTCTCCAGTAAGCCGGCAACTGGTTTGTTTCTACCGCAGTACGCGAAAAATTGTTTGGTAATTGTATAATCATAACTCTAAAATCCAGGTTGAATCCGAAGCCTTTCCGGTGAGCCATCGTTTCCAGATAAGCCAAAGAAATACTTTCTGCAGCGTAGAGCACCTTTTTCCCTTCCGAGTTCCAGCGACCCTCTAAGCCACTTGCAAACAGAGAATCCGAATATTTTTTGTGCACAATTCTATAAACGAGCATCAGACAGGATAACCTTGAGCCAATTTTTCCAACTCTGCAGACACAAGATCTACACCTCCCGAAGTCGAAATAAAATCAATGGGTTTTTCTTCGGAATTCCAAAATGGACGATTCATCCATAAACTAAAGTCTTCCAAAGATCCCAAAATTTCCTTTCCTAGGCTATAGAGATTGATTAATTTTAGAAGATGCTCACTATAGTTCGGATCTAGGTATTTTTCTTGTTCTCTGTAATTGCTGATAGTTCTCGGCGATAGGTTGATGAGTGAAGCAAGCAATTTCTCTGGCATTTTGATGGCATCGGCCAAGGAGTAAAATACCTCTGTCCGTACGCCTTCTCTCGCTTTTTTGATTAAAGAATATTCGTCTTTGATGGCCAGGTTTCCAAAAATCTTTGGTATCCCGTAAAGTGCTTGTGGTTCGGCGACTCTATCGGTTTCTGGTTTTTTTTTGTTTGTATATTGAGCCATTTTTCTTTCTTTTCCCCAAAGGTAGTATTTTTTCCATTACAAAAACGAATTTTTTCAATTTTTTACAATAATTTTTCCAATGCAGCCTCCAGATTTGGAAGGCAATCTTTGATATCATCTAGTGAACAACCGCCAACAGAAGCGCGGAACCAAGGAACCAACTTGTCATTCCCGAATGCCGAAAAAGGAACCAGCGCCACTCCAGCATCCTTAATAAGATAAAAAACAAGATCGGTAGAATTTTCTAAAACCTTTCCCTCTGGCGTTCTTTTACCCAGATAATCGAGTTTGACTGTCAAATAAAGCGCGCCCATCGGCGAAATACTTTCCACAGCAAAGCCTTTGGCTTTTAAATTCTGAATTCCAGAATGAAGCTCTTTTAAACTAATATTCAGTTTCCCTTTGTAATCTTGCAAGAAAGCGTCAACCGCCGCATCGTTGGCCAAAAACTCGGCAACCGCTTCCTGTTCCGGCTTGGGAGCCCATGCGCCAACGTGCGTTAGAAGCGCTTTCATTTTATCGACGACCACACTCGGTCCGAATCCCCAACCTACTCTTACGCCCGTTGCAGCAAAACATTTAGATGTTCCGTCCACAAAGATTGTATAATCTTGCATTTTAGGGAATAGGCTTACAGGATTGTAATGTTCCGACCCGAAAGTCAACATGGCATAAATCTGATCGTACATCAAGTAAAGTGGTTTTTCATCCTCGCCCCTTCTGCTATTTTCTTCTAAAACCAATTCACAAATGTCCGACAATTGTTCTTTGGTGAACATCGTTCCGGTAGGATTTAGCGGAGAGCAAAGGCAAAGTAAAACTGCGCCCTCCAAATGTGGTCTCAAATCATTTGCAGTTGGCAAGAAATTATTGGACTCTTGGGTTTGCACTTCCACAGCATTTGCATTGGTCAAATAAGCATAATGATTGTTATTCCACGAAGGAATTGGATAGATTACTTTATCGCCCGAGTCAACAATTGTTTTAAAAATCGCATAAATCAATGGTCTGGAACCAGCTGTTATCAGAATATCATTAGCAGAATAATCCAAATTCCAACGCTTCTTAAGATCGCGGCTTACTGAAGTTCTCAAAGATTGCAAACCGTTTGCCGGAGGGTAATTGGTAAGATTATTGTTGTAGGCTTTTTGGATTCCGTCTTTCAGATCCTGAGGAATTGGATAAATATTGGAATTAAGATCGCCGATGGTGAGATTCGAGATTTGTGCACCTTTTGCTTTCAGGTCATTCACTTCATTTCCGATTTTGATGATCTCCGAACCAACGAGGTGAGATGCGAGTTTTGATACTTTCACTGGGTGGATTTTGCTTTTTTATACAGACTTCCGGTCCGATTTTTCTTTTAATATATTTTACAAAGGTCTTAAAAGTAAACGACTAATTCAAACTACAGCCCAGCATAGGGCTAAAAAATCAAACGAAACTTAGTAATTAAGGACGTTATATTAAAAAATTAGGTATTATAGTTTTCTCAAATAAAATTTTAAATCAGAGCTTCAAATCTTTCCTAACATTCTGAATCTTTTCTTCTAATTTTGGTAATTTTTCTACAAAATCCTTTTCGGAAGAGATAGAATCTTTCACAGAAACATAGAATTTGATCTTAGGCTCAGTTCCCGAAGGACGCACGCAAACCTTGGTTCCATCTTGAGTATAATAGATCAAAACGTTGGATTTTGGAATATCATCCATCACTTTTTTCTCATTTTTGGAAACAACAAAACAAGTTTGTTCTTTGAAATCCTTTACTGCTTCCACTGCAGATCCCGCGATTTCTTTCGGAGGATTTTCACGGAAGTTTTTCATCATTTCCTCGATTTCTTCGGCGCCAGTTCTTCCCTTTTTCACCACATTGATCAAGCCTTCATAATACAATCCGACTTCCTTATAAATGTCGATAAGATATTGATAAATCGTGGTTCCATTGGCTTTGCACCAAGCGGCGATCTCGCAAGCCGTCAAGATAGAGCCGCAAGAGTCCTTGTCGCGTACGAAGTCTCCGGTCATAAATCCAAAACTTTCTTCGCCGCCGCAAATGAATTTTTCCCGGCCTTCAAAATCGCGAATCATCTTCCCAATCCATTTGAAACCCGTCAGGCCAACTTTGCAATCCACACCAAATTTCTTCGCAATATCAAAGAAAATATCAGAAGTCACGATCGTAGAACCGATGAATTCCTTTCCAGTAATTTTCCCCGCTTTTTTCCATTGATCTAATATATAATAAGTCAAAATCGTATTGCATTGATTTCCATTCAATAGCTGAATGTCGCCATCAAGATTTCTCACTGCAATCCCAAGCCGGTCGCCGTCGGGATCCGTTCCGATTACGATGTCCGCGTTTGTAATTCGAGCTAAATCAGTCGCCATTTCCAATGCTGCCGGCTCTTCCGGATTCGGCGATTTTACCGTTGGGAAATTCCCGCTCGGGATCATTTGCTCGCAAACCAAATCCAGCTTGGTGAAACCTGCTTTTTTCAAGGCTTTGGGAACCGTGGTATAAGTTGTTCCGTGGATGGAGGTGAAAACGATGTTAAGATTGTCTCTTCCAACATTCTGATAAAGAGAGTTTTCCATACAAGCATCGATGTAAACATCATCTTGTTCTTCGCCAATCCATTCGATCAGGTCATCATTGCCGTTGAATTTGACATCCTCAAATTTGGTTTGATAAACTTCTCTGATGATATTTTCGTCATCTGGCGGAACAATTTGCGCGCCGTCATTCCAATAAACCTTGTAACCATTATATTCTGGCGGATTGTGAGAAGCCGTCAAAACGATTCCTGCATTACATTTTTTATTGCGAACAGTGAAGGACAATTCGGGCGTCGGTCGGTGGTCTTTGAACAACAGAACTTTGATGCTGTTGGCCGTCAAAACATCGGCAACAATTTTTCCGAATTCCTTAGAATTATGCCTTACATCATACGCAATAGCAACTTTGATTTGACTTGTCTGAGACTTCGTCGAACCTTCGGTTTCTTCGCCAGAAAATTGCTGATGAAGATAGTTGGCAAGTCCTTGAGTCGCTTGTCCCAAAGTATATTTATTAAGACGATTGGTCCCAACGCCCATTACGCCACGCATTCCGCCGGTTCCGAACTCTAATTCTCTGTAAAAAGAATCTTCCAAATCAGGAGAATTAGAATCGATTAACGTTTGAACAGCACTTCTGGTTTCCTCATCAAAAGTATCGGATAGCCAAAGTTTTGCTTTATCTAATGTTGAAAGTTCTGACATTATTTTTGATTTTTTAATTTGATTAATTAAGTTTTCTCTTTTCAATGGTCGCTTTTTCGCTAAGATTCACTTTTTTGGAAGGATCTCCATAATAAACCAATTTTGATGTGTTTTTAATTTTTCCTTTGATTTCCTCGTCCACATTGAGTTCTGCATAATTCCCATTTTCAGAATCAATTTCCAAATCTTTGATGTACCAATAGGGCGAAATGATGCTCGCCGTGTCTCTAATGCTCAGCTTTGCTAAAGTCGTTTTTCCGAGCAGATTAGCGCGGCTTTTGTTTAGCATTTCGATAGACGAGTTTTCCGAAATCACGGATCCGATAAATTTAGCATTATCTTTCAAATGGAGGGAAAAATTTTGTACATTCATTTGGCTTGAAATCGTAAGCTCCACAGAATCAGCCAATTTAATATCATCAAAAGCATTTTTTGCATAGATCGTAATATTATAGAAATCGACTTTTTCTGTCGGTCGTTTTTCAGAGATCGAAAGGCTTTTATTGACAACTTGTATTGTCAGATTGTCAAAAATATTCGGATAAGTTTCCACATTTACAAAATTATGCGCACTTTGCACATAAAATACTCGGAATTTCCCTTTCAGATCCAGTTTTGAAAACTCGGCCAATTCCACATCTTTCGATTGGATTTCGCCTTTCGGAGTCACTTTGCCACAGGAGACTGCTGTGAAAATTAGAATTAAATAATACAGATTTTTCATTAGATTATAATTTACCAAATTACCACATTTAAATCAATTCCTCGATATGATAATTCTTCTGTTCGCGATTGGTTCGGATGATGAGTTCGCCCAAAAAGCCACCAACAAAGAGTAAGCTGCCAAGAATCATCATTGTCAATGCTATAAAAAACCAAGGATTATTGGCAAGCAGATTTCCGTAAATTTTGTATGCATACACATCGATCAGCTTCGAAATCCCCAACCAAAGGGCCGATAAAAATCCGATGACGAACATCAAAGTGCCTGCTGCGCCAAAGAAATGCATCGGTCTTCCGCCAAATCGGCTGACAAACCAAAGCGTCACCAGATCCAAGAATCCCCGAACAAATCGTTCTGTACCAAACTTCGAAGTTCCGTAAGGTCTTGCCTGATGCTGAACCGGTTTTTCAGTGATATTTCTGAAACCCGCATTGGCTGCTAAAACCGGAATATAACGGTGCATATCGCCATAAACATCGATGGATTTTACAACCTGTTTTTTGTAAGCTTTCAGTCCGCAATTGAAATCGTGAAGTGAAACGCCGGACACTTTCCTCGCTGCAGAATTGAATAATTTTGACGGAATATTTTTGGTCATTACATTATCAAATCGCTTCTTTTTCCAACCGGAAACGATGTCGTAATTCCCTATTTTCACCATTTCATAAAGCTCCGGAATCTCTTCTGGAAAGTCCTGCAGATCTGCATCCATCGTGATGATCACATCGCCGTTCACTTTTTCGAAAGCCGCGTGAAGTGCCTGCGATTTGCCATAATTTTTGGAAAATCGGATACCGTGGATCTGGGGATTTTGAATCTTCAGATTCTCGATGATAGACCAGGAAAGATCGGTGCTACCGTCATCTATAAACCAAACTTCATAAGACAATTTATTGGAGCGGCAAACGCTGTCAATCCTCGCGAAGAGTTCTTCCAGAGAGTCTTGCTCGTTGAGCAATGGGATGATTATAGAGAGATTCATTGATGATTGTTTTAAAATATTGTAAATAAATAGTTTCGCAAGCCTTATCGGTCATTCGTAGCGCTTTTTGTTTTTCAAAAATCCAGCAATGACGATCGATAAAAGTAAATAAAAAAACAAAAACCCGCCAAAAATACCGGACATAAATTTGAAAGAAAAATAATTGCGATTCTCCTTCATTGCTGCTTCTCTTGCCAGTTTTGCACCTCTATAATTTTGCTCCAACTCTTTGACTTTGTTTTTATCTTTTTGATTCAGCGCTTCTCCTCTCAGTTTGGTATAAGACCGATCCAGATTGTCGAGTTCGGTTTGGATGTATTGGTGATTTAGCAAATCCCTCGCGTCTGTATCAACGTAATTAAGAAAAGCAAAAATGGAAAAAACAGACAGCAATCCACCTGTAAAAAGGGTGAGAAAACATTGTTTAAATGCGTGAGGATAAGTAATATATCGACCGAGTCTTAACCAATAAGTTGAAGCAAATCCTGCGAAGGCATACAAGAAAGTCATCCCAAATGCATTCACCCGCATCGTGGTGCTCCAATATTGGGCATTGGCAGAGAAATAATAGACCACGAAAAAGGCCAGCATCGTCACTAAAAATAAACCAAAGCCCGATATTACAGGATTTTTTGTCATAATTTTTACTTTTTTAAAATGTTTAAAGTTTTGAGTTTCGAAAGCAGATTTGAAACTTTTGATTGTAGCAATCAGCCGTTTAAAGCTCTTTTCGGAGCGGTGCATCTTTTTTTATTTTCTCTTTTGCCTTTATTTTTTTATATTTGCATCGGCAAGTCCTAAACAACCAGCTCCTGAGAATCCTCCAGGGTGGGAACGCAGCAAAGGTAATCGGTTGTAGCGGTGTGATTTAGGTAGCTTGCCATTTTTTTATTTTAAGAGATCAAGATTGTTTAAATTTAAACCCCTTGATCTCTTAATTTTTTTGTTTAGAACTCAAATTCCTGCCCTAATTCCGGCAAAGTAAATTCAATATTTTTATCAGAAAAATACTTTTTAGCTTCCTCGTGATTGATTTCTATTTTTGGAAAAGTATCGAAATGACAACCTATCACTTTGGGCGTTTTCAATAATTTTGATGCTGCGAAAGCGGCTTTACGAGGGCACATCGTATAATTTTTTCCAACGGGAAGGATCGACAAATCCAATTTTCCGAAAACATCTGGAAACAAGCTCATCTCAGCCGTCACGCCCGTGTCTCCAGCTAGATAAAGATTTTTACCGTCTGCAAATCTGAAAATATATCCGGATGCCAATCCACCGTAAGAACCGTCCGGAAAAGAACTTGTATGCAATGCAGGAACGATAGAAATCTTCAAATCGTCGATTTTCGCAGAACCTCCGAAGTTGATATCAATATTATTCGTGTGTTTGAAATAACCGCAAATCTCAGGCTGTCCAATTACGGTTGCATCAGGATGATTTTCTAGCACTTCTTTTACATCAGCAATGTGATCGCCGTGTGCGTGCGTAATCAAAACATAATCGATTTTCTGAGCTGTAATATCAAAACCAGACTTTTCTTTCTGATAGCTATAGAAAGGGTCTGCAAGAATCGTTTTTCCGTTGTATGTGAACAAAAAACAGTTTTGTCCTAAGAATTTTATTTTCATTTTTGATTGATATTTGTTATTGTCAGATAAATAAAGAATAGAATTAATGATAATATAAATGAATTTAAAAAGAGCAGAACTCCATTATTGCATTTTTTAATTAATAAAACTAATAGAGAAGTTATTATTCCAAAATTAATTACGTAAAAAAATGGAAGAATTAAATAACCCCAACCCATAGGACCTCCATCTTTTGAAATTATATCTATAGTACAATAAATAAAATAGATATTTGAAATTAAAATTAAAACCGAAAAAATTTTATTTAATAATTTCAACTTCATCTAATTTAGTATTTTCATTTTAATTAAAATAATTCAATCCAAAAGCCACCAAAATACTCATTACCAATGTAATGATTCCCACTTGTTTCAGAAAAGGATCGAGTTCTTTTGGTTCTTTTACTTCCATCATTTTTCTGCGCAAAGACATCATCGGAAATACCATAACAAAAAATATAAATGCATAATAGTTTCCTTGTTTTTGCAAACCATTGATCATCATATAGATTAAAACCAAAATAGGCGGAAGCATCAAAATAATCATTTCATAGACCATCGCATTTTTGAAACCCAATCTTATTGCCAAAGTTTTTTTCCCAGATTTCGCATCACTTTCTATATCTCGCATATTGTTGAGATTCAGGACTGCTGCGCTCAAAAAACCTACTGCCGTTGCGGGCAAAAATATGTCCCAATCCAATGTTTTGGTAAACAGAAAATAACTGCCACAAACCGAAACCAATCCGAAAAAGATGAACACAAAAATATCGCCCAAACCTAGATAACCGTAAGGTTTTTTCCCGACGGTGTATCCAATGGACGCCAAAATAGATGCAATTCCCAATCCGATGAAGATCCAAAATTCTCTGGCGTAAGCCGGATAGAAAGCCACGTATAATAATGCGACCGTTGCTACAAAAGATAGAATCGACAGGAGAATCACGGCATTTCTCATTTGAATTGCTGTAATTTTTCCAGAAGCTACTGCTCTTTGCTCCGCTTCTCCTATCCTATTTTTGTCTGTTCCTTTGATTCCATCGCCGTAATCGTTGGCAAAATTTGATAAGATTTGATAGAGCAAGGTCACAAGAAGTGCCAAGGATAATATTCTCCAATCCCAAAATCCGGCTTGTTCTGAAAGTCGCCATCTGGCGATGAAAGAACCCATAATAATTCCGCTGAGAGAAAGTGGCAAAGTTCGAAGCCGTGCGGCTTTTATCCAATATTTCATTTATTTCTTTGTAAAAAGTAAAATGTATGATTTACAATGTAACTTTTTTTGATTAAAGATTAATTACCTTTACTTTGCAATTTCGCCATTTTATATTAAAGAATTTAAGATTAAATACTTAGTACTTGGTACTTCCGACGTTTTACAACATCAAGATATCCACTGATCTTCTCCGAAGTTAGGTTTTCGTTTTTCCAAAAAGGCATTTCTACCTTCTTTTGCTTCCTCCGTCATATACGCCAATCGTGTGGCTTCGCCGGCAAAAATCTGTTGACCCACCATTCCATCATCTGTCAAATTCATAGCGTATTTCAGCATTCTGATGGAAGTTGGAGATTTTGCAAGGATTTCTTGCGCCCATTCGTAGGCAGTGTTTTCCAATTCTGCGTGCGGAACTACGGCGTTTACCATTCCCATTTCTGCGGCTTCTTTTGCCGAAAAATTTCTTCCTAAAAAGAAAATCTCTCTGGCCTTTTTCTGCCCCACCATTTTGGCTAAATAAGCAGAACCATAGCCACCGTCAAAGCTCGTCACATCGGCATCGGTTTGTTTGAAAATGGCGTGCTCTTCGCTTGCCAAAGTCAAATCGCAAACCACGTGCAGCGAATGTCCGCCGCCTACTGCCCATCCGTTTACCACGGCAATTACCACTTTGGGCATAAATCTGATGAGACGCTGCACTTCTAAAATATTCAGCCGATGCCTGCCATCTTCGCCCACGTAACCTTGGTGTCCGCGCGCTTTTTGGTCACCTCCACTGCAGAAAGCGTGTCCGCCATCTTTGGGACTTGGGCCTTCGCCGGTGAGTAGTACAACGCCGCTGGAAGCATCTTCGTAAGCGTCATAAAAAGCATCGTAAAGTTCTGAGGTGGTTTTTGGTCGGAAAGCGTTGCGAACTTCCGGTCTGTTGATCGCGATTCTGGCAACGCCATTAGATTTTTTGTAGGTAATATCTTGGTATTCTTTCACGGTTTTCCAGTCTGCCATTTTTTGAAAATTTAGAGTGTAAATATACATACAATTGATGGTGTTTCAAAGAAATTATGCCGATGGAGTGAGGAGGTTGGAACATTTAGCCCCAATTATAGTCTTCTTTTTTAAATAGAATCTACGAAGCGAGTATTTTTTTTCAAACGTAATGATATTTTCGTAATTTCGAGAACGAATATATGAAGACAAAAATTACAAAAATATCAATCGAAAATGTTTTTCTAAGGTATAAATCAACAACTTTAAAAAATTATCATATGAAAACTAAACTTTTATCTCTAATTGTTTTGATTTCAATTAGTCTATTTTCTTGCGTGAAATCAAAAGATGGATCGGGTAAAGATTTCTTATTTTCGGATCTCATTTCGGATTCCGGAAAAGGAGAAATGACTGAAAAATCTTATAATCTGAACTTTGATGAGCTGGAAATTTCGACTTCTTTGAAGGCGGAAGTTTTCAAATCTGATCAAGAAAAAATTGTGGTCTATGCGCCTTCGGACTTGATGAAATATGTGGTGGTGAAACAAAATGGGCAAGCGGTGCAGGTCAAAATTGACAATACAAATTTTAAAAATATTTCTACAGACCGAATCAAAATTAAGGTTTATGCGAAGGATTTTGATCATCTGACGGCTAATTCTAGCGGAAATATTAACCTGAAAGGTCAATTCGCACCTGCCGATCTAGATGTCAAAGTTTCTAGCTCCGGAACTGTCAAAGGCAATATAGACGGGGGAAATATCAATATCCAAACCTCGAGCAGCGGAAACTATGAGGGCGAAATCCACGCAAAAAGTTTGACTATGCAAAGCTCTTCTTCCAGCGGGATCGATATCAAAGGGAAATCCGAAAGTGTGGATGTCCAAGCGTCTTCTTCCAGCGACGTAAATGCTGAAAATTTCACTGCAGAAAGTGCTATTTTGGCAAGTTCGTCGTCGGCGGGCATATCTATCGGCGTTAGCAAAAGCGTGACGGCAAATGCCTCTTCCAGCGGCGGCATCGAAATAATCAAAAGAGGCAGCCTAGCCGAAATTATTAAAAATGAAAGCAGTTCTGGAACGGTATCAATCCGGTAAGCCTCCAATGAATATATCAAAAAAAGAGACCCAAATTAGGATCTCTTTTATGCTGGAACACAGCTTTTGTTAATTGAATTTGATAACGCTTTCCATCTTTGCAGACTCTTCGTTTACCAACTCATCATCGACCAAGATCTTACCAGAATGCTCATCGATAATAATTTTTTTTCTCTGGGCAATTTCCATTTGTTTCTGTGGCGGAATGGTGAAGAAAGATCCTTTTGGGGCTCCTCTTTCCAATCCTACGACCGCAAGACCAGTAGAAGATCCTTGGCGGATTCTTTGGTAAGAAACCAACAATCTTGTGTCGATTTTTTCAGCAAATTCTTTGGATTTTTCCAGTAGATAATCTTCTTCTTTCTGAGTTTCCGAAACCAAATTTTCCAACTCATTTTTTTTATGAACCAAGTGGTTTTTTAGCTCATCAATTTTCTCGGTAAGATCCGCCAACGTCTCTTTTTTGTGATCTATTTTTGCACCGAACTCTTTGATTCTTTTTTCAGCCAATTGAATTTCCAATTCTTGATACTCCACTTCTTTTGCCAACGCTTCGAATTCTTTGTTATTTCGGACGTTGTCTTGTTGCGTTTTATATTTATCGATCAGAGTCTGAGCATCTTTCATCAGATCTTTTTTCTCAGTGATCTCTGCATTTTGCTCCGCTATTTCGGACTCGAATTTTTGGGCTCTCTTTTCCAGACCTTCAATTTCTATCTCAAGATCTTCCACTTCAATGGGCAATTCGCCTCTTGTGTTGCGGATCTCATCCAAACGGGAATCGATGATCTGCAAATCATAAAGTGCTCTTAATTTTTCTTCGACAGAAATTTCGTTTACTTTTTTATCAGCCATATCTATATAAAATAATTAACAGGATTTGTTTTCTTAATCGTTTTTGCGATGGCAAATATAGGGAATTTTTCGGACAAAATTTCAAATAAATGCTGGGTTACAAATTGTTCCGATTCAAAATGGCCGATATCGCAGATCAACATTTTCTCCTCGCTGGAGAAAAAATCATGATATTTGATATCACCAGTGAGGTAAGCATCACATTTTGAAGCTAATGCAGCCTTAATTCCGCTCGCTCCACTTCCTCCTAAAACGCCTACTCTTCTTATTTCTTTATTGGTTAAAGAACTGTGTCTTATAACTTTAAGATCAAATTTTTCCTTCACAAATTGAAGAAAATCTCCCCCGTTCATTTCGCTTTCCAAATCTCCGAATCTTCCCAAACCAGCGTAATGATTTTCGTTGTCCAGCGAAATTAATTGATAAGCGACCTCTTCATAAGGATGATTTAGCTTCATTGCCGACAGAATTTGGTTTTCCTTAAAATCTTCAAAAATTACCGAAACCAAAACCTCGCTGGCAATTTCTCTTTCGTTTTGATTTCCTACCTTCGGATTTGAACCTTCCAGCGGACGAAAAGTTCCATGACCATTCACGGAAAAACTGCACTCGTCGTAGAAACCGATATTTCCCGCTCCTGCCTGGAACAAAGCATTTTTCAAATTGTCAGCCGAATCGATTGGGACAAATACTTCCAATTTTTTCAATTGATTTTGCTTTGGCATTAATATTTTCTGATTCTTCAGTCCGAGAACTTCACATATTTTATAATTGACGCCGAAATAATCATTATCAAATGCCGTATGAATCGCATAAATGGCAATTTTATTTTCCAAAGCTTTCAAAACCGCTTTTTCGACATAATTCTTTCCGGTGATCGATTTTAAACCAGAAAAAATAAGGGGATGAAAACAAACTATCAGGTTGAAATTACTTTCAATAGCTTCATCAATTACCGATTCCAAAGCGTCGTGAGCCACTAGAATTCCAGAGATTTCTCTCTCTCGGTTTCCACATAAAAGGCCGACATTATCAAAATCCTCTGCCTGCCATATCGGGATTATTTGCTCGAACTCATTTATAAATTCTTGGATTTTCATTGAAGTATTTTTTTAGCGGATGAACAATCGGTCGTCAAAAGTAAACCTTTCCACTTTTTTGATCTTGACATCTTTAAAATTAAGATTTCTAGGATTAATGATATAATTGAATTCGCCCCGAACCGTTGCGGATGGAACTTTCATCACGAGGAATTTATTAGCCTTAATAAATTTGTCGCCCATTTTTTGAGTGCTATCCAGATGTGGAAATGTGTTCCAATTCGTTGGAAATCTTTTGGGCTCAAAAAAAATAACATCGGGAAGCTCAATCTGGATCAGCCGATAATCCTTCGGAATAATACCGAGCGGAAGGTGAACCGCAATCTCAGTAACACAAAGCGCAATAGACTGACCCGTGTACAAAGCTGCATTACCTTTGCTGTTCCATCGTCCGCCAGCAATTTCTGCCCCTTTTCCGGTAAGATCATTGGCATAAGCGTCTTTAGAAAGCCGGTAAACAATCATCACTACTTACGCCAGAATACCGTGCTCCACTCTTGTAAGCTCATCCATCAAAAGAGAAATTCCAAAGTTGCTTCCTATTAGCGCTTGGGGCTTTGTCTTTCCTAGGGCTAGGTTTTCTGTTTGCAGCCATGTCAAAAAATAATCTGCAGATCCAAAAACTTCCTCGCCTCTTTTGTAAAGCAATTCTATCTGTAAAATTTTTTCTGACTGCAAGGTGTCAAAAGTTTTTTCCTCTTTTTGGTAGCGGGACAAGGTTTTCCCAGAAATATGAAGAAAACCAGCCCAATCTTGAAAACTGAAGGGGAACTTTCTTACGAGACTGTCAAAAAGCTTGAAAGAAATACCCTTCTCTGCGATATTGATCAGTTGGAAAATGCCGCCATCATCAAAATGTTGATAACCATAAACTGCGGCTGGCTCTGAAACAATGTTCGTTTCTTCTTCGGTTTTATATTTTTTCATCGCTTTTTATTAATTTTCCCATCCACAAATATACGACCTTTGTCTATATAAAAAAGACTTTTGTCCATTTTTATTTTTTGTAATCCATTTATGCATATTTTAGTGGAATGGATAAATTTTCACGGTTTTAAAAACATGGGGCGGAATTCCTCGATATTTTCTTCAAAAGAACGTTTGGCCTCTTCATAACCGATTAAAAAAATCTCTTCCATCCGTTGTGGCTTTTTCTCAAAAGTCCCATATTTTGATAATTTTTTGGATGTGATAAACCAATCACAATAAGCAAATTTGTGGATCTCCGTTCTGTGAGACAATAATTCGTAAGCTCTTGTGGTGACAGCCCTTATGGTTTTCAAATCGTTCTCCTGAACGTCCTGTGGCGCAGTAACATAGACGCCAATCATCTTGTCACATTCGTTATTTATAATATCTGCAGGAAAATTATTGAGTACGCCTCCATCACTATACATTTCATTTCCAATATAATAGGGCGTAGAAATCCCCGGGATGCAAGAAGAGGCAATAATTGCATCGACTACTTTATAACGTTTCTCAAAAACCTTCTGCTGTCCGCTGATGAGTTCTGTAGCCACAATTCTGACATCTCTATCCAAATCTCCCAAAGTCATATCTTCAAAAATAGGCTTCAAATAATTGAGGAAAAGTGCAGAAGAAACGAATCCCGGCTGATTGAAAGTAAAATGTTTCCAATTGAAGAAGTAGATCGACTGGAAAAATTCCAAAATCTCTTCCGGTGTTTTTCCGAAGGCATAGAGCGAACCAACAATAGAACCCGCACTACAACAAGAAAGAATATCGGGCTCTATATTTTGTTCCTTGAGAAATTTCAGCACGCCCGCGTGAGCCAATCCGCGAGTTCCACCGCCAGAAAGTACCAATCCTATTTTTGAATTTTCCATTACGTAAAATTAAAAAAACCACAGGCAATTCTGTGGTTTTAATGCATAATATTTTATGAGTCCTATTAAATATGAATCACCTCGCCATAAGCAGCGGCGGCCGCCTCCATAATACATTCGGACAATGTTGGATGCGGGTGAATAGATTTGATAATATCGTGACCGGTGGTTTCCAATCTTCTTGCAACAACCGCTTCCGCGATCATATCGGTAACGCCGTCACCAACCATATGACAACCAAGCCATTCGCCATATTTTGCATCAAAAATAACTTTTATAAATCCGTCAACATCGCCGTTAGCCGTAGCTTTTCCTGATGCCGAAAATGGAAATTTACCAACTTTGATCTCGTAACCTTTTTCCTTGGCCTGCTTTTCAGTCAAACCAACAGAAGCGATTTCCGGATGACAATAAGTACAACCTGGAATATTTCCGTAATCAATCGCTTGTACGTGAAGACCTTTGATTTTCTCAACGCAAGTAATTCCTTCTGCAGAAGCAACGTGTGCCAAAGCCTGAGTTGGGATGATATCACCGATTGCGTAATATCCCGGAACGGAAGTTTCGTACCATTCGTTGACTAAAACCTTTCCTTTTTCAGTTTTGATTCCAACTGCCTCAAGTCCAATTCCTTCAACGTTTGAAGCAATTCCGACCGCAGAAAGTAAAATATCAGCTTCCAAGGTAATGTTCCCAGTGGCCATTTTCACGGTAGCTTTTACACCGTTTCCGGCAGTATCAACAGATTCTAATGAAGCGTTGGTCATTATTTCGATCCCATATTTTTTGAGCGATTTCTCAACGTGGTTTGAAACTTCCTCGTCCTCCAAAGGAACGATGTTTGGCAAGAATTCTACGACAGTCACCTTGGTTCCCATGGCGTTATAAAAATCAGCAAACTCAATTCCGATGGCACCAGAACCTACTATAATCATAGATTTCGGCTGCTCGGGAAGAGCAAGTGCTTGCCTGTATCCAATCACTTTTTTGCCATCTTGCGGAAGGTTTGGCAATTCTCTAGAGCGCGCTCCAGTGGCGATTATAATGTTAGTTCCAGAATATTCTGTTGATTTTCCTTCAGCATCTACAACGGTCACTTTTTTACCTGCTTTCACAGTTGCAGTTCCCATAATGACGTCGATTTTGTTTTTCTTCATCAAGAAAGAAATCCCACCGCTCATTTTTGCAGCCACACCTCTGCTTCTTTGGATTACTTTGGTAAAATCAAATCCTGGGTTTTCAATTTTATTGAGACCATAATCTTCCGCATGTTTTAGATAATTAAAAACGTGAGCAGATTTTAATAATGCTTTTGTGGGGATACAACCCCAGTTGAGACAGATGCCACCAAGATTTTCTCGCTCGATGATTGCCGTTTTGAAACCTAATTGAGCCGCTCTGATCGCAGTCACATATCCGCCGGGACCGCTTCCAATAACAATAATATCGTAGTTCATTGTGATTAAAAAATTTATGCAAATTTATAGAAAATTATTGGAAGCATCACATTAGACCGCCCAACTTTCTACGAGGCACTTTTGCAGATTTGCCTTACTTTTAAATAACGATTTTAGCTGATTTTCAGATCTTATAAACTCTGTTTAGTACAACATCATTGTCAACAAAACATTATTAATTAAAAAAATGGGTGGTAAGATTTAATCATTTATTAACCATGATAGTGTTTTAGAATCGATAAATTTACCAAAAGTTACTTCATGAAATATACTTTGGTAAAAAGAAATAAAAGTTTCCGGGCAGATTCTCCTTCGCAATTTATCGGTTGGATGAGAAAGATGGATCTGCAATCTTGGAAAGATAATCAAGAATTTATGGAAGGTTATGCCTATCGGAAAATGACTTTTGAAAATATCAGATTGCGCTACGACAATGAAAATAACTTTGTAGAAGATCTTATAAAAAATAATCTCCTGAAAGTGGAGGATTCCAAAGGTTTTTTAGGCGTATTTTAACGCTCATGCATCAATAGATTGCCGGATATTTCTCTGGATTAAACTCATTAAAAATCGCATAAATTTTCTCTACAATATCATCCGAAGATGGCTTGCTGAAGTAGTCGCCATCGCTGGCATAAGCCGGTCTGTGATTTTCTGCCGAAATAGTCAACGGTTCTGAATCCAGATATTTGAACGCCTTTTGCTTTTCCAAAATCTGTTGCATTATGAAAGCCGAAGTCCCACCCTCCACATCTTCATCAATCACTGCCAATCGGTTTGTTTTCTTCACACTATTTACAATTTCTTGAGATAAATCGAATGGAATTAAGGACTGAACATCAATCACTTCCGCCGAAATTCCAAGTTGATCGAGTTCGTGGGCGGCTTCCGACACGATTCTCCACGTGGATCCATAAGTAACCAAAGTGATATCTGTTCCTTCTCTGGTGACCTCAATTTTCCCAACCGGAATGGTAAATTCGCCCAAATTATCAGGTTGCTTTTCTTTGAGTCGGTAGCCATTTAGACATTCAACAATCAAGGCAGGCTCGTCGCTTTGGAGCATCGTGTTGTAAAATCCCGCCGCAATGGTCAGATTTCGCGGAACCAGAATATTGATCCCTTTGGACAGGTTGAGAATGCCCGCCATCGGCGATCCAGAATGCCAAACGCCTTCCAACCTATGACCTCGTGTCCGGATGATGACTGGCGCTTTTTGCCCGCCTTTGGTTCGGTACTGCAAAGTGGCCAGATCGTCGCTCATTCCCTGCAAACAATATAAAATATAATCCAAATATTGAATCTCAGCAATCGGTTTCAAACCGCGCATCGCCATCCCAATTCCTTGTCCGAGAATGGTGGCTTCGCGGATTCCTGTGTCAGCAATTCTGATCTCGCCATATTTTTCCTGGAGCCCTTCCAAACCTTGATTTACGTCGCCAATAGTTCCGGAATCCTCGCCAAAAACCAAGGCTTGCGGATATTTTGCAAAAATCATATCAAAGTTATTTCTCACCACAACTCTGCCATCTACTTCTTCCGAAGCGTCCGAATAGATTGGTTTTATTTCTTTCACATTCGTTGCTTTCCATTCAGATTGAGAATATAAATGCGAGGAATAATTATCTTTCTCTATTTTGAAGATTTCTTCATATTTTGATTTCAAAGCATTTCTTTCAGCCGAATTTTTGCCTCTTGTAACTAATAAAGATTGTCTTACCAAATGGAAAATATCTCTTTTGCTTTTAGAAATTACCTTATTAAAGTTTTCAATCAATTGATCAACTTCAATATTTTGATTTTTAAGCGATTCTACAAAAGGTAAAATTTCATTTTGTAAATCTGAGATGGTTTTTTGATACGCTTCCCATGCTTTTTTCTGACCCTCTTTTACCAATTTTTTAGATTCAGAATCGATGGAATCTAACTCTTCAATAGAAGCTAAATATCCGTTATTTCCATCAATTTCGATGCTGTAATCCAAAATCCATTCTCTGAATTTGTTCAATCCGTCGAATTCTGATTCCCATTTTAATCGGTCTTCAGATTTATAACGCTCGTGCGAACCAGAAGTTGAATGTCCCTGAGGTTGTGTCACATCTGTCACGTGGATCACCACCGGAACGCTTTCATATCTTGCAAAATGCTCTGCTTTGGCGTAAGCTTCCATCAAAGCTGGATAATCCCAAGCTTTGACCTGGATAATTTCGCAACCTTGTTTTTCGTCTGTTTTTCTTTGGAAACCGGAAAGCATTTCAGAAATATCGGCTTTTGCCCGTTGGTTTTGAGTCGGAACCGAAATCCCGTAACCATCATCCCAAATCGAAACAATCATAGGAACCTGCAAAGCACAAGCCGCATTCAAAGTTTCCCAAAAATGACCTTCAGCCGTAGAAGCGTCGCCAATGGTTCCGAAAGCAACTTCATTTCCATCTTGTGAAAATTTTTCAGAACCTTCAAATTTTACTGATTTATAAACTTTGGAAGCCTCAGCCAATCCCAATAATCTCGGCATTTGTCCTGCGGTTGGCGAAATGTCAGACGAAATATTTTTTTGTTCGGTTAAATTTTTCCAGCTTCCATCAGCGTTTAAGCTTCTTGTAGAGTAATGACCATTCATTTGTCTTCCGGCAGATGCTGGTTCTCTTTCCACGCTGGTGTCGGCATACACTTGCGCAAAAAAACTTTCTACAGAAACGGCATCAACAGCCAGTGCAAAAGTCTGATCGCGATAATAACCAGACCGAAAATCTCCGTTTCTAAAAACCTTAGCCATGGCCAACTGCGGCAACTCTTTTCCATCACCAAATATTCCGAATTTTCCTTTCCCGGTAAGCACTTCCCGCCTGCCTAAATAAGACATTTCTCGGGATATTCTCCCTAACCGATAATCTTGTAAAATGCTGTTTTTAAAATCCTGAAATGAGATTTGCTGAGTTTCTATATAAGTTGTTTGCATAACTTTGAATTTTGACAAATATAAAATTTCTTACTTAAATTTTTATTGATTTGATATTCAGTAAAAATAAGAAAATTTTATAAAGTATAAAAAAATCTCCAAGTTCTTTTGATAGCATAATGATATCTTTCGTCATTTAAAATTGAAAATAAGAATTCTTAGCTCACAAAAAAATTTTAAAGATATTCTATCCAATTTTCACCGTCTCCAAAGCTTTGGGCAAAAAGGTATTGGGAAACACTTGCCTTGCTTCGTCCGTCATCACGCTGAGATCGCTGTAGCGATTGGAGAAATGTCCTAAAATCAATTTTCCAACTTGCGCTTTTTTGGCAATCGTAGCAGCTTCCAAAGCTGTGGAATGCCCGGTGTAATCTGCCATTTCTTTCAGATTATTCAGGAAAGTAGATTCGTGGTAAAGCACGTCGACTTTTTCTATGATTGGGATGATGTCTTCTTTGTATTTCGTATCACTGCAAAAAGCGTAAGAAACAGAGGGCCGCGGATCGGTTGTTAATAAAGCATTGTCGATGATTCCGCCTTCTTCTGAAACGAAATCTTTTCCCAATCGCAAATTCTGAAAATCGCAGATCTCGATTTCTTTGTATTTCGAAATTTCTGTCATATTCAAATGGCGTTCTTTTGGCTTTTCTT
Source organism: Weeksellaceae bacterium (assembly GCA_022013695.1). Taxonomy (GTDB): domain Bacteria; phylum Bacteroidota; class Bacteroidia; order Flavobacteriales; family Weeksellaceae; genus Epilithonimonas. Next base: position 24,677 of record JAKLPS010000009.1, read on the forward strand.
TGAAGAGGTAACCGTTGCAATAGATCCTATGGTTGAGCGGAATTGTGAAAACCTCTACCCTTTTGTCCTCATAGATTTTCACCGATTCTTTTCCTTCCAACTCGTGATAAATTACATCAAAACCTCGGTAAGTTTCTGTGATTTCGAAAATCGTTTCCAACATTTTTTTGATGCCTTTGGGACCGTAGATATTCAACGGCGTTTTTCTTCCCAAAAGTCGGAAAGAAGCAACCAAGCCAGGCAAACCGAAACAATGATCACCGTGTAGATGGGAAATGAAAATATGATTGATCTTGGAAAATCTTACTTTTGCTTTGCGCATTTGCACTTGGGTTCCTTCGCCGCAGTCGATGAGGAAATGACGTTCTTCCATTTCCAAAAACTGAGAAGTTGGTGAGGAATTGATCGTGGGAATTGCGGAGTTGAATCCTAAAATTGTAAGATATGTACTCAATTTTCGTTGTTAAATTGAAAATTTAAAAGGTTAAAGGTACGAAAACATCGTAAAAACTACAAGATCCCCCCTTTGGAATTCAGGAATTCCAAGAATTTTTTCAAAGCTGCGCTGCGGTGGCTTATTTTGTTTTTTTCTTCGGGCAGCATCTGAGCAAAAGTCATATTGTAATCATCTGGAATGAAAATCGGGTCATAACCAAAGCCGTCTTCACCAAAAACCTCTGTTGTAATATTGCCATAAACCCGGCCTTCAAAGTAATGTTCCCCGTCTTGATCTTTGAAACACAGCACAGTGATGAAATAGGCACGCCGATTGGGTTCCTCTTTCAACTCTTCCAAAACTTTCTCAATATTCTTCTTGAAATTGTGATTGCCAGCATACCGCGCCGAGAGGATGCCCGGCCGTCCGCCCAAAGCCTCGACGACCAATCCGCTATCGTCGCCCACACTTGGTTTTCCGGTTTTCTCAAAGCAGTATTCCGCTTTGATTCGTGCGTTTTCCTGAAAGGTTTTGCCATTTTCTACGACTTCTTCATTGAGGTTGTAATCGGACAGACTGGTAACGATATATTCCGATCCAAGGATTTGCTGGATTTCTTCTTTTTTATGTAGATTATGTGTGGCGATTAGAATTTCCATTTTTTAGAAATTAGATTTTAGAAGTTAGAAATTAGAGTTTTTTTGAATGTTTCAATGATGACAAAATTTGATTTGATAACAAATGTTGAACCTTGCGAAGCGCAACCCGGCTTGAGCGGAAATCCTTTTTTGTGGCTGGGAAAGCCTTGGCAAAAAGATTGGGAGCGGAAGACGGATAAGTTGCCATAATTTTAATCTTTATAAATGATATTCTTGCCGATGGCGAAAAAGTAAAAGGGAATTGCAAAAATTACAACGCCTGCAACAAGAATAATTTCTTTCTTCATTTGAAAAAATTCGGAAAAAGTTTCGGAATCTGTGTACATCATCATCAAAGCTGAAACCAAATTATTGAAGGCGTGCAGCAATATCGGCATCAGCAGCGATTTCGTTTTAAAGTACACCAAACCTAATACCAAACCGAGCAAAAATGCACCCACAAATTGCCAAGGATTGAAATGTACGACTCCGAAAATCAAAGCAGATACGATGATTGCGGTCGTGGGTTTGACCTTATTATTAATCATTCCTTGCATCAGAATGCCTCGGAACAGAGTTTCTTCCAAGACCGGCGCTAAAAGGACAGTCATCAAAATCAACGAAACAGGGCTTGATAAAAGTCTTGAAAATTCGGCTTCGTACAATTGATAGAGCGGCCCTAATAATTGTCCCGTGGTTGGAATCAATTGTGTGGTGTAATCGGCGACCAACATTATCCCGAACATCATTGGAAATATCAAAAGATACACTCTGAATGGTTGTGTGGAAAAGTCGAAACTGAGTTTTTTGCCATCGTTTTTGACGGTCAGAAGATAGAAAAATAAAATCGGTGTCAGCATCGTCATCACATAAGAAAACACGCTGAACCAGCCAGTCTGCTGAACATCTTGACCGAACAAAGCCGACAATCCCAGACCAACGGCGTAGGCGAAAGATGCGCCCACGAACAGTCCTGCGACCAAAATAATTATGCCGAAAAAATCCATTTTATAGTTCTGATTGTCCATTATTTGAGCTCTTTTAAATACACCAAAGGTTGCGAGCGGAAAGTTACATCTTCCGGATGAAAAATCTTGAAATAATCTCTCAAAACCAAGTCTGCCCGCACCACGCCACTTTCGAAATAATCATTAGCGCCGTCTTTTTCACGATTGTTGATCATATAGATTTTGCCGGACTGGAAAACCTTCATTTTGGCGTAATTGGGATTCATTGTCAGAAGTTCAATTTTGCTCCGGTGCGGATTGATATTGATCCAATATTTTGCATTTTTAGCTTTGATAAAGACTTCCTCAAAGCTCAGAGGAACAGACGTCGCTTCTTCGTTGTCCTTCAATATGTACGAGCCGCCGGCATCATTTATTAATTGGGACACAAATGATTTTCCGCCCGGCAAAAACCATTGGCTGCCGTACATTTCGTTGCAGAGCACCAAAGGTTTGTAAACAGTTTTTTCAGCTAATTGCTGAATTGTTTTGTATTGGTTTTCAATATTTTGATAGGCCGCTTCTGCTTCTTTTTCTTTGCCAAACAATTTGCCGAAAAGCAGCAGATATTTAGATTTTCCCAAAGGATTCTGCTCCAAATATTCATCCAGAAAAATCACTTCGATGCCATTGTTTTTCAATATTTCGTAGGTGTTGGCGAAGTTGGGGACGTAATTGGTAAAGATCACGTCGGGCTTGCCGGCCAATATTTTTTCGAGGTTATATTTTTGCTCATTTCCTATATTCAGGATTTTGTTTTGATTGATCAATTGATGAATTTTTTCGGAGAAAATATATTCGGGGCTCGAAACTCCGGCTATTTTATTTTCCAAATGCAGTTCCGAAAAAAATCCGATCAAGCTGGAATTGAGGAGCATTGCCCTACGGAAAGGCAACTTGCGGTTCGGAATCACGTTTTGGAATTTCCCTGAGTTTAAAGTCAAATGCTGTGCATCTTGAGAATAATTCACTCGCGCCGAGATGATTACGCGCTGATTTGCCGGCGGCTTGATTTCCTTTTGGCAGGCAACCGCCAAAATAAGGAGAAGGAGGCTTAAAAAATTGCTTTTCATCTTCCAAAGAAATGAAAAAAGACTTATATTTGCAAACCCAAAAACGGCCTCGTGGCGCAACTGAATAGCGCATCTGATTACGGCTCAGAAGGTTACAGGTTTGAATCCTGTCGAGGTCACAAACACCCAAATGGCTCCAATTTAATCCAAATTGAGCCATTTTTTTGTTTTTGAATCCAGAATAATCTTTTTTAATGTTTTCGTAAATTTAGTTCTCCAAATATTAAATTAAAGGCAACAATATAAATTAATGTACAAATTAATGTACAAAGTTTTTTCTTTATATAAATCCTATTAACTAAATACAAATTAAAAATTCTTCGTGAAATTTTCATGAAAAGATAGAAGAACAATCGAAGTAAATTAAGGTCAAACGATGACAAATATTTTTTTGATAGTTTTTTTAGGTCTATCGCTTATTTATAGCATTATTTGACTGATGTATTTTACAGGGGAACTTCCATAACTCAGAAATTTTTCGTTGAAATTTTTGAGACTGAAATTTTTCCCATTGCGTTCTTTGATTTTATCCCTAAGGTTGATGATTTCCTGATAACCATTGTAATAACTGGTAAGCTGAACACTGGTAACCGAAACTCTCCGCCATTTTCCTTCGGCTTCTTGTTTTTCCTGAAAAGCATCATCAATCAATAATTTCAAAGCGTCTTCTTTGCTCATATTTTGAGTGTGCACACTATAATCCAAAATGGTATTGCAAACCGAACGCAAGTTCCATTTGTACCAAACCAGCCACATTTCCGGAGCATTGTTTCCATAACCGTTTTCTAGCATCATTTGTTCTCCGTAAACTGCCCAACCTTCTACCATAGAACCGTTTCCGAAAATAGATTTGATAATACTCGGAGATTTGTTGGAGTAAACCAGTTGGGTATAATGCCCGGGAATGGCTTCGTGAATATTCAGAATTTGGAGCATATAATTGTTGTATTCCCGCAGGTAACTTTCTTTGTCTTCTGCCGACCAACCTTCCAAAGAACCAACATTGTAATAGGTATTTGCATTGCTTTCGAAAGGTCCGGGCGAACTGATGGAAGCTCCTGCAACGCCTGCCATATAAGCAGGTTCTTTTCGCACAACCAAAGGTTTGTTGGGGTCAAGGTAAAGCAGATTTTTTTCGTTGATGAATTTTACCAACTCCGGAAGTTGTTTTTCTATCGTTGCTTGAAATTCTTCCGGTTTGGAATGTTGCGATGACAAAGTATCCAAAACTTTGCGGATAATCTTTTGGTCAGAATCTGGCAATGGTGCGTTTCCGTAATATTTTGTCCACAGTTGTTTGGCGAGTTTTGCCATTTCCCCGTGAATGAAAATTTTGCGTTTCAAGGCATAATCGTACAATGCTTTTGCCGAGAAAGAGGACTGAATATCAAACCCAAATTTTTGCTGATATAATTTTTCACCCAACCGGAAATCTCTTCTTTCCGCAGGTTTATAGCTTTCCAGCCAAGCAATATAATTTTTGATAGCTTGTGTTGCCAAAGCCGTATTTTTCAGAATGCTTTGCTTTTCAGTTTCCGATAGCTTGGAAACTTTTATCGAGTCAGGAATACTTTTTTCAAAGGTTTCCAAAGAACCTTTATTTTGAGAGATGGCAAGATTTTGTAAAACTTCTACGGGTTTATCTATATTTTTCTTTGCTGCTTCATAGTAATTAGAAACAAATATTGCTTTCTTTCCCAAATCTTTCAATCTGTTTTCCAGCGAAGTGTGCTGTCCTGACAAAATCATTGCAAACTGTTCGCCTACATTGTAAGAAGAGGGATTCCATTGCCAATCTTTCAGCTCGTTGTAGGACCAAATAATTTGGTTCAATTGATTTTCTATCAGATGATAGTCGATTTTATTAAGGTCGTTCAGCTGGTTTAATGAAAATGCATTCAGCTTTTTAAGATAATTTTTAGCAAATTGAATATCGTTTTCTCTTGATTTGGTATCAGGAATTCCAAGAGTAGCATCATAATCGTGCAATCCGGAATAAAGTGCATACTGTGGAAATTGCTTCAGAAAGACTTTTATAAAATTATTCTTGAAGTTATCAAACTCAGCATCGGCATCAATTGATTTATTTGAATTTTTGAAATCCGAAATTGATTGATGATATTTTTCGGTAAATATTTTTGTGTCAATCAATCTGTGATTGTAATTGGCTGCATAATTTTGAGATTTTGCAAATCCATAAATACCTATTCCTATTAATGTGAGTTGTATAAGGGTTTTCATTTTTATTGGTTATTTTATTAAACCTTGAAGGTTTGTCACTATTTGGGTAAATATTCCTTTGGTATTGGGTTTTCTGCGGTTTCACTTGTCCAATAAAGATTGATAATCCACCATCTTTTTCCGTCATTCAAGAGTTGGATACTGTTGATTCCTCTTGCAAATGGTTTCACTTTTTTATCCTCACTTTCTGAAGATTCGTACGTGCTGAAAACTTGGGTAATGGGACCGAATGTATCTACTTTTCTGGAAATTTCTCTTTCAAAAAAATCATGGCTTTTAAAATATTCTGAAACCTTGGCGAAATATTCTTCCGGTGTAACAAACAAAGCCTTATATTCTCCTTTTTCATTTTTTGTATAGATAATCAATCTTGCATCTTTATAGAAGAAACTTTTCGCGTACCCAAAATCTCTTTCTTTCGTTTTTTTTCCGGAAATTGAGGCATATAGATTGGTGATGATGCTATCCAAAGATTCATAGGATACGTCATTAGATTTGGTTGTGGATTGCCCATAAATATTGGAAAAACAAAGCCCCAATAAAATCGTTGTGGTAATGATTGTTTGTTTCATAATTTTTTTTGCCACGAATGGCTTTTATTAAAACCTTACAGATTTAAAAAACCTATAAGGTTTGGTGTTAAAACTCTTTTATTTTTTCTTTGCTGTGAAATTTCCGTTAGGCTGAATGAAAATTACCTCTTTTATTATGCCTTTTTCATCATTATTAAATTGAAGAAAATAACCTGAAATATCTTTCGTGCAAATTTGTCTTTGTCTACATTCTCCAATTCACATTCCGGATTGTTGTATTATTTGGTTAGATGTTCTATTTTACACTTTTAGCCCAATCATCCATATAGTTTTCAAAAACCGTTAAGGGCATTACGCCGCCTTTCAAAATCACGTCGTGGAAATCTTTAATACTAAATTTATCTCCCAGTTGCTTTTTGTATTTATCCCGAAGTTCCAGAATTTTTAACTGCCCGATTTTGTAAGAAAGCGCTTGTCCGGGAATGGCCATATAACGTTCTATTTCTGCCGTTGCAAACTGTTCGGAAAGTGGTTCGTGATCCAGCATATATTTTATCGCTGTTTCACGATTCATTTTGCCGGTGTGCAATCCTGCATCTACCACCAAGCGAATGGCTCTGTGCATTTCTGCGCCCAATGCGCCCAACTGATGATAAGGATTGGTATAGACGCCCAAATCTTTTCCCAAAGATTCCGTATACAAAGCCCACCCTTCTCCCATTGCACTGCTCCAATATTTTTGACGAAATTTCGGAAATTCGGTACTCTCAAACTGGATACTTATCTGGTAGTGATGTCCGGGAATGGCTTCGTGTAGAAAAATCGCTTCCATATCCATATTGGTGATATTGATTTGTGTCGGATCCAGAATAGGCGCATAAAAAATTCCGGGACGATTGGTTGATAAATCTCCGGGAAAGTATTCTGGTGAAGCAGAAGCTGCTCTGAAATCTTCGGTTTTTCGGATTTCAAAAGGTGTTTTGGGGGCAATTCCGAAATATGTTGAAAGGCTTGGTTTTATTCTGTCGTAAACACTTTGATAGGCATCCAATACTTCTTTGTCGGTTTTAAAAGGCATAAACTGCTTGTCGGTTTTCATAAACTCAAACAATTCGGGAAGTGTTCCTTTGAAACCGACTTGCGTTTTTATCTTTTCCATTTCGGCAGAAATCCTAGCCACTTCCGAAAGTCCCAATTGATAAACTTCTTCGGGATCTTTGTGGGTTGTGGTATTGGCAAAAATGTAGTCTTTGTACATTTCTTTTCCGTTCGGAAGTGCATTGATTCCGGAAGTTAATCGGGCTTTTTGGAGATATTCGTTCTCGAAAAAATCATTTAATTTCTGGTTAGAAGCAATCACTTCTTTCGGAATAATTTCTTTAAATTCTTTCGTTAAACGAGTCTTATCCGATTCTGTAAAATTTTTTGGGAGGTTTTTAATCGGTTCGTAAAATGGAGAATTATCGTCAGATTTTGATAGTGCTTCCAATTGTGGAATGAGTTTCATCACTAAAGATTTGGGCAGCACGTAGCCTTCTTTAATACCTTTTTGCATATTTTCGATGGCTACATTTGACCAATGTTTGTAGGCTTTACATCGTTTCAGCCAATTATCATAATCTTTTACGGTTTTGAAAGGCTGTGCCGAAGTTCCCGAACCTAGCATTGCCATAAAGTTAGGTGTACTCAAAAACTGTGTGATTGGTATAAATTCTGGATGATGCTTTTCTAAAATCAGTGCGGATTGTATCTGGTTTTCCAAAATTGCAACAGAAATTTTGTCTTCTTTGTTCAGTTGCAGACTTTCAAAATATTTCAGTTGTTTGAGATAATTTGCATAGAAATCATGTATCTTCTTTAGAAATGCTTCATCATCGGCAGGCAGCAAGTCGTTATATCCTTCTACACCATAAAAGGTTGCACTAAGTGGATCCACTGCATTGGCTTCTTTGTAATAGGTGTCAAAAACTTGGCGTAGTTTTGCGTTGCTTTGTTGTGCGTTCGCAATGGAAAGATTGAGAATGGCGAAACTCAATGTAAAAGATAGTCTAGTTTTCATAGTTTACGGATTTTTAAAAGTTTAAAATTAATCAAATAAACTATGCAGAATCGGTAAAAAAATATGCGAAAAACTGCTATGTCATATAAGAGCCAGGGCTTCTTCCATATATTTGCTTAAAAATTCTTCCGAATGCTGACTGATCCTGATACCCAATTTTATAGCACACTTCCTTTACAGTGTTTCCCATTTGAAGCAACCGAAGCGCTTCTTTCATTTTCAGATTTCTGAAATATTGTGCCGCAGTAATCTTGAATGCTATTTTAAATTTTTTATTGAAAGAACTTTCCGACATTTTGCACAATTCTGAAAGATAATAACTGCCAGGAAAATCTTTATACAAAGACTTTTGCAGAAAGTTGAGTGCAGATTTCAATTCTCCATTAGCCACATCTTTTCCATCGTTTTTAGTAGCCGAATGTTGGGGAATTTCTTCAAAATACCCCTGCAACAATTGGTAAGCAGTTGTTTTGAGATTAAATTTTTGAAAAGCATTTTGTTTTTTTTCAAATTTTTCCTGAATTGATTTTACCAAGGGTTGAAAGGTGTCGCATTTGGTTTGTAAAATTCCTTTTCGTTGAAAATGTAGAACTTCTTTCAGTTCACATTTCGCTTGAAAATCATGGGCATCCAACTCTTTTTCGAACCAGTCTTTATGAATATCTAAGCGGATTCCGTAAGCTTTATGTTTGGCCTTGATGAAGATTTCGGCATTCATTTCACCATTAAAAAACATAGAAAACTGATCGGTAGAATAAAATTGCTCCTCAATCTTGAGGTATAGCGGATGTTTGGTTCGGTTTTCGGTGAAGTAAAAAACGAGTGTAAAATAGTCTGCTTTAGGATTCGGGACAAATTCATATTCTGCATCTACAGGGCTATAACTGCTAAAGGAAAATAGAAAAAGCCCTCTCTCCAACAGTTGATATTTAAAAGAAGAATTGATGATTTCATTTTGGATTTCGATTCCTCCAGATTTTTTATCATGCAAAGCATCCGGATGCAGCGTAAACATTTCTTCGATATATTTTTCGGGATCGGAAATAAGTGATGAAAAACGAATTTTTGCCGGAAACTCCATAAACTGTGATGTTTATTCAAATATATTGAATTATCTATGTAAATTCAAAACAAAAATATGGTCAAAAATAAATTAAAGTGACAACATACTTTAGTGAACCTAATTGTAATTTTACATAAAATCTAGTTTTATTACTTACTGACTATAAATTTGATGTTTAAAATAAGTACAGTACTATTAAGTTTTTTTGATTTGGTACACTAAGATATATAATTACCTGTTTTTATTTCTCATAAAATTATCAGATATAGATAGACAATTTTCTGATTTCATTTTTATAACTTAAATACCGGTTAACACCTTCAAAATATTGTCCATATCTGCTAATAAATGGTTTGGATAGAGTCCTGTCACGTTCACCAATCCGCAATTCTTTTTAAAAGAATACTGGAAAAAAATCAGGAATAGTTCGCACGTTCAATTTACAAGATTGTTTTCGTGATTGCTATTCCTTTTTTGTTGAAATTAAACATTAAGTTTTTATAAAATTGTAAGATTTTTTGAAGGAAAAAATCGGCTCCAAAAAGACGTTATCCAAATAAGGCTCAATTACAAAATTGACTTCAAAAACGCTTCGACCGCCATCGTCTTCTGCTCGCCAGACTCCAGATTTTTGATACTTACCGTCTGATCTTTAATTTCTTGCTCACCCAGAAAAACCAGATTTTCGATGCCTTTTTTCTCGGCGTAAGCAAATTGTTTTTTGATTTTAGCTGCGTCTGGATAAAGCTCGGCCGAGATTTGGTGCTGTCTTAATTTTGAAATCAATTTCAGGGCTTCGATAGATTCTGCTTCGCCATAATTAGCAAAAAGATATTTTACTTTTACGTCAGAATCCGCGGGAAAAATTCCCAATTCCTCCATCACCAGATAGATCCTGTCGAGACCGAAAGAAATCCCAATTCCGGGAATGTCTTTCACACCGAAAACTTCGGTCAGATTGTCGTAGCGCCCGCCGCCGCCGATGGATCCCATCGCAACATCTTTCGCTTTCACTTCGAAAATGGCACCGGTGTAATAGTCTAAACCTCGGGCAAGCGTGATATCAAACACCAAATCTTGAGAATTAATCCCCAGTTGCAAAGCATTTTTAATAACAAATTCCAATTCTTCGACGCCTTTCAATCCGTTGCTGTTACCTCCGAATTTTTCTTTGAGCTGATTTAGGTTTTTCAAAGCGTCAGAACTTTGAGAAAAAAGGAAATCCAACTTGGAGATGGCTTCTTCCGAGATTCCTTTTTCCTGCATTTCCTTGCTCACGCCTTCCTTCCCGATTTTGTCCAATTTATCCAGCGCTACTGTGAAATCAATCAACTGATCGGCAATTCCTGCATATTCTGCAATTCCGGAAAGGATTTTTCGGTTGTTGATATGAATGGTCACCGATAGATTCAAGTCTTCGAAAGATTTGAAATACAACTGCAAAAGTTCCACTTCTTGCCAAAGACTGGTGCTGCCTACCACATCCGCATCGCATTGGTAGAACTCTCGGAATCTTCCTTTCTGAGGCCGATCGGCGCGCCAAACCGGCTGAATCTGATAACGTTTGTACGGAAATGCCAGTTGACCTAGATTCATCGCCACGAAACGCGCGAACGGAACGGTAAGGTCGTAACGAAGGGCTTTTTCGGAGATTTGAGAGATCAGTTTTTGAGAATTTTTGTTGCTCCAATCTTCGTCATTTGTTTTCGCCGCATAATCGCCTGAATTTAAGATTTTAAAAATCAAACGGTCGCCTTCTTCGCCGTATTTTCCCGTCAAAGTCGCAAGGTTTTCGAAGCTGGGTGTCTCCAAAGGCTCGAATCCAAACAATTCGAAATTCTTTTGCAAAATATCGATGATATATTTTCTTCTATAAACTTCTTTCGCAGTAAAATCTCGGGTTCCTTTTGCTAAGCTGGGCTTCATTTTTATAATAGATAAATGATGATGGATCACAAATAGTTGTGTGCAAAAATAAGAATTATAAGCGGAAAGCCTGAATTTTTTGATTTTCTTTGAGCCAAAAAATATAATTTTGAAATATGAATCTTTTTGAGCATCAACCAGAAATCATAGAAAATATTCTGCCTTACGATGGCATCACGTCTTACTATGGCAAAGTTTTTTCTGAGGAAGAAGCGACTCATTATTTAAAAAAATTAATGACCGAAATCGAGTGGAAAAAGGATGAAGCCGTCATCTTTGGGAAAGTCATAGAAACGAAACGGAAAGTGTCTTGGTATGGCGACGAACCCTTTCGCTATACTTACTCCGGACGAACGAAAACAGCTTTGCCTTGGAATAAAACACTCCTCGAAATCAAGGAAAAAATCGAAATCCTAAGCGGCGAAATTTTTAACTCCTGTTTGCTCAATCTCTATCACGACGGGTCGGAAGGAATGGCTTATCACAGCGATGGCGAAAAAGATTTGAAGAAAAATGGCGCCATAAGTTCGGTAAGTTTTGGAGCTGAGAGGAAATTTAATTTCAAACACAAAAGCACCAAAGAACTGGTTTCGCTCATCCTGGAAAACGGCAGTTTATTGATGATGAAAGACTGCACTCAGAAATTCTGGCTTCACAGCTTACCGACTACAAACAAAATCGTAAAACCTAGAATTAGCCTGACTTTCCGGACGATTGAGCTTAGAAATGATCCCAAAATTTAACCCAAATCATTACCCCAACTAAACGCTTTAAAAACCGGGAAGTGAATTTTCTGTTTTTTAGCGAGGATAAATGTTATAGTTTGGTTAAATGTGATTGCAGTTCTGATTTTTCTGCTATTTTTGCATGGTTTAAAATTATGCTGAACAAAGTTGTCACATTCCCGATCGTGGTTTTGATCAAGTTTTATCAATTCGCCATCTCGCCTTGGATCGGAAAAAATTGCCGTTATGAGCCCACGTGTTCGCATTATGCTTTGGAAGCGCTGAAAGTTCACGGCCCTTTCCGAGGCGGCTGGCTGGCGCTGAAAAGAATTGCAAGCTGCCATCCCTGGGGAGGCGAGGGTTATGATCCTGTGCCACCAAAACACCATTAAAACATCAACCAATGAATCATATTTTTATCAGATTTTATCTGCTTCTTTTCGCCGGAATTTTCCAATTGTTTTCGTCTCAAAGTGTAACCAATGAGCTCTCAGACGGAATTTTGAAAATCAACAATAAGGAAACGGTTGCGGTAAAAATCTTTGCTACGCAAAATACAACACTATTTTATGATGAAGCTGCAGGTCATATCCCCAATGAACTCGTCATCCTAAATGAAGATAACATCAAGGCAGAATCTGCAGAACACCTCGCCGGCATTCAAAATATTTTGGCAACGTATCACAATAATCATTTTCAATTCTTGGACAAGGATTTCAAACCGGTGACGGCCAATTTAGATCAAAAAAATATCAGCAACTTCAAGTATCTTTTGAAATCCGACAGGGTTTTGAAACCTACCGACGAGGTAGAACTGGAAACGACTTTCAAAATTTGGGATCCTGTGAAAGGCATTAAATTGGGACCGGTGATGCTGCATTTTTACAGTCTGATGTTCATTCTGGCTTTCGGGATTGGCTATTTCATTATGGGAAGAATTTATAAAATAGATGGTGTGGACGAGAAATATCTGGAGCCTATTTTTACTTGGACATTGATTGGAACCATTCTGGGCGCGAGATTGGGGCACGTGATTTTCTATCAGCCCGAACTTTTCAAGGAGGATTTCCTGAGTGTTTTCCTGCCCATCAGTACCAAAGGGGGTCTGCATTTCACCGGATTTTCCGGATTGGCGAGCCACGGCGCCACGATTGCTTTAATTTTTACAACTTTATATTACAGCTATAAAATCATCAGGAAAAATCCGTTTTGGGTCTATGACCGGATCGGAATTGTAGTGGCATTGGGCGGCGCCTTTGTGAGAATTGGCAATTTCTTCAACTCCGAAATTATCGGCAAACCCGTCGATCCTTCTTCTCCTTTTGCCATTCTTTTCCCTCAGCAGACTTCGGAATATGGCGTTACTGTTCCGCGGTATCCTACCCAATTATTCGAGGCATTCGGCTATTTTTGTTTGTTTGTTTTGCTTTGGATTCTCTACCGAAAAACCGACAAAAAATACCAGCAAGGCTGGCTGTTCGGATTATTTTTCATTGTTCTTTGGGCGGTACGCTTCTTTGTAGAGTTCCTGAAAGAGCCTCAAGGCGACGAGTTTATTCAATTTGCAGGGCTTAACACCGGTCAGGTTTTGAGTATTCCTTTTATGCTTGCCGGATTTGTGATTATGGCTTATTCCAAGAACAATAGGCTTCCTAAAGAAGAAACTGTTTAAAATTAAGCTCCCCGATCGGGGGAGTATTTTATTTTTGATGTAAGAAATTTACAACAGCTCAATTTCTTTGAGAAAACCTTCCACCACCTCATCAGAAGTTGCCCAAGAAGTGATCAAACGGATTGCAGAGTTATCTTCATCCATCTTTTTCCAAACATAGAAATCAAACTTTCCGGATAATTTTTCGATTTGAGAATTAATGAGAATTGGAAAAATCTGATTCGTAAAAGTGTCTGATAAAAACTGAAATCCTCTGTTCTGAAAAGCAGATTTGATCTTCATCGCCTGAACATTGGAATGCTTTGCCAGATCAAAATACAGATCATTTTTCATCAACTCCAAAAACTGAATTCCAAGTAATCTGCCTTTTGCCAACATTGCCCCTTTTTGCTTGACTTGGAATGCGAAATCCTCTTTCAGATTGTCATTAGTAATCACAATTGCTTCGCCGAGGAGCGCGCCGTTTTTTGTTCCTCCAATGTAGAAAACGTCTGTGAAATTGGCAACATCTTCCAAAGTCAAATCATTGATTTCAGAAGTCAACGCCTGTCCCAATCTTGCGCCGTCTAGAAAAAGATAAAGATTGTTGGCTTGGCAAAATTCATACAATTCTTTCAGTTCCTGTTTCTGATAAATCGTTCCTATTTCAGTTGAATTAGAAAGGTAAACCAATTTCTGTTTCACCTGATGCGGTTTATTGGTATGCGAATCCAAAACCGATTGGATGTGTTCCGGTTTCAATTTTCCATCTGCGGTTACGATGCCGTGGATTTTGTGTCCGGTTGCTTCTATGGCGCCGGTTTCGTTGGTGAAGATGTGTCCGGTTTCTGCAGAGATAGTGCTTTCGTGCGGCCGAAGAACTGAAGAAATCACCAAAAGATTGGCTTGCGTTCCACCACTTACAAAATGAATATCAGCGTTTTGATCGTTAATTTTATTCTTGATCAATTTTCTGGCTTCTTCAGAGTAATCATCGTATCCGTAACCATTTTGCGGAGCGAGATTGGTTTTGATCAATGCTTGTAAAATATTGGGATGACAACCTTCCGAGTAATCATTTTTAAAGGAATATTTCTTCATTTTTCTTACTGCTTTTTGAAGGTTCAAAGGTATTGATTTTGATTAATGACTTAAAATTAAAACGCATTAAATTGTTAGCCAAAAATTGATTCACTTCTAACTTTTTCTTAATTTTGAAATATGAATTCCTTAACTGAAGAAAATTACCTGAAAGCACTCTATCATCTCGTGAATGAGAATGATGAAGTCTCGGTAAATGATCTCAGCCGGCAATTGAATATCAAAATGCCATCCGTGAACAGTATGGTAAAAAAATTTGCCGATAAAAATTGGGTGCAATACGAATCGTACAAACCGATCAAACTGACCGAATCGGGAAAAAAAGAAGCTTCTATCGTCGTCCGAAAACATCGATTGACCGAAATGTTCTTGGTTGAAAAAATGGGTTTCGGATGGGAAAACGTCCACGAGATTGCTGAACAGTTGGAACACATCCACTCGGATGTCTTCTTTGATAAAATGGATGAACTCCTGAATTACCCCACGATGGATCCCCACGGCGAGCCAATCCCGGACAAAGATGGAAACGTCATTCAGCCCGATAATAAAAAACTGAGCAAATGCAAGGAAAACCAAACCGTAGAATTAGCCTCAGTCGCAACTTCTTCAGAAGAATTCCTTAATTTTCTTAACAAAAGAAATCTCAGCCTCGGAACAAAATTAAAAATCCTGCAAATCGAAGGTTACGACCAATCGATGTTGGTGGCTTATAATGGGCGGGAAGAAAATTTTAGTAAGACGGTTTGTGAGAGATTGTTGGTGAAATAAAAAAAAAGAGACTCAAACCGAGTCTCTTTTACTATTTAGTTGAACATATCTTTTACTTTCTCAAAGAATGTTTTTTCTTTTCCTGTTGGTTCGGCGTTCATATCGCCGTTTTCCACTTGCTTTTGGAAAAACTCTTTTTGTTCTTTCGTCAGTTTTTGTGGCGTCCAGACATTGATATGAACAAACATATCGCCTTTTCCACCGTAACCTTCGATGTTTGGAAGACCTTTTCCGGCTAATCTTAAGATCTTGCCAGACTGTGTTCCTTCATCCACTTTGATCTTCACTTTTCCACCAACCACGCTGATTTCCTTAGTGGTTCCCAAAGCTGCTTCCGCAAAAGAAACATACAATTCCTGATGAAGATTGTCGCCTTCACGTTTGATGGTTTTATCCACTTCCTCCTCTACCACAACCAAAAGATCGCCAGGCGTTCCGCCCAAAGGTGCATCGTTTCCTTTTCCTCTTACATTCAGTTGGATGCCATCTCTTGCACCTGCTGGGATATTGATTGTAATTTCTTCGTCTTCTTTTACTAAACCTTGTGCATTGGCTCCAGCAGGGATTTTGTCCGCTACTTTTCCCACGCCGTGGCAAGTTCCGCAGGTGGTTTGGGTCTGCATCTGGCCGAACACGGTATTCATCATTCGCACTTGGGCACCGCTGCCGCCGCAGGTAGGACAAGTTTTGGAAGTCACGCCTTTTGCTAACTTCATTTTTTTGACCTTGATGGTTTTTTGAGTTCCGCCGATCATTTCTTCGAGGTTTAATTTAATACGAACCCGCAGATTAGAACCGCGAGCCTGCTGTCTTTGCCCGCCGCCGCCAAATCCGCTGCCGAAAATGTCGCCGAACTGACTGAAAATATCTTCCATATTCATTCCGCCGCCGCCAAATCCGCCGAAGCCACCACCTCCCGCGGTGCCTCCAACTCCAGCGTGACCATATTGGTCATACCGTGCTTTCTTGTTGTCGTCGCTCAGCACTTCGTATGCTTCTGCAGCTTCTTTGAATTTGTCTTCCGCATTTTTATCGCCCGGATTTTTGTCTGGGTGATATTTGATGGCCATTTTTCGGTAGGCTTTCTTTATTTCTTCAGCACTTGCAGATTTGGTAACTTCCAAAACTTCGTAATAATCTCGCTTCGCCATAGTTAATTGTTAATAGTTGATAATTGATTTTTGAGATCGATTACCTATTGTCGTTTATTTTTTAGTTTCCTGTCACTACTTTTGCGAAACGGATCACTTTCTCGTGGAGTAAATATCCGGTCTCTACAACATCTATAATTTTACCTTTTAGATCCTCTGATGGCGACGGGATGGACGTAATGGCTTCGTGCAAATCAACATTGAAGGTGTCTCCTTGTTCAACGTGGATGGGTTTCAAACCTTTTTCGATCAATTTACTTTTTAATTTTTGATAGATCAGTTCTATGCCTTTCAGCTCAGACTCATTGCCGCTTTTCGAGATTTCTTTTATTGCTCTTTCGAAGTCATCTAAGATGCCAAGCATCGAGCTCATCAGATCCTGAGAAGCATAGAGGTAAAAATCATTTTTTTCCTTTTGCGTTCTCTTTTTGTAATTTTCAAATTCTGCATAGAGACGGATGTAGCGATCCTTTTCTTCTGCCAAAAGTTCTTCTGCGCTTGGTTTTTGTGACAGATTTTCCTGCTTTTCTGTTTCAGGGTTTTCCGAAGTCTGCGTGTCTTGATTAAAGTTTTCTTCGTGTATATCTTTGTTATCTTCCATAATTGATAATTTTACCAACTATGTTTTTCAATTCCTTTGCCAATCGTGTTTATTTGCCAATTAGGCAGAGGTTAATTTTGTCTGGAGAAGGACTAATGAGCCTTTTGGACGAACTAGAGACTGTAACTTTAACATTTGATAACATAAAGTGGTTTTAGTTTTGCACATAAGACTTTGTTATAAACCAACATTATAAATTATGAAACGTATTATTATTGCTGCGTCAGCATTTCTGATTTCGCAGTTTACCTTTGCTCAGACCAAAGAAATTACCGCATTCACAGACCTTAAAGTTTTTGACAAAATACCGGTTCAACTGGTATCTTCGGATACGTACAAGGCCGAAGTCAGCGGAAAAATGGCAGATGATGTCGAATTCGTCAACACTGGAAACGAGCTCAAAGTTCGAATGAAACCAACAAAACTTCTTCAAGGCGATGACGTCAAAATCCTACTCTATTATAAAGATATTAATGACATCCAAGCCAGCCAAGGCGCAAAAATATGGTCAACAGATGTGGTAAAATCATCTAAATTGGATTTGTCTTCCAACGAAGGTTCCAAGATCGACCTCAATGTGAGCACGGCAGTCGTTGACGGAAAAGTGAATACAGGCGCAGTTTTGAAGCTGGCCGGAAACTCAGATTCTCAGTCCATCGTTGTTAACACAGGCGGAAAATTTGATGGTAAAAGTCTCCTTACAAAAATCACGACCGTGACCACCAATGCTGGCGGAGAAGCTTATGTCAACGCCACAGAATCGGTAACTGCTACCACGAGAGCCGGCGGTGCTATCCATATTTACGGAAAGCCAAAAACTAAAAATGATAAAAAGATTGCTGGTGGAAAAATCACATACCACTAGGATTTAACCCAAACAGAAATCCCATTCGATGCCTTATTGAATGGGATTTTTTTTGCTTAATATCGTTACTTTTCTAATTTTTTGATCGCTTTCAACATATCAATCCCTTTTCCCAAAACTGGCTTGAAGAGATCTCCTGTTTGCTCCAGACGTTCCAAAGCATTATGAATATTAAAATCGGTGGGTTTTAGTCCGGCTCCAATTTCGGACCACTCTAAAGGCATCGATACCGGCGCGCCGTCCTTGGGACGAAGGCTGTAAACGCTGGCTAAGGTTTGTCCGCGCCTATTCTGCAAATAATCCAGATAGATTTTATTCTTATCCCGCTTCTGAAGGCTGCGTTCTAAAGTGGTCAAATCGGGCAATTTCTGCTGCACGATTTGCATTAATAAATGCCCAAAATCTTTGACCTGATCGTAGCTGTACTTTGCGCCCATCGGAATATAAATATGAATTCCGGTGCTTCCGGAGGTTTTGGGAATACCGCCGATTCCCGCCAAATCCAAAACTTCTTTCACTGCGTGAGCCGTCTCGACCACATCTTCGAAACCGTTTTTTTCCGACGGATCAAGATCCAAAACGAGATAATCCGGAAAATCAGCTTTGGGCAAGCGGCTCGTCCAGACATTCAGTTCGATACAGCCCAGATTGTTGAGATACGCCATCGTCTCTTTATCATTGCAGATGATATAATTGATGTACTTATCGCTACTTTCCGAAAATACTTTTTCTATTTTTATCCATTCCGGAGTCTCGTCTGCCGCATCTTTTTGATAGAAACTCAAACCATCGATTCCGTTGGGAAATCGGTTCATAGATTGCGGACGGTCCTTCAGATGGGGCAAGATATATTTTGAAATGCTCTGGTAATAATCGATGACATCGCCTTTGGTGACCTCATCTTTCGGGAAATAAATCTTGTTTCTGTTGGTCAGTTTCAGTTCTTGTTTTCCTATTTTTTTAATGACATCGTTTTTGGATGTTCTTTTTTTGGGTTCTGATGTTTTCACGATTTCTATTTTTTCTTGATTTTCTGAATTGAATTCTACATCTTCAGGCTTCACATCATCACGAAGTCGCAGGAAAACCGGATGACGGTAAATATGGTCTTTCGTAATTTCGGTAAATTTGATTTCTGCAACCAGCTCTGGTTTTATCCAAGTCGCTTTGGCATTGGTTTTCGGCGTAATTTTAAAAGCGGATTTATCAGTAATCAAGGGTTTCATCAGGGCGTGAAGTTCTGTAAGACTTTGGTCATCGAAGCCCGTGCCGATGTGACCACAAAACACGATTTCTCCGTCCACATATTTACCGAGAATGAGGGATCCGAATTTGCTTCTGGAGCCTTTCGGTTCAGTAAAGCCACAGATGATGGCTTCATCGGTCTGATTATTCTTGATCTTGAGCCATTCGGAACTGCGGAGGTTTTCCTTGTAGATGCTGTCTATTTTTTTGGCCACGATTCCTTCGAGACCCATTTCGGTCGCGGCGTTGAAAAACTCTTTGCCATTTTCCAGAATATGATCGGAGAATTGGATGATTTCATTTTGAATCAGGGCATCTTTTAGTAATTCTCTCCGCTGAAGATAGCTGAGTTCTTCGGTAGAATGACCATTGAGCCAAAGCAGATCAAACACTTGATAGATCAAAACCAGATTGGGATTGTCTCCAATCTGTTGGAGCCATTGGAAATTGGGTTTGCCTTTATCGTCATAAGCAACAATTTCCCCGTCCAAAACCATCTCATGCTCTTGAATCTTAAGTGCTTGGGTTACTTTTTTAAATTTTTGAGAAAAGTCGAGACCATTTCGGGAATAGAGACGCATTTCTTCGTGGCGCAAGTCCGCAATGGCTCTGTATCCGTCCCATTTGATTTCGAATGCCCATTCCGGATCGTCGAAGGCTTTATCGGTCGTCTTGCAAAGCATCGGTTTTATGAATTCGGGCAGTTTTCGTTCTCCCGAAAGTGCCGGAGTATAATTTTTAAAATGCTTTACAATTTCGGAGGCGGCGTTTTTTTTTTACTTTCCTTTTTGTTGAGATAAGCCGTTACTTTTGAATTTTTGGAAGTATGATTTTCCGCGTCATATTCTTCAGAAACGGCAAAATCGTCCTTATGCTTGATGAGCAACCAGGCATTATCATCTTTTGGATTTTTGATTTTTACTAAGGCAAATTCTCCTTTGAGTTTTTTGCCATGCAGGATGAATTTGAGAGAATTTTGGTGCAATTCGGCACGCATCACGAGATCATCTGTTTTTCCTTTTATCTTTTCAATCGGTTCATAGGTTCCTTCGTCCCAGATTTCTACTTCGCCAGCACCGTAATTTCCTTCGGGGATAGATCCTTCGAAGGTTCTGTAATCGTACGGATGATCTTCCACCATCATTGCCAAACGCTTGTCTGCAGGATTCATAGAAGGCCCTTTCGGGACGGCCCAGCTCTTCAGAACACCATCCATTTCCAAGCGAAAATCATAATGCAATCTTGTAGCTGCGTGCCGCTGAATCACAAATTTCAGTTGCTTGCTGCTTGCTTTTTCCTTTCCGCTGGGTTCAGAAGTTTCTTCGAAATTTCTTTTTTTATGGTAATCTTCAAGTGCCATTTCGTAATTATTAATTGAAAATTATTAATGATTTTATCCCACTTTCTTTTTTCCTTTTTCCAGACTGGCTTTCAGCATTGCCATTAGATCGGTGGCTTTGCCTTCAGGCTCTTTTGCTTCCGGCAGTTTTACCTTTTTGCCTTTAGCTTTTTGCTCTATGATTTTTAGCAAATCACCGTTATAAGTGTCTTTATATTTAGACGGATCGAACGGGCTCGCTAACGATTTGATTAGGGCTTCCGCCATTTTGAGCTCCTCGGGTTTAGGCGGACTTCCCGCAGGTATTTTGAGATCTTCATAGCTTCTCATCTCTTCGGGATAGCGCATTCTGTTGACCATCAGAATTTTCTCCTCGTAAGGGCGTATCAGACAAAGCAATTCTCTATCTCGCAGTATAAATGAACCTATGCCTGCCATTTTGGTTTTAATCAAGGCTTTTAACAATAATTTATAGGCGGCTTCGCCATTTTTCTGCGGTTCCAGATAATATGGTGTTTCAAAAAGTGCCGGGTCGACCTCGTCCTCCTTCACAAACTGCGAAATGCTAAGAATTTTTGACTTTTCCGGACTTGCTGCCGCGAAATCGTCGTCATCCAGGACGATGTATTTGTCTTCTATCTTGTAACCGCGGACGATGTTTTCCCAAGCCACTTCTTTTCCGGTTTTCTCGTTGATTCTTTTAAACTTGATATTGCTCAAATCCTTGCTGTCCAGCATATCCAAATCTAATGTGCTGGAATCTGTTGCCGAATACAGTTTAATGGGAATATTAACCAGTCCGAATCCCACGGCACCGTTCCAAATTGCTCTCATAAACGAATTTTTATATTCTATCCTTAGCGATTAGCGCATTTATTAAATTTTCTTAACAATAAACATTCCATCATCACAAAGTTTTACAATTTCCATTCCGTAATCCGCAGAAAGGGTTTAGCACATTATTTGTAATTGCTAACTCAAAGTAGCAGAAGATGCAAAAACAAAACAAGGAGAAAATAAGACCTCCACAGCAGCAGCAACGCCCCGGCTTGGAAAAAAAGATGAATCCAATACCCGACACGGATCCTATCGATTATCCTGACGGCGGAAAATTAAAAAATAAGGTAGCCATCATCACAGGTGGAGACAGCGGAATCGGAAAAGCAGTAGCGCTCCTTTTCGCAAAGGAAGGTGCAGACGTAGTCATCGCCTATCTCAGCGCAACCGAAGATGCCAAAGAAACCAAAAATAAGGTCGAGTCTTACAATGTAAAATGCAAAATAATCAAAGCAGATCTTTCCAAAGAAAACCAATGCAAAAAAGTTGTCGATCAGACTATCGCAAGCTTTGGCAAAATTGATATTCTAGTCAATAATGCCGCCCTGCATTGGGAAGCAAAATCGATAGAGGACATATCAACCGACCAATTGGTAAGAGTCTTTCAGAATAATTTCTTTTCCTATTTCTGGACGACTAAATATGCGTTAAAACATCTGAAAAAGGGCAGTTGCATTATTAATACCGCATCGGTCACAGCCTACAGAGGAAGTCCAGAACTGATTGATTATGCTGCCACGAAAGGCGCCATTGTTTCCTTTACGAGAAGTTTGTCTACCAATCTAATGGACAAGGGTATCCGTGTCAATGCTGTAGCGCCGGGTCCCATCTGGACTCCCCTGATTGCTTCATCCTTCGAGCCCAAAAAGAATTCGGAATTCGGAAGTGATTCTCCTATGAAACGGGCGGGGATGCCCAACGAAGTGGCTCCCAGTTTTCTTTTCTTGGCCAGTCAAGATTCGAGTTTTATCAGTGGTCAAGTTCTTCATCCGAACGGCGGCGAAATCGTCAACGGATAAAATTACAACCAGCGCCAATTGAAACTTATTACATTTACAAACAAAGGAATCTACTGTCCGCAAGGGAATTTTTATATCGATCCTTGGCGGCCGGTAGATTATGCGGTGATTACGCACGGACACGCCGATCACGCACGATGGGGAATGAAGAAATACCTTTGCCACCATTTCACAAAACCTATTTTACTTCAAAGAATTGCTCCCGATATTGAATGCCAGACTTTGCATTATGGCGAAGTTTTGGTCATTAATGGCGTCAAACTTTCGATGCATCCGGCCGGTCATATTATTGGGTCCGCTCAGGTTCGTTTGGAATATAAGGGCTATGTGAGCGTGGTCTCAGGAGATTACAAAGTTCAGGAGGATGGTTTGAGTTCCCCTTTTGAACTGGTGAAATGCAATGAATTTGTGACAGAAAGCACGTTCGGATTGCCGATTTACAATTGGCTGGAAATTTCGGATTTGAATAAAAAACTTCAGAATTGGGTTGTAAGGAATCAGGAAAATCAAAAAACGTCGGTTTTCATCGGGTATTCTTTGGGGAAAGCGCAACGGATTATGAAAGCCATCGAAGGGATGGGAAAGATCCACGTTCACTACTCTATTGCCAAACTCAACAAAGCTTTTGAAGAAGTCGGGATTATACTTCCAGATTATGAAGTTCCCGATTTTAGGGAAAGTATCAAACACGTCGCAGGCGACATTGTCATTGTTCCGCCTGCTTTGTTGGACAGCAATATCATTAAAAAAATCCCGGATGCGGCCACCGCAATCTGTTCCGGATGGATGCAAGTTCGCGGTGCCAGAAGATGGCGAAGCGCCGATGCGGGATTTCCGATGAGCGATCACGCCGACTGGAAAGGCTTGCTACAAGTCATCAAAAGTACCGAAGCCGAAATCGTTCACGTGACGCACGGACAAACCGAGGTTTTTTCTAAATATTTAAACGAAATCGGGATAAAATCTGATGTTGTAGAGACCTCGTACGGCGAGGATGATGAAGAAGTCGTTGAAAAAGAAACCATAGAAGACACGGAAGTATGAGACAGTTTGCAGAGCTCATCAACGCCCTCGAGAGCAGCAACAAAACCAATGCTAAAATAGAGGCCATCGTCGACTATTTAGAGCGGGCGCCGGATGATGACAAATTGTGGTTTATCGCTCTGTTTACGGGCAAAAGACCCAGACGAAATGTGAACACCAATCTTATGAAAGAATGGGCATTGGAAATTACCCAATTGCCTTTTTGGCTGTTTCAGGAAAGCTATTCCTCAGTAGGCGACCTGGGAGAAACTTTATCGCTGATTCTTCCGCCACCAAAAGAAAAAATAGAAAAAACCTTATCCGAATGGATGAACGAAATCATGCGACTGAAAACCAAAACCGAAGCTGAAAAAAAAGAATTCGTTCTCAATTCTTGGAATGGTTTGGACTATACCGAACGATTGATTTTCAATAAATTATTGGGCGGAAGTTTCAGAATTGGCGTTTCTTCAAAGACTTTGATTAATTCTTTAATGAAATTTTCAGGTCAAGAAGCCAGCACGCTGATGCATAGTTTGATGGGAAAATGGCAACCCGGCGAAGTTTCATTTCAAGAACTGATTTCTGCGCAAAACATCAACCCAGACAACTCAAAACCCTACCCTTTTTGCCTCGCATACCCTTTAGAAAAAGAATTGGAGCATCTGGGAAACCCCGAAGAATGGCTGATCGAATACAAGTGGGACGGAATCCGCGGACAAATTATCAGGCGAAATGACGAAGTGTTCATCTGGTCTCGGGGCGAAGAATTGGTGACGGAACAGTTTCCCGAAATTGCAAATATCGTAAAATCGATGAAGGGCAATTTTGTAATAGATGGAGAAATACTTGCAGTAAAGGAAAGTAAAGTTTTGATTTTTAATGAATTACAAAAACGTTTGAACCGTAAAAATATAAGCAAAAAGATGCTTGCCGAGATTCCGATTGAAGTATTTGCGTATGATATTTTGGAACTAGAAGGAAATGATTTACGGGAAAAACCCATTTCAGCCAGAAGAGCGATGCTGGAGGAATTATTGCTGAATGAAACGCCTGAAAATATCAAAATTTCTCCGGTTATTGATTTTGATGACTGGAGCCAATTAGATTCAATCCGAGAAAATTCCAGGGAAATCAACAGTGAAGGATTGATGCTGAAGCAGAAAAATTCGCATTATCATTCCGGACGAAAAAAAGGCGATTGGTGGAAATGGAAAATCAATCCGTTAACGATTGACGCCGTTCTCATTTACGCTCAAAAAGGCAGCGGAAGACGGAGCGCCTACTACACCGATTACAGTTTTGCCGTCAAAAGTGGTGACAATTTGGTTACCATTGCCAAAGCTTATTCCGGATTGACCGACAAGGAAATTATGGAAGTCAGCCGGTTTGTGAATAAAAATGCGATTGAGAAATTTGGCCCTGTTCGTACCGTGAAACCGGAATTGGTTTTCGAAATTGCATTTGAAGGAATTGGTTTCAGCAACCGTCACAAAAGCGGTGTCGCATTGCGTTTTCCAAGGATTTTAAGATGGCGAAAAGACAAAACCGTGAATGATATCGATGATATTGAAGAGATTAAGAAACTGATACAGTAAATTTATTAAACGCCATATTCGCAAGGTTTTAACTTAAATTTTTGAAAACATTTTCGTTCGCAAAGGCACTGCGTTCAGCAAATGACAGAAACATTTCTTAGCGGAGTGAAACGCCTTTGCGAACAAAAAATATGCAGGAAAATATCAAAAAATCTTCGCACTCTTTGCGTTTCAATAAAATAAAACAGAATTTGAGCAACTACGAAAATACCGAAGGCTTTCAAATCATTCAAAACTGGATGATGGAAAAAGGGAATTCGCCATTCAAATTTCAGGTTGATACTTGGAAGAAATTTGCCAGTGGCTACAGCGGAATGGTAGTTGCTCCGACCGGTTTTGGGAAAACCTTTTCGGTATTTTTAGCTTTGATTTCGGATTTTCGGACCTATCCCGACAAGTATAAAAAAGGGCTGAAAATGATTTGGATTACGCCGTTGCGTTCACTTTCAAAAGACATCGCTAAGGCAATGCAGGAAGCCATTGATGAGATTGGTGTGGATTGGGAAGTTGGCGTAAGAAATGGCGACACCGACCCGAAAGTACGGCAGCAACAGGTCAAAAATATGCCGGAGATTCTTGTGGTCACGCCCGAAAGTTTGCATTTGCTCTTGGCTCAAAAAAATCATCGGCATTTTTTTTCAAATATGCATTGTGTTGCCGTTGATGAATGGCACGAGTTGTTGGGTTCCAAGCGCGGTGTGATGGTAGAATTGGGAATTTCTCAACTTTTACATTATGTTCCGAAACTCAAAATCTGGGGAATTACGGCAACTATCGGGAATCTCGATGAAGCACTGGAAGTTTTAATTCCATACGACATTAAAAAAACAAAAATTACCGCCAAAGAACACAAAAAAATCGATATCATTTCGGTTTTTCCGGATGAAGTTGAAATTTTGCCTTGGGCCGGACATCTTGGGCAGAAATTAGCGGATAAAGTGGTTCCGATTATTCTGGAATCCAAATCGACCATCGTTTTTACCAATACTAGAAGTCAAAGCGAAATGTGGTACCAGCTGCTGCTGAATGCGCATCCCGATTTTGCCGGACAAATCGCTATTCACCATAGTTCGATTGATGCGCATCTGAGAATTTGGATTGAAGAAAACTTGAGTTCCGGAAAACTGAAAGCCGTGGTTTCTACATCATCTTTGGATTTGGGAATTGATTTTAAACCGGTGGACACCGTCATTCAAATCGGCTCTGCGAAAGGCGTTGCGAGATTTCTGCAACGCGCCGGGCGAAGCGGCCACTCCCCTTTTGAAACCTCGAAAATCTACTGCGTTCCGACCCATTCTTTGGAGCTGATAGAAGTTGCAGCCTTGAAAGAAGCGGTAAAACAAAAAGTTGTAGAGCCCCGCGAACCGCAAGTTTTATGCTTTGATGTGTTGATTCAATTTCTGATGACATTGGCGGTTGGCGATGGTTTTTATCCGGCTGAGGTCTTTGAAAGAATCAAAAAAGTCTATACTTTTCAGGAGATCCGCGATGAAGAATGGAAAGCGATAATCGATTTTCTCACGATTGGCGGAAGTGCGTTGAAAAACTATGCAGAATATCACAAAGTTGTCGTGATGGAAGACGGTTTGCACCAAGTGACCTCCCGAAAAATTGCAATGCTGCACCGTATGAATATGGGCGCCATCGTCAGTGATGCGATGCTGAAAGTGAAATTCCTTTCCGGGGGTTACGTTGGAATGGTTGAGGAATATTTTATTTCGAGACTTAAAAAAGATGAAAAATTCATTTTGGCCGGTCGGGTTTTGGAAGTGGCGATTGTGAAAGATATGACCGTATACGTGCGATTGTCCAAGGGAAAAGCTTTCGCGCCAAGTTATTTAGGAGGCAGGTTGCCGCTGAGTTCCAATCTCGGCCATTTTTTGAGAGAAAAATTGTCGGGAGCGCTCAATCCCAAAGCTTCTGAGCAGGAGCTAAAATTTCTGCATCCGCTTTTGGCGAATCAAGAAGAGCGGTCGCACATCCCAAAAGAGGACGAATTTTTGGTGGAATTGATTAAGAATCGTGAAGGTTATCATCTGTTTATGTATCCCTTCGAAGGGCGATTGGTACACGAAGTGATGGCCGCTTTGATTGCCTATCGGATTTCAAAATTGTCTCCTATTTCCTTTTCGATGGCGATGAACGATTATGGTTTTGAACTGTTCAGCGACAAAGAAATTCCGCTGAATGAGGATAATTTACATCAAATTCTGAGCAGACATAATCTGATGATTGATGTGATTTCGAGTATCAATTCCGCAGAAATGGCTCGGCGAAAATTCAGAGATATTGCCGTGATTTCCGGAATGGTGGTTCAGAATTTTCCCGGACAGCAACGTTCCAATAAAGCATTGCAAAGTTCGGCAGGATTGATTTTCAAAGTTCTGGAAGATTATGATCCCAATCATTTTCTCGTGAGGCAGGCGTACACGGAAGTTTTTAATATGCAACTTCAGGAACAGCGATTGGTAGAAGCTTTTGCGCGAATAGAAAAATCTAAAATTATTCTGAAATTTGCCAATTCATTTACACCATTGAGTTTCCCTATAAAAGTTGATAGTTTGAGGCAGACATTGACGAGTGAGAATCTAGATGCGAGAATTCAGAAATTGATTCAGCAGTCACGTAAGATGTAATTTCAAATTTCATTATCTTTGAAATGTGAGCATTATTGAACTTTATCAGTCTTCCAACGGCGAAACTCAAATCGAAGTGAGATTTGACGCCGAAACCGTCTGGCTTTCTTTAAATCAAATTTCTGAACTTTTTGGTCGTGATAAATCCGTGATTTCCCGACACATACGCAATATTTATAAAGAAGGCGAATTAGAAATGAAATCAACTGTTGCAAAAAATGCAACAGTTCAAAAAGAAGGTGAAAGAAATATCAAAAGAGAAATCGAATTTTATAATCTTGATGCCATCATCTCCATAGGTTATCGTGTCAACTCCGTTCAGGGAACGCAATTCAGGATTTGGGCAACCAATCGTTTAAAGGAATATTTGATTCAAGGATATTCTTTAAATCAAAAAAGATTGGAAGAACTCAATCAACTAATTGAAATTATTTCTAAAAACGAAATCCAAAATAATGAGGCAAAAGGTCTTTTAGATATTCTAGCCAACTATACCAAAAGTTTTATTCTACTTAATCAATTTGACAGCAATCGGCTGGAATTAAATCATTTAGAAGAAAACATCACTTATGAAATTGATTATAATGAAGCCTTGTTCGCTATCAAAGAATTAAAGAATCAATTAATTCAAAAAAAGGAAGCAACGGAATTATTTGGAAATCAAAAAGACGAGACATTTTCAGGAATTTTACAATCTGTGGTTCAGACTTTTGATAGCAATTATTTGTATCCGACGATTGAAGAACAAGCTTCGCATCTACTCTATTTCGTCATTAAAAATCATCCATTTTCTGATGGCAACAAGAGAATTGGCGCATTTCTTTTCGTTTGGTTTCTTGAGAAGAACAAACATCTTTTGAAAAACAATGGCGAAAGTAAAATCAATGATAATGCTTTAATAGCTTTGGCATTGCTTGTCGCTCAAAGTAATCCTAACGAAAAAGAACTAATGATAAAATTGATTTGTAATCTTATCAATTAAAATCAATTTTCAACTTCCAATGAACATCGCTACAAAAAACATAACAATTCAAAACCAAACTTTCACGCTAACCAATCAACGCGCCTTATTTTGGGCAAAGGAAAAGGCGTTGATATTTTCAGATTTACATATCGGGAAAACGGCGCATTTTCGCAAGAATGGGATTGCTTTGGCGAGTCATATTATGAAAAATGATCTGGAGCGTCTATCGATTTTGATTGAATATTTCCTGCCGAAACAATTCATTATCGTGGGAGATTTGCTGCACGCCGGCGATAACTCGGATGTAGAGGAATTTTGCGAATGGAAAAATCAATATTCGGACATCCAATTTTGTCTGATAGAAGGCAATCACGACAGAATTTCGAAAACTTTGGAGAAGAAATTATGTTTGGATTCACGCAGTGCTTCCTTAGAAATCGGAGACATTGCTTTTGTTCACGATTTTGACCGTTCCAACCCAAAATTTCAGATTACCGGGCATATTCATCCGGGATTTGTGATTAATTCTTCTGTGAAAAAAATAAAACTGCCGTGTTTTGCACTGACTTCGAAGCAACTGCTGTTACCAGCTTTCAGCGAGTTTACGGGTTTAGACACCAAAAATATTCCTAAAAAAGGACTTTACTTTGTGTTTACGGATTCGGAAATTTATGAGATTTAAGTCTTGCGTTTAAATATTAAACAGCTAATCAACAACGTAAGATTTACCAGAACAGAAAAGCCGTTGGCAAGGATAATTGGCAGATCATCTCTCAAAATACCATACCAAACCCAAAGGGACAAACCGACGATGAGCACCAGCAACATCACTATGGAAACGTCTTCTGCTTTTTTTTCACGCAGAACCTTTATCAGCTGTGGCATCATCGCGACGGAGGTGAGAACGCCGGCAATGATTCCGAGTATTTTTTCGTCCATTTTTAGCTTTTATTAATCTTATTCCTGGTCTCTAAGGACGTTTTGTAAGCAGCATCGCGTAATCTTTGCAGCTTCCCTACCGGCTGCAATGCTGCAATGTTGTCAAACGGATTAAAAGAAAGAGCTTCCAGCGCGAGATCATTTTTATTCAAAAATTCTGTGATGATGATTTTCCCAACTGGCACATATTCAGATTTTTTCCACATTTTATTCAAAAAATTTACCGGCTGATATTTTTCGTCATAGCAATATTGGGCTTGCAATTCAGCTTCATAGATCTTGTGCTCGCGCAGATAGCTCTCAATGGAAAGATCGATTTTATTATCTTGATATTTTTTGGGAATATGGATCGGAACCAAGCGAAGTTTAATTAAGTTGTCGCCCATTCTGTACACGCCAATAGAATGATAATCAAATGATAAAATAAAATTTCTCCACTGTCTCAAAAATCTTATCACTTGACTTTGAAAGGAAACATTAAGAGTATCAGGAATAATATAGAGGAAATTTTGAAGGATCTTGAACAAATTCCAAAATTTCCGGAAAGCCGCTTCAGAGAAATAATTGTTTATCGAGATGAATAATTGGAGGAAACGGCTGACATCCACGATGGGGAAAAGCGGAAAATTGACCAAGGGAAAATTTGCAATCGTGGTGTCCTTTTCACTTAATTTCACCGAAAATCCGTACGCAGGCACCGTTCTGTTTGGCCTGACAATTTTCATATGGGCATTCGAAATCCGGATGAGACAATCTAAATTTTTTGCCGGAAATATTTCTTTCTCCTCAAAAGAATTATAAAGTTGGAAACGTCCTTTTACAAAAGCATAACTGGTGGCGTGTGCATCCCTTGTGGCAAGATTTTGTTTATTAATTTCGGGAGATTTCTTGACAAATTTTTCAATAGCCTTGCAGGCTTCATTAAGAAGTTTCAGTTCTTTCGCAGTCAAAAGATCTAAGTCGGCGCGGTATTTACGTTTGGTCATCACAGTTTTCACTTCAACCAAAATGAAGCCATAATTGCTAAGATTTCAAAAAAAAATAAGCTCCAAAAAATGGAGCTTACAATTTCACAATAGGAAAAACTTTTATGCTTACGCGAGTTTTACATTCACTGCGTTTAATCCTTTTTGTCCTTTTTGTACTTCAAAAGTTACTTTATCATTCTCGCGAATGTTTCTGCTAACTAATCCTGATGAGTGTACAAAGATGTCGTCTCCTCCAGCTGATGGAGAAATAAATCCGAAACCTTTTGTTTCGTTGAAAAATTTTACTGTGCCTTCTTGCATTGTAATGGTGTTAAAAAATTGTTGTTATTATTATCTATTTGATAAGTTGAATATTGATAGCGGAGTAACCTTTGGGCGACCTTTCTTTTTCGAAAGAAACTTTGTTTCCTTTTTTAACAAGATGCACACAATTGTTGCTGTGGAAGAAAACATTTTCCTTGTTGCCATCCTCCGTTATGAAGCCGTAGCCTTTTTCGCTGAAGAAAGTCACGATTCCCGTTTTCACAGCTTGTTCCGCTTCTATTGGCGCTGCCCCCAGTTGTATATCGTCTAAGTTTACTTCCACCCGTTCTTCCGGCGGTGTTGCGGTCAATCTTCCGTAGGCATCCACATACATAAACTCTGCTTCCTTGCCTTTGTCATTATTGGTTTTGCGCTCTTCCCGACGGATAGCCTTTTCTTTTTGTTTTGCGATTTTTTTCTTGAAATTTTCTTTTTTGGAGAAAGAATCTGCCATAAATTATTGACGTATTATATTAATATTTTGTTTTGATAATCACAACGCTTTTCCAAGGCGTTACTTTTTTTTATAATTTAAAAATAAGATCCAAAATAATTACAATTTGACAATTAAAATTTAGAGGATGGTACTGCAAACAAAACTGGGAAGAGAAAAATGTGAATTCTAAACTGTGACAGAAAAAGCAAGGCAGCTACCTCTTTTTTTATAAATTATAATGCAAATATACAACAATTTTATGAAACTTTCACATTTCCAAATATTTGATTTATAATTTTACACTCATTTCCTAGATTTTTAAAAAATTATTAATACAAAGACTTCAAAAGACCGCCTGTAATCGTCGTTATATTTTTGTAATCAATTGATTAAGCGAACATCATCCAATCGGCATTCTCACCAATCTCGCATAGGGCGCTGATGTCTTTATGATGCTCCAGCGATGCCAATAGCATCACGATCTCTTGCCTCACCATTTCGATAGAATTATCCGTCAGTTGTTGGCTAAAGCCTTCATTATTAAGCTCCAAAAGGTCATTTACTGTGATAACTCTTGCAACTATTTTCCCCAGGTCTATCATTTTTCGCTGGGAAATAGGGCTGCCGATATTAAAATGAAATTCTTTTTTGTATACTTTTGCAGCATTTGCAGTCAGCTCATTAAGCGAAAGATATTCTCCGAAGTTCTCTGTTTTTTTCTTCTTCATATCCTTTAAAATTCCTTCCGAGATCTGCGTATAAAGCATTTCGTTGGAACCTTCGAAAATCTGGAACGGGCGGCTGTCCATAATGCCGCGCCCGCCGATGTGGCTCAATCTGTAGCCTTTCCCACCCGACAATTGGACGAGCATCTGGGCAGATTCGTGCATCATATCCGTTACCAAGGCTTTCATACTGTTGGCATGAACGCCGCTGCCCGAGACATCGTAATCGATGCCGCTTACTTTGCAACTCTTTGCGCACATTGCGGAGCATAAGGTAAAGAACGACTGCATTTTCGCCAATTGAAACTGGACTTGATCCAAAGCAAAAAGATTGGAGGCACCCACGATTCTTTCTTTGCAATGCGTCATAGCCTCGTCCATCATTCGTTTTAGAAAGCCCATTCCCATTCCCGGGAACTGGAATCGGCTTCGGTGCAGCATATCCAACATCAGTTTGAGTCCTGTAGATTCCGGAATCAATTTGTTTTCCTGTGGCACTTTGATGTCCACTTTGTTGAGTCCATAAGGAATCATATACAAACCTGCATTATCATAATATTCCAAAACTTCGATATTTTGATCGGGCTGATGGGTATCGGCTATGAAAAAATCGACATCGCGACCAAGGTTACCGTCGGCGTTCATGTGTCTGGAAGTGATCAACCAGTAATTGGCCAGTCCAGTAAGGCCTTGCCAGTGTTTTGTTCCTTTCACGTGGTAGCGGTCATCTTTCAATTCGTTTTGCGTCCGCATACTCAAAGCGTCACTTCCATAGTCGGGCTCTGTAATCATCAACCCACCCATAGCACCATAATCAAGAAAATGTTTGAAAATGTCGCCTTTGATTAATTGATTACCATATTTGGCCAAAGGTTCCAAGAAAAGAGCAATATTGATCCCAAACGTCAATGACAAAGGTAGCGACTGGTAAGACGCAGCGGACAAAAGTCCGAGACATTCTTTGACTTTCACGCCTCTCCCGCCGAACTCTTTGGGAATGGCCACCGATAAAGGTTTCAAATTGAAAATCTCTTTCCACACGTTGGGCGGCAAACCTCGCGAAAGACTGAGCTGATCTATATTTTCCCTCTGAAAGAGAGACGAGATCGATGTGGTGAAACGATCCAGAAAATCTGAAAAGGAATCTGTTGGTAAATTTAGTGCTATTGCATCCATAAAATTGAGTAATAATTTGCTGCAAGCCATCATTGCAGCAAAAATTTTTTGTGAAACGAATGGCAATTGAACTATAATCTAAATTTCAGCAGCTTCACAAATGATAAATACTAAAACAAAGGTAGTACAATTAATTGGTTTCTACTATTCTGAAAAATAATGCTTTTGGCAATATCTAAAGATCTATTTGTTGGATATCTTTTTTTAGACGATGGACTGATTATTTAGGATAAAATTTGGCACACAAGTTGAAAGTAGCATCACAACTAATCAAAAAAAATATTATTATGCCAACTAAAACTCAGACTGCTCCTAAGACAGCAGCAACTAAAAAGCCAGCTATTGCAAAAAGCACAGCAACTCCTGCAAAGACGGCGTCGGCAAAGAAAACGCCAGCAAAAAAAGATGCAGCTAAAGAATTGAAAGATCTCTTCGAAGACAGCCTGAAAGACATCTATTGGGCAGAAAAGGCACTTGTAAAAGCGCTTCCTAAAATGCATAAAAATGCCACAGACGAACAGCTAAAAACTGCCATCAGCTCGCACTTAGAGGAGACCAAAAACCACGTTGTGAGACTGGAAAATTGCTTCTCGGCAATAGGAAAAAAAGCCCAAGCAAAAAAATGTGATGCTATGCAAGGCCTCTTGGAGGAAGGCACAAGCATCATAGAAGAAACAGAGCCAGGCAGGGTACGCGATGCAGGTATTATTGCGGCGTCCCAAAAGGTAGAACATTATGAGATCGCTACTTACGGTACATTAGCAGCTTTCGCAAAAGTTCTTAAGGAGAAAAAATGTTTGCAGAATCTAATGGAAACCTTGGGTGAGGAAAAGAAATGTGACGAAACGCTAACTGGCATTGCAGACACTAATCTTAATTCCAAAGCGCTTTAAGATTCATTCTTTGAAATTCCGGTTTATCCGGAATTTCTTTTTCTCTAACAAGCTCTATAAATTATGAAAAATCGAGAAAATCTGTTCGACCGTTTTGCGGACTGGAGCGTGTGGTTCACGGGAAGTGCCGGCGCCTTCATTGGTGCTAGCCTTTTGGTCATTATCTGGGCTATTTCGGGTCCTATTTTTAATTATTCGGAGGAATGGCAAATGGTGATCAACACCGGCACAACAATTATTACATTTTTAATGGTTTTCCTTATCCAAAAAGCGCAAAACAAAGACTCCAAAGCCATCCAGATCAAACTGAATGAGTTGCTGGCTGCCCACGAGAATGCCAGAAACAAAATCATTGATATCGAGGATCTGACCGAAGAGGAACTGGACAAATTGCATGTTCGTTACGAAAACTTTTCGCAAAAAAACATAGAAAAAAACCAAGAGAATGGCGACAAACCAGCATAATTTCTTTTACCGGAACGGTCTTAGCATTGTAATTATCGGTTTATTTTTATTATTTCTAAGCTTCCAATCGTTCACAGGATGGCATGTCAAAAATAATGAACTTGCAGAAGTCCATTTGCCGGCACTTAGCTATGTTCAGTATCTCGGCAGTCCCCATTTTATGCAGGCCACCTTCGAAAACTGGGAAAGCGAATTTCTGCAGATGGGAATGTACGTTATTTTTACCGTCTCTCTGAGGCAAAAAGGTTCTGCAGAATCAAAATCACTTAGCGGAAAGGAAGAGGTAGACAGAGATCCTGTTGCACACAGAAACGCGCCTTGGCCGGTGAAGAAAGGTGGCGTCATTCTGTCTATTTACCAACATTCTTTGTCGATTTCTTTTTTGGTTTTATTCCTGCTCAGCTTTCTTTTCCATTTCATCGGAAGTCTCAACAACTATAATGAGGAGCAGATGGAGAAGCATTTGGAAACTTTGCCCTGGAACAGTTATTTGTTTAATTCTCAGTTTTGGTTTGAATCTTTCCAAAATTGGCAAAGCGAGTTCCTTGCCGTAGCTGCTATTGTTTTGTTATCAATTTGGTTACGCGAGAAAGGATCTCCGCAGTCCAAACCTGTTGATGCCGCTTATGATGATAATTAAAATTTAGTTAAAATGAAACCTCAACCTAAAGTTATACCCGGAATCCCCGAACATAAAAAAGGAAGTTTTCACGATACCGAAAGCCGCCGAATCTTTGAAAATAGAGAAGAGACGGCGTCTAATTATGACATATTAAAATCCAGATTTTTCTCTGTCAACGAATGGCCAGACTACTGCGGACAGGCTTTTGCAGATTTTAAACTATTTGATGCCGATGCTCATCATCTTACGCGATGGCCTAAAGCAAATGATCTGATTCGGATAGACATTCCCGGGCCGGGCAACTTGCAGTCCAATGGCTATGATTGGGTTAAAATTATCAACATCGCACAAAATGAATTCTTAAATGATGACGAAATCGAAAATATAATCATCACATGCGTGCCGACAAACGACCCTGCAAAGCCTAAAAACAATTATATTGCCCATTTCTATTCAGAAAAGTCCTCTTCGACGTTCAAGATTGCCAGAGGAAACAAATACATCAAAACCGGAATCTACGGTCGCAACGAAACGCCTAATCTAAACGCCAACTTCATTGGTAAAATAAGAAATATAGTGGTGGCCGCTGGGGCAATGCTTCAAATTTCCAAAATAGAATGGAAAGTCCTGGCAGAGCGGTTGCTGGAGTTTTGACCAACGAGAAAGTCTTTTCGTTCGATCATTATTTCTTCATATAAAAAGCCACTTTCTCCTCTAGATCTTCCAAATTAAAAGGTTTGCCCACATAATCATCGGCGCCGGCGCTTTGTGCCAATGCCGCAATATCATTATTAGCCGTCACATAGATTACAGGTATATCCTTGAACTCTTCGTGATTTTTGAGAAGTTTTGTAGCTTCTACACCACCGATATTCGGGATCCAATTGTCCATCAAAATCACGTCGGGCTGCGACTTTGCAACTTTTTCTATAATATCATGCGACGTTTCGGAAATCACTACCTTGTACCCATTTTCTTCAAAAATCAGACTAATGACTTCTAAAATACTTGCGTCATCGTCAAAAATTAAAATTTTGTTCATAAGATCTGTAATTAGTTTTTTTTCAATTGGTTAATATATCTTGCCAGGTTCTCCGGTTTTACAATCAGATCATATTCCACATTTTTGACGGCCTGTCTGGGCATATAATCTACATCGGCCGTATCGGGATCCTGGATCCAGACTTTTCCTCTCTTTTTTTTGATGTATTTGAGCCCTTCGACACCATCAGAATTTGCACCAGAAAGCAGAATTCCGACCAGTTTCGGTCCAAAAACTTGCGATGCAGATTGGAAAGTGACATCAATCGAGGGTCTGGAATAATTCATTTTTTCTGAACTGTCTAGCGAAACTGTATGCTTATTTTCAAAGAGAAGATGATAGTCCGAAGGTACGATGTAAATCTTATTTTTTTGCATTTCTGTTTTATCTTCGATCTCGATGACCTGCATCTGCGCAAACTGTTGCAGGAGATTTGGCAGAATACTGGTGGCCTGCGCCTTGCGATGGAGCACAAAGACAATTGGAAATCCCAGATCCGCGTTTAGATTCTTCACGGTTTCTAGAATCACCTGCAGGCTACCAGCCGAGCCGCCGATGACTACCAACTCTGTTTTTTGATCTTCGGTTTCCATACTTTAATGATCTGCTTTCTTCCAGATCTTTTGATCATCAATTTGATGATAGGATTTGTTCAAATTTGAAAATCTCAAAGTCTCTTTGGAGCCTAAGGCCAGATATCCGAAATTTTCCAGACTGGCATCAAACAGTTCAAATACCCGCTCCTGCAGTTCCTTGTCAAAATAAATAAGAACATTGCGGCAGATAATCAATTGAAAACTGTTGAAAGAGCTGTCTGAAACCAAATTGTGAGTCGATAAAATCAATTTTTCTTGAAGACTTTTATCAAACCTTGCACTGTCATAATTGGCGGTATAATAATACGAAAAATCTTTTTCCCCCCCAGAAAGCATATAATTTTCGGAATAGGTTTTCATTTGATGAATCGGGAAAACGCCTGCTCTGGCGGTCTCCAGAACCGTAGGATTGATGTCTGTTCCATAGATCAGGCATTTGTGGTAGAGGCCGGCCTCTTTCAAGAGGATGGCAATAGAATAAGCTTCTTCGCCCGTAGAGCAACCTGCCACCCAAATTCGGATGAGCGGAAAGGTGCCCAACTGTGGCAAAACCTTGTCCCGAAGGGATTTGAAGAACAAAGGATCCCGAAACATCTCGGTGACATTTACCGTGATCTCTTCTATAAAATGTTTGAAATAGTCTGAATCATTCAGCACCTGATAGCGAAGTTCTGCATAGCTGGTAAACCGGTCCATCATACATATCCGGTTGATCCTTCTGGTGAAAGATGCCCGACTGTACATCGAAAAGTCATAACCGTAAAATTCGTAGATATTTTTTATCAAATGATCTACCTCTTTATCTTTTACGATACTTGGTTCCAGCATTAGCAGTGTTTTTCTATGGCGGAGATAAGCATATCTACATCGATAGGTTTTTTAATATAATCTTGGGCGCCCGCTTCCAGACACTTGATTCGATCTTCTTCCATGGCCTGCGCAGTGACGGCAATGATGGGCGTTTCTTTTATTTCCGGCGTGTTGCGGATTATTTTGATGGCTTCGTACCCATCAATTTCGGGCATCATCATATCCATCAGTACGACGCAGAAGTCTTTATCTTCCTTTAAAATCTGGATGGCTTCGTCTGCCATCATACAACTTTCAAGCTCATATTTTCGGGCTTTCAGGGTTAGTCTTAGGGCAAAAATATTGTTGGGATCATCATCCACGATTAAAATCTTTTTACTCATAAAAAATTCAATAGTTTTTTTTAATTTTCATATAACCAGACACGCAACAAAGATAGCAATTGATCTATATCTACAGGCTTAGTAATGTAATCTGACGCACCAGCTTGCAAACATTTGTCCCGGTCGCCAATCATTGATTTTGCAGTAACTGCGATGATGGGCAACCTTTTGTACGCCGGCATTTTTCTGATCTCTTGGATGGTTTCGTAGCCGTCCATCTCGGGCATCATCATGTCCATCAGCACTACATCGATGTCGGGATTTACTTTGATCTGCTCCAGCGCTTGCTTACCGTCCATCGCCAAAACCACTTCTACTTTATATTTCTCCAAAGCTTTGGAAAGCGAGAAGATGTTTCGCACGTCATCATCTGTCACCAAGATCTTTTTGCCACTCAAAACTTCCGTTAGCGATCCCAGTGTTTTGCTCCTGATGGTTTCTACAGAATTATTTTTTTCTTCGACAAGATGGAGAAAAAGCCCCACTTCGTCTAAGATTCTTTGGTAAGAATGAGCGGTTTTCACCACAATAGAATCTGCATATTGCTTGATTTTCAACTCTTCTGATTTGGATAAATTGCGTTCTGTAAAAATGATAATCGGCAAATTTTCCAATCCTTCATAAGCTTTGATGGACTCGATAATCTTGTAGCCATTTCGCCGGTCGGCACCGATATCTAAAATCACACAATCGGCACCACCGGAAGTAAAGGCTGCGACACTATCTTCCACCGTATTTTCTACGGACAGTGCGATGTGGAAATTGCTTAGGAAATAAGACAAGGCATTGGCATGTTTCTCATTTTCTTCTACGATGAGCACTTTCTGAGGCGATTTTTGCAGCGCTTCCTCAATCTTTTTGAAAACATCATTCATCTGATCCATGGCAATCGGCTTGTTGATAAAGTCTATGGCACCTTTCATCAGGCTCTCTTTGCGCACTTGCATGGCCGACATGATATGCACCGGGATCGGTTTCGTTTTGGGATTGGATTTGAGCTCGTCCATCACTTGCCAACCGTCTTTCACGGGAAGTTGCACATCCAGCAAAATGGCAGCAGGCGGGTACTGAAGAGCGGCCGACAGTGCGTAATCGCCGCGTACAACAACGATACCTTTGTAACCTTGCAAACGGGCAAATTTCAGCAGCGCTTTGGCAAAATTGGTATCGTCTTCGACGATGAGGATCACTTTATCTCCTTCTGAGATTTGATCGCGGTCGTCTTCTACATCTTCTGGGATTTGTGAATCATAAATAGGCACCACTACACCATTTTCATCCTCATCGGCGATGTCTGTGCCGTCTTCGGCAGCTTCCGCAAGGACTTGAACGATTTCGTTTTTCTCAATTTTATTTAATTTCGATTTTTCATCTTTTGGAATGATCAATGAGAACTCGCTTCCAACATTGACTTCGCTGTGAAGTATGAGCTCGCCTCCAAGCAATTTTGCAATTTCGCGGCTGATGGACAATCCCAAACCTGTTCCGCCATATTTGCGTTGCGTAGAGCCATCGGCCTGCTGAAAAGCTTCGAAGATCAGCAATTGCTTATCTTTAGGAATACCAATTCCGGTATCTTTGACTGCGAAAATGATTTGGTTCTCATTGTCCGGATCTTGGCGGATATTTAGTTCCACGCTGCCTTCGCTTGTGAACTTTATAGCGTTGGACAATAGATTCCTAAGTACCTGATCGAGACGTAAACGATCTGTCTGGATGCTTGGCAGCAGGTCATTTTCGATATTTACGTGGAATTCTATGCCCTTATTTTTTGCCAGAGGGACCATCAGATTTTTGAGATCTTTTACCACGAGATCCAGCACAACGTCTTCATATTCCAAAGACATTTTTCCGGATTCTATTTTGGCGAGATCCAAAATTTCATCTATTAAAGTAAGAAGGCTGGTACCGGAACTTTGGATTACCTTCGCCGATTCTATTTGGTCTTCATTTAGATTGTCATCCGAGTTTTCTGCCATCAATCTGGAGAGCAGTAAAATTGAGTTGAGAGGTGTTCTCAATTCGTGGGACATATTGGCTAGAAATTCGGATTTGTATTTGGTACTCAGCTCCAATTCCTCTGCTTTTTTCTGTATTTCAGAATTTCGCTCGGCAATCAGATGGTTTTTCTCTTCCAGCAATTTGGATCGCTCTTCGAGTTCGGTATTGGTTTGCATCAGTTCTTCCTGCTGCACTTTCAGCTCCTCTTCCGAAGCTTGCAGTTTTTGCGTTTGGGCTTCCAACTCTGTGTTCAGATTTTCTAGTTCAGAATGTTGCACCTGTAGTTCTTCGGACTGTGCCTGCGTTTCCTCCAGCAAGCGCTGTTCTTTTTCGCGGCCTTTGGAAGCATTCAGGGCAATGCCAATGTTGCGACCGCTCTCGGCGAAGTAATCGAGTTGATCTTGATCGAAATTCTTTTGCGAACCTAATTCTACTACACCAATCGTGTCATCGTTCAGAAGAATGGGTATTAAGGCGATGGCACCGATCTTCACCTTTCCGCTGGCAAAGGAAATGGCAAAATCCGCCTCATCCAAATCATTATAAATCTGCGGTGCTTTCTGAATAAAAGCCTGTCCCACCATTCCCTCTCCTGCATCGAATGATTGCTTCATTATATGTTCCAGACCGTAGGCTGTCGCAAGCGTAAGCCGGGAATCTTCTGCAAGATAGATCGCACCGTTCACGCAATTTCCGTATTTAATAAGTTGATTTAAAGAATCTATAGTTATCTGGCTCACTGATTTGTTTCCGACCAGAGACTCATTGATGAGTGCCAGACCTTTCTGATGCCAATCGCTTCTGTTGATCTTATCAAAAGATTCTCTCAACGAATCTGTCATATGATTAAGTGAAGCCACTAGTACGCCAAGGTCGCCTTCATAGCTATTCTGCACTTTCACGCTATAATCTCCGTTGGAGACGCGGCTAGCTATCTGCTGAATAACTTTGACGCGCATGGACATTTCCTCATCCTTTGCTTTCAGTTCTCTTTCCAGTTTTTCCCTACGCAAAAGGTCGTTCCGCAGTTTGAGGTAGAAAAATATAGTCACTCCGAGAGATGCCAAAGCAGAAAACAGAATGAATAGAACGGTTCTGCTGGATGATTTGTCCAGATCCTTACTCCGCTGCGCAAGTCGCGCTTCTTCAAATGTCACAAAATTGCGAGCCAAGACCCTGCATCGGTCCATATAGAGTTTGCTCAGCAACATCTGATCCTGAGTCATGGAGATGCCTTTTCTCCGGTTCTCGACGAGCTGTTTGAGATTACTCATATTGCCGTCCACATTTTTTTCGAGATTTTTCAAGCGTTCTTGCTGCGCTTTATCTTCTATATTGACGGACTTGGCGATAGCCATGGCCTTGGAGTATTCGCTAATACTGCGATTATAAGGCTCCAGAAAACTCTCTTTTCCCGTCAACTGAAATCCTCGGTTTCCTGTTTCGGCATTCAGAAGAGCTATTAACACATCTTTCACGGCGGTCATAGACTTCCGGCTTTTGGAGACATTTTCCCGGTTTGCCATCTGCTTCTGGATGCTCCAGTACGATGCAGCCGAACTTGCCATTAATATTAATAAGGAAAATCCAATCCCAAATTGCAGATTTCTGATCACTTTTTTCGGCATAAAATCAATTTAAAGGTAAGGTAAAATAAAATGTTGAGCCTTCATCTACAACGCTAGATAGCCCGATTGTCCCGTCGTGCTGCTGGATTATTTCTGAACAAATATACAAACCAATGCCCATTCCCTGAAACTGCAATGACGATTCTTCCACCCGATAGAATTTCTTAAAAACAGCATCCTGTTTGAAGTCCGGGATGCCAATTCCGAAATCTGTCACGCTAACTTTCACCTCGTTTTCATCTACGAAAGTGGAAACTATGATCTGATTGTTGCTCGGCGAATATTTGATAGCGTTGGTCAAGAAATTGATTAGAACCTGTTCTATCCGGATCTCATCCAGAGGAATCAGCATATCCGGAATGAAGCCGTGGCGCGTAATTTTCACTTTGTTGTCGTGCGTCTGGATGATGGTATCGATGGCATTATTGATAACATTATCCAAGTTGGCTCTTTTTTTATTGATTTTCAGCTTTCCGTTGTCAATTTTAGATACATCAAGAAGGTCTGTAATCAGGCTGTTGAGTTTTTCGACCTGTGCCAAAGCCTTCGTCACATAAGAAGATTCGGCGTTTTCTTCGTTTATTTTCAGTTTGCGTTCCAGCAGTTGCATATAGGCTTTGATACTCGTGAGAGGCGTTTTCAGTTCGTGGCTGGCGATACTAAGGAATTCGTCTTTTTCTATTTCAACTTTTTTTTGATCATCAATATCGGTGAATGTTCCGACCCAGTTTTTGATAGATTTTCCGTCAAAAACGGGCGACATTCTCAGCAAATGAAATCTGAAATCTCCCGTTTTCCTGTTTTTTATTCTAATTTCTAATTCGAGGGCGGTCCGTTTTTTTTTTGCATCTTTCAAATTCCAAAAGGATGCTGTG
This sequence comes from Weeksellaceae bacterium, assembly GCA_022013695.1. Classification (GTDB taxonomy): domain Bacteria; phylum Bacteroidota; class Bacteroidia; order Flavobacteriales; family Weeksellaceae; genus Epilithonimonas. The sequence continues at coordinate 67,059 of JAKLPS010000009.1, forward strand.
ATCATCTGAATGGCTCTCCGGAAATACTTTTTCCGAAGCTGAATATTCATACCATTTGCTATTCACAAACGTAACTGCTCCGCTGGCATCCAAAGTAAAAGCGATCTGAGGCAGAGCCTCCAGCATGAGATGAAAATGGTCTATTTCAGACTTCATCATGACCTGCGCCACACGCCTGCCGCGCACTTCCAACTCCAGACTTTGCTGTGTTTTTTTCATAGCAAGACTATTTTCTTGCATATTGTAAAAAGTCTTCACTTTTAGCATCAAGATATCCGGATCTATCGGCTTGGTGACGTAATCCATCCCGCCAGACGCATAGCCGCGCGTAATAAACTGTTTTTCGGTGTTGACGGCCGAAAGAAATATGATTGGAATATCTTTGGTTTTACTATATCCCTTAAATGATTCGGCCACCTCAAAACCATCCATCCCAGGCATCTGGACATCCATAATAATGAGCGCATAATTATTTTTCAGCGCTTTTCCCAAAGCTTGCTCGCCCGATTCGGCCGTATCCACCTGGAAATCTTTGGATTCCAGCAACTTTTTTAGGGAGTAGATATTGTTCTGATTATCATCAACAATTAAAATCATAATTTTATAAAAGGTTCTAATGCCTGGTTGGCGGTTTCTTGTTTCAAAAATAATCACATATTTCCAAAAAACAAGCCATTCATTTGGCTATATTAAATAAAAATCTCAAAAACTAAAAATGAAAGCGGATCCATGGATTTGCTTTCTTTTCTACTGGTTGCCACTTGGCAAGAAAAATGAGAAGTTGAATGTAGGATTTTTTAGATCACAGATCCGCAGGATTTTAAAATTCTGACTTTAAACGTACCTTTGCGAAAATTTTCAGAACGTTGAAGGATATCAGAACGCTTACTTTAGACGAAATCAAAGACTATTTCGGTACGATTGGCGAAAAGCCCTTCCGTGCAAAACAGCTCTATGACTGGATTTGGAGCAAAAATTTGCATTCTTTTGATGAGATGAGCAATCTTTCCAAACATCTGCGAGAGAATCTTGCCCGCGACTTTTTCATCAATCCAATTGTGGTAGATCTTTTGCAACAATCGACTGACGGCACCATCAAAAATGGTGTGAAACTGCACGACGGACTGATGGTAGAATCGGTGCTAATCCCGACTGAAAGCCGCAGCACCGCCTGCGTTTCTTCGCAAGTAGGATGCTCTTTGAACTGCGAGTTCTGCGCAACGGCCAAGCTGAAACGAATGCGAAATCTGGAAGTTGCGGAGATCGTGGATCAAGTAGCTCTGATCGATCGGCAAAGCAAAGAATACTTTGGCAGACCGCTCACCAACATTGTGTTTATGGGAATGGGCGAACCGATGATGAACTACAAAAACGTGGTGGAAGCAATTCAAAAAATCACGAAGCCCGAGGGATTTGGGATGTCGCCGCGACGAATTACGGTTTCTACCTCAGGAATCCCAAAGATGATCAAAATGCTGGCCGATGAAGACTTGAAAGTGAAACTCGCTTTGTCGCTCCACTCCGCAATCGAGCATAAGCGAAATGACATTATGCCGTTTTCGGAAAAATTTCCTTTGACAGACATTATGGATGCTTTGCAATATTGGTATCAGAAAACCGGCAATCCCATCACGTTTGAATATTGCGTCTGGAAAGGCATCAACGATGGCGATGAGGATATCAAAGCGCTGATCCGATACTGCCGGCAAGTTCCGAGCAAAGTCAATCTGATCCAATACAATCCGATTGGCGAAGGGAAATTTGACCACCGAAGTATATCCGCCGAGGAGAAATATGTGCGCGAATTGGAAAAAGCCGGCATCACCATTATGGTAAGAAAAAGCCGTGGCGGCGATATCGACGCGGCGTGCGGACAGTTGGCAAATAAATCTGCGGAGTGATTGTGAACATAATGGAAGCTTGCCAAACTAAATGCACGCGATAATCCTGTTTTGCAATCGGCATTGCATCTTATTTGTGATTTTCGCCTAAAGTGGGTGAGATTACATATACCAATACTTTAGTCCATTGTGGTTTGTATCCTGTTCCAAAAATCCATCCACTATAATCTTTTATTTCAAAGACAATAATTCCGACTTTCGTTGCAACAACTAAATCAATTTGAGTAAAATTACCATTACTCTTTTTCACATATAAATCGTGAAAAATGTTTTGTGCTGGTATTCCGTATTTCAAAAGTTTTAACACTAAATCTCTTTCTGACTTTGTGCCTTTATTTCGTTTTGTGACGGAATTTACTAACCTTCTATCTCGTATCTTGCCAATTATAAATAAGACACCAACAATAATAAGAAGCCACAAAGCAATTGATGTCGGTTCCATATTTAATTCATTATTTCTTTTTAGCACAAAACGCCCATATAAAAACGAAAATCCATAGAGCTACTGTCCAGCCACCAAATAGATTTACCAAGAAAATCAAAAAAGTAGCTGTTGAGTTTCTGCCCGATGCTATGATAGTTGGCAAAAAGTAAATGAACAAGCCAACGATACATAGGAAAATCAGAACAATTATTTCTATCCCTGAAACTGTCACGCTATTTCATTTTTCGGTTAAACATTTCACCATTCTTTGTGTCAACTTGCCGCTAACGGTTTGCGGCTTGGCGAAGTGGCGGATTTTTAGCACTGAACTTCCTACGAAGAACTGAACTTTAATTTTACTACTTAACTGTCCTACGAAGCACTGAACCCTGCTTGCGTATAGGTGATGTTATGCCTTCGCCCTTCTTTTTCGTATGTTGTTTGTCCGTACATAATGTCGTGCGTTGGCTTGGTGGCTCTTTTGCAATTTAGTTTGGCTTTGTGTGTCGGGGAAAATGCAAATGTGCCACCAAAAGCGTTGGAATCATATTCTTTCAATTTCTATTACTTTCCATTTTGGACGTTTCATTTTGTCCTCACCATAAATTACTCTGGCCTTTACTGTACAATCGTAAGAAATATTGTGTTTTTCTAAAAGATATTTTGGAACATAATAATCTCCGATAAAAGCAAAGTCAGGAGCTTCTTCGTCATAACTTTTGTATTTCATTTCCATAATTCCTGTAATGTCCTTTCGTAAGTTTGGATTTGCTTCTTCTGTTAGTTCAATGGACAATATTTTTACTCTTAATTTTTTGTCTTTGTCCGTTTTTGTTGCGAATGAAAGTTTAATAAAATCGCCTTCGCTTGGTCTTAGGTTTGTTTCTGTGAATTTGACAATTCCTTGCAACTTGGACGAAATGACAAAATGAAATAATTGCTTTTGCTCGTTCACTCCGTCAACGATAGCAATTTGAGTTTGGAATTTTGAAATAACAGAACCTTTGTCCATTTTCTGGATTTGTCGCAGTTCAGTTCTGTTTTCGTCTTTTACTTTTTTGATATAACTTTTTGCTGTTACAAAATCTCCAATTTGTAGTTCAGGTTTTATTTGAGAAAAAAAGACTTCTTTGTTTTCCGTTGTAATTGCGTGAATAATATTTTTTTCTTTATTGATGTAATCAACAATTGCAAAAGTATCTTCTAAAATTTCCCAATGTTTCCTTTCTGATTTTTCCGCAATAAGTGGAATATACTTGTGTTCTGTAACAATTGTTTTTCCACCCCAAGTAAATTTTGCTTCAACTTCCTTTTTAATTTCTTGCTTGTAAAGTTTGAACTTTAAAATCTGTCCTAAATCAGATTGTTCCAAGACTTCAAAACGATTTTTACCGATTGCAAATTCTATTGTTTTGCCGTCTGTAAAAGTTAGGCGGTCTTTTCCTTTGTCGTCTTTCCATTTATCAATCAAAACAAGTTCTGTCCAATCAAAATCAGCATAAGCGAAGTTTTCGGCAAAAGGAATGTATTTTTTGTATAGTTCCCGATTGTCTTTTAAACTTTGTTTAATTGAACTTGCTTTTTTGTGTAATTCGTCAAAAAGTGATGACAATTTCCAACCTCTTATTTCTCTATGTTTCTTGTATGCTTCAAGTTCTACAAGTGCATTTTCTAAAAGATTTTCGTCAATTAACGCTTTTGCTAAATCTAAATGAATATCGCCTAAAAAATCTTCGTTTTTTTCTAAACTCAATGCTTTTGAAAACATTCCGATTTTTAAAGAATTATCGGAAATGATACAATCTGAAAACTCTTGCCAAACATAATGTTTATTGGAAAGTTCCAAAACTAGTTGCTTGTATATTTTGATTGCTAATTCTAATTCGTTGTTCTTGAAATGAAGTAATGCTTTTTCTCTCAACAACCACTCATCATCGGGAAACAATTTGATTGCGGTTTCATACGGTTTGATTAGCCAAGAAAAATTTTGTTCAGATGTTTGAGTTTTCAGAATTTCAAAAGTCTTTTTAAGTGCTTTTGTTGCTAATGGTTTGTATGTGTGTTCGTCTTTTTTTGTTTCTTTCCAATCGTCAGTTCTTAAATTTTCTGGATTCCAATTTTTGAAAAAGTTGAGAAAACGCCATTCGTCATTTTCTTTCATAAACCTTTCAGCAAGATTTAAAATTTCGGAATGCCATTTTGATTGTCCGTGTTTGGAATAATTGTTATTGTATTGCTCAAACAAATTCCACAAGTCAGAAAATTTATTTTCCTTGTGAGCATTGAAAATGTTCCAAAAAATGGTTTCTCTGAAAAAGTCTAAAACGGTTTCTTTGCTAAGGTCAATTTTGCTTAAAAATTCTTCAATGTTTATTTCTGCGTTTGAATTTACAAACTCTCTGCAAATGCGTGAAATAAGTGAGGGAATACTTTTTCCGTCTTTATATCCATCGTGTAAATCTTCGTGGCGAAGATTGTCAGGATTCCACAAAAGAAAAAAGTTGTAAAACTTAAAGTCGCTGTGTGTTTTAGAATAGTTTAATGCGAAATTTAAAATCATAGAATGAAGCATTGACGGTCTTTCATTCTTTAAGTTCATATAATCTCTTAAAAACGTTCTTACATCAATCGATGAAAGATTACTTTCTTCTGCTTTTATGTATCGGTAGATTACCCAACCGTAGCTTTCGTGATGTATTTCTGTTAGTCTGTTTTGAGCAATTAGGTTTTTAAAAATCGCTAATGCTTCTTTATTATTTCCGTCTTTGCTTAATTCTTCCGCTCTTTGAACCTCCGAATAATTTGTGTCAATCTTTGGGCGAAGAAAGTTTTTTTGATTTTCAATTATATCATCATCATAACCTTTAAAGTCTATTGTAATTAGTTCGTTATAACAAACTCCTGCTTGATTCAAGTTTCTTTCTGCTATGTAATATTTACACAAATCTATTAGAACCCAAGCAAATGCTTTTTGAATCCATTCGTCTGAACTGTCCTCTAAGTAAAGATTTCGTGAGATATTTAGAGCATTGTTTAATTTATTCAGTTTTTCAATCCCGGATAAACTCTGTGCTTCTTTTCGTAATTCAAAAACTGTTTTAGAATCCATAAATTAAACCTTTTACTTTTTCTAAAATTGTTTCAGAAGATTTTTCCAAAACTTCAATTTTTGAGAAAAACCCTTTTGATTTACTTTGTTCACTTGTACCATACCAAACTCTAAAAATCAAATTGTCATTTTCGCAAGTGGCACGAAAAATATCTTGGTTATTATGGCTTTGTATGATTTTTAGTGTAATGTTTTTATTTTCACAATCTTCAAACCAAACAGAATAAACTTTTTCCCTGAAATCCGCTGGTAATTCCGGTTTATCATCTGTTATTGAAACAGGATTTTGATTTTGTGTCAAACAATCTTCAATACATTGTTTAATTATGCCTTCAACTGCATTATTTAAATTTTCAATACGAATATTTCCAACAGCAAAATTATCTTTTGCACCTTTATTATCAATATTTAGAATAAGTTGTTGATTCTCGTGTTGCGGAATGGAATAAAATGCTTTTGTAAGATATTCAGAAAACTTTTTTGTGCTTTCAAGCAAATATCCGTTTCGTTCTAAGAGTTTTGAAATCTCACAAATTGCGCCAATAACATTTACGTTTTCAAGAAATTGCACTTTGTCCGTAAATCGCAATTCAACTTCATAGTCTCCAAAAACTAGGAGTTGTTTTGATTTCAAGGAAAATCCACTTGTTGAATTATCTTCAAAAATGCAATCCATAAAAGGATTTATTATTTTAGGCGAAGTGATATTGACAACTTTTCCTGCTGTAACACCACTATACAACCAACGGAAATAACTATCATTTGTAATACCGTCATTTTCTTTTCTGTGTCCCTTTATAATAATTTCGTTGTAGTTAGAACCGATTGCTTTATGAAAGGTTATTGCCCAACCGTATTTTACAAATACTGCATTTACAAAAGGGTCAGTGTCTTTTATGTGAAAAAATATATTTCTATCATACTTTTGTTTGTAGAATTTGAGAATATTTTTTGCTTCCTCTTGCTCTTTCTTGAATTTTCTTAAATCGTTGTAATTATCTTTTAAAAATTGTTTGTTTTCTTCCGAGAGCCCTTTGTATCGAGCGTCTTCTAATAATTGAAGATATTCTTGGCTGTCTGTGAATATATGCTTTGATTTTTCTGCAATTATTTTTTTGTTCACAAAAACTCTAAAAGCAATCTGTTCTTCCCTTGTTAGTACATCCTCGTTATTAAAATAATTGTCCAAAATCCAAATGTCAGTTTCAGGCGAACCTAACAAACTCAAACATTTGACTGTAATTTTTGTAAAAGATAAAATTATTGGATTTTGTGATTGACGAATTTTAACAGGTTCTTGTTGTGTTTCTTTAAGTTTAAGCACAGTAAAAAACATTCCATTAACAATCCTTCTTGGAATTTGGAAACCGCTTTCATCGGGAATAGAAACATTGTTGTTCACAATTAGCAAATCACCAAATCCTAAAGTTTCTCCATTTTTCAAACATTGTTTTTTAATCCACTTGTTAGTTTTCAAGCAATCCTTTTTCGAATAGAATAAAACTGCATTATCTGGTTCATTAGAAAATGGCTTAGAAAACCATAACTGTAAATTTTGAATTCTTTGGTTATTATCTTGTAAATCAATTAGAGTAGTTTCATCAAAACTGTAATGCAAATTATTAAAAAGGGATTTTTCAATGCTTGTTGCTAAATCTGTTCGCAACTTTTCTTTTCCATCTGAATATTTGTTGTCTATTGGTTTACGATAGTGTTTAATTTTTTCTTTATCATACAATTCAGACAAGGCTCCCAAATTCAATGCAGAATCTTCTTCTTTTCCAAATGTTAAAGAATATGGGTCGCCAATAAACACAATTTTGCGATTGCTTTGAGGATTGAGAAATGTAATAGCATCTTCTAATAGTCTACCTGAACCAAACCTTAATAGCTCAGATTGACTTAAACTACGACTTATTAAATGTGCTTCGGCAACTACAATCAATGCTTTCTCGTCAATATCTTTGCTTGATTTTAAAAGAATAACTTCTAATAATTCTTCTTCTTCTTGTTCTTCTTTGTCTGAATTTTCATTTTGCCCTTCAATATCTGACCCGCCATAAATAATACTATAAATTCCTTCTGTTTCTATATTACTTCGTCTTTGGATTTTCTTACTTATTCTTGCAGAATGTGACCATTTCTCAATTTGGGGGATATTGTGATTCACTGCTTCGTTAGTAATAAAACGCAACCAAGAATCTCTATCATCAGAATTCATTGATTCTAAAATGAGAATTCCACCATTTTCTTCATTTAGAAAATCAACAATATTTTTCTCAACATCATTGTCAATTTCTGTTATCTGATTTTCAATGATTTGTTCAGGTATAGGAATTTCAATGTTTTTAATCCATTTTTCGGCAGGGAAAATGCTTTTGAAAACTTTTGCATTTTCTTCTTTATAAGAATTTTCACTTGCAAAGTCATAAAGGAAATTACCTAAGTCTGATTCTTGGATAAGTTTGTAATAGGGTAGATTTCTTGGAATTTCATTATGAATTTCAATTGGCCCAGAAAAAATATTTGCAATACAAACTCTTGCGGGGTTTATCCCGTCAAAATATTTATTTTTCTCAATCATTTCTCTAAAAGCGTTTCGGTAAGAAACTAATTGTCTGAAAGGATTGATAAAATTCGCACCTGCTTTTATTTCCAATCTATTTCTATCTTTTGAACTTTCGTTATACCACTTCGACGAATGAAATTCATTTTCATTTGGAGGTAATTTGATTATTCCTTTATAATCTTTGAAATCAATCAGAATTAGTCCGTTGTTATAGTATAAAATGGCATCAGCACGGAAACGAGAATATAATTCATTGAATGGATTCCCAATCAATAAGCCATCGTAACCAAACTTGTCAAAAGTTGCTTCAATTAGATTTACAACACTACGAAACTGTTCATTTTCGTGTGTATGTCCCGTTCTATTATTTAATATTTCAAGCATATCCTCGTTAACTTAATTGTGTGAGGTTGGTAAAAAAACAAATATGGTGCAATGCGTTGGCTTGGTGCGTTGGGTTGCACCTCTTTTGTTTTTTTGAGTGTTGGCTTGTCTGGTCATTTGTCTTTCTGTTGAATTTTAGTACGGTCGTCAATAGGGTGACCGCTAACGTTTTGCAGCTACCCGAAGGTGGCGATTTCGAAGCGATTCACTGTCAACCACGCAGAAACTTTGATAGAAGCACAATGCTTGATTTAACCACTGAACCCGCCACTTTTGGGTAGGTGCTGTTATGGGCTGGTTTTATTCGTCTTTCGTTTTTTTTGTATATTTTTTTTATCATTTACTTAAAGTTCCTGTCTTTGTATTACGAAACCACTTCGTCAATCACCTTTTTTATGCTTATGAACCTTTAAGGTTGGTGTGTTTTTAGGAGTTTCTTTATTATCTCTTTGTCGCTTATCTGGTTTACCAGTAGATTCAGCAATTTTTTTTGGTCCAGGTTTGATTCCCATAATTTCAAATTTTTATTTTTGTTAAGTTACGACTCAATTTTTATATTTGAAAATGTTTTCAATTAGTATTTTTTAACTGTTAAAATTAAGTATGGTGGTTTTGCCACCACACTTAATTAATTAAATTACTTTTGTGCAGCTCTTGAGCCTGCTTTAAAACCTCGATTGTAGCCACCTTTGTAAGTGTCTTGTCCGATTTCAGGTATTGGACAAATTGGAGTAATTGGACAAATTGCATATTGCCCTTTTACATCTTTCCAACCTTCACAATATCCATCTTCCCAGCCATCACAAAAGTCACTTTTGATAGAAATTTCAGTTTTTGTAGAGTTTTTCAAATTACTTGTTGTGAAAGCGGTTAAAACTGTAAAACCACTTAAAATTGTTACTATAAAAAATACTTTTTTATTTGTTTTAAAATTCCTACTCATTGGGCTTTTCGGTGTCGCACCGTTTTTATAGTGGTCGCTAGTCTCCACAATTAATTGCATTTTTTCATAACCTTTAAGAACTGTCAATTTGTATTGTCGGTGGTGGTCGTCCTGTTCCAGTTGCATCGAAGAAATACCCTTGAACTCTGCAGTTTCGCCCCACTATTGCAAAACCCTTGTTATGCGTTTGTTGTTTTATTTTTCTTAGTATATTTTTTGTCTAGTTCTTGCCAAATATTAGAGCCGTAAAATGGTTTTTTGTTTGATTTGGGATTTTTAGGGTCTAATTGTCTTATGTAGCATAATTTGTCATTCGATTTGATTGTCTTCATCAAATTATTAAATTTATTATCTTGTTTGAAATCCGAATATCTTTTCTTCGCTGTATCTGTAAGCTTTTTTGTGTCCATCGGAAATTTTATTCTCATATCTTCTTCTGAAATAGTAATTGGAATTCCATATTGAGAATACTTCACGCCTATACCATCAAAACTGTTAGACTTGTTAAATTGTATATCGATAGATATAGCGACTGTAAATTCATCGTCTGTTGTCCTATTGACTTTATTTTTGACAAAGTCAATATACTTTTGAACTTCATCGGTGGTTATTGAGCTTGCTTCAATTTTGGAGTCAACATATGCTAATGGCATTAAGTAGAAATTATATTTACTCAGGTCGATTTCTATGTTCCAAAATTTAATTATGTTCATATAATTTTTTATGCAAGCAAATCCAAGTTCTTGTAATTCTTTGGATATTTCTTTTTCATTATGAAAATGAATTGCGTTATCTCTTAATTCAATTAATGCTTCTATACTATTTTTAAGATTTTCACTTATCTGTGTTCCTTTTTCTTCAATTTTTTTAATTACCTCAAATAATCCAATAGTCATTGGATTATTAGCTCTGTTAAGTCTTGGTTTTTTTCTGATGGATTTTTCTCCATTCTTCTTTAAAACGGGTTCCATTACATAAAGAACGCTCATTTTGTAACTACACTTTTTTAGGAGGTATGCTTTAAGAACTAACTCCCACGCATTGACTGCTAATATTGCAAACGCTTCTTCTCTATATGAAAAATTCGGCTTATTGTAAATTTCAATAGCTGATAACATAGAGTTAATTGATTTGTCCAATAAACTTCTATATGTCTTGTTTATTTTCATTCATTGTTGATTGTTTAGGGTTTTGTTCACAATAACGCACAACTTATTTATACTCGCTATAAACTAGCGACTATACACCCAAAATTGGGACGATACTCGCTACTCAGTAGCGTATTTTTATCAAATATAACCTGTTGTGCATTTAGGATAAATTCATTTTAATTTTGTTCAAACTTCTTTTGAAAACAAAGAAATTGAGATATTGAATCATTGTAAAAGATGTGATTTTGGAGGTAATTCTTGTGGCTAATCCTTCAAAGGTTTTA
>JAKLPS010000001.1 GCA_022013695.1 Weeksellaceae bacterium
AATCATATTCTTTTAATTCTTTCAGGAGAACATCTACTTTATTATCTGCCCAGATATCATCTTGATCTGAAAGGAAAATGTAATCACCAGTGGCTTTTAATAACGCATTTTCAAAATTATGTGCTACACCATTTTTATTTTTATTGATAAATATTTTTATTCTGTTATCATCAAACTTATTTATTACGGATATAGTATTGTCTGTACTTCGGTCATCAGAGATAATCAACTCGTCATCAACTGATAACTGTTTTAAGATAGACTTGATTTGTGCTTCAAGGTATTTTTCTCCATTGTATGTTGCTAAGCACACACTTATCATAATCAATGATTTTTTAAATTATTTTTTCTAAATCTACTTTTAAAAAATAATAGACTTTTATATTTATAGGAAAGCTTGAGTAAGTGAGGTAGATCCACTCTGAAGAAAAAAATAAACTTATTTTTATTTTTTCTATAGCTAGCCATATCTTTCATATATATATTGTACCGGGTGAACGATTTGGATAAATCATCTGTTTCTGCAGAAAAATCCTGCTGAAGAGCAATATTCAGTATGTCAGCAAAATGTCCATTATTATTTAGTCGCTCTACAAATTCATGATCACAAAAGTCTATTCTTAAATTTTTATCGTAGCCTTTATTCTCTTCAAAAAATTTTGTTCTTATTAGCATCCCAGAATTTATAGCGGTAATATTTTTAAGCAATACTTCCTTTGTATCATTTAGAGTTATCTCATTGGTTCTATAAAATTTATAGCCCGATGGAGATATTAATTTTTGACTGGCGTAAACTTTCGGTAAAGCCAAATTATTTTTTGGATTTGTTAAAACATAAGAACAATAAATTTCAAAAAAAACCTTTGGTAATGCTGTGTCCTGATCCAAAAAAACAATCCACTCGTAACGGTTATCTAATGCAAACTTTGCAAAATAATTGAAAGCAGCAGAAATTCCTGAATTTTCAGGATCATGAAAATAAGCAACATTTACATTATCCTGGGGAATTGTTTTTAGATCAAAGTTCTGCTGCCATTTTTCAGTGTCAGTATTATCGTAAACACATATATCCAAACCAACATTATTATTGTAATGATAATACGAGTCCAACAAATTTGTGAAAGTCACTGTTTCCTGAAACGGTTCTCTAAACACAACGATTCCGAAAAGAATTTTTTTTTCTAATAACTTAGTCAATGTCTATATTTCTATAAGATGAATATAAGTTTACCATTTCTTTTAGTCCGGAATTTTCATATTTTTTATGTCTCTTTCCAGGTATCCATATTTTTTAGAATAATATGGTCCTGCCGCATGCAAACAAGTAACGTTCTTTAAAATCCCAGACTTTTTTCTAAATATATGTTTTAAAAACCATACAATGGATGCGTCTTCACCGCGAGCCATATTAAGTTTAATAATATTCATGAAAAAACTTATTTTTTTATAATCCTTTACACTAATGATAGAACACCATCCGCCAACCGGGCCTACTTGAAGACTAATGCCGTTTTTCTCATACTCGTGATATAAAGACTTATCTGGTTTTGCACCATTAGTCTTATCATCTTGAACAACATCTAATGCTATAAAACCAACATCAGAGAAGTTTTCTAATGCATCAATAAGCTTACTGTCAAAAGACTCTGGAAAATTAAGTACATCATCATCAACAATGATAATATATTTGTTTTCTTTTGTTGCTCTTTTAAAAAGCTTTTTATATTCTAAAAGCCCATTATTGGATGAGTTATACTCTATTTTTATTCTTTCGTCTTTTTGCTCCAATTCTTTTAAAAATTCTTTAGATCCATCCGTAGATCCATTATCAATTATGAAAAAATTAAATTCTTCTATTGTAATTTTTTTGAAAAAATCTTTGAATAGTTCTTCTAAAAAAGCTTTTCTATTCCAAGTGAGCATTATATAATTGATCATATTATTAAAATAAAACGAAGTTAATCAAAAATCCAACTTTTATAGGTCTGATAAATATCTACCATATTGATTAGATAATATATTTGTAATAAGGAATATAAAATAATTACCAGCCATCCAAAAAATATAATTTTTTTATTAAATATATAAATAATCATTGGATATAGAAGAATCTGTACAACAGAAAACATCTCAAATGTTCTTATGGAAAATGCCTCTGCAGTAGGACTCAGCAAAAAAAACAAACATACTGATATAATGTGAATTCTAAAAAGATTTTCAAAATATTTTATATGCTGTAATTTTTTATAATAGATGCCAAACAAAATTATTATTCCTATCGCAAATATAGATCTGAAACTAAAAATATTAGTCCCCTCATTCCTCTGCCATTCCATCATTTTAAAATAAATGTCAATTCTGGGAAAGATCCTGTCTAGAAATAAAACTTTTAAAATATTAATCTTAGCAAATGCAAAAATTAAGGATATGAATATTGCAAAATAATAATATTTTATCCTGGTATCTAGCCGTAAAAGAAACCAAGCAATGACAAAGAGGATACTTGTATTATGGAACAAAAAACACAACAAAATTTTGAGAAAGAATGCTTTGTGATTTTTTTCTTCAAGATCATTGATTGCCAACAAAAATATCCCTGCTGCAACACCTGCTCTTATTGTTGTCATCTCCATCATAAGGAATAAATTACTACAGTATAAAAGAATACTTAGGGAAAATACTAATGCATATTTTTTTATTGCAAATAGTTTTGTAGAAACTCCTAAAAAAGCAAATGTTAAAAGAGATGCCCTAACGAGAAACAATTTATTTGATGAAAATAATTCGTAAAAATGCGGAATGATATACATACACCATTCCATCGAGATTGAACGTTGTGAGAAGTCCTTTATACTATCTTCTACGTAATATAAATTCTTATAGTACATGAGATAGTCATTGTCAATATCCAAACGAGTTCCAGCAAAGATTGTTAAAGACAAAATTATTAAAATAGTTGACAGCAATTTCCATTTACCACTTATAGCAGAAAAAAGTGCTGAAATTATAAAAATTAAATAATATGCCATCAAGAATCAGAATTTATAATTTTAATTAAATAGCTGATTGAAGTATTCCAATTGTAATTTTTAACTTGTTTTTTATTCGTTATAGAGATCTGCTTTAGTTGTTCTGCGTTTTTGTTATTAAGTAATACCAATTGATTTAACAGATCTTCCTGTACTCTCGGCTGATAAGTCATTATTGCTTCGTTATTATTTATAAATTGAAAATGTCCAGAAATCTCTGTAATAACAACTGCGCAACCAGCAGCCATAGCCTCGTGAACTGGAAGCCCCCAGCCTTCCATAATACTATTAGAGATAAAAAATCTATTCTTATTCAGTAATTTATTTAAATCCCTGGGATTTTGATAATATTTAATCCAGTACGGTAAATTTTTGTCTCGCTTTGGAATTCCAAAAAAACAAACACTAATTTCCGGATCTATTTTTTTTAATTCTATTAACGCCGCTACTCCAATATCTGATGCTTTTCTTTCTTCCAAAGAATAAAGCATAATGTATGACTTTGGAGGCCTTTGATTTATCTGCGTGGTGTCATAAAATATGTTATTATCAATAGCATTTGGTATAAAAAATACCTTATCATCATATTCCTTAACAATATTAAAAACGAAATTGGATATTGCCACGTTCTTGACATTTTTGTAGGTAAATGACTGATTGATTAATTCTTCCGAACCTCCCCATATTTCATAATCTTGTATGATATTTATTTTTTTTCCTTTTGATTCTGAGAGATTACTAATAGTTTCTACAAGGGACCACCATGTGCTTATTGTAGCGTCTGCATCTCTTATATTATTGTTATTTACACTTTTAATAAATTTGAATTTAACACTTTTTTTAAACTCAAACCATTTTGGTTTTGGACAATTGTTATCATATAAAATACTAATTATTTTTCTTATAAAAAAAGGTTTCAACTTGCTATATTGGATATAGGGTGTCTGCAAGCAATTATAAATCTGTACATCAAATCCCTTTTCTGCTAATCTGTTTGCATATTCATACATGATCTTGGGTCCCCCGCTTGGAACCCTAGCAAAATTCGGAAGTATAAAATTAACCTTCATTTTTTAGAGAAATTTTATATATTTTTTTTGATGCAAAATACATGGCAAACAACACAAATAACTCTGTGATAAGAACTGAAAAAGATGTACCAACAGCTTGAAAATAATAAGTGAAAGGAAATATCATTATCGTGTTTAAAATTGCTGCTTTTATAAGAATCCAAAGAAAAATTTTATCTTTTTGGGCATTCAGCAAATATTGTGTTCCATAGAGATTATTGAGAAATACCAGAACCGGAATGATAGACATTATTTTTATAAGAATTGATATTTCTGTTATAGCTGTTCCAAACATTACTATTGCGATCTTTTCCGAAAAACTAAAAACCAAAAACATACAAAATGTATAAATACAAAATCCGTAAATCGCAATTTTATTTAACTCTTTCCAGGCTTTTCTCTTATTATCTCTAACTTTCGATGCAAAATACGGAAACAAGGCTGAAACCACAGGTACTTGAACTGATGAAAAAACCTTTATAATTTTATCCGCAGAAGAAAAAACACCAACAAAGAAATCATTCGTAACAATACCTAAAATTAGAATATTAAAATTATTAAAAAAAGTAATTTTGATTTGTGATAAAAAGATATATTTACCTTTATCCAGCTCATTATAAATTCTTATAATTTTGAAAGAATGATATTTTAATTTATAAACTTTATATATATAAAACTGCGTGATTATAAAAAGAAAAAATCCGTTAATACATGGGATCAGACCTAGATAAAAATAATCTGATGTTTTTTTAACAAGGATAAAAGTCAGTACCGTTGCAAGAACTTTTAAAGTAAGATTAACTCTAGTAATAAACTGCATTTTTTGAACACCTTGGAAAAACCATTCTGGAGACAGATTTGTAAAAATGACCGAAAGTAATAAAGAAAAGTATAAAATAAAATGCTCTTGGATTAACTTGACAAAGAAAAACAAAATAAAAAAAAATAACAAAGAAACGGTGCTAAGCAACATTTTTGCGTATGTAACATCACAAAAAATTTCATTCAGTCTTTGTTTACTAATTACATTTTGTGCAATATCCTTTGTTGCAGTTAGATTAAAACCGTAATTAATCAATACCCCAAAATAAGCTATAACAGATGAAGCAAACGCCACTAACCCAACATTCTCCAATCCTATTTTTCTAATAATATATGGTGTAGTAATTAATGGAAGCAGCAAAGCTATTCCTTGAACTAATGCTAAGTTCAAAAAATTTTTTAAAACAACCTTGTACTCATTATTTTTTATCTTGTCAAACATATACGTAGTAATTATAGAAAATGCACTATAATTAATTGGAAAAAGCAAAGATTTTTATTTATTAAAAATTTTCTGCCACCATTTCTTCTCCTCTGCCTGATATCCGTATCCATATTTGTTTCCGTATCCAAAATTGCTTTGGTGGACGTCGTTCAAAACAAATGCTACATTAGTGAGTTTGTTCGCACTGATATTTTCATTGGCAAAGGTGATAAATGATTTTTCACTTTGTTCGGACCTTGTTACGTAAACAGTTACATCGGCAACATCAGCAATTAGATAGGAGTCGGTCACCAGCATTAATGGTGCAGAATCTAATATAATGTATTGATAATTTTCTTTCAATGATTCTATCAATTCTTGATATCTGCCATTTTGCAGCAGATCAGCAGGATTTGGCGGGATACTACCCGAGTAAATAAAGTCACAATTCGGATTGAATTGACTAGGGTGAATAATGGCTTTCGAGTCAGTCACATCGCCAACAAGATACTCTGTCAATCCCTTAACACCTTTTTTTGAAGGGTTATATCTTTGTAGCTGTGGGTTTCTGATATCACTGCCTATGACCAGCACTTTATTTTTAACAGATGCCAACGCCAAAGAAAGATTGACTGATATAAATGTTTTTCCTTCTCCTTTTACCGTGGAAGTGACAAAAATAACCTTTGCAGAATTATTCCTTGGAAGCACATATTTGATATTGGTGACCAAAATTCTAAATGCTTCTGCTAATGGTGATATGTCATTGTGTTGAATAATATTTCCTTCTTTTCTGTTCAACCGAGGAATCTCTGCAAGAATAGCTGCTGGTGTTAACTTCTCAAGATCATGTTTGGTAATGATCTTGTTGTTCAACAATTCTCTAATGTAAATGAATCCAAAAGGGAAAAGAAATCCTAAAAACCACGCCACAAGAATGGAAATTAGTTTTTTCGGTGCTACCGGTTTTTTCGCAACGTATGCATGATCTACTATCCTGGCTTTGTCGTCAGTTATTGCCATTGCGATAGCCGCCTCCTCGCGCTTTTGCAATAGCAGAAGAAAGAGATTTTCTTTTAATTGCTGCTGGCGTTCAATATTTCTGAACAATCTCTCCTGTCTTGGTACTTTTTGTATTTCGTTCTTGGAATAGCTATTTTCCCCATCTACCTGATTCTTTGTTGTATTTAGATTAATCATAAAACGCTGGATACTTTCTCGTAGCGCTCCCTTAAGACTTCCAAGATCTTTTGTGACTTCCTTTACCAAGGGATTTTCTGGTGTCGCATTTTCCAACAGTCTGCTTCTATCCATCACCAGTTTGTTATAAGCCGTAATATTAGAAGTGGCTGCTGGATTATCTAAGCCTATGTTGGTCGGAAGCACCTGGTAAGAGGTAGTCTGCCCATCAATGTAGCCCAGAAGCATTCTACTAATTTCTAATTGCGTATCGATATCAAGCGCTTTCCGTCTTGTTTCGACATTTGTCTGCAAATTGATCTTGGCTTCAGTGGCAATATCTACAATATCATTATCTGTCTTGAATTTTTCCTTATCCGTTTCTACTTGTCCAAGTTCTTTCGATATCAAAACAATTCTGTCATCAATAAAGTCTTTTGTTTTGCTAGATTCTGTATTCTTATCTTTTATAGCATATTCATTATAAATATTCGTAAGACTATTAAGAATATCTTGCCCTTTGTCTTTGTTCTCATCCGTTATTGTCAACCCAATGACTGTTGCGTCTTTGTCCGCAAGATCTACTTCTATCGCTTCCTGATAATCATCCACGGTGCTTTTGAGATCGGAATAAGTAAAATAGAAATCCTTTAAATCTAATTTTTTAACTTTTTTTCTATTAAATTTTGGATTTTTCTGGATGATAAAATTGGCATAAGGAAGACTAATGGTTCTATCAAAAGTCGTGATAATATCCTTTTTCAGTTCTTCAGAAGAAAGCGTGATCTTGTCCCCTTGTATTTTGACGTCGATCGGTTCTTTTGGTAGCTCTTCAAACTGCTTTTCATTCACTAAATGCACTATAAAAGGGTTGGTATCTTTGTACAGCTCTACATCGTGATACTTCTCTCGGGAATAGATCGCCACTTGTAATTTCAGATTTTTAGCAACGTCTTCTAATATCCTTTTGGACTTGTAGATCTCCAATTCGTTCTCGATGCTATTGGTTCCCATTCCTGCAAAACCACCCAAACCTGCTAAAACACCAAAATCACCCGACGCACTAGACATTTTCTTGGCATCCTTAATCAATACAGACGACTGAATTTTGTAAACCGGCTTTGTAACTTTTATATAAACTATCGCTAGGAATGTGGTCGTAATAAGTGATATTAGAAACCATCTCCATTTTTTGACGTAAGGTTTTATTATTTCTCTTAAATTAAAATCTTCTTCTTTATTTGTAACGCTCATCGAAGTGTTTTTTATGATTATTGTAACAGTAATAAATTACCGCAGCAAAATTTTTGATTATTGGGGATTATTAAGTCGTATGGCTTCCATTTCTGCAAATCTAAAAAGCAAAGAAAAATTACCTAAACACAATGGCTAACAGGCCTAAAAGAACCGAGGCCACGGATATTAAAATACCCGTTTGAGGCCCATAAGACGAAGCACTCTTTCTGACATTATTTGGTGAAACATAGATGACATCATTTTGTTTCACGTAGTAATAAGGCGAATTGAATAACTCGGCATCGGTGAGGTCAATATAATGCTTGGTCGTCTCTCCGTCCACATTTCTTACCAGCAAAACATTTTCTCGCTGCCCATAGATCGTGAGATCGCCTGCTAAGCCTATGACATTCAGGATGGTAGTGGGCTGGCCGTCGGGGATGGGGATCACGCCGCTTCTGTTGACTTCTCCCAACACCGTCACTTTGAAGTTGGCCATTTTGATATTCACGCCCGGATCTTTGATATATTTGCTTAGTTTTTCCTTAAGATCATACTTAAACTGATCTACAGTCTTTCCGGTCGTATTCAAAGTGCCGAGGATCGGGAAATCGATATTGCCTCTGCTGTCAACAATGTAGGTTGGTTCCACCGAGGCACTCCGCGAAGGCATCGAAGAGTACTGCGACATATCGGCAGAGTAATAGTTCTGGTTGAAGGGCTTGGCCACCTCATTGTCTTTTGCAAGAACAGTTATTGCGAGTTGATCTGATGGTTGTATTGTAGAATTATATTCCCTTACAGAGGTCTTGATTGCCACGTCTTCGATGTTTTTCATATAATCAATACCTTGTTTCGGTTTACAAGACACTACGATGAGCAAAGCAGGCAGACAAATAGATAGTAAATATTTCTTCATAAGACTTAAAAGATACTTTTTATTACAAGTTTGCAAATATAGACAAACTTATTTATCTAACGATTCATAGATCGAATTATTGCTTTTGAATTCCTTTACGATGGATTTTAATATTCTCACTATTTCTTGCTTTTCTTCTTTCTTGGCAAAATCTATGACCAGCTCCGTTAATTCATCAATTTCTTCGTAGTGCATAAATGGATCTTTGGAGATCATGATTTTCTCGTGGGAGGTCGGTAAGGTTCTGGCATTATCGCTCAGCAGCTCTTCATAGAGTTTTTCGCCCGGTCTCAATCCCGTATAGATGATTTTGATATCGATATCAGGCTCGAAACCTGATAACTTTATCATTCTTTTCGCAAGATCTACGATCTTAACCGGCTCGCCCATATCGAAAACGTAGATCTCACCACCTTGACCCATTGTTCCGGCATTCAAAACCAATTCACAGGCCTCTTTAATGGTCATAAAATACCGCACGATATCGGGATGCGTAATGGTGACGGGGCCGCCCTTTTCTATTTGCTTGCGAAAAAGCGGAATGACCGAGCCGTTGGAACCCAAAACATTGCCAAATCGGGTGGTTATAAATTTCGTGGTATTACCATCGAGGTTCTGCAATGCCTGAACGAATAATTCCGCCACCCTCTTGGACGCTCCCATCACATTTGTCGGATTCACTGCTTTGTCTGTTGATACCATTACAAATCGGTTGACTTTATATTTGCAAGACAATAAAGCCACATTTTTGGTTCCCAGGATATTGACGAGTACCGCCTCATGCGGATTGTCCTCCACAATCGGCACGTGCTTGTAGGCCGCTGCATGATAAACCATCGAGAAATTGTATTTGTTGAATATCGGTTCCAATCTACCAAGATTGGAGATATCGGCCAAAATAAATTTGAAATTGATATGAGGATGCTTTTCCTTCATTTCCAACTCGGTATCGTACAGTGGCGTCTCCGACTGATCTATAATCACAATTTGCAGCGGTTCCAAAAGTGCCACCTGCCTTACAATCTCGCGACCGATGGAGCCGGCACCGCCCGTCACCAAAACGGTTTTTTGGAAATGCCTCTTTTTGATTTCCATATTGTCCAAGCTGATCTGTCTCCTGTTGAGCAGATCTTCGATTTGGATGGTATTGATCTGATGGATCATCTCATTATTTCGCAACTTTTGCATATTGGGAGCTTTATAGATCTTAAGATTATACTCCAAAAATACATTGACCCAAAAATCAAGTTCCTCTTTATGCAGCGCTTCTTTAATTACAAGTACACCAGTTACTTCTTTGAGCCCATTTTTTAAATCATTGAGAAAGTTAGCCTTTGTAATAATAGTTCTATCCAGCAGTTTGATACTGACTTTCTTGTCGTGATAGGATATAAATCCCTGGATGTCAAAAGGTAAATTAGGATTGGAAAGGATGACTTGCGCAATCGAAACAGAGGTGTCATCGTCACCCAAAATGTAGATTTTCTTTCTAGTAGAACTTCTTTTGTTTTCTTTTATAATATTAAAAAAACCTTTGACACAAAGTCTAAAAACAAATAAAAACAAGCAAGAAATGGCAAAATACAGTCCCAAAAACGGAATGAGAACCACCTTCTCGTTGGCCATTAAATAATACGTATAATTAATTATTACCACCGTCAAAACACTGCAAAAATTTGCAAAAAAAATCTTGGCTAAATCAATAAAAGTAGAATGCCGGATAACGCCCAAATAGGTTTTAAATATTTGCATATACAAAACATTGACTCCCATTATAAAAATAAAGACATATATCAGCGGAAATACTCGGTAGTGTCTCACTTCTAAGCTCACAATCAGAAGGTGTGAGACAATAAGTGAGGCGAATATAATGACAATATCAATAAACAAAATAACCCATCTCGGCAGAAACTTCAGATCAGCCAGATCCATTACATTGTCATTAAGTGAAAATCTCTTCGGATTTTTTTCCTTCTTCATTTTTGCGGTCTATTAAAATTTAAAATGGTTTATAACTTCATCAATTCTTCTTTTATCATCATTCGTAAGATTGGAGCCGGATGGAAGGCATAGACCCTGATTGAATAATTCCTCCGCCACGTTTGCACCATAATATGGGCAGTCTGCAAAAACGGGCTGCAGGTGCATCGGCTTCCACAAAGGGCGTGTTTCTATATTTCGTTCTGCAAATGCAGCCGTTAACTCTTCTTTTGTTCGTTCCGTAAGATTGGGGTTAATGAGAATGCTCGTCAGCCAATGATTGGAACAGAAATCCGAATCGGCTTCCGTAAAAACATCCACGGCTTCTATATCGGCAAACAATTCTTTGTAGAAATCGTGATTGGCTCTTCTTTGCAATATTCTCTCTTCTAACACCTCCATTTGCCCTCTCCCGATGCCTGCGCAGATATTGCTAAGCCTGTAATTATATCCCACTTCCGAATGCTGATAATGGAGGGCCTGATCTCTCGCCTGCGTGGACAAAAATATCGTCTTGTTTTTCTGCTCCTTTGTGCCGGTCATCAAAGCGCCGCCTCCAGACGTGGTGATAATCTTATTTCCATTAAAAGAAAGCACGGAAAACTCTCCAAAAGTGCCACATTTCCGGCCCTTATATTTAGAGCCCAACGATTCTGCACTGTCTTCTACCAACGGAATCTCGTATCGGTTGCAGATCTCCAAAATCTCGTCCATCTTAGCAGGCATCCCATAGAGATGCACCACGATGACGGCTTTCGGCTTTTTTTTGTGATTTTTGATCCTGTCCGCAATGGCCATTTCCAGATATTCCGGAGAGATATTCCAATTGGTTTTGTCCGAATCTACAAAAACGGGCGTTGCCCCCAGATATTTTATCGGATTAGCAGATGCGGAAAAGGTAAAAGACTGGCAGATGACCTCATCACCGTAACCGACGCCCAGCTGTATCAAAGCCAAATGCAATGCGGCTGTGCCGGAGCTGAGCGCCGCTGCATATTTGTTTTCTCCTAAAAAATCCTGAATGGCCATTTCAAATTCATCCACATTTTTCCCCAATGGCGCCACCCAATTGTGGTCGAACGCCTCCTGAATATATTTCATTTCCCCGCCTCCCATGTGTGGCGATGAAAGCCAAATTTTAGACTCCATTACTTTTTTTATTATTTCTAAATTTCGATTTTTTATTGTTCTAAAAAATTGATGATGGACAAAGTTACTTAATTAAATTATAAAAATAATCCCAGCGGACCACTTGTTGTGCTTCAAATAATGGATCTAAATTACCGGGAATTCTATGAATCCTTTTTTCCTCATCATCCTCTATCATAACGGTTTTCCAACCCAATATATTGGGCGTGACGAAATCTTTTTGGGGATTATCGGCTACGTAAATATAGTCATATTCATCTTCAACAAATATCTTATAATTTCGCTCATCGGGCTTTTCGGAACCCAATTCTTCGGAAATGACGATCTTCTCAAAATAAGGCTCTATCTGCAAAGCTTTTATTTTATTTCTCTGCGCGAGGGATCTTCCGTCGGTCACCAGCCCCATTTTTACCTGATCTTTTTGGAGCTGATCCAGAATTTCTCGCACACCTTTTCTAAGACTAATGTCGGGAAAATGTTCTCTGTACATTTTTAGAAGTTCTTCTTTTTTGCAGGAGTATTCTACGGACAGAAATCCGAAAACATCTTCTTGATTTTTGTATTTGGACAACATCTCTCCCAATAAGTTTTGAGAATCTGCCGGGGAAAGCGCTTGGGCAATTTCTCTATAGGCGGACTTCAGAAAATCCAATTCGTAGTAAAGGGTGTCGTCCAGATCAAAAACGATATATTTTTTATTCATAATTCCTTACCAGAACTTCGGCATCGTATCGCAGCATGAGTAACTTGTCTTCCCAATCATCGGTGTAATGGATGGCTTTGTCTTCAAAATATTCTTCGATCAGCATTTTCGGATAGTTGGCGCCTGCTTCGTACGAAAGCGGATAACCGCCTCCAAAGCGTGGGTTGATCTCGATAGCGACAATATCTTGGTTGTCTTTGTTATAGAACAATTGGAATGTGATGCAGCCAATGGCACCCGGAATGGTACTGATTTTAGTTTTCAGATAATCCATAATGCTGTTTTTATCGGTGACGCCTTTATGGATTTCTCCACTTCTTACCGCAATTCTTTGTCTCGGTACTGCGCACGAAAGCTGATTTTTTCTGTTGTAGTAGCAGTCCACCGTATATTCTTTGTAATAATCGGAATCTATGTATTCCATAAACATAAATTTGGGATGGCCGATATGGAAATCGGTCAGTTCAGACGCTTCTCTTATTATAAAAATATCTTTGCTCAGACTGCCGTCGAACGGCTTAATAAATAAGGGGAAAGAGGGCTGATGCTTATCGACAGGACGGGGAAATCGGATGTTATATTCTGAAAAAAAATGATTCAGTTCTCTTTTATCGCGGCACTGCTTTATCAATTTTTCATCCGAAATTATCAGGTGGATCTTCTCAGCTTGGAAAATTGGCTTGCTTTCCGATAAAATGCGAAGTTCGGTATCAATCGTCGGGATTATCATTCCAACGTTTTCTTTTTTACATATTTGCAACAATTCGAAGACATAATGGTCATCTGTCACGCTGCAGATTTTATAATACCCATCCGCCACTTGGCAGGCGGCCGACAGCTCGGGACAACGATCTAAAGCTATCACTTTGGAGTGCGGATATTTCTTTTGAAGTTCCTTCTGAAAAGCTTTGACCAATGAGACTCTTTGTCCCGCCGATGTTATGATTATATTTGTCTTCATCGATTAATTTCCCTTGAAATCGTCTGCAGTTGCCTGCCCATCTGTATTGATACCTTCTCTTTTGAGCACTTTCTTGATGGTCATCCAAAATATTTTAAGATCCAAAGCCAAGCTGAGGTGATCTACATAATATACGTCGTAGATAAATTTCTGTTTCCACGTGATGGTATTTCTGCCGTTTACCTGTGCCCAGCCCGTGATGCCGGGTTTGATGAGATGCCGTCTTTTTTGTTCTTCATTGTAGAGCGGCAGGTAGCTCACCAAAAGCGGTCTTGGCCCTATGAAACTCATATCGCCCTTCAGAACGTTTAGCAATTGCGGAAGCTCGTCGAGTGAGGTTTTCCGGACGAACTTTCCCATTTTTGTCAGCCTTAATTCATCGGGGAGCAGATTCCCCTGTTCATCCTTTTCATCGGTCATCGTTTTGAATTTGACAATCCGGAAAACTTTCTCGTTCTTGCCGGGTCTGTCCTGAAAAAAGAAGACCTTCCCCCGATTGAAAATATACAACAGCAAAATTAATAAAATAAAAACAGGAGCAAGAAGGACCATCAAAACTAACGCTAACGAAAAATCGAACATCGGCTTGAAGAAGTTTTTATACATCACATCAAAATAAATCCGAAATTAAACAATTCCGGATTTATATATTTTAAATATTAATCTTTCTATTTTTTTTCTGGTAATAAAAGATCAAAGCTACCGCGCTTAGCAGCAACAGCGGCAGGTAAGCATCGACCGGCACGGGCTCTCCCGGGTTGCCGGGGCCTTCTTCGTGCTGTCCCGGACCAGGGACTCCTGTAGAATTTTCAGCAGAAACTTCCTCGACCGGAGCCATAGTTGGAATCGTTTGCGCGGGCGCAGGTGCTGTTAAATTGGGCGCAGGACGAGCCTCACCTGCCCGATCTTGATCAAACACATTGTCTGAGAATTGAGCAAAAGACATCACACTGAATGTAACATATAGCAAGGCGAAATACTTTCTCATCGGCAGTGTTTAAGAATAAACATGATTTTCAAGTTGTAAATATATAAAAATTATATAAAATTTTCTAATCTCTATGTTAAATATAATTAACGGTACTCTTCACAAACTTATTTTATAATCTTCCTCGTCCGCATCTTGCCGGAGTTTTCTGCTTTGATGATATAAAAGCCATTGGCCAAGACCGAAGCATCTATTCGGGCAGTTTTATCTTTCGAAGAAGTCGTGAGCACCATTCTGCCCGATGCGTCGTAAAGCTCTACTTTTCCTAAGGTGTTAGCCGATTGGATGACAAAATAATCCCCATCTCTGTACACAACAAAATCCGATTTTGTGGCACCATTTGTTCCCAAGACCACATCCTCTTTATAAACGATTTCGAAACGCGTATTGTCCGTACCTTTTACCGCTTGGAAGCTATAAGGGCTATTAGTCAGGTTCACGGTTTTATTAAGGAGTTTATCCTTCAGATAGATAGTTTGACCACTGCTGAAAATACCTTCCGCTTCTTTTAGCCTGATTGTATAATTGCCGTTGGCAGCATAGACATTGCCTAATGGCACCACATCGTCTGTGCCAAAGCTATCCGCTCTGCCTTGGATGGCCAACTTTTGGGCGCCCAAAGTAGAATAAAATGAATCCGAACCCACCACAAACAATTCGGCATCATAATCGATTTCGAAATCATTGGTCGCGCCGGGGATGTAGCCGACTAAGATGGTGTTGTAGATATTTGCCGGCGAGATCAGTTGCAACCAAAATCTATTCTTCGCCGTGGCACTCTTATTATTGAAAAAAGTGCCATTTTCTGTCACCCGCACAGCATTGGTAAAATTGAGCGGCTTGTCTTTCCCTCCGGGTTTTGATTTGATAATGAATCCCTGCCCTACTTTGATGATACTGTTGGGCGTGCTGCTGCCGACGTCAGGCGAATCGGGATCCACTTCTGCGGGCGGCGTACCACCGGTGAGATTATAGATTGCATAATTGTTTCCTGCGTATTCGGATCCTTGCTGCTGGGTGAGCGTCATATCATTATTGGTCCAGAAATAGGCGGTAGCATAGATTTTTGTGGCATTGAGATAATACAAAGCGTCAAAATCTATATTGGACGGATAAGGGTT
Organism: Weeksellaceae bacterium; assembly: GCA_022013695.1. Lineage (GTDB taxonomy): Bacteria > Bacteroidota > Bacteroidia > Flavobacteriales > Weeksellaceae > Epilithonimonas. The sequence continues at coordinate 15,582 of JAKLPS010000001.1, forward strand.
TCCCACTAAGTTGTACCCGTGCAATGCATCGGTATATTTCAAATTTACAAAAGACAAATTGCCGTTATGCGGTGTCCCGGTAAATGCAAATTCGTGAGAAATGCTCGGCAGTTCGTCCCCGAATTGGTTTTGCCCGCGGATGGCATAGCCTTTTCCGATTTCGAAAACCGAACTGTCATTGAGCAAGAATGCACCTGTGTTTTTGAACATATCGGTGGCTTCGTCATATTGCCAGAATCTGTTTTTTGGCGTTCCGCTCGGTGCGCCGCCGTCGGAAAAAGCGTAGAGATTTTGGTTGCTTACCGGCGAGCTCCAATAGGTGTACCCCATTTTAGGCAGTCGGGCAAATCGTTTCGCCACAAAATTACTGCCGGTAAATACATTTTCTGCATAAGGATCCAGCTGCCGAAGGTTGGAATCGCTTGCCAGCACCACGGTTCCGTTGTTCACAATTTTGCTCTGGATGATGGCATCTGCCGGGATGCTTACTTTATTGACATCGTCTGTTGTCCCAATATACAGTGTTTTTCCGGCGTTGACTTGGCATTCGCATCCCTCCAAAGTGCTGTACATGTTGGCACCTATGCTGTAGGGCAGCGTGAGATCGGCATCTATCACGGCCTTCTGGGAAGCGCTCGGCGGCGTGCCGTCACCGGACCACGCGCTGCCGTTCCAGGTTTTTTCTGTAACCCCTGCGACGGTCTTGCCTTTTAATGTCACATTATCAATGGCCCAGATTTCGTAACCATCATTATTTTTTGCAGTAATTCTGATGTACAGATTATTAGCTTGGGGCAAGTTGGTTAGGGTAACGGTGCTGATACCGGCATTGCCCGTGTTAGATGGAAACTGCTCCAATGTACCGTTGTAGGCGGAAGAAACAGAACCTGTTGCGCCAAATCCCCATCTCATATTATAATTACTGCCTGTGATCGATAATTCGTCTGAAAACGCCACATTGTCTGTACTGATAGAAATCCTTACATAATCCGCTGCATCTGCTCCGTTCGCGTTGGTTACCGAGAATGATCCCAATCTAAAGCTCAACTCAACATCTTGGTAACCGGAAGTATTAAAACTAAAATTGAGAGTTCCGGTCTTGTTGGTTACTTGATAGCTATTAGCTCCTACAAATTTATTTTCAGTAGCATTAGTGCTCCCGTAAGCAGTTCCCCCAGCCACTGTTCCGTTACTGCTGGTGTAAGACCAAGTAGGCGTTCCCGCAGGCGTCTCAAAGTCCTGAACAGCCAGAACCTCCAACGGACCGAGTGTATTGGCACACGTGACATAATCTACTGCATCGCCTTGGATGGCAAAGGTGTAGGGATTTTCATTATCGGTAGCATCATCATTCGCAATGCTTAAGACCGCATTCTTGATGCCGGAGGATGTTGGCGCAAATGTAACCGTGATCGTTCCCGTAGTGTCAACCTCAATAGATGTGTTGGTCGGCGAGACCGTAAACTGCGAAGCATCCGCCCCTCCAATGTTAACGGCCGAAATATTCAGGGGGACATTTCCCGTATTGCTGATCACAAAACTCTTGTTCACCGTCGTTGTATTGGAAGGGTTGGTATTGGCTCTTCCTATCAAGGTGTAATCGGAGGCGCTGATGGCCGTATTACCATTGGGTATTTCGATGCCATTGCCCGCAACCCCGATCTCCGGATTTTTCCCGAGACCCCATATCGTAAAAGTGTACGACGGATCTGTGAGATCGGAACTGGCGATGGCGACAACCGCAGTTCTGTCCCCTGCAGAAGCAGGCTGGAAGGTAATGGTAAAATCCTGATAAGAACCGCCGGCAATGGTGTAAGGTGCCGAGGCCGTGATGTAAAAATCGGTGGTGTTGCTCAGGCTGATAGACGACACCTCCAAGGCCAAGCCGCCCACATTCAGCAGGCGGTACGTTTTGGTCTGAGAATCCCCGACGAATTGTGAAGCAAATTCCGTATTATCCAATGTATTGGGTGTCGTATCGCCATTGGGGATGATGTTGGATAAAGATTCCGGGGAAAAAACCCCACGCACATTGAGTTCTGCTTTTGCGGCGGTCACTTCGCCGTCCAAGTCTATGGCCTGGGTTGCCGCATTGCTGGAGGTAGCTTGCAAATCGGTATCTGTAGAAAAGTTATATTGCCCTTCCAACAAACCGGCTTTCAGGCGAATATAAATGGTGGTGGCCGTCACGGCATTGGAAGCATTCTTCGGCAAAACGATGGTTGAGGAAGGCGCATCAAATGTCATATTGGTGGACAGTTCCCAATAGGCACTCGGCACCGTCACCGTGATATCTGCAGCAAGATTGCTACCTGCAACGCTGATGGATTGGCGGGCAGACGGACCTTGCCCCTGCGGATAGCTAAACAAAGTTGGCGTTCCCGTCACCGCAATAGCAGGCTGCAGCACTTCTCCCGACAAAGCATAGTTTTGCGAAGTAGCACCCGAGGAAGACGCCGTGAGCGTCCCGGAATAGGCGCCCACGGCTAATCCGGATTTGAGACGCACATAGATCTTTTTGCCCGTCCCAATGGTGCCGCCCGATTGCGGATAGGTGACAGAAGCAGACCAAGTGCTATCGTCTGTGGACACTTCCCATTTGGTGCTGTCATTTGTTGTGATGCTGATATCGGCACTTAAGTTAGAGCCGCTCACGGTAGCATTTCGCGAGGGAGATGGTCCTGTGCCTAAAGGATAAGTCAGGGCGGTCGTCGTCCACGTGCCAAAGGCGATGCTGGGTGTGGGTGCTGCAGAAACAGTTCCCGACAAGGCGACACTTTGCGAGGTAGCGCCGAGCGAGCTGATGGTTGCTTTATCGTTAGCGGTGTTATAAGTTCCTACGGGGAGTCCGGCTTTTAATCTGACACTGATGGGTGTATTGTCTAATGTGCCGCTTCCGTACGATAGGGTTAAGGCCGGAGATGAAGTGCTGTTGTACCACGTGGTTCCATTTTGGGAGACCTCATAGTTTGCCGATGGCACCACGGTGACGTCTGCGGTAAGCCCAGTTCCGGCTACGGTGAAGGTCTTGGCTCCAGAAGGGCCGGCACCCAAAATGTAATCTAAGCCCAAAACCGCCACCGGATTTGTGGCAGGAGATGTGGCCAACGTAAGCGTGGGGGTGCTTGGGTTGCCGGCTGGCTTATAAGAACCGGTGATAGTTAAAACTCCCTGCAATCCCGCTGTACCTCCTGCTGCTTCGGCATTATATAAGTATAATCTATATCCGGCGCTGGTTATGTCGGTATATGAACTCCCCAAAGTTAAAACATTCCCCGTCCACGAACTATCAGAATCTGGATTTTGTAGTACACCGTTAGTATTGGTAAGACCACTAGCAAGCGTTGTATAATTATTTATGGGCGAAGCAAAACTATCTGCACTTCCTCGCCACTGCGCCTGCCTTGTACCCGTGCCACTCCTGCCTATTCCAAAGTTTATCGAGTTGACCGTGAATGTATATCCACTAACAGCAGTCATCGTAAAACCAATATACTTTCCTGTATCAATAGATGTTGTAGTTGGCCAGTTATTTCCTCTAAAATTATTATTGCTCGAAGTACTTGCAATGCCAATTTTCACTAGTGAACCCATCGCAACACCATCTATAGGATTACCGTTATAGTTAAATGAAGTGACATTGCCACTGGTTCCAAAAGTGTAAGTCGCTGTAAAGCTGGTTTGTCCCCAAACCCCCGCGCTCAGCAGCAAGGTCAAAAGCAAAAGATGCCGGTGGATAAGCTTTGCCAAAGGGCTAATGAATAAATATGTTTTCATTTGAAAAAAATTGTCTATGTTGACCCGAGGCAACAAAAATAACAATCTTAACCACTCAAAAATAGAGGCCACTCATACCTTATTGTAGAATTAATATCTGGTTTAATTTCACATAAACTCCGGCACACTTCAAAACAAATTGTATTGAGCGCAAGGCAGCTGCCCATCACTGCATACCCTTGCTAAGGAGATTTACAATAGGTTTAATTCTCACAAATACTTCCGCCGGCGCAACTGTGCCATTTTAAATTTTCTTAATCAACGGCAGAATTCTTTGTTCAGACATCGGGCTAAAGCCCGCCGCTGTAGAAATAAATGGGATGCCGGACGAGCAAGATTCGCAATATCGCAAATCTCGATGAAGTTGGCGCCGTTTTTTCAAATCATTTGATCACCATCAGCTGGCTGTGCAGATTCTCGATGTGCAGGATTTTGGAGAAAGGACTGCTGATGTTCTTCAGCTCCTCCTTGGCGTGGATGTAGGTATAGCGCGAAGCGATGTTGTACATATTGGAGACCAGCACCAGCCAGCATTCTTTGGCTTTGCAGTGGTAGAGCCGGTACTTGCTGTTCTTCTTTTCTATCACTTGGCGGATCTTCGCAGAATGCAGCTCATCGAAGAGCGAAAAGCGGTACTCCAAAAACAAAAGAACGCCCTTGTGATGAGGCGTTCTTCGGATATGTTTGATGAATTTGGTATTCTTGTGATTGGTAATGGCCGATGAGATTTCTTTAATGAGCTGCTCGGGTTGCTGGTAAAAATCCTCCTGAAAATAATCGATATCGAGGTGATAGATGCCATAGAGGCTTTTGTAATCGGACAGCAAGGCCTCAACGGTGCGGAAGATATGATTGATATAGCTCTCCTTTTTCTTGAGTTCGAAATGGTTGATGATCTCCGAAACTTCTACCCCGATGTGCTTGCCCTGATAATTGATAATGAAATCGGGGCTCTCGCCTGTGAGATTTTCAATCTCGATATCGGGGAAATGCGCGAATAGGGTGCTGAGCAGCAGGAGTTCTGTTTTTTTTTGATATTCCTCCCGTTCGTGCAGGTTGGCGCTGCCAATGGTGTTGTACCACCTCATCAGATTGTCGGTTTTCCCCATTTTGGAAGCCACACAAACGTCCAAATTTTTCTGAAGGTCTTCGCAAAAAATCATAGCGTTTTTTATTTGAAATTAAACCTGCTTAAAATTACTAAATAATGGACTACAAAATACTTATGTGAATTAAAATTAATAATGAAAAGCAGAATTCCGACAGGCGGCTTTTGCAATTTGCGCTTTTTACAGACATGCGGGAATGAAAAAACTTGTTCATAGAAGCCTTGATTTGCAATCTCCAGGGCTCTCTTGACGCATGATATTATTCTGACAATTTTCCTTATATTTACCGTTACGAAGACCACCCCGGGACTGTTCGGGTTTTTAGGATAGCACAGTACATCGCAGGAAAAGAAACGGTGGCGATGCTAAAAGAAACCGGAGTTTCGAAAATTAATCAGATAGGATAAAAAATCAACTGAAAAAATGAAAAAGATATTAATCTCAACCGGCATTTTGATGACTGCTGTTTTTGCAAATGCGCAAAAAATATATTCGGTTGAATACGAAAATCAGGCGGATATTAAAGTCTTTGTTGTCCCGTACGAAAATCAGGCAGACTTGAAAGTTTACAAAGTAAAATATCAAAACCAAGCGGGCGGCAATGATGGCAAGTGGTTTTTTACGAGCTATTCCAACCAAGCAAACAAGAAGGTATATTTTGTAGAATACGCCAATCAGGCGGATCTGAAGATCTACTTTGTGAACTACGAAAACCAAGCAGGATGGAAAAATTCATCTAAAAAAAGCTTGCTTTATTAAATGGCTTCCTCGACATCATTTCCGATGGTCAATATCAGCCGTCCGTACTCACTAAATGGCACCCCCCACCCCTTTAAACTTCTCTACAAACGCTGCTATTTTCTGGAAAACGCTTTGCTTCTTAGTCAGATATTGCGGGTTCAAAGGACTCATTTTGGGCAGCAGCGCATTGAGTTCGGTTCCGTTTTCGCTGGCATATTCGCGTTTCAGAGAAGTGGCGATGTAGCGCCTCGCCTCTTCTGCATTGAGATGTTCTTCCGCAATTAATTCTAATGCCTCCGCTTTTTGCTTGCTCTGAGCATACACAAAAAAGGAATCGATAATGCTTGCTTTATCCTCTATGGCGTCTAATTCGGTTTCATTGATAAAATCCACTACCAAACTTTCCTTTGCTCTGTTTCCCACGCTGGCACGGATCACTCTGCGGATTTCTTCGATGAGTGCGGCTTTGTCCTTCGTCTTTTTGTTGTGATCAAAGATCAATTCCAGAATGTAATCCAGGTTGATCTCTTGTGATTTCAGCAAGTCCACTTCAAACACCACATCATCCCAATCAATGGTAGATTGTTCTGCTTCTTGCCCGCTTTTTTCGCGGCGCAGCCAATCTCTTATATCGTTGTAGGTGGATTTGTAATCCTGAATTGTCCGTTCTTCCAGCAACTTTGTGTTTTGCATCGTCGCAATATCCTCATCGGTCACAAAATGCGTTTTTTTAAAGGCTTCCACAGCGGCAGCATCATTGGGGTCGATGGCTTGAAAGGCTTTAAGGTGGTTAAATTCATCGTAATTCTGCAGGATGTTTTCGATGCGCAGATACTCGCCGAATAGTTTTGCAAATTCCTTTTTGTCTTTCTCTTTTCCGATGGCATCCGGGTTTGGGAACTTCTCATTTAACTCGCGTACCACTTCATTGTAGCCCCGGCGTGCCTCACCGGTCAAGATATCGGTAAACCCTTCCAAATATTCTTTGTAGCTCTTTTCCAGCACCACATTTTTGGTGTTGCTATCGCCGAAAAGCGTAATGGCATCAATGGTGTCTTTCTCCAAATCGCGGAATGTCACTATATTGCCAAAAGTCTTCGTGGCATCATAAATACGGTTGGTGCGGGAAAAGGCTTGGATCAAACCGTGGTAACGCAGATTCTTGTCCACAAACAGGGTATTGAGCGTAGGGGCATCAAAACCCGTGAGAAACATCCCGACTACAAGGATCAAATCCACTTCTTTACTCTTTACGCGCTTGGCAAGGTCGCGATAGTAATTCTGAAACGCATCGCTATCTACCCCATAGCTGGTTTTGAACATCGCGTTATAATCAAGGATGGCCTTCGTCAAAAATTCTTTGGCGCTAAGATCCATTGCCGAAGGTTCAAAAGTCTCGTCTGCAATATCGCCGATGGCGTCCTGCTCTTCATTGGCTGCAAAGGAGAAGATGGTCGCAATTTTCAGCGGGCTGTCGCTCCCTTTTTGCAGACGGTTCAGTTCCTCATAATAGCATTTGGCGGCATCTACACTGCTCACGGCAAACATCGCGTTGAAGCCCTTGTTGCTGCCTTGGTTTCTATGGGTTTTCAACTTGAAATTCTGCAAGATGTATTGCGAAATTTCCTTTATTCGGGCCGGGTGGAGCAATGCGGTTTTGTTTTCGGCAGCACTCAGCTTTTTCTCGTCGATTTCTGTTTCCAGGCTTTTAAACAGCGGCCGCACATCGTTGTAATCTACTTTGAATTTCAATACTTTTTCGTCTCTAATGGCATCGGTGATCACGTATGCGTGCAGTTCCCTACCAAACACGCTGGCCGTAGTTTCGGCTCCCAACGCATTTTCGGGAAAGATGGGCGTGCCGGTAAACCCAAATTGGTAGTATTTTTTAAATTTCTTTTTCAAGTTTTTTTGCGCTTCTCCAAACTGCGAACGGTGACACTCATCAAAAATAAAAACCACTTGCTTTTGGTAAATGGCCAGATCGCCCTCCGTTTTCATCAGGTTATTCAGCTTTTGGATGGTGGTGACGATGATTTTGTTGTCGGGTTTTTCAATATTCCTTTTCAGACCGGCGGTACTGTCGGAGCCGTTCACGCTATCGGGCGAGAACCGCTGGTATTCCTTCATCGTCTGAAAATCCAAATCTTTACGATCTACGACAAAGAAGACTTTATCTATGAAATCCATTTGCGTGGCCAGTCGGGCGACTTTGAAACTGGTGAGCGTCTTGCCCGAGCCGGTGGTGTGCCAAATGTAGCCGCCGCCCTCTGTGGTGGACCATTTTTTGGTGCGATACGAACTTTCTATCTTCCACAACATTCTTTCGGTAGCGGCAATTTGATACGGCCTCATAATGAGCAAGGTATCGCCGGTATCAAAAACGGAATACTTCAGCAACACCTCCAAAAGCGTTTTTTTCTGAAAAAAGGTAGCGGTAAAATCTTTCAGATCTTTAATCGGTGCATTGTCTGCCTTGGCCCAGTTCATCGTAAAATCGAAGCTGTTTTTGTTGCGCTCCACGGTGTTGGCAAAATAGCGCGTATCTGTACCGTTGGTAATGACAAAAATCTGAATGTACTTGTAAAGCGAGTTGGTGGTATTGAAGCTTTCTTTGGAATATCGGTGAACCTGATTGAATGCTTCGCGGATCGCCACGCCGCGTTTTTTCAGTTCCACCTGCACCAATGGCAATCCATTCACCAGAATGGTTACATCATACCGATTGGCTTGCGTTCCCATTTGTTCAAATTGCCGGATCACCTGCACTTTGTTGCGGGCCACATCCTGCTTGTCTACCAAATAAATATTCCGGATATGCCCGTCATCAAAAACGAAATCGTGAATATAATTATCTTGAATTTTTCGGGTTTTCTCCACCAGGTTATCGCTGGGCTTGTCCAAATACTCTTCTAAAAAACGGCGCCATTCGCTCTCCGAAAATGCCACTTGGTTCAGCGCTTGCAGTTGCACCCTTGCATTTGCCAACAGGGCTTCCGGCGTATTGAGGTTTGCCGGATGTTCATACCCTTGAAGGACTAAATCTTGCATCAACTCACGCTCTAAATCAGCTTCTGTTTGATAACCTGCAGGCGCTTCATTCACCATTGAATATTTGGTGTATTGATCTAAAACAATAAAGTTGTTGGATTCTGCGATGGGTTTGTAGATACTCATTGGTCCGAATTATGATTTTTAGAATGATTTGAATTTTGATGATTTTTGGTGTAATCTTTATTTCCCGCAGACAAGGGAAACGTCAGCAACCGCTCCCGATAATATTCATACTGCTTTTTACGCAGCTCGATTTCTTTGGGCAAGCCTTCGCTGATGGAGGTGGTGAGGGCATCGAATTTGTCGAGAATCGAAACAATGCGAGCTTGTTCTTCTGGTGAAGGAACAGGAATTTTAATTTTAGCCATATCGTTTGCTGAGACATCAATGACTTTAGTTCCTTTTGCAAGTTTTCTTTTTTGATATGAGAAATTAGAAGTTTGTGAAAAATAAGCAAAGAATTTACCTGTAATTTCGTTTGAAGGTTTAAAAATTGTGGCGTGCCCCCCTGTAACCGCTTCTTCTTTTCCAAGATATACAACAGCTTTTCCTACATCTTCTATATTTTCACTTGTATTTGTAATCACAACATCACCATGATTCACTTTACGTAATTTTTTTGCAGTATCTGGCGAAACAAAAGAAATGGTAACTGTGGTATGAGTTCCATAGTAAGTATAAATCTGGCCATAATGTATTGCAGGAACACCTGTTTCAGTAAAATCTGATTTTGGTAATCCATTCCCTCTAATTAAAACGCCTAACTCACTCATTGTCAACCATTTATACCCCCCCCCATTTAATTTATTGAAAGTCAGCAATTTCTCACGGTAATACTCATACTGCTTTTTACGCGCTGCAAGCTCCGCTGTAAGCTCCGCTGTAAGCTCGGTAAAGCGGTCGAGAATACGAACGATCTCTTGCTGAACGGGGAGCGGCGGGATGGGGATTTGGAGATTTGCATAATTACTAATCCATTGTCGCTTGTGATCACCTTCAACTAAACCACTTGGTAACGTATTTAGCCAATAATAAATATATTTTAATAAAGCCTTAGATTCATCCTTTGAGGTTATCATCTTCATTGCTGATGACTTAGCTTTAAAATCGAAATCAACCCACTTATTTGCAGTTGTAAAATCATCAAAAATTATAACTGGATTTTCAGATGCTTTATAAATACCATCAATTTCATCCGTATATCCAAGAATAAAAGTTTTACCAGCAGTCAAAACGGGTGTTTTAAAGCTGTCACTATAGTGATTTGACTGTACCAAATATTTAGTTGGTTGTTCGTAATCAGCAACCTCCCCCAGCGTTTTCCATTCCACTTCCACGCCTTGCAATAATTGATCGAGCTTGCTCATATTTCCATTTCTTTAATGATTTGGTCTATCTCCCCGCGCAATTGGTTGATCTTCGCTACCGTTTCGGCTATCTCCGCATTCAGCGCTGCTATATCCACCTGCTCCCGGTGGTCTTTGGCAGCCACATAGGAACTTACGGAAAGGTTGTAATCGTTGGCGGCAACTTGCTCTTTGTCCACCGATTGGGCAATATGCGCCACCGCTTCTTTGCTATCGAAAATTGTCATTATTTTTTCGATATGTTCATCGGTCAGCACATTGTTGTTGGTGGCTTTTTTATAGAAATCTTCGCCACTGGCATCGATGAACTGAATGGTATTGTCGGTTTTGTGTTTAGACAGCACCAGAATGTTCACCGCTATGGAAGTGCCAAAAAACAGATTGGGCGCCACGGAGATGATGGTCTCTACAAAGTTGTTATCCACCAGATATTTCCTGATCTTCTGCTCGGCACCGCCGCGGTAAAAAATACCGGGGAAACACACAATGGCGGCTCTGCCTTTGCCCGAGAGGTAGCTGAGGGCGTGCAGCACAAAGGCAAAATCGGCTTTCGACTTGGGCGCCAGCACACCGGCCGGGGCAAAACGATCGTCGTTGATGAGAGTAGGGTCATCGCTCCCGATCCAATTGATGGAATAAGGCGGATTGGACACAATGGCATCAAAAGGTTTTTCGTCGCCAAATTGCGGGTTTATGAGTGTATCGCCCAGCGCAATGTGGAACTTGTCGTAGTTCACGTTGTGCAAAAACATATTCATGCGCGCCAGGTTGTAGGTGGTGTGGTTCACTTCCTGCCCATAGAAGCCTTCTTCGATAATGTGATGATCGAAATGTTTTTTGGCTTGCAACAGCAGCGAACCCGAACCACAAGCCGGGTCATAAATCTTGTTGACGGCAGTCTGCCGGTGCATCGCCAACTGGGCAATGAGCTTGGAGACGTGCTGCGGCGTGAAAAACTCGCCGCCCGATTTCCCGGCATTGGCGGCATAATTGGAAATCAGAAATTCGTAGGCATCGCCAAAAAGGTCGATTTGATGGTCTTCAAAATTGCCGAAATTGAGCGCTTCTACGCCTTTCAAAACGGCTGCTAAGCGGCTGTTCTTGGCTTCTACGGTATTGCCGAGTCGGGAGCTGGTGGTGTCGAAGTCGGCAAACAGTCCTTTGATATCCGGTTCGGATTCATAACCATTGGCCGAACTTTCTATGGCATCGAAAATAGCTTTTAGGTCGGTGTTGAGATTGCGGTTGGTGTGAGCCGTTTTGGCGACATTCACGAACAGCTGACTGGGATAGATGAAGTAGCCTTTGGATTTGATGGCGTCGTGTTTTATTTCGGGGGATATCACCTCGTCGGCTAACTGGGCATAGTTGATATTTTCATCGCCGCCTTCGAGGTAATCGGTAAAGTTTTCGCTAATGAAACGGTAGAAAAGCGTTCCCAGCACAAACTGTTTAAAATCCCATCCGTCCACCGAGCCTCGGACCTCGTTGGCTATTTTCCATATTTTAGCTTGCAATTCCTGTCTTTGTGCGGTGCTTGTCATTTTTATGTTTTAATAAGTTTTTGAGGGGTTGCGTCTCCACTTTCAGCAATTTTATGCCGATTTTCAAGTGTTTTTGTAAAGATATAAAAATGAGATTGTCTGCAAAAATTATTGTGGGTTTCTTTGGCTCTCGTTGCAGGTTTCTTCGAGAGCGCTTCGAAAAAAGTACCGTTTTTCCGAACAGGAGTCGAACACTTCTCGAACAGTTCTGAAAGAAAAGGTTTTTTTTGGTGGTTTTTAATCGCCGGAAAATGGAATGTTCGAAAAGAGGATTTCCAGCGTTTTTTTTCTGCTCCGATTTCGGGTTTTCTTCGACTCTTGTTGCAGGTTTCTTCGAGAGCGCTTCGAAAAAAGTACCGTTTTTTCGAACAAGAGTCGAACACTTCTCGAACACTTCTGCAAGAAAAGGCTTTTTTTGGTCTGTTTAATCGCCGGAAAATGGAATGTTGGAAAAGAGGATTTTCAGCGTGTTTTTCTGCTCCTTTTTCGGCTTTTCTTCGAATCTTGTTGCAGGTTTCTTCGAGAGCGCTTCGAAAAAAGTACCACTTTTTCGAACAAGACTCGAACACTTCTGGAACAGTTCTGCAAGAAAAGAGTTTTTTTGGTCTGTTTAATCGCCAAAAAAAGAGCATTAGAAAAGAGTTACCGATTTCAAATCTGCGCAGTCGGATTGTCCTGCACCTAACATTTTTTTGCCGGCATTGCTCCATCTTGGTTTTGTGAAATACGCATTTTGATCCGTTGAAAATCTTTTAGAAAAGAAATCCAAATTATTTTTTTGCCTTGATATTTTCCTATTTCGGTTACAAAAGAGAGAACTGTCCCAAACCGCTTGCATATTTTGCATAGACAAATGTAAGCGTTTAGTAATTAACCAATTGATGGTTGTATAAATATTTTGTAATTGATAAAAGTTGTGTATATTTGGACGTTATCTGCTATCTTTGGACGACAGTACAGAACGACACGTTTTGACCGATTGACCTCCGACATTTTCAGAACTAACGTGAAAGCTGAAAACCGAACAGAGTAAGCAACAAATTTAATAGTTATAATATGAAAAAATTATTTTTTACAATTAGCTTATTTGCAGTCACAGCATTTGTGTCAGCTCAATCATCAACTTACGTAAGTGGTTACACAAAAAGTGATGGAACATATGTTCAAGGGTATTATAAGACAACGTCTGACAATACCAATACTAATAATTATTCCACAAGTGGAAATACAAATCCTTACACAGGTGAAAGTGGAACTAAACCAAAAGATTACTCAACAGAATCTTCTATTTACAGTGCTGACAAAAATGTACAAACTGGGCAAAGAGGTGGAGAAATAGCATCAAATATTAAAGAAACAAACAATGAAAAAAAGAAAATTGTTATAGGCAATAATGTGATATTGAATAATATAAATATGAATCCTAACGAAATGGGTACATTATATGTTTCCTTCAGCTTTCTTACGAAGGAAATAACGGACAAAGAAAAATACAGATATCACATTATTCAAAAAGACAGTGAAACTGGAGAAATTATGGGTGGAGAAACTTTTGAAATCCAAAAAAATGAAAGACCTCTTTTTGTAGCAAATGCTGGTGATAATGTGGAACAAGTTATCGAATCCAAAAACCTTATTAAAAATTAATATGAGAACGATAACAATCTTCGCATTATTTTTAGTGACTGGGCTGTTAAAAGCTCAGTCACTAGATTTAATTAATAATACTTGGTATTTGCAAAAAATAATATACTCTAATGGAACAGAAACTAATGCTCCCAATAACACAGAAGTAAGCAATATACCAACAAATTTTGGTGATACACAAATGCACACTACTGTTGTAAACGATTTTTTAGCTTTCAAATTTGGAGGCAATGCCATTACATCTACGACAATGAGTTATGACGAATTTTGGTATAACCCAAATTCTACTGGTTGTCAGATCCCCGAAAATTGCGTATTTCAAAATAATTATTATTTCTTTCTTGGATATGGCTTTCCTATGGGTTATCAAATAACTAATGAAAATAATTACTTGAAATTAATACTAACAAATAATAGTGGAAATCAGGCTATATATTATTCACAAACATTATCGATAAATGAAATAGGAAAAACTAATTTGAAAGTATTTCCTAATCCAGTGAGAGATATTCTAAATATTTCAACCCAACAATCAAAATTAAAAGTTCAATTATATGATATGCAAGGGAAACTAATATTACACAAAAACATCAACGTAAATAATAATTATGAATTAAACATTATAGATATTGTAACTGGAAATTATATTCTTAATATAAGAGATAGTAATGATAAAATAATTTATACTTCAAAAGTAATTAAAAACTAAAAACACATCGTACAATAACTAAGCTTTCGTTTTGTCTGCAAGACAAGAAATGAAAGCCCGTTGAACGGAAGCTCCGGTGGCTTTTCAGCAGTATGATGGTCCTCTTATGGGGATGTCGTTTTTAGAATTTAGAGGTGCAAAGCAGTTTTTTCGG
>JAKLPS010000010.1 GCA_022013695.1 Weeksellaceae bacterium
TAAAACCTTTGAAGGATTAGCCACAAGAATTACCTCCAAAATCACATCTTTTACAATGATTCAATATCTCAATTTCTTTGTTTTCAAAAGAAGTTTGAACAAAATTAAAATGAATTTATCCTAAATGCACAACAGGTTATAAAAATCTTTGTGCATAAAGTTTATTTTACAAACCGTAGCAAATCATCAGTTTGGTGACAATTTTGTTATTAATCTTAGGAATGTTTAAAGAATTCAAAATTTTACAAAAATGAAAAATCTGATTAAAATATTGGCGGTCGTAGTGATGATCGCAAGCGTAAAAACTACTGCTCAGAACCGGCCAGTTCTAGACATCATGCTCACCAATTATGAATATCCGTACGATGTGCATTTTCTGAATTTCAAAAGCCAAAATAAGGATCTCAAAATGGCTTATATGGACGTAAAGCCCGAAAAACCTAACGGAAAAACGGTTGTTCTCTTGCACGGCAAAAACTTCAACGGAGCCTATTGGAAAACGACCATCCAAGCTTTGACCAAGGAAGGTTTCCGGGTCGTAGCGCCAGATCAGATTGGATTTGGTAAGTCATCAAAACCTACGGATTATCAATTTTCCTTTCAGCAATTGGCGCAGAATACAAAAGCTGTTTTGGATGGTTTAAAAATCGATAAAATCGCCCTGCTCGGGCATTCGATGGGCGGAATGGTTGCGACAAGATTTGCGCTGATGTACCCCGAAATAGTAGAAAAACTCATTTTAGAAAATCCGATCGGGCTAGAAGACTGGAAGCTGGTGACGCCCTATGTTTCCATCGATGAGAACTACAAAACCGAACTGAAAGCGGACTACGAATCGGCCAAAAAATACCAACTCAATTTCTATTATGACAACCGTTGGAAACCGGAGTACGACGAATGGGTTTACCTCTTGACGGGCTGGACTAAATCTCCGGATTATCCAAAAGTCGCGATGGTAAATGCGAAAACTTCGGATATGATCTTCACGCAGCCAGTGGTTTATGAATTCCAAAACCTATCCGTTCCAACGTTGTTAATCATCGGAACACGCGACAGAACGGCAATCGGGAAAAACAATGTGAAAGACCCTGCTGTTGCAGCAAAAATGGGGCAATATCAAATCCTCGGAAAAGAAACTCAGAAAAAAATTAAAGGCTCAAAACTTGTGGAATTAGAAAATGTGGGACACCTTCCACACATCGAAGTGTTCGACCAATTCATCAAACCGTTGAAGGAATTTTTGAACTAAACAACAAAAATTAGCAAAATTCTAAGGCAGAATTTCATTAATAAATTTAGACAAAAGACAACTTTTTTGAGTTGTCTTTTCTATTTTTTGATCAGCAGCGAAACGATGTCTTGCAAGACCTTCTGAGAAACGAAATTCATAAAATCTATCCTTTCCAGATGCGGAAGAAAAAGTTTGGAAGTCGTTTCTTCATTTCCAATCCTGATCGTATAAAAAACCGTTCCAACGTCTTTGCCATCTTCTCCTTTTTCGGGTCCGGCTACGCCCGTGGTAGCAACGGAAATATCAGTTTTAAATAATTCCTGACAGCCTTTCGCCATCTCGCAAGCCACTTGCTGGCTTACCACCGTAAATTTTTCGATGGTCTCGGGATCGACGTTCAAGATTTCTACTTTTTTTTCGGAAGCATACGTTACGATGCCGCCCAAAAAATAATGTGAACTGCCGGCCACCGATGTAATCAGATGTGCCAATTCGCCACCCGTACAACTTTCAGCCACAGAGAGCGTCAATTTTCTTTCCATTAATAATTCTGCCAGAATTTTTTCGATTCGGTCTTCGTGCGTGGCGATGATATTTTCGCTAATGATTGGAATTAATTTTTGGATTTCAGTTTCCAATTCCTGCTCTAAAATTTCCCGAGAACTTCCCGAAGCGGTCAATCTCAATTTTATCCTGTTGCCCATTGGCAGGTAGGAAAGCGTGATGTGCTTTGGCAACGCCAACTCCCAATCTTCGATGGTTTCAGACAGAACGCTCTCCGGAACGTCCACCACAGACACAATTCTCGTCACGATATGAGACAGAGACAGTTTTTCCTGCAAGAACGGGATGATTTGATCTTTCACCAAGGGCTTCACCTCGTACGGCACGCCCGGGAGGCTGAAACAAAATGTGCCATTTTTTTCTAACACCATGCAAGGTGCAGTCCCAAAATAATTCAGAAAAACCTCAGATTTGGATAAGACCAGAGCCTGATCTCGGTTATGTTCCAAGAGCCAAAGGCGTTTTTGTTTTTCGAGATAAGTCCGAAGATGATCGTACACTTTTTCTGAGAAAATCAATTCATTATCGAAAAATTTGGCGTAAGCTTTTTTGGTGATATCATCTTTCGTGGGACCCAGTCCGCCCGTCGTGACGATGACATCTGCCATTTCGAAAGCTTTTGTCAAAGTCGCAACAATGGCTTTTTCTTCATCAGGAATTGTAAAAATCCTCAAAACTTTGATGCCAATTTCTTTAAGCTGCGCAGCTATGAATTTGGAATTGGTATCCACGGTATTTCCCGAGAGAATCTCGTCACCGATGGTAATCAGAACAGCTGTTTTCATAAGACAAATTTCGGGAATTATTATTCTAAATTTAAAAATCTCGACGTTTTTGTGGCTAATAATTATTTATCTTTGGTCAAAATTGAGCAATGAATCCGTCTTTTTGGAAGAATTACCGCAACATTATTTTGCTTCTCGCTGGGATTTTCGCTGGAAGTATCATTGGTATTTTTGCACCGGATTTTGTGATCTATTTGAAACCCATTGGCGATATTTTTCTCAATTTGCTTTTCGTGACGGTCATTCCGCTCGTTTTTTTTGCCCTAGTTTCTGCCATTTCCAGCATCGAGCAGCAGAATCAGTTGGGAACGATGATCGGACTAATGGGCTTGACCTTCTTAAGTTTTATCCTGATTTCGGCAACATTCTGTATCGCGATGCTCTATTTTTTTCCGACAGAGGCACCAGCAAATATCCACCAAGTTCTTACTGAAAACTTACAATCCAATACCAATCTCAATGATCAAATCGTTGGATTCTTCACCGTCAGCGAATTTTACCATCTATTTTCTCGGCAAAATATGCTCGCCCTTTTGCTTTTTTCTTTTTTAATGGGAATTTCCATCAGAAAATCTGGCGAAAAGGGAACTGCATTTCAAAGTTTTGTACTTTCTGGCAACGAAGTGATGAAGCAGCTTTTATTACTAATCATGAAAGCGGCGCCAATCGGGTTGGGCGCTTATTTTGCGTATCAAGTTGGCACCATCGGTCCGCAACTTTTCGGCTTTTATGCCAAGCCATTGGGACTTTATTATATTACCGGAAGCCTTTATTTTATCCTATTTTTCAGTTTTTACGCCTTCGTCTGGAAAGGCAGAAGAGGAGTGAAAGCATTCTGGAAAGAAAGTCTTTTGCCCACAGCAACTGCAATAAGTACTTGCAGCAGTTTGGCGACAATGCCCGTTGCCATCCAGGCTGCCAAGAAAATGGGCGTGCCGGCATCCATCGCCAACCTCGTCATTCCCATTGGTACCACCATTCACAAAAACGGCTCATCAATCTCATCCATCATCAAAATCTATGTCGCATTCCAGCTACTTGGCTGGGATTTCTTCGAGCCTCTGAATCTCATAATGGCATTGGGAATCACGATTTTCGTAAGCGCAGTAGCTGGCGGAATCCCAAATGGCGGTTACATCGGCGAAATGCTGATGATTTCGGTTTACAAAATCCCGCCAGATGTGGTTCCGGCGGTCATTATCATTGGAACTTTGGTGGATCCTTTGGCGACCGTTCTCAATTCCGTTGGGAATATCCTCGCCAGTATGGTGATATCTAAGTTTGTAAAAGTAGAAAACTTCTAATTTTTTGGAGCTTAATCCCGCAATCCGTTGCAATCTTTTTTGCATCCCGTTTTGTCATCAAAAAGATCGGGAAGTCCACGCAAAAAAGGATTTCCACTACTATCGGGGCTATGGGTTTGGTCATCCCAATCACGTTTTTAGATAATTTGAACATTAAAAAAAACGCAAAATTCCTCCTTTGGAGGGGTGGATTCCAAATTTTAAATTTGGAAGACTGGGTGGTCAAGATGACAATCAAATTCTCAATCAAAATCAGCAATTTCGAAGAGGCTTCAAATCCAGAAATATGAAATCCCGATCATCGATCAAACTATTTCGACGGCCGGATTTTCGTCAAAAGAGAAGGCCAAAAATTTCCGGAAACAAATTTCCGAAATCCTTCTTAAACGTCAATGAAGTTTTGGAATCTAAACCCGAAAATCGGGGGGTTATTTTGAAATTCTGCGTTCTATTCACTCCGCTTCACTGGTTCCAGATTTTCCAATTCTTCCGGCGTGAAAAGTCTGTAATGAACTTTAAAGGTTTTCCCTAATGGCGTTTCCAGAGAAAATCCGCCCGGTCCCCAACCGTCCAGAACGTCTAATGTAAAGTGCGAATATTTCCAATATTCAAATAGGTCGCGATCGATCCAGAATTCGAACCCGTTGATGGTGCCAATCATAGCGTCGTTCATTCTCGGAAAATATCCGCCTTTTTCGAAACACTGCGGCTGAGTACCTTCGCAACAGCCACCCGCTTGGTAGAACATCAGTTCGCCGTGTTTTTTCTCGAGTTCCCAGATGACTTCCATCGCGGCATCGGTGACGGAGAGTCTCGAGATTTTATCTTTTGTTTCCATCTGATTTTTTATTTAAAGTTAAACAAAACCCGGCGAAAAATTCTGCCGGGTTCTGAATATTTAGGGTTCTCTATTTTTAATAAAAAGATTAGAAGAATCCCAGTCTGTTTTTGTTGTAGGAGATCAGCATATTCTTAGTTTGACGGTAGTGATCCAACATCATTTTGTGGTTCTCCCTGCCGACTCCCGATTGTTTATAACCTCCGAAAGGTGCACCTGCTGGATAAGCGTGGTATTGGTTGACCCAGACTCTGCCCGCTTCTATATGTCGTGGAATGTTGTATAGCTGATGCGCATCACGAGTCCAGACGCCAGCTCCTAACCCATAAATGGTATCATTTGCTATCGCCAAAGCATCGGCTTCATCTTTGAAAGTGGTAAAAGATACCACAGGACCGAAGATTTCTTCTTGGAAGATTCTCATTCGGTTGTTTCCTTTGAAAATGGTAGGTTTGATGTAATATCCATCTTCCAAACCGTCGATAGTGTTGGCTTCGCCTCCTGTAAGCACTTCAGCACCTTCTTCTTTACCAAGTTTCAAGTATCCTAAAATCTTATCTTGCTGGATTTTCGAAGCTTGAGCTCCCATCATTACCGTTGTGTCCAGAGGATTTCCAACTTTTATAGCTTCTGTTCTCTCGATTACTTTCGCAATGAAAGCGTCTGCAATATCTTCCTGAACCAACAATCTGGACGGGCAGGTACAGACCTCGCCTTGGTTTAGAGCAAACATTACGGCGCCTTCCACCGCTTTGTCCAAAAATTCATCATCGGCGTCCATCACAGAATTAAAGAAAATGTTTGGTGATTTGCCGCCCAATTCCAGAGTCACAGGGATGATGTTTTCTGTCGCGTACTGCATTACCATACGTCCCGTAACAGTGGACCCAGTAAATGCTGCTTTTTTCACTTTTGGATTGGTAACTAGTGCGCGGCCAAGTTCTGCTCCGAAACCATTGACGATGTTCACAACGCCAGCTGGAATCAGATCACCAATCAATTCCATCAAAATCATAATGGAAACCGGTGTGCTTTCTGCGGGTTTCAGCACGACGCAGTTTCCTGCGGCCAGCGCTGGAGCGAGTTTCCAAACAGCCATTAGAATTGGGAAATTCCAAGGAATGATCTGCGCAATCACGCCGAGTGGCTCGTGTACGATGAGGGAAACGGTGTCTTTGTCCAACTCATTGTGAGAGCCTTCTTCTGCTCTGATGACCGAAGCAAAATATCTAAAATGATCGACTGCCAAAGGAATATCTGCTGCTAAAGTTTCTCTTACAGCTTTACCATTATCGATCGTTTCGACGGTTGCGATGTACTGCAGGTTCTGTTCGATCCTGTCGGCAATTTTGTTTAGAATAATGCTTCGCTCTGTTGCGGAAGTCTCTTTCCAGGTCTTGAAAGCTTCTTCTGCTGCATTGACAGCGTTTTCTAAGTCTTGCTTGTTGGAATGGACGGCTTGTGTAAAAACTCGACCGTCAATTGGTGAAATGACATCAAAATACTGTCCGCCAGTGGACGGAACAAACTTGCCTCCGATATAATTATCATATTTCGATTTGAATTCTGGCCAAGCCAAAGTGGTTGCGTTTTGTTTTGGTTCTGCGGTTGTGCTCATAATACTGTTTGTTTTATTTATTAATATTGATTTAATATTTGATTAAGGCTAAGTTAATTCTAAATCTCAACATAATTGTAGCACAATCCTCCAAAAAAACAGTAAAATGATATTTTTATACTACTTTATCACTCCTTAACAAAAATTATGATGTGGGTTGATCTATTATTATTATATTTGAGAAACAGGATATCAATCGTGAATTTATGAAATCCAATCAATTTCAACTGGAAAAACCGAGGCTGACACAAGAAAATAGACTGCATAGCTTGGTAGAAAATCAAACCAAGTTCAGTTTAAATAATTGTGAATTCAGCATCTATGAGACGCACCAAGCGGCCTATAATGTGAAATTGCATTTTGAATATTTGACATTTACAGGGATGCTGCGCGGGAAAAAATGGATGAAACTGCAGGATAAAAGCAACTACTTCGAATATCTACCGGGAGAAAGCATTTTGGTAGCGCCAGGCGAGACGATGGTGATTGACTTTCCGGAAGCAGATGTGCAAGCATCGCAATGCATTGCGCTGACTTTGAATCCGAAATTTGTGCAGGAATCTCTGGATCATCTCAACTTCAATACCCCAAAAGTGGATGATTCTTCGCAATGGAATCTTTCTTTGGATGAATTCTATCTGCTGAACAGCAAATCTTTGGCATCGGCGACCAATAATATAATGAGAATCGCTATGGACGATAATTCGCATAAAGATGTAATCGCTGATTTTGCTTTGAAAGAACTTCTGATAAGATTAATGCAAACCCAAGCCCGAAATCTGGTGGAAAAAAATACCTTGAAAAATCAGTCTAGGATCGGTTTTGTGGCAGAGTATATCAAGAAAAATTTGCATCAGAAACTGTCCGTGGATACGATTGCGAGAATGGCCTGCGTCAGCAAGTCAAATTTCTTTAAAATATTCAAACAAGAATTGGGAATTTCGCCCAATGATTTCATCATTCACGAGCGAATCAAGAAAGCGAAGGAGTTACTGAATGACCAAACCTCGGTGAGCGAAGTGGCTTTCAGTACTGGATTTTCGGACACCAATTATTTCATTCGGGTTTTCAAACAGATGGAAGGTGTGACGCCGAAAATCTTTCAGAAGAAGAAATTAATTTGAAGTTAGTAGTTAGTTATAGATATTTTCAAAAGAGAACGAGCAGAAATTTCTGCTCGTTTTCGATTGGAGGTTGAGGCATAATACTGAACAATACGAGATGGAATCCATCAAAGGCTTACTGGGAGATGGATTTGGAGAAGATTTATGAGACGTGTTTCGTAAAACTTTTTGTTTATCTGAAAAATGAAAAAAAAAGCCTTGTGAATTTTGCAAAAGTTTGGAGGTAATTCGGTGGTGAAAATAATCGGGAAATAATGATTTAAATGTAAAAATGCGGCCTATTATTTACCCAAACACACCAGAGCAAATAATTAAAAATTTCTTTTTTGGTGCAAAAAAACTTACAGATTTTTTTGCATTCCTTTTAAAATTGTCCGCCGCCCAAGGCACGGTAGAATTCGGTAACGGCTTGCAGCTGCTGCAATTTATCATTAACGCCTGCCAACTGTGCCTGAAGCAGCGATTGTTCAGATGTCAAAACATTTACGTAATTCACGTTGGAAGAATAGGTTAGCAACTCTTTGTTGAACTCGACTGCCTTTTCCAAAGATCGGATTTGCAACAATCTTGTGCTCTCTTTTTCCTTCGCTTTTTGATAAGAGAGTAAAGCGTTGGACACTTCAGAGCCCGCTGTCAATAGGGTATTCTGGAATGTAAAATAAGCCTGCTGTTTTCTCGCCTCTGTGATTCGGACCTGTGCTTTCCTGTTCCCTTGCTGGAAGATGTTCTGCGTGAGGCTTCCGCCAACGGTATAAAACAAGGAATTGCTAAAGAAATTTTCCAACGTTTTGGTGGAAAGGCCTATGGTTCCTGTGATATTAAATGTGGGATAAACCTGAGCCAAAGCTACATTTTTATTCTCAAAGGCTTGCCGGAAGCTAAGTTCTGCAGCTTGCACATCGGGACGGTTTTTCAGCAAAGAAACAGGAATTCCCGTTTTCAGATCGGTATAAACCACTTGAGAATCGATGGAGTTTCTGTCTATAGTGTTGGGATTATCATTCATCAAAGTGCTCAGGGCATTCTCGGTTTGCTGGATTTGCAATTCCAAATCTGGCACAGATAATTGCGCGGAATAGAGATTAGCCTTGCTCTGCTCTACATCTGCTCCGGTGAGATAGCCGGCATCCATCAATAGTTCCACACTTTCTACGTCTTTCTTACGAAGTTCTATTGTCTGATTGGTGATTTCTAATTGTTTGTCCAACGAAATCAGTTGATAATATAAGCTTGCGGCTTGCGCCACCAGTTGCGTTTGGACGGCTCTCTTTGCCGCATCACTTTGAAGAAATCCTGCATAGGCAGATCTTTTGAGCGAGGAGATTCTTCCCCAGATGTCCACTTCCCAGCCGGTGGAAATGCCCAACTGATAGTTCGTCAAATCTGGTATCACAAAATTACCGCCTTGGGCAGAAGCGCTGTTTTTGGTTTCTTTTACAGAGGCAATGCCATCCAGACTTGGCAGATTTTGCAATTGCGATTGTTTGAAAATGGCATCGGCCTCCTGGATTTTGGCAATGGCTACTTTGAGATCTAAGTTATTGGCCACCGTTTTTTTGATGATATTCTGAAGTTTTGCATCTGCGAAGATTTGATTCCACGAAACATTCGCCAGAGACGTACTATCGCTGCTGCTTTTTTGGCGGAAGAGATTGTCCTGACGGCTTTGCTCCACCGCTGGATTACTGTACGTTTCCGTTACCTTACACGAGTGAAAAAAACCAGCGACGCCTGCTAATATAATTATATTTGATAATTTCATTGTTCTCAACTTTGGGTTATTCGCTCAGTTCTCCTTGGTATTTGTCCGAGACTTTTTTACTGCTCACTGTTTCTTGCAAATACATAAAAACAGAAAACAAAATCGGGATAAAAAACACGCCGAACACGGTTCCAAATAACATCCCGCCTATCGCTCCAATCCCAATCGACTGGTTACCAACCGCTCCCGCTCCTGTAGAAATCGCTAATGGTATCAATCCGAAAATGAATGCAAAAGAGGTCATCAGAATCGGACGAAGCCTTTGTTTCGCCCCACTGATGGCAGCATGAGGAATGGAGTAGCCTTTTTTCCGGGCATCCAACGCAAATTCTACAATCAGGATGGCATTTTTGGCCAAGAGTCCAATCATCATGATCAGCGATATCTGAGTATAAATATTGTTGGAACCGCCAATCCAACTGCTGAACATCATTACCCCAGCAAGCCCCACAGGCAGCGATAACATTACGGCAAAAGGTAAAAGATAACTTTCATATTGTGCGGCCAACAGAAAGTAAACAAATACACAGCATAGAATGAAGATGTAAACCGTTTGCGAACCGGCGTTAACTTCTTCTCTCGTTAAACCAGAAAACTCGTAGCCGTAGCCTTGGGGTAAGGTTTCCTTAGCCACTCTTTCGACAGTGCTAATGGCGTAGCCCGAAGAGAATCCGGGATTTGGCGTTCCATTGATGCCAATAGCTGTGAACAAATTGAAACGGCCGATAACCTGCGGCCCGTAAACTCTTTTTGCAGTGATATATCTACTCAAAGGAGCCATTTGACCATTGCTGTTTCTGATTTGGACTTTATTGAAGCTCTCCAAGTTCTCTCTGTCTTCGAAAGGTGCTTGATAAATCACACGATACTGTTTCCCAAACAAATTGACATTGGACGCGTAAACCCCGCCGTAGTAGCCCTGCATGGTTGTGAGGATATCCGACACCGAGAATCCTGCTGCTTTGGCCGCGGCAACGTCAATATCTATCATATACTGCGGATAATTGGGATTAAATGCAGTGAAAGTCCGCTGAATATCTGGTTGCTGATTCATTTTGTCAATGAAATTGTTGGCCACTTTGGTCAAGTCTGCCACACTTCCGCCCCTTTGATCCTGAATTTGAAGTTCGAATCCGGCGGCAGTCCCAAAGCCTTGCAAAGTGGGTCTTGCGAAGAAGGTTAATTTGGCATCCTTGATGCCTGCTGTCTCTTTGTACATCCGTGCAATAAAAGATTGCTGGTCTTCACCTTTCCCGGTTCTATCCTTCCAATCTTTCAGTTTTACGATTAGCATGCCGTTATTGGAACCGACGCCACTTATCATCCCTCTACCCGAAACTTTGAGAATATGTAGAACTTCGGGTTGTTTTTTGACCACCGCTTCTACTTGTTTCAAGACTTCTTTTGTTCGACTTTCGTTGGATCCTATCGGGAGGGATATATCCATAAAAACGCCGCCCATATCTTCTGCTGGAACAAAGGATTTTGGTGTGGTATTCATCAGCCAAACAAAGATTCCAGCAAATAATGCTAATCCAGCAAAAGCAAGCCATTTTTTCCTTAGTAAAAATAAAATTCCTCTGGAATAACGTTTGACCATCGAATCAAAAATAATATTGAAATTGACAAAGAACCTCTGTGCGAAATTCTTTTTCTTTTCTTCGTGGGAGTGCGGCTTGAGGAAAATAGCACACAATGCAGGACTTAAAGTTAATGCGTTGACTGCCGATAATATGATCGATATGGCTAATGTCAATCCAAACTGCTTGTAGAAAACACCGGCAGATCCTGAAATAAAACTTACCGGAATGAAAACGGCAGACATCACCAATGTGATACTGATAATGGCGCCGCTGATCTCATCCATCGCATTGAGGGACGCTCGAAGCGGCGATTTCTCACCCTTCTCCAACTTACTATGGACAGCTTCTACAACTACGATGGCATCATCTACCACTATTCCAACCGCTAAGATCAATGCAAAAAGCGTTAATAGATTGATGGTAAATCCGAAGACGTCTAGAAAGAAGAATGTACCGATAATAGCAACTGGAACCGAAATGGCCGGAATCAAAGTGGATCTCCAGTCTTGCAAAAAAATGAAAACCACAATGAATACGAGAATAAACGCCTCTACCAAGGTATGAATCACCTTCTCTATGGACGAATCCAAAAATTCATTGGCATTGATCAGGGTTGTATATTTTACACCTTTTGGAAAAGAGGCTTGAGCCTTGTCCAAAACCGCAAGAGATTGATTGATGACGTCTTGGGCGTTGGATCCCGCAGTTTGTGCCACCGCCATCCCGACGGATGGATAGCCATCTGTTGCGCTACTGCCGGTATAGTCCTGAGCACCAAGTTCTATCCTTGCAACATCTTTGAGTTTTAAAATCTGACCGTTTTCCGTTGCTTTGACAATAATATTATCAAACTCCGGGATTTCCGTGAGGCGACCCTTGTATTTCAACGTGTAGCGGAAGCTCTGATTGCTCTCGTCTCCCAAACTTCCGGGTGCAGCTTCGATATTCTGTTCTGCAAGCAAGGTGCTGATGTCGGAAGGAACAAGGCCATAAGCGGCCATTTTGTTAGGATCTAGCCAGATTCTTATCGAGTAGTCTTTGGAACCAAATACCGTCACGTCTCCAACACCTGTTACTCTCTTGATTTGGGGTACCATATTGATATTGGTGTAATTCTGAAGAAATGTCATGTCATAGGCAGGATTCTCGCTGTACAACGTGAAAATCAAAACGTTGGAACTTTGTCTTTTTAGCACGGTGACGCCGGCCTGCGTTACCTCTCTTGGCAAAAGCGAATTGGCTCTGGAAACTCTATTCTGAACATTGACGGCGGCAATATCTGGATCGACACCTTGTTTGAAATAAACCGTTACAGAGCCAGTTCCGTCATTGGTGGCGGAAGAGGTCATATAGGTCATCCCTTCGACGCCATTGATCTGTTCTTCCAGGGGAACAATGACGCTTTTTAAAATAACATCGGCATTCGCCCCTTGATAACTTGTATTCACAACCACTGTTGGCGGCGCTATATCTGGATATTGAGAAATCGGCAGGGTCACAATTCCCAAAATCCCAAGAATCACAATGATAATGGAAATTACCGTGGAAAGTACCGGCCGCTCTATGAATTTTTTAAACATAAGTAAATTAAACTAGTAGATAAAGGATGATAGAAAAAAGACTTTGACTTTTAGAATTTTTTTATTATAAAATTTTAAATCAACGGAGATTATTTCTTGCTAAGTATGTTTTGCAAAGTCGTTTCTTTTGGCACAACTTCGGTTCCGTCTTTTAGAAGCCCAGTGCCTTCTACGACAACTTTGTCGCCTTCTTTCAACCCAGAGGTGACGGCATAGGTCAAGCCATCTGGCAGATCTTCAACTTTGATTTCGACGGATTTCACCTTATTATCTGCGGCAATCAAATACACCAAAACTTTGCCCTGCAGCTCGTAAGTTGCGGCTTGCGGAATGACGATTACATTCTCCATATTATTGGGTAATTGCACCGTTGCGCTATAGCCGCTTCGGATGAGCCCATTGGGATTGGGAAAAGTAGCCCGCATAGAGAAAGAGCCCGTATTGGGATCTACCAATCCGCTGATGGATTCTATCTTTCCTTGTTGATCATATTTGCTGCCATCGGACAGGAGCAAATCTACCAAAGGTGCATTTTTTATTTTCTCCTGAATGGTTGCTCCAGTCGCGTGCTTGAAGAATTGCAACTGCTGTTTCTCATTAATAGAAAAATAAGCGAATATCTTGGAGACATTGGAAACCATCGTCAAAGGTTGAGACGTGCTGGTACTGATGTAGCTTCCTGCCTTGTACGGCAAGGTTCCTACGACGCCATTTACAGGACTGTACAGTTTGGTATAACCTTGATTGACTTGCGCATTGGTCAACTGAGCTTGGGTTTCGGCCAACGAGGCTTTTGCAGATTTAAGCGCCAATTCGGCAGATTGCAATTCGTAAGCGGAAATAATTTTTTTATCAACCAATGGTTTTGTTTTCGTGACTTGCATCTGAGCAGTTGCAACGGCGGCTCTCGCACTGTTCACGGTTGCCTGAGCGGCCAAAACCGATTGCTCGTACTGCGGATTTCTGATGAGGAAAAGCAATTGCCCTTTGCGGACTTGGCTCCCCTCGTCGATGTAGATTTTTTCTACGAAACCATCAATTTTCGGACGGATTTCAACATTTTCTATACCTTCTAGCCGAGCGGGGTACTGTGCCAGATTTTCGGCAGGACCACTTTTTGCAACGATGAATTGATAGGGCTGAGGCGGTAATTCTTTTTTCTCATCTTTATTTTCTGACTTAGAACATGATGGTAGTAGACCTAAGATAACAAAAAAGCTAAGCGCAATATTCCTCATAAATACTAATTTTTATGTCTATTTTCAAACAATCAATCAAATTTATCGATTATATATAAATTAGACGTTACGTAACCAATAATAAAATCTATGAAGCAGGATTAACAAAAACTATGACGGTTGAAACGCAGTGCCTTAACATATAATTTTAATGAATATTTAACAGTCAAATTTCAAACCAATGTTTGACTGGTTCATATCTCTTATGAAATAAAAATTTTTCAAAAAGACCTCAGAAATATTTGTATAGGGATAAAATAGATGAATCAGCTGACAAAAATTTTTCAAAAATTAAATCCGAGGTTTCCTTACAATAGGAAGGATTTCGTTCTTATTCAACGCAAATCTCCGGATTTCCGATTCTGAATATTTTTGCGAATAATAATTGGCTTCAGCTTCAAAACCGACGCTTCGCAAGCGGTCGAAATAATCCATGCCGTACCAACGGACGTGGTCGTACTGCCCGAAATGTTTTTGTCGATCTTTAGGACTCGTTATTGTAAAATCTTCGTAGGTCTTTTCCAGAGACGTTTTCATCGGAACCTGAATAATTCCCCATCCTTTTGGCTTCATCACGCGATAAAGTTCAGACATCGCTTTTCGGTCGTCAGCAATATGTTCCAAAACGTGGTTGCAAATGATGACATCAAAAGTATTATCTCCAAAAGGAAGCTTTAAAATATCAGCTTTGACATCTACGATCGGCGAAAAAAGATCAGCGGAAGTGTAATCCAAATTCTGCATCTTTTTGAAACGCCTCAGAAAATCCTGCTCTGGTGCTATGTGCAACACTTTCAAATTTGCTGAAAAAAAATCGGTTTCGTTTTTGAGATATAGCCACATTTGGCGGTGTCTTTCCAGAGAGAGGGTTCCTGGGGAAAGTGCATTGGAGCGCTGTTTTCCATAGCCGTAAGACAAAAATTTGCGATAAGATCTACCGTCTATGGGGTCGGTAAAATTTTCCCCTTTGAAAAACAAAACGATTAGCGGACGCAGGAGAATGCTCAGATTAATTAGCATTGGCCTCGGGATTTTATTGAGCAAAAACTTGGTGAAATTTTTCATGACTTAAAAATCCAGCTGAAAAGGCTTTTCCTCGTCCGACTGGATTCCCAAAGCATCGTAGATGTAGTCAAAAGTTGAAAGCAACACAGGTTTTCCTCCGATGATGCAGACATCGTGTTCGAAATGGGCAGACGTTTTTTTGTCCAAAGTCGTCACGGTCCATCCATCATTATGGAATTTTACTTTCTCGGTTCCCAAGTTGATCATCGGTTCGATGGCGAGGCAAATCCCATCCTTCAAAACTTTGCCGCTTCCTTGTCTGCCGTAATTAGGAACTTGAGGATCCTCGTGCATTTTCCTACCCACGCCGTGACCCACCAGCTCGCGAACCACGCCATAACCTTCCTTCTCGCAATGCTTTTGGATGGCATTAGAGATATCGCCAACCCTTTTTCCCCGCACACATTGCTCGATGCCTTTGTAAAGAGATTCTTTGGCAATGCGAAGTAGTTTTTTATTTTCTGCAGACACTTGTCCCACTTCAAAAGTGTAAGCGTGATCGCCAACAAATCCGTTCCAAAACACACCGCAATCTACAGAGAGCACGTCGCCTTCCTTCAAAATATCTGTATTGGGAAAGCCGTGCACCACCTGGTCATTCGGGGAGATACAAAGCGAGGCGGGAAATCCTCCGTAACCTAAAAAGGCTGGTTCTGCACCGTGATCTTTGATGAAATCGTACGCCAATTTGTCCAGATACAATGTATTGATTCCGGGTTTTATTTCCTTTGCCAGCATCCCCAAAGTCTGGGAAACCAGTCTGGCACTTTGCTTCATCTGCCGAAGCTCGTCTATTGTTTTGAGATGAATCATTTGAATTGTATTAATATATGATGTCAAATGTCCAATGTATTTTTAATGCACTGCTTGTACTTAATACATTTTAAATTGTACATTGTACCAAAAGACCTACCAGAATAAGCCTTTTTTCTTTTCTTTTTTCATTTTGGAATAAGCATGAACTTCGCCTCCTGCTACCTGAAATTCTATCCTCTCATTGATGATTTGATAGATCTCGCCCCAACCCGGGAAGCCTCCCAGATTTCTGTCATCAATAAAAAAATCGGCATCGATTTTCCTAGACTGCGTTTCTGCATCGAAAACTTCACCTTCGAAACTAGAGTTGACCGCATAAAATTCTATCCCGTTTTTTTTGCAAAATTCTACGGCCTCGTCCAAAGCTTTCCCGTGGCGGTAAGTCCAGAGAATCAATCGGTAACCTTCGGCCTGAAGTCTTTTCAGGGTGTCAAAAGCAAAGGTTTTTGGCTTTCCAATAGCTGGATAAGCATCTTCCACAACCGTTCCGTCAAAGTCTATGGCGAGTTTTTTATTGCTTTTAATCATTTTATCTATTCAAAAAAAAATAAGTTTGCAAATATAAGGATAATGTGGTTTATAGAAAAGAGACAGGAGATAAAAGACTTTTAAGGAGTGCGGAATTAGTGTTGTCTAATAAAAAATGCGCTTCAGCAGCGCATTTGATATTTAGCTTTTAACCCATTTGAAACTGTAAGGAAGTTCGGGCGTCTTTATTCGGTCGGAAATTCTTTGTAACCTGTCTGGCAATTTCATGAGATAATCTCGGGCTCTCTCTGCTTTGTCGGTCAGGTTTTTCATACTGTCGATTTTCCATTCATCCAAAAGGTCGGATAGAATATTGATGTAATCTTGGGCGGTGTAAACCATCGCTCGCTGCGCTGCGTCGGAAAAATGTTCCCAGAGTTCGCCGGCCTTCTGCCCAGATTCTCTAAGTAAATGTGCGGGCATCACAATCTTCCTTCTCATCATATCTTCGAAGGCAAGCATCATTCCGCTAGCATCTACATCGAAGATTCTGGAGGAGAAATCCTTGTATGCTTTGGCGTGTCTGGCTTCATCTGCCGCGATAACGCCACACATCTGCGCCAATTTTTTGTTGCCAGACTGTTTTGCTAAGGTGCCGACTCTTCTGTGCGAAATATTGGTTGCTGTTTCCTGAAAACTGGTATAAACAAAATTTTTATAGGGATCAGAACTGGTTCCGATATCGAAACCGTCGCTGATCAAATGCTGCGTGGTGACTTCCATCTCGCGCATATTGACTCTGCCGCAGAGGTACAGATATTTTCCCAAAAGGTCGCCGTGTCGGTTTTCCTCGGCTGTCCACGCTCTGATCCATTTGGTCCAGCCCGTATTCTTTTCCTGGTTGACACCGTCGAGATCCATTAGCCAGGATTCATAAGTAGGCAAGGCTTCTTCGGTGATGCAATCGCCAATGAGCGTTACGAAAAGGTCATACGGCATTTCTCTGGCAAATGTTTGCAGTTCCTCGATTTCGTATTTAAAATTCTCCCCGGAACTGTCTGGAAGGAAATCTGAGGGCTGCCAAATCTTTTCGATGGGAGTAAGATAAGACGCAATAAACTCGTCCATATTACCCTCCATCGATTTCATTACTTCTATTTGTAACTCTTTTTCGTGCATTAACTTTTATTCTTTTGTATCGACAAAGTTACGACAAAAAGCTACGAATGGATTTTCATAGAGCGAACTTTATGATAGTTTTAAGATTTTGCGGTTCATTTTATGAGGAAGTTATTTCTGATTTTATTCAAAAAAAAGCCGGCTCAAAAAAACCGACTTAGTATTTTTAATTTAATTGCTTATTAATTAGCAAGAATATTTCCCGTCATTTCTTCGGGAATATCGATGCCCATTACTTTCAGGATCGTTGGAGCGACATCGCCCAATTTGCCTGCCGTCAGTTTCCAAGTGTGTTCTTTGTCCATCACGATGAAAGGCACCAAATTGGTGGTATGCTGGGTGTTGGGCGATCCGTCTGGGTTGATCATAATATCAGAATTGCCGTGATCTGCCAAAATGAAAACCGCATAACCGTGGTCATAAGCCGTTTCTGCCACTTTTTTGATGCAGGAATCTACGACTTCAGCCGCTTTTACCGCAGCCGCGAAAACGCCAGTGTGACCGACCATATCTGTGTTGGCAAAGTTGAGCACGATAAAGTCGGCGCTCTCTTTTTCCAGCTCCGGAACGATAGCATTTGTGATATCATTGGCAGACATTTCTGGCTTCAAATCGTAGGTTGCAACGTCTTTCGGACTTGGGCAGAGCAATCGTCGCTCATTTTGAAATTCGGCTTCGCGACCGCCTGAGAAAAAGAAGGTAACGTGCGGATACTTTTCGGTTTCTGCAATTCTGATCTGGGATTTGCCGGCAGATTCCAAAACTTCGCCGATTGTTTTTTCAAGCACATTTTCATCAAAAACGACTTTTACATTATGGAAGGATTTATCGTAATTGGTCAAGGTCACGTAGTACAAATCCAGCTTTTTCATCCCATATTCTGGAAAATCCTTCTGCGTAAGCACTTCTGTGATCTCACGACCTCTGTCGGTTCGGAAATTGAAAGAAATCACAACATCGTGATCCTCAATTTTTCCAATCGGGAAATGATTCTGAATCCCAACAATCGGTTGGATAAACTCATCCGTCACATTTTCATTATAAGATTCCTGAATCGACTGTACAAAATCTTTACTTTCTTTTCCAACGCCGTTTACCAAAAGATCATAAGCCAGTTTTACACGTTCCCAACGCTTGTCTCTGTCCATCGCATAATAACGGCCGATAACCGACGCCAGTTTTCCCGTTGTGGATTTCATATGCGCCAAAAGTTCTTCGATAAAACCTTTACCCGATTTCGGGTCACAATCTCTACCGTCTGTGAAAGCGTGAACGAAGACATTCTCATTCAACCCAAACTCGTGAGCAGCAGTCAGCAAACCTTTTAAGTGATTGATGTGAGAATGCACGCCACCATTGGAAACCAAACCGATGAAATGTACTTTTTTGTTGTTTGCTTTTGCATATTCGAAAGCGTTCTGGATGACTTTTTCTCTGCCGAGACTTCCGGTTTCTACCGCCATATTCAGCCTTACGAGATTTTGGTAAACTACTCTGCCGGCGCCCAGATTCATATGTCCAACTTCGGAATTTCCCATTTGACCAGCGGGAAGACCAACTGCCAAACCACTTGCTTCAAGCGTTGTGTTTGGAAAAGTTTTGAGAGCGTAATCTACGAAAGGCGTTTTGGCTTGTTTGATAGCGGAAACTTCGTCATTAAGACCGATTCCCCAGCCGTCTAATATTGCAAGGATTGCTTTTTTTGACATTTTGATTTCTTATTTTGTTTATACAAATTTACGAAATGGGAAAGTGATTAGGAGATTTTGAGTATTGTTTTTTTTATATTAAAGGAAACAAAAAAATTTTTAGCTAATACAATGATAGGAGTGACTTTTTATTTTTCATCTAATCTTTCAAGAATCAAAGACGAAAAATCTTGAACACTTGTTCTTATGCATTCTTCATCTACCGAAAAGTTCGGAGTATGGTTCATTGCAACAATTCCTTTTTGAGTATTTGAACCACCAAGAAGAAAATATACACCTGGAATTTTTTGTTGAAAATAAGTAAAATCATCATTAAAATATGGAACCTGTCCATAATCATAAGTAACACGATTTTTCTTATTTTTATTTAGGATATTTATTGCATTCTGAGTTAACTTTTTGTCATTATTAACCGTTGGGTTTTCTTGGACAAATGAAATAGAAAGAAATTTATTTTTGTAACCATTTGTTTCAATTACTGCTTCAATCTTAGGAATAATTTTGCTCAGATTTGATTTGTTTGTTTCATACAGATCACTTTCCAAAAACAATTCACTGCCCTTGGAATACGTGGCGAAATTTTCATTCATTATCAAATAATCCTTAAAAATTGTATTCGGATTTGAAAGTCCAATTTTCGGGTCATTGATTTGTAAAATATCCCAGGGTTTGCTTCCCTTTTCAAAACGAGACAATGAATTAAATACTTTTCCTGTCAATTCTTTAGTTTCCTCATTTGACAGATTATTTTTCATCGTTATTCTTACTCTTTTTTGATAAGCAAACATTTCATTTGGCTTGACCATGATTTGGCCATAAGGCAGATCGGTTACGTGTAATCCATAAATTTCATCGGGGCGAATATCTGAAAATAATCCATTTTCAATCATTTTTTTTGCTCCGATAAATGTTTCTTCTTCGGGCTGAAAAATAAAATACACAGTACCTTTAAGTGATTTTTTGTTTTTTGATAGAATTTCAGCTATTCCTAAGGCAATTGCCATATGCACATCGTGCCCACAGCCGTGTTGGATGCCTTTTACTTTGGATTTGAAGTCGACATCGTCAGGAAAATCATTTGGAAGTGCATCCATTTCTGCTCTCCAGGCAATTTTTTTTCCTTTTTGATCTCCTTTCAAAATCCCAACAACTCCATATCCGTAAATTCCTGTTTTGACCTCAATCCCTAATTTTGTCAGATATTCTTCAATAACTTTTTGAGTCCGTTGTTCTTTACCAGCTAATTCTGGATTTTCGTGGAAGCTTCTTCTTATTTTAATTAAATCATCAAAAATATTGTTAGTTGCAGCCTTAATCAATTCAATATTAACATTCTCTGATTTTTTTTGCAGTGGGGCAACTAAATTTTTCTGACATCCAACAAATATTAAAAGAGACATCAATAACTCAAATTTTATTTTCATATACTCTGCATTTTATAATATCTACTAACAATCAAATATACACATTATGAAATATCTATTTTAGCTTCAAAACAAAAAATCGTTACATGTTCCCAACCACATCTTTCCCAGAATAATAAATAGTACTACCTTTAATACCCTTATTTAAATTGATATAATGGACTTGAGAGACCAACTGACAAACCTTTTTCCGGAGCACGATGAGCAGGATTTCGTAATGCCGAATGAAGAGAAAGAAAACTTCAAACAGAAAGAACCGCTCGTTTGCAAATTCGAGAAGAAAGGCAGAAACGGAAAACCCGTCACCATCATAGAAGGCTGGGAAGGCGACGACGAAAGTCTGAAAGAAATCTCGAAAAAAATCAAAACAAAACTCGGAATTGGCGGCTCGGAAAAAGACGGCATCATCATCATCCAAGGCGACAACCGCGACAAAATAATGACCCTCCTAAAAGAAATGGGCTACAAAACAAAACGGGTCGGCGGGTGAAAAAAAATGGTTAATGGTTAATGGTTAATTGTTAATGGTTAATTGTTTTTTTGTTCGAGGTTTGTAATAAATCTATCAATTATCATCTATCAATTATCATCTATCATCCATCATTTATCACTTATTATCTATCTTAATAATCAAAATTCCAATATAAAATGATCAACAAATTAGCAGCTTCCGAGTTGGTTCTGAATGAGGACGGCAGCGTCTATCACCTCAATCTTCTTCCCGAAGATCTTGCCGAAAAAGTAATCTTGGTGGGCGATCCGGACAGGGTTCCTAAAGTATCCCAGTATTTCGATACAGTCGATTTAAAAAAGAACAAACGTGAATTCTACACGCATACGGGAACGCT
Source organism: Weeksellaceae bacterium (assembly GCA_022013695.1). GTDB lineage: Bacteria > Bacteroidota > Bacteroidia > Flavobacteriales > Weeksellaceae > Epilithonimonas. The sequence goes on from JAKLPS010000010.1 coordinate 21,137, forward strand.
GCGCGGCGAAAGAATCACCGTAATGTCCACCGGAATCGGGACGGAAAATATCGATATCGTGATGAACGAGCTGGATGCACTGGTGAACATCGATCTGAAAGAAAAAAAATTCAAAACCGAGCACAGCGCCTTGCAACTTTTCCGGATGGGAACTTGCGGCAGCGTAAACCCCGACATCGAAGTCAATAATATGCTGGTGACGGAAAATGTGGTGGGTCTGGACGGGCTTTTGCATTTCTATCAGGATTATGAATTTGAAAATGAATTCAGTAAGAATTTTCTAGCCAAATTCCCTTACGAAAAGATCAAGCCCATGCTGTACTTTTCAGATTGGGCAGAGGATATTTCGGATTATTACGCCGACGCAAAATACAAAGGAAACACGGCCACTTTCCCAGGATTTTATGCACCGCAAGGCCGTCAATTAAGACTGAAAGCTTTGGATGATCAATTCCTTGAAACCCTGAATGACCTCGGCGTCTCCAACTTCGAGATGGAAACTTCGGCGATCTACGGCTTATCCAAATTATTGGGTCACAAAGCATTGACGGTAAACTGCGTGATCGCCAACAGAAGACGCGGCGAGTTTGCCGCCGACCACCACGCCTCGGAAAAAATGATGATTGAGTGGGTTCTGGAAAGGATTATTAAATAGAAGTTAGAAATTAGAGGTTAAAAATTTTTATCAAGACGGAAATTTTTTTTTTGGTTTTATTTATAGTTTAATTAACATTCGTTAAGAATTCGCGGCATTTTAATTGGATAAGAGATACTATCAAATCAAATTTTTCAATTTTAACTCCAAAAACAAATATTATGAGCACCGAAGAACAAAATTACAACGAGGCAGAAAGAGCAGTAAATCAAACAGAAAACTCTTTAGAAAACGCGGCCGATAAAGCTAAAAGCACCGTCAATGAATATGCCGACAAAGCCAGAAACTACATTGATGAGCAAAAAACGAATAATCAGGAACCAACTAAAGAAGGCTTCTTTGAAAATCTAAAATCCAGTGCAGCAGAGACTTGGGAAGACACCAAAGAGTTTGCAGAAAAAGCTTGGGATAGCACAAAAGATAAGGCCTCAGATGCGTGGGAAAAAACCAAAGATGCGGCAGAAGATGTAAAAGCGGAAGTTCGCAAAGCGACGAATTAGTATTCAAGTTAATATATAGTTTTTCACAGAGGAAGGAGAAGACCGTTATCAAGTCTTCTCCTTTTTATTTATATTTGCCGACAATACTTTGACAAATGAAAAACTTACTGTTCTCGTTGATATTTTTAGGTTTTTTCGCCAATTCCCAAACATTCAATCAGGATTATGCCAACGTCAGCAACTTGGTTTCGCAGGCAAACATCAATACCTATTTACTGGAATTCGAAGCAATGGGAGTGAAAACCACCGGTTCGGCGGCCAACAATAATGCATTCCTCTGGCTGAAGAATAAATATCTGTCCTTTGGATACAAAGAAGCCGACATCGCTCAAGACAATTTCACCTACAACGGGAAAACCACCTCCAACATCATCGTTACAAAAACAGGAACCAAATATCCCGACACCTACCTCATCGTTTGCGGCCATTACGATACCATCACTGGAACGGGAACCAACGACAACGGAAGCGGCATCTCCGTCATTCTGGAAGTGGCACGGCTACTGAAAAATATTAATACAGAATATTCTGTTAAATTCATCAATTTCTCAGGAGAAGAGCAGGGGTTGTTGGGATCGCAGCATTACGTCAACACTGTTGTAAACGCCACAAATCCTAAGATGAATATCCGACTTGTGCTCAACATCGACGAAGTCGGCGGCGTGAAAGGACAAACCAACGACACCATCACCTGCGAACGAGACGAGTCCAGCCCAAGCCTCAACAACAGCGCATCCAACACCTTCACGCAACAACTCATGAATTGCGTCGCGCTCTATTCTCCATTGAAAACGCACCTCAGCTATGCCTACGCCTCAGATTACATGCCTTTTCAATCCAATGGCGAAGCAATCACGGGTCTGTTTGAATACAACCAAACGCCTTATGCCCACACCGCGAACGACAAGTATGTGAATCTGGATCCGGTTTATATCTACAATATTGCCAAAGCCACAACCGGTGCCGTTCAGCATTTTGCAGTAGCAGGCCAAACTTTGGACATCGGCACGCCCAAAGATATCGTAAAAAGTTTCAGTCTGTATCCCAATCCGACCAAGAATTATCTACAACTGGAGTTTCCAAACAGCAAAACACAACATTTCAAATTTACTATTTTGGATTTGCAAGGCAACACCGTAATCCAAACCGAAGATCAAACCAGAGTCGATATTTCTTCGCTTCCAAAAGGCCTCTATTTGGGCACTTTCGCGGTTGAAGATAAGACCATTACGAAGAAGATCATCGTAGAATAATCTATAACCTGTTGGTTTGCGAAATCTGAGAATTTTTTGGGCAATCCCCTCGCCACCGCCTTCCAGCCGCTCGGGTCGCGCTATCCGCTATTATCTTTTTCTTGCCAAGGCTCTTTCCAAAGCCAAGAAAAAGGATAGCCGCTACTATCGCTATTGCAAGGTCGGTTTCGGCATTCAACATCGGTTTTGCTTTTGAAACGAACAATCTTCCCCATCTATTTTTCCATAAACAATCTTAATAATTTAGTTGGACAAAATCAAAAATTACTATCTTTGCAACTATGCAGAAAATCTTAATCGTAGAGGACGAAAAAGCAATATCCGGCGTTCTACACAGCATTTTATCGGACGAGCTTCCTGATTACCATATCGAAATTGCCGAAGATGGTCTGGAAGGTTTCAAATTCATAGAGAAAGAAGATTTTGCGTTGGTCATTTCCGATATCAAAATGCCCAAAATCTCCGGGACCGAACTCCTGAAACAAAGTTTGGAGCTGAAACCCGAGAGCACTTTCATTATGATCTCCGGCCACGCCGACATAGAAACCGCCGTCAGCTGCCTGAAAGAAGGCGCTTATGACTTCATCTCCAAGCCCATCGATATCAACAGGCTGATAACCAGCGTCAAAAATGCATTGGACAAAGGCAATCTTCAAAAAGTCAATTCCCACCTGAAGCAGGAAAATTCCCAGTTGAAGAAAAAGGTGAGTAAAAAATATCAAATGGTGGGCGAATCGGCTGCGCTCAAAAAGATTCAGGAAATCATCGACAAAGTGGCCGTGTCGGATGCCCGAGTGCTCATCACAGGTCCCAACGGCGCCGGCAAAGAACTTGTGGCACACGCCATCCATTCGCAAAGCGAGCGTTCCCGAGGTCCGATGATCGAGGTCAACTGTGCCGCCATTCCTTCGGAACTTATAGAAAGCGAATTGTTTGGTCACGTGAAAGGCTCGTTTACCGGTGCCATCAAAGATAAATCGGGAAAATTCGAGCAAGCAACCGGCGGAACCATTTTCTTGGATGAAATTGGCGATATGAGTCTCGTAGCCCAGGCCAAAGTGCTGCGAGCCTTGCAGGAAAGCAAAGTTTCGCCCGTCGGCAGCGACAAGGAAATCAAAGTGGATGTCCGCGTGATCGCGGCCACCAACAAAAACTTGGCAAAAGAAATAGAGAAAGGAAGGTTTCGCGAAGATCTCTACCACAGACTTTCTGTGATAGAAATCAACGTGCCGTCTCTCAACGATAGAGTCGAAGATATTCCGTTGCTGGTAGAGCATTTTACCAACCTCATTGCTTCGGAAAACGGTTCTGTGCCAAAGAAATTTGACGACAATGCCATCAAAGCATTACAACAGTACGACTGGACCGGCAACATCCGCGAGCTTAGAAACGTTGTAGAACGGCTGATCATCTTGGGAGCCGATCCTGTAACCGCCGATGATGTCGCCAATTTTGTGAAAAAGTAAACTTGATTAAATAATACATTTAACCGCAGTTTCTTCTGCGGTTTTTTTTTGAGAAAGAAGAAAGCAACGTATAGTCTTTCGTTCGAAAACAGATTTTAAACATGAAATTTTTAGATAAACAATACACACGGCAAGGACTAAAATTGGCTTTTCCTGTGATGGTGACGCAGGCGGGGCAAGTGTCCGTCAACCTTTTCGACAATATTATCGTGGGGAAACTTTTGGGAGCAGAAGCCTTGGCGTCGGTTTCTTTGGGAAATGCCTTGTTCTTTTCCATTTTCGTCTTGGCGCTGGGATTTTCGTTTGCGATGCCACCTTTAGTTTCTGAGGCTCACTCGCAGGGAAATCATAACACCATCAACTCGGTTTTCCGACACGGATTTGTCCTCAATCTGGGTATTGGGCTCTTACTGATGATTTTGCTTTTGGCCGGGCTGCCACTCATCAAATATATGAATCAGCCTGCAGAGGTCATTCCCAATACGGTTAGCTTTCTCAGCATTATGGCCTTTTCGGTCATTCCTTTTATGATGTTTCAGACTTTGAGAGAACTTTCGGAAGGCCTGTCGTTCACGATTGGCGTGACGAAGGCCACCATCATTGCGAATGTGATCAATATTGCCTTGAATTACATTTTCATCAAAGGACTTTTCGGATTGCCGCCAATGGGCGTTCAGGGTTCTGCTTTGGCAACGCTATTGGCAAGAATTTTTATGGTGGTTTTTCTTTATTATATTTTGATCCAAGAACCAAAAACCAGACGATACATCAAAGATTTTTCTCTGAAAATTACCGAATTCAGCAGAGCGATGTTTAGCACGATGTTCAAGCTTGGCTTGCCAACGGCTTTACAAATGTTCTTTGAGGTTACCGCTTTTGCGGCAGCCGCTTTCATCTGCGGATTGGTAAGCTCGCGGGACATTGCGTCGCACCAGATTGCTTTGTCGCTGGCGTCTTTCACTTTCAACCTTTGCATTGGTTTCAGTGTCGCTTCCACGGTGATGATCGGGAACAAAATGGGCGTTGGCGATTTTGTGGGGTTGCGGAAAATCGGAATCAATAACTTCAAGTTGGCTTTGATTTTTATGAGTTTTTGTGGGATCATATTTATTATTTTTCGGAATGTTCTGCCTCATTTTTTCACGAGAGAAAGCGATGTTGCGGTCATCCAGTTGGCTTCCAAACTTCTGATTATCGCGGCGTTTTTCCAATTATCAGACGGAATCCAAGTTACGGCACTCGGTTGCCTGAGAGGAATTCAGGATGTGAAGATACCGAGTATGATTACATTTTTGGCCTACTGGGTTTTCACGATTCCGGTTGGGTATTTCCTTTGTGTGACGATGGCGATGGGCGCTTTTGGGATGTGGATCGCTCTTGGAATAGGACTGACGATTTCTGCGATACTTTTGGTCATTAGGTTTTTGAGATTGAGTAAAAGAAAGGCGTTATCAATTAATTGAAAAATTGCAATTTATTAAACCACATAGACACAATAGTTTTCTATGTGGTTTTTATTAATTCTTAAACAGATTCTTAATCTATTTTTTAATTATTTTTTCAGTGAAATCCCCATCAATTGTTTTGATACTGACAACATATACACCTGATTTTAAACCTTCTAAACTCATTTTTTCTGAAACTAATTGTCCTAAAACGTCATAAATGGATATTTTAATGATTTTGCTTGGAACGATGGTTGTGAAGATTTTACCCGTTGTAGGATTTGGATACAGCACTACTCTATTGTTTGTAAGAAAATCTGTCGTCCCAAGTATATTGAATGAATAGCAAGCTGAGGTGCTTTGGCAGCCATTTGTAGTTAAAATTACGGCGTAATTTCCATTTGAACTTGGCATAAAGGTTTGGTTGGTTTCGCCAGCTATAGGTTGATTTCCATTATCACAGTCAACCCATTGATAAGTCGTTCCAGTAAGTACTCTGTCGGCAGATAAACTCGTATCGGTAACTGTAACAGTGTTTGTATAAGAATTTTGAGTATCAGTGATTACGATAGGTAACGTAATGTTATCCATTAAGTTGGGATTGCAAAAAAGATTGGTTACCGTTAGTTTCACTTGTTTTGTTCCTGGGCAGAGATAAGTATGCGTTGGGTTTGCATCAGTTGAAGTGCTTCCATCTCCAAAATCCCAACTGGAAGAATCATAATTTGAACTGGTATTAATAAAAGAAACCGTTACCGATTGAGTATTAGGATCATAATCCGGGACTAAAGGCAAATAACCAAATAAAGCCGTTGGTTGCAGACATTGTTGATTATCAATGTAGGTAGCTTTTGTGGGTATCCAATTTCCTGAAACCAAGTCGCCATCAACTTCCAGAACTGGGATTCCATAATTGGGGTCAAACCACTTATATGAAATTGAGGTGACCGATGTTGGAACAGTTCCAGAGGCTGTTGTAATAGAATAATTGGTTACTAAAGTTGTTTTCATTTTTAAAACATTTGGGAAATTCCCAAATGGTGTTTGCAATGAACCCCAACCTTCTACAAGATTAGTTCTCTGTCCAGTAGAAGCATATTGAACGGGAATGCCAATGCTATTTAAATCAATACTCAAAGAATTATTTGTGGTGTAGTTGTCGTTGTAGTTGATTGGAAAATGATAAATCTCATCGGGCGTTTGGTATTGCGCTACAAAAGGAATTGTAACACCAGAAACGGAAACACCAGCACCAATCATTTTGTTTTCTAATTTGCTTGTATCAAGTTTCAAATGGTCTACAATATTGGTCAAACCTATTCCTTGCAACTGTATTCCGTCGGACAGTTTATTAGCCAAATTAAATGCATTATTGAATTGTGTATTACAGTCTAATGTATAACCATTTGCCAAGCACCAAGATACTTTATAACCCGTGTTATTGGGGTTTTCCCAAAGTACTGTTTCTTGGCTATCAGCTGATAATTGGCTATAATCCCAAGTGTGATTTGCTCCTGTCACAGTGAAATCAAAACCAGACAAACCTGTGTTTTTATGACTGACAATAAACTGCTCATTCTGTGTTGCAAAATCAGTTGAGTTATACGTGGTTTGGCTGTAATGTATTGTTGAAAGCAATAAAGTAAGAAGAGGTAATATTTTTTTCATCATTTGTATTTTTATGCAAATAAAATAATTATAAAAACCATTCTTAAAAAAGATGATATGAAACGGACAAATACGGAAATGAATGGTACATTATAAAAAAACATCCTCAGATTTTCCGAGGATGTATATTTTAGATCATTTAGTTTTTAGAATCTTTAAAATGCTCTTTAAAAGTTTTTCTGTTTTTTGATTTGTTATCTGTAAATAATTTGAATTCATCTGCTGAAAGTACTTTCTTTAATTGAATATCTCTTTCTGAATCTAATTTTTTAAGATTTTGTATCTTGGTAAGTTTAGAACCTTCTTGTGATTTCAGTTGCTCTAATTTGGTAACAAAATCGAGGTTTATTGCATAGACTGCATCTTGTTTTTCATTGACAAACTTAATTTGAGACTTCATATTTTTAGTCAGTTCGTCTGCTTTTTCAGCAGTAGTTTTATTTTGAGAAAAACCTTTAAAAGAACATAAAAACAAAATAACGGTAAAAAACAATTGGTACTTTTTCATAATAATTTTCATAATATTTTCATTTATAAGTTGATTGTATATGTATTGCCATTTATTACCAAAGTGGCTGTATTGTTACCATTAAAAGTAACGGCACCGTTGTAAGTATATTGATTCCCAGTAGAGGAAGTCCCGCTAAAAACGAGCGAAGCTTTACCAGAAGCAATTTTATGCGTCGATTTATTTACCGCAATATCGGTTAACGCGTACGTCAATGTACTGCTAAATGTATTTTGATTTCTTACTTTTGAAACCTGTGTACCAGTTCTCACATAGCTTCCGTTAAATAATGTAGTTGCGCTGGAAGCGTCTAGCGTCGTGAGCTTCCATTCGGCTACTGCATTATCATCGGAAGACATTCTCGGTGTATCATAGCTGCCGGTACGGTTGGCTTTATACGCAAAACTTTGTGGAGCACCATTTGTACCACAGCTAAGTTGATAGCTAAAAACACCGTTGTAATTATAGCTATAACTTGCAGAGCTATAATTTTCGGCATAAGAATCGGAATACAACTGCCCACAATTTAAGCTAGGATTGGAAGTGTACAGATTTTTGCCTTCCGCATAGATAGTAGCAGTTTCCATAGATTTTGCCATTCCGTTTGCATCTGCGGATAAAGAGCTGGAAACCGCATCTACCGCTTCCGATTCTTCTACAGTTGTTGTGTTGTCATCATCTTTACGACAAGATGTTAAACTTAGTGCGCCGATAAGTGCTATTGCTACCAATCTTGCATTGCTTGTAAATAAAATTTGTTTTTTCATAATAATTTGTTTAAAAATTTATAGGTCAAAATTAGTAGAAACCTAAATCGATTTTTTTTAAAACTCTATGAAAAGGACAAAACGAAAGTTGAATGGTAAAATAAGCTGACCTAAACTTCCTCTACCCATTTTAAGAAAACGGGCGATTTTGTTTTACTGATAATAATGTCTTCGGAAGTATCACTTATTAATCTTACCAACAGCCTTCTGGTGAAATAATTTTCTATGTTTTTAATGGCATTTCGGTTAATGATAAATTGTCTGTTTGCCCGGAAAAATAGCTGATTGTTCAAGGAATTTTCAATCTCATCTAACGTTTGATTGATAAAATATTTTTTCCGTTCAAAGATTTGTAGATAAACATTCCCTAATTCATAATGGAAAAAAGCGATTGATTCTGTTTTTACAGGAATTATTTTTTCCTGATGGTAGATGAGAATGGTTGTTTTAGATTGTTGTTTAGTATCGTTTTTAAGAAATTTTTTGATGTTTTCGATACTGCTTGCCTCTGTAAATGTTTGTTTTAATAGTTTGTATTTGGTAATACTTTGTATTAATTTTTCCTCATCAATTGGCTTCAACAAATAATCGATACTAAACATTTTGAAAGCCTCGATGGCGTATTCATCAAAAGCGGTACAGAAAATAATGGGTGATTTTAAATCTACTATTTTGAAAATTTCAAAGCTCAAACCATCGGCAAGTTGTATGTCCGAGAAAATAATATCGGGTTCTGGATTTTCTTTAAACCATTTGA
>JAKLPS010000011.1 GCA_022013695.1 Weeksellaceae bacterium
AAAAAAATAAAAGAATACATCAATTATTACAACCACGACAGAATAAGACTCAATTTAAAAGGAAAGAGTCCGGTACAGTACCGAACTCTTTCCTCTAATAATATTGTTTAATTTTGTCTAATCTTTTGGGTGCAGTCCATTGTGCTGGATTTAAGTTTTTTTTAAAATAGGAATTGGCTTTATCTCCTACTCCCATTCAATCGTGGCCGGTGGTTTTGAGCTGATATCATAAACGACTCTGTTGATTCCGCGAACCTCGTTGATAATTCTGCCGGAAACCGTGTCCAAAAATTCATAAGGTAGTCGGCTCCAGGTTGCAGTCATAAAGTCAATCGTGTTGGCTGAACGAATGACCGCCGTGTATTCGTAAGTTCTTTCGTCGCCCATTACACCGACAGATTTTACCGGTAGCAACACGACGAATGCCTGAGAAACTTTCTCGTAAAGATCATTTTTGTACAATTCCTCGATGAAGATATCATCCGCTTCTTGCAATATTTTAACTTTCTCGGCATCCACTTCTCCAAGGATTCTGATTCCCAAGCCGGGTCCTGGAAACGGATGTCTGTAAACCAGCTCGTGAGGAATGCCCAATTCTTCTCCCACTTTTCTTACCTCATCTTTGAACAGTTCTCTCAGCGGTTCCAGCAATTCGAATTCCATTTCAGAAGGCAATCCGCCTACATTGTGATGAGATTTGATCACTGCCGACGGTCCTTTGACCGACTGAGATTCGATGACATCGGGATAGATGGTTCCCTGAGCTAAGAATTTGGCACCTTCTATTTTTTTGGATTCTTCATCGAATACTTGAACGAACTCGTTGCCGATGATTTTTCTTTTTTGTTCCGGGTCACCAACGCCGGCCAATTTGGTCAAGAATCTTTCAGAAGCTTCCACCAATTTGATGTTCAGATGGAAATGTTTGCCGTAATTCTCCATCACTTTTTTGTCTTCGTCTTTTCTCAAAAGCCCGGTGTCCACGAAGATGCAAGTGAGTTGATCGCCGATGGCTTTATGAATCAAAACCGCAGCAACGGAAGAATCCACGCCACCAGAAAGTCCCAGGATGACTTTGTTTTCTCCCACTTTTTCTTTGATTTCATCCACAGTTTTTTCGATATAATTGGTCAGTTTCCAGTTTTTTTCGGATTGGCAGATGCCAAAGACAAAATTTTCGAGCATCTTTCCACCTTCTTCGGAATGCGAAACCTCGGGGTGAAACTGAACGCCGTAGATCCTTTTCTCTGGGTTTGAAATGGCTGCTGCGACGCCGGATTCTGCATTCAGTTCGAAACCGGGAGGCAATTGGGTAACCTCGTCGAAATGGCTCATCCATACGACAGAATTTTGGCTGATGCCTTTGAGCAATTCGTTTTCTTTTACGATTTCCAGATGGGCTTTTCCGTATTCTCCTTTGACGCCTTTGGTAACTTTTCCGCCTAAGAGATGTGCTGTCAGCTGCATTCCATAACAGATTCCCAAAACCGGAATTCCTTGTTCATAAAGTGCTTGATCCACCAAATGAGCATTCTCTGCATTCACAGAACTGGGGCCGCCGGAAAGAATGATTCCCTTTGGATTTTTGTCCAATATTTCTGACAATGGCGTGTTGAAAGGTAATATTTCCGAATAGACTTCCATTTCACGGATTCTTCTGCCAATGAGTTGGTTGTATTGGGATCCGAAGTCTAAAATGATAATTCCTTTTTGCATTTTTGTATATCTGATGAATGTGGTTATTCCTAATCAAGCTCCTAAAAAAAGAGACGTTAGTTGCCCAACGTCTCTTTGTGTTTTAAAATTTGGCAATATCGTCTCGGTAAAAAGCATAATCAAAATGAACTGGAATGGCATCCTCGTAGACTTTCTTGCGGGCCTCTTCGTAGGTGTCTGCCAATGCGACAAGGTTCAAAACGCGTCCGCCACTGGTCACCACCTTGTTTCCTCTGTAATCTGCGCCCGCAAACAGCACCGTGCTATTTTTCACCTTATCTACCCCTTTGATTTCAAATCCAATTTCGTGGTTTTGAGGATATCCGCCCGAACACATTACCAGGCAAACGGCTTTTTTATTTTTAAATTTAAGATTCAATTCTTTACCTTGAAGGCAGTCCTCGATCACATCTACAAAATTATTTTCCAAAAGAGGAAGAAGTACCTGCGTTTCCGGATCGCCCAATCTCATATTATATTCGAGCAGATAAGTTCCGTTGGCTGTGACCATCAGTCCGAAGAAAATAAATCCTTTGAAGCCGAGCCCTTCTTTTTTGAGCCCCTGCAAAGTAGGATTCATAATGTTTTGGACAAAATCCTGATTGTGTGCGTCTGTAAATTCCGGACTGGGTGCCACAGAACCCATTCCGCCGGTGTTCGGACCAGTGTCCCCATTTCCGGCTTTTTTATAATCTTTGGCTGCGACACAAGGAAAAAATTGGTGTCCGTTGGAAAATGCGATGATTGATGCTTCGAAGCCTTGCAGAAATTCCTCGATTACCACTTGGATTCCTGCATCGCCGAAGATTCTTTTGATCATAAAATCGTGGATAGTGCCTTGGGCATGTTCCAGATCATCTGCTATCACAACGCCTTTTCCACCTGCCAGTCCGCTCGCTTTAATGACCAGAGGAAACTTCTGACTCTGTAAATATTCTTTAGCTTCGGGATATGAATCAAAAATGACGGCTTTAGCGGTTTTGATGCCGTAGGTCTGCATAAATTTCTTAGAAAAAGCTTTGCTGCCTTCCAATGAAGCGGCTTTCTTCGACGGGCCGAAAACTCTGAGATCTACTTTTTTGAATTCGTCCACGATGCCTTCTACGAGAGGTGCTTCTGGTCCGACGATGGTGAGATCTACTTTTTGTTTGATTGCAAAATCTCTCAGTGTCAAAATATCGGTTTCTTTGATATTTTCTCCTAATTTTTCGGTAGTGGCGTTGCCGGGAGCGAAAAACATTTTTGTAATTCTGCTATCTTCGCTCAGTTTAACGGCTAAAGCTGAAGCGCGGCCACCATTGCCAACAATAAGTAATCTCATTATTTTTCCTATTTAAATTTTAAAGTGCCAAATTTAAGGTTTTTTGAGGACAAATCCTGTAGCGTTTCGGGTCTAATTTTCTTAAAAAAAGTATAAAGTTCAACCTTCGTTGCATTGGTTTTGATATCAAGATTCTATAATGTTCGGATTGTGAAAATTGTCCCATTACGGTTTCATAGTCTATTTAAAAATGAATCTGCTGGATTTCTTCTCCCATGTTTTCGGGCGATTCTTCCTGAGATTTAATGAAAATCAAAGTAATCAAAGCGCCCAAAATCATACAAAAGCCTCCAACTACAATGTAATCCATTGCCATTTTTCCGAAAACTTGACTTACAATAGTTCCTCCAAAAAGGCCATTAACAATTTGTGGAATTACAATAAAAAAGTTGAAAATGCCCATATAGACGCCCATTTTCCGCGACGGAATGGCATCAATGAGCATCGCATAAGGCATTGCCAAAATACTTGCCCACGCAAATCCCAAACCCAGCATCGAGATCCAAAGCATAGATGTGTCCTTGATAAAATAAAGAGAAATCAAACCTAAACCTCCGCAGGTCAATGCCAAGGCATGCGTTTGTTTTTTTCCTAAAACCTTTGCAATCGGTGATAATAGAAATGCAAAAGGAATTGCAAAAAGATTATAAAGTCCAAATAAATGTCCCGTCAAATCGCCAGCTTTGTTGAACTCTAAGGACTTTGTGTCGTCGGGCGATAGTCCAAAATGATGCGTTGCCAAAGCGCTGGTGGTAAAGACCCACATCGTAAAAAGGGCAAACCACGAGAAAAACTGCACGATTCCCAGTTTCTTCATCAAATTCGGAATTTTCGCAAAATCCCTGAACATATCAGAAAACTTCGAATGTTCTTCGACCACTTCTTTTCCGCCTTCAAACTCTGCAAATTCCTGCGGCGAATATTCTGTGGTTGTGAAAATCGTATAAAGAATTGAAACAATGAGAACCGCTGCTCCAATATAAAATGCATAAATCACATTATCAGCTACATAACCGTCCTTTGCGGTATTAGAAACGCCTAATTTACTCATCCAATTTGGCATTTCTGACCCTACGACCGCTCCAATTCCAATTAAAATTGTTTGAACAGAAAAACCAATTGTTCCCTGATGTTTCGGAAGCATATCGCCAACTAAAGCACGAAAAGGTTCCATTGCAATATTAACGGAAAAGTCCATCATCGCAAGGAAAATTACTGCTAACAATAAAACATTGGCAGCAATCATATGCGTAACCGAAGCTGCATTTGGTAAAAAAACCAAACCGATAGCGCACAAAACTGCCCCAATCAAAAAATACGGTTTTCTTCTTCCGAGCGGACTCCAAGTATTGTCTCCCATATGACCGATAATTGGCTGTACAATTAGCCCGGTAATAGGGGCAACAAGCCAGAATAAAGATAATTTGTCTACGTCTGCGCCTAAGTTTTGTAGAATCCTGCTCGCATTTCCGTTTTGCAAACCAAACGCCATTTGGATTCCCAAAAAACCCATACTCATATTGATAATCTGAGCAATGGAGAGATTTGGTTTTATTTTTTTTGTCATCGTTTAAGCTATATATTATTTTAATTTTTGAATTAAAGCATCTTCAATCGGTGTTTTTATTTTGATGACATCAGACATCACTTCATTGGGAACTGTTGCGGAAAGCACATATTGCTTCACTTTCCAATTTCCATTGATTTTTTCCAGAACGCCGGAACCTCTACAAATTTTCATCTGAGTATCCAAAAGTTCATCAAACCAAGCATAATTTCCGTCTTTGCTGAAAGTTATAGTTCGTTTTAAGGATTTGAAATCCCAACCATGTCCTTTGTCAAAATGTGGTTTTGCATAATCCATAAATTGTTTTTTGTCCCATATTTCCGTCGCATCGGTTCCTATATAAGTCGATTGATCGGCAAATAAGTCAAAATAATTTTTAAAATCTGCTTTTGCAGCAAATTCATTCAGGTTATCTAAAACCAATCCAACATTTTTCTTCTGAACATTCTCGTGAAAGCCTTTCTTTTGGGCAGAAAGTGGAATTGAAAATGAGAGAAGCACAAACAGCAATAGAGACAAATATTTGTTCATAATCTATTTTAAGGTTTTAAGTTTATTATTATCGAGTAGAGATTTCATTTGAGTTATGCTACTTTGTTGAGTTGAACAAGTCTTTCATTTTATGGCAAATTTTGCTGAATGAACAAGGCGTTGATGCTTTCCAAATTACTCAAAACAACCAATTGTTCCAAGGTAGCCTCATCTCTAATATTTCCTTTTTTCTCAGGATTTTTATCTCGCCATTCTTTGGCTGGTATTCCGAAAAGTGCAACATTCAGCAAATCTGCTTCATTGGCATACACAAATCCCGATTGCAATTTTGTGACTTCTTTGGGAATCAAATTGGCCTTAATAGCGTCTGTATGAATGTGATAATTGATTTTAGAAATGGTTCTTTGCAAGTTGCACTCGAGATTGAGACGCTTGTTTTCATCATCTTTGAGGCGTTGAAATTCTATAATCAAATAAATTTTGAACTGTGGGCTAATCCACATTCCAAACTCAAATGCAATATCGGGATGAGCATAAGTTCCACCATACCGGCCAGGTGTAGCTTTTAGTCCAATCGCATTTGTTTTTTCGACCCAGTCTTTCACACTTAGTTTGTAGCTGTTCAAACCAACTTGACTTTTAATTATGGCGAATTCGCCATAATTAAAATCTGGATTATAATCAGATTCCCAAATCCCAAGATATTCAACCGTATTTCTATTTCTTAACCAATCTGAAATAAAAAAATCGCCGTCTTTCGCTTTTAGCATATCGGTCAAGGAAATATATTCTTGTTGATGATCAAGAATAATAGTTATTTCTTTTCCTTCGACTTGTATTTTCTTATTTTTTGCCATTTGCAAACGATAATACGACTTCTATTTAAGCTCTAAAATTAATGAAGATTTTCCACCGACAGACAAATTTGTTTTCAAATCAAAATCTTTGTCAGAAATGATGTCTTTTCCTTTGGTGAAGTTATGGATGCCTTCAGAAAAACGCTTCAAATCTAGGTTCTGAGTTTCTTTGTTGTTATTGATGACAACCATTACCCGTTCTTTATCAGTGAATCTAAAATAAACGTAAACATTGTTGTTCGGAACATAATGCAGGGTTTTTCCTTGATGTATCGCTTCGTTTCCTTTTCTCCAGTTCAGTAATTTTTTGGTAAAATCGAAATATTCATTTTGGGAAGCAGTTCTCCCAGATTTTGTGAAAGCATTATTTTTGTCGCCAACCCAGCCTCCAGGAAAATCCCGACGAATATCGCCGTCGCCCTTTCCTTTGTCGCCAGCCATTCCGATTTCTGAGCCGTAATACAATTGCGGAATTCCACGAACGGTCAAAATTAAGCTCATCGCCAGTTTATAATCTTCCAATTTGGGATAATTCTGGTTGAATCGGTTTGTGTCGTGATTTTCTGCAAAAACCAAAATATTGTTGATGTTGGGATACAGAAAATCATTCGCCAAATTATCGTAAACCCTCTGCATTCCAGAGTCCCATCCCGGCTCTTCCCGGAAAACCTGACCGATGGCATCGTGCAGGGTAAAATCCATCACAGAAGGTAAATATGAATTATAACCTTCTATCGCCGCGATTTTGGAATCCTTCTGCCAATAAGCCATTTGCGCCTGATTGTGCATCCAGACTTCGCCCACGATATTGAGCTTGGGATATTCGTCGGTAATGCGTTTTGTCCATTCAGCAATTCCTTTTTTGTCGTTGTAAGAATAAGTATCCACACGCAGTCCGTCCAAGTTGGCATATTCTATCCACCAAATGGCGTTTTGAGCCATATAATTAACAACCAACGGATTACCTTGGTTCATATCCGGCATTGTGGTATCAAACCATCCATCCATACAGGCCGCCGCGTCGGATTTTGCAGCGTTGGTATCAAACTGCGTCGTCATCCTGTAATTACTTCTTTGGAAGCCATCTTTGCCTTTGTCCCAATAATGGATCCAGTCCTTGGAAGGTAAATCCTGAATAATCCAGCTTTTGGAACCCCAATGATTGGTGACATAATCCATCACGAGTTTCATTTTGCGCTTGTGGAGTTCGTCTGCCAAATTCTTGTAGTCGTTGTTGGTTCCGTAGCGCGGATCGATTTTATAATAATCGCTTTGCGCGTAGCCGTGGTAAGAATAGCTGGGTTCGTTATCTTCCAACAGCGGCGTGTTCCAAAGCGTTGTGACGCCCAATTCGCTCAGATAATCCAAGTTTTTTACGATTCCGGCAATGTCGCCACCGTGGCGGCCACCCGATTGGGTTCTGTCGCTTTTTTCTGCGGTATCTGGTGTGTTGTCATTTTCCGGATTTCCGTTGGCAAAACGATCCGGCATCACGAGATACATCACATCCGCCGAGGTGTAAGAATCTCGGTTTGCAGAATTCTGCTGCCTTTGTTTGAATTCGTAATCGAGAGTTTTGACGGTTTTCGATTCTTTTTTGAAGTTGATTTTGACTTTCCCGGGTTTTACATTTTGCGTGTCGATGGTTACGAAAAGGTAGTTTGGGTTTTCAACTTTTTTGACTTCCTTAATTTTGATTCCGTTGGAGAATTCGGGTTTCAGATCGTTGATATCTTTACCATAAACCAGGAGTTGAAGTTGGGGATTTCTCATTCCGCTCCACCAAAATGCGGGTTCTATTTTTTGGATTTGTGCGAAAACTGCCGAAAAAATGAGCAGGGATGTAATTGTGAATATTTTTTTCATAATGATTAAATATTGAGAATGTGGGATTTAAATTAAACCTTTCAATTAAACCTTGAAGGTTTGTAAAACTATTTCAGTGGATACTTCACAGCCTTGTCCAGCTCGATAGGATTGTTGTTTCTGCGAAGTTCTTCTTGCGTTCTTTTGGTGAGATACGGAATATCTTCCTTTTTGTTGTAGTTAACACCATCCCCAAAATTGACACTCCAATTCCCGGTAGCTGTCCTCGCCCACGAATAAGGATCATTGTAATAATTGATTTTGATTTCGTTTAGTTTTTCGGCTGCGATCTTGATCGGTTTCTTACCATAATGGGTTTCCAAAAAGTCGTTGGTATCAAACTCAACGTCTAATGTTGTACTATTCACTAACTTGTAAGAGTAATTATTCCCCACATCTGATACCTCAAAAACAAGCCCTGGCAAGCCTCGGAATGTGTATGGACCTTCTGAAATCGGAATTTCTGCAGTAAACCAAGCTATCCAATTCCTACCTCCAAAATTGGTTTCTGCCTTCTGCAAATGATAATTTGCCACATTTTTAGTTTCGGGAAAAACATTCCATTTCATTTCATCCTTGGATTCAACCAAAAAATAATCAAAAAGGTTGTCCTTGTAATTCTGATTAAAATTGCTGCCGTTTTTTCTCTTCAGTAATTGCTGAGTTACGCTGTTGGTCATCCAATTTTCATTTTTAATCTTTCTTATAGAGTCTATTTTCAAAAATTCTATATCATAAAATTTTGTTTCTTCTTTACCGATATCTAAAACCATTTTTACGGAGTCTGTTTTATTCTTCGTGGAATCAGATTTGAAGTCTAATTCATAAATGAAGCGGTGCGTTTGCCCGAAACCAATAATGAAAAGAAATAAGGCAGAAAATTTGATGATTTTTTTCATAATGATTAAATATTGAGAATGTGGGATTTCAGTTAAACCTTCAAGGTTTTTGAAACCTTGAAGGTTTCTAATAGCCCCGATTGAAGGTGTCTTTTTTATTATTTTTCCGGAATCGCCGCCTCTCGTTCCTCGATTTGCAGCAGCATCCTTTTTTGTTTTTTTTTCCTGCGGCTCCGCTCAGGATGACAAACATGAAAAAAATAAAAAAGATACAGTGGACAGCGGGATCAAGCTCCTAAAAATATTATTTCACAGGTTTAACAGAAATTGCGTAACCACCACTTCTTACCAAATGAACCGGAAGTTTGGTTTTGCTGTCCACTGTCTTTTTGTAGATATGATAGCTCTGTGGATTGTTCACATAATCTGCATCTTTACCATCTTCGTAAACTGTGGCTTCGTACTGTTTGCCTTTGTCAAGGAATGAAAAATCCACGGTGTAATCTCTGGCATTTTCGTCGGTAACGCCGCCTACGAACCAATTGTCTGTTCCTTTTGCTTTACGGGCTGTGTGAATATAATCACCAGGCTCTGCTGAAAGGATCTTTGTATCGTCCCAATCTGCTGCAACATCTTTGATGAACTGGAATGCGTCCATATGCTTGGCGTAATTCTCTGGCAAATCGGCAGCCATCTGCAGCGGCATATACATCACAACGTATAATGCTAATTGTTTGGCCAACGTAGTTTTCACAAATCGCTTATCTCCAGGAAAATAATAATCCAATTTGGTCTGAAAAATACCCGGTGTATAATCCATAGGTCCGCCCATCCAACGCGTAAACGGTAAAATGGTCTGATGATCTGGATTGTTTCCACTAAAAGCCTCAAACTCCGTTCCTCTTGCGGCTTCTGCAGAAATCCAGTTGGGATAGGTTCTGCTTTCTCCTCCTGGGCGAACGGCTTCGTGCGAGTTGACCATCAATTTATATTCGTTGGCTTTCTCCACAATTCTGTAATAGTGGTTGATCATCCATTGGGAATAATGATGCTCGCCACGAGGAATAATATCGCCCACATAACCGGTTTTCACAGATTTGTACCCATATTTATTCATCAATTGGAACGCTTTGTCTGCCCATCTTTCGTAGTTGGTTGCAGAGCCTGAAGTTTCGTGGTGCATTATCAGTTCTACATTTTTGGAATGGGCATATTCGTTCAACATTTTAATATCAAAATCAGGATAAGGCGTGATAAAATCGAAAACGAATTCCTTGGAATGTCCAAACCAATCTTCCCATCCTGTGTTCCAACCTTCGATCAGCAGGCCTTGGAAACCATTGGCAGAAGCAAAATCGATGTATTCTTTCACTTTCGTATTGTTAGCAGCGTGTTTTCCGTTGGGTGTCAGCTTGGAAAAATCGGTTTCGCCGATGTGGACATTTTCCGCTGTGGAATAGGCCCATTGGGATTTTCCGATGATCATTTCCCACCAAACGCCCATATATTTGGTTGGTTTGATGTAAGAGGTATCTTTGTATTTTGTAGGTTCGTTCAGGTTGAACATCATCTTGGAATCCAGCACCACTTCGGCTTTTGGTGAGACAATGATGGTTCTCCAAGGTGATGTTGACGGTGTTTGGATATAACCTTTTGCACCTTGTCTGTCGGCGGTCAAATGGGTTTTGAACTTGAAATTAACAGCGTCAACTTCCAAATGAGAAGCCGGATAATCCAGAACTGCAGCTTCGCCAACATTGATGTATAGCGGATTGCTGCCTTCTTTTTTCAGCATCAATGGCGACTGAACTGCATTTTTTATTAATGTCTGAGAAGCATTGGAATCGGAGGCGTTTGGCCATCTCGATGGGATTTCGGAAATTTTTGTAGTTTGATATTGATATTCCTGAGAATCATAATCTGCAACGATCCACCAGGCTTTCATATCAGTAGGGAAATCGATTTCTGAATCTTCTTCGCGGATGACGAAATAATTGAGATTTTTCTGCTGAGGAAATTCGTATCTGAAGCCCAACCCATCGTTGAACAGACGGAATTTGATGATGATATTTCGGTCGGTTGAAGTTTGATTAAGTGTGAGCGCAAGCTCATTATAATCATTGATATAATTCTTTTTCTCGCCTAGAACTGGATGCCAGGTCTCGTTTTTGGAATCTCTTTTTTCAGAGGTTTTTGTAAATCCGTTGTTCAGATCGAAGACTGCGTCTTCTGGTTTTGCAATTTCCGAGGCGAACTTGATAGACGAATCTTTGAAAAGCCTAAGTCCCAATTTGGAATCTTCTACTACGACTCCGCCGTTGTACTTTAAATTGTAAAGAGGAACGCCGTTTTTCAGCTGGAAATTCATTTCGAATTTTCCGTCTGGCGATTTCAAACTTTGGGCGTTGATTCCTGCAAACATCATAGAGAACAGAGCTGCTCCGATGGTGAATTTTTTCATTCTATATTATTTTTTTAAGGTCAAATACAATCGCAGTCAAATTTGCATTAATTTACAGATTTGCCAATCCCGATCATATTTTGTCGAAGGTTGATATATGTTTTTACAATATAAAAAAAGTGTTGCACTTCGGCAACACTTTTTGATGATTACTCCATTAAAAATTAATTCAATTGTACGAGTTTGTAAGTTCCTTTTTTGAGATCCACGGTAATGGTGTAGTAATTACCGCCACCGTCAAATTTGATATTGTTGTTATCGCCATTTGGTCCTAAGAAACCTGTATTACCAGCGGTATGAATATTTCCCCATTCTTTTCCAGACCAGTCCTGCTGTCCTAAGAATTTGAATTCGGCACCATCTGGCATTTCAAGAGGATCACTTTCGAAGACGCCATTTCCTTTTGGTTGGAAAGGCAGTGCTGAACCGGCATTCCATCCTTGAATAGAGCCCGCAAGATATAGGTTTGGAATATCCCAAGAAGACGTTGTTGGCGTTACTGTAAGAGATTTAATGCCGAAATCTGCATTTATCACCACTTTGTAGATACCAGCTGCCCCTGTGAATTTCAAATTTTCTGGATCGCCGTACTCGACGTTGGAAGATACGGTTTTGAAATATCGGTTGGCAGCATTGGTTCTGGGATCATCGATGCTGTAATTCAAAGGATTCCAATCTTGCTGTCCCAAGAATCTGAAGCTATCCGGTTGCAGATAAGTATAAATTTCGGAAAGATTATCATTTTTATACAACTTGATGGCATTCCCTGCATTCCACGCCACTGCGCTTGCACCGCCCACTAAGTAGAAATTAGGATAATCTACCTGATAAGGCGTGACTTTGAACGTGACAATTGCCGATTTTAGGACAATGGATCCGCCGGTGGAAGTGGTAGAAGCTGTTACTCGCACATCCATATCGTTTTCCTGATTGATGGTTGCACCAGTGTTTACTACAGCCGTGTTCAAATCTTTATTGGTAATGGCTAATGATTTTACATTCGTCACTTCTCCCACGGAAACGAAAGAGGTTGTGCCGGTTTTTGCAATTTCTACCAAATATTTGACATCTACGCCATAGCTCGAATAATCATTCCAAGTCATAGTTGTTGCAATCGCCGATTGGTCTGCAGAATTAAGGACTAAGGAAGAGCCAGCAGTTGGCGCTGTTACAATAGGACCTGCAATGGGATAAGGCGTTACTGAAAAAGAGATGGCATTAGACATTTCTGTACCCGCTTCTATTCTCACATACACTGTTGAAGGCGCATACGGAGAGAGACCAGCCTGCAGAAACTTACTGTTAATGTCGCCAATGGTGGTGCTAAACGTATTGGTAGTAGCCGTTCCTAAAGTACTTTTGGTTGAAAAATCTTCTTTGGTAGAATAGACAACAGTATAGTTGGCCGATCCTGCTTTGTCCCAAGTCAGCACAAAAGGATTATTTTTCATTGTTTCGTATAATACATTGCTACCCAGCGTTGTGTTATATAATTTGAAACTGGCCTGAGGAGTCGTCCAGTCTCTGTCTGCGTCATCGGTACAGGTTACAAATAATAATGCAAGCAGTAACGATGCGGCTATTGATTTTATAATATTTTTCATGATTTTATAATTATTGCAATATTATTGTTTAACAATTTTATAAGTACCTGCTTTGATGTTGACTGTAATTTTATACGCACTGCCATCTCCGACAAATTTGATGTTATCATTATCGCCTTTGGGTCCTAAAAATCCTGAATTGCCGGCTGCAGAAAGATTGCCCCATTCCAGATTTCCAAAAGATTTCTGGCCAAGGAATTTGAATTCTGCATCCGCTGGCAGCGTGGTCGTATATTCAAAAATGCCCGTTCCGGCGCTGGTCATCTCGACTGCGTTTTCAGCTGACCATCCATTTCCCGCAACATTACCTACCAAATACACTTGAGGAATATCAAATGCGGGGATTGGAGAAATTGTCGCTTTTAAAGATTGTACAGCCTTATCCGCGTCTATAACGATTTTATAAATACCAGTTTCACCCGTAAATTTCATATTTTCGTGATCTCCAAAAACAATGTTGGAAGAGGTCGATTTGAAATATCTGTTGGCAGCATCTGTTCCGCTGTCATCTATGCTATAATTAATAGGATTCCAATCCTTCTGACCTAAAAATCTGAAATTCTGATCTTTTTCCAAATAGGTATAGATGATTGACAAATTATCTTGCTTGTAGAGAATTTGAGCAGAAGTTGCGGTCCAACCGACATAAGATGCGGCCCCAACCAGATAGAAATCTGGGTAAACCAGTTTGTACGGTGTGATCATCAATGAAGTGACGTTTGACTTTATTGGAATCGAATTGCTTCCTAAATAAGAGGTAACCCGTAGATACATTTTACCAGAAGCGTTGGCTACTAATCCTATGGATTGTGCCGCAGCGTTCATTTGGCTTGCGGTGTAAGTGACCGTTCTGTTGGAGTCTGTGACGCTGCTTACAAGTTTGGGCGATGTAAAAGCGGCATCTGCAGAAACCTCAACATTGTAACTGACGGATACAGGAACAGAATATCCTGCTGCAGACCAGGAAACGGTAAGTGCTGGATTGGCGGGGAAATTCTGATCCAGAAATAGGTTGGTAGTCGATAAGTCTACGACCATTGCGGCAGATGTATTCTCTACCGTGACTAATTCTCTGTCGTCACAAGCGGTCATCATAATGATAGCCAAAAAAGCTAGCAGTATTTTATTTAAAATATTTGTTTTCATCTCAAAATAGGTGGTTTCTTAATAGCCCGGATTCTGGACTAAGTTTGGGTTTGCAATAAGATCCTTGGCAGGAATGGGGTAAAGGTTTCTGTAATCGCCAACTGCGGCGCCATCTTTGATATTCCCTTTCCAAGGCCATAGATAAGCAGCTGTTGTAAATTTTCCATACCGAATTAAGTCGGTTCTTCGGGTCATCTCCCAACCCAATTCTCTTCCTCGTTCGTTTAAAATAAAATCAAGATTGATAGAAGACAAGGTGGTGGCATAGCCAGCTCTGGTTCTGATGTTGTTCATATATCCTACAGCAGTTGTCAGGTTTCCGCCGCTGCCGCCTCGTAAGGTGGCTTCTGCGTACATCAGGTAAATATCCGCTAATCTGATAAGTGGGATGTCTGTATCCACAAAATTTCCAGTAGCATCTACTCCCGGAGTACCGCCGCTTGTCAAATTTTTATATTTTACAAAGGCATAGCCATCTGTAAAGGTGCCCAAATCGTTGATTTCCAGGTTTTGCCCATCTTTATAAAAATTACCTCTCTGATCGTTGCTGTCCGAAAATAATCCCACATAGGCTTTGGTAGTTCTGAGTCCACCCCATCCGCCTGCGATTCCAAAATTACTGGCCGGCATACTGCCACCCACTGCCGCGTGAACCATATAAGTGGTTCCACCAGAAGTCTGGATATGCAAACCATCAAAAGCAATTGGAAATATCACTTCCGGGTTATTTTTATCATTATCCGCAAGGAAAAGATCTGCGTATTTTGGTTTCAAAGAATATCCCGATTGTATGACTTTATTACAATAGGTAATTACCTCTGTATTGTGATTGCTTCCGTTATAAATACTTGAATTCAAATATAACTTAGCAAGCAGAGCCCAAGCTGCAGCTTTGTCTGCACGAGCGTATTCGTTAGTTTTTGGAGCTTTCAAATCATTGGAGACCGCAAGCAGTTCTGATTCTACAAAATTGAATAAGTCGGCGCGGGTGATTCTTTTTGGAGGATTAACTGAACCTGGTAGATAAGATTCATCTACAAAAGGCACATTTCCAAACAAATCCAAAGCATAATAATAAGACAATGCTCTTAAAAATCTGGCTTCGGCTCTCATATATTTGGCTTCAGTAAGATTGGCGCCTGTAATGTTGTTGGCAGCCAGTTTATCATCGGTCATATTTCTAAGAAACTCGTTGGACGTGGCAATCTGTGTGAAAATTCTGTAGTACATCCCTGCAATGAATTCGTTGGATGAATCCCAAGTCATCTTGTGCATCGTATGAAGGTTACCATCATTCCAAGCGATGACGGCTTCGTCTGTTGGCAATTCCTGCATTGTAAATAGCATTCTGGTGTATTGCGAAAAATTACCATCTATGCCATTGATATCTGTGTTGCCGCCATTGCTGCCTTGGCCTCCGTTGGCAAAACCTCCGTAGACCTTTGCCAGTGCGCTGGGATAATTGGCAAAATCAGCGAACACACTTGCGGAGGTAACATCTGTTATCGGCTCCTGCTCCAGATCGTTGACACACGAAGTCGAGCTAAAAAGCAGACCGAAGGCAACGGCTGCTGTTATTATTTTAAATTTTTTAATATTATGTTTCATTTCTTTATTTTTACTAATTAAAATTGAAAATTAAAGCCTAAAGAATATACTCTCGGCATTTGATAATATCCATTATCAATCCCTCCAAATACCTCTGGATCTACTCCGGAATATTTTGTAATGACAAAAACATTTTGAGCCATTCCATATACTCTCAGGCTTGAGCCTTTACTTAAAAGATCTTTGAAGTTATAACCTAAATTCACATTATCCAACCGTAGGAACGATGCATTCTCTACGAAAATATCAGAAAAGTACTGCGGTATGGCAAATTTATTTTCAACTACTGAGGAATAGACATTCTGCAAGTAATTGTTGGTGGAAGCAGATTGTAATGAACTGTTGGACGCCGCATTGTTATAAACATAATTCCCAATGATTGCTCTCGCACTGAATCCAAAATCCCAATTCTTAACAACTAATTTGGTGTTGAAACCCATAATGACATCGGGCTGTGTGGATTTGTAATAGTACAAATCGTTTGCGTTTACCACTCCATCGCCATTCCTATCGACATAAACGCCGTCTAAAGGTTTTCCGTCAGATCCATAAACTTGCTGATAAACATAAAAAGAGTTTGGCTGGTAACCTACTGCGTGAGCCTGGATTGTATTACCAACCCCTCCTGCAATACCTCCGGTTGTGATTTTATAAGAATCGTCGGCGCCATTAATCAACTTTGTGACTTTGGAATTGTAATGCGTGGCGTTGAAAGAAAATTCCCAAGTCGTGTTTTCTTTTTTAATTGGAACGAAGGTAATAGATCCCTCCAAACCATCGGTTTTCATATTACCTACGTTTAATAAATTATGATTACTAAGGTCGCCAGCCGCGATCGGGCTATCTACCAGTAAATCTTCTGTTTTCTTATTATAGACGTCAAATGATCCGCTGATTCTATTGTTTGCAAATCCAAAATCCAAACCTATATTTTTGGAAGTGGTCTTTTCCCAAGTCAAAAGAGGGTTGTAAATTTCTGGGCGGTACATATAATAATATTGCGATCCCAACAGGTATTCTGCTCCGGGATTACTTGCGTTATAAGAAGCGTAAGCCGGATAATTTCGCGGCTTGTTGGTATCCAAATCTGGCAATTGCTGTTGACCCGTTTTTCCCCAACCTGCTCTTAGTTTTAAAGTATTGATTCCTCTATCTTTAAGGAAATTTTCCTCATTAATTTTCCACGCTACAGAAACGCCGGGGAAGTTACCCCAAACGTTGTCTTTGGTACCATTATAAAATCTGGAAGAACCATCTCTCCTGATGGATGCAGAAACGATATACTTATTGGCCACAGTAAAAATACCTCGCCCGTAGAATGACAGTAACACATTCTTTGTTGCGAAATCCGGTGTTGGTAATTGGTTTTGGCCATTACCATTATTCGCAACCGTTCCGGGAATGTCTGTGCGGAAATCCTGGTAAGAATATCCTGCCGTGATATCCACGTTGGTATCTATCGCCGTGATATTTTTGATGTAGCTTAAATACGTTTCCAGTAATTTATTTTTCTTCTCCATAGAATATTCTGCTCGGGATCCCAAAGAGCTTATGCCTGCCCGATATCTTGGATCGATGGTCTTCGCGCCATCACTTTTGGAATAATCGTATCCTGCATTGACATTAAAATGCAAATCTGGTAAAAAGTGCAGTTTATAATCCAATTGTATATTTCCCAGACCTCTGTAAACCGAAGAAACATCGTGAATGCCATAGAGCAAACCTAATGGGTTCGAGGATCCATTGACATTTAAACCAGTAACACTATTGCTGGGATCTAGCCATTCGTAATAACCACCGTAGTTGGAGTTCCCAGAGTAAACGGGCTGCGTCGGATCAAAATAAGTCGCATTGGATATCACGCCAGCGTCTACAAACCGGTTATCGGTAAAAGTTCCCTTTACGTTCACATTCACTGCCAAATGGTTATCAAAGAACTTAGGATTCAAATTTAAGCCCACCGAGGTTCTTCTGAATGAATTCGTTTTTACGATACCATTTTGTTCATTATAACCAATTGATAAGCGGTAAGGCAAATTTTTGATCCCTCCGCTAAGGGCGATATTATTGTCGGTACCCCAAGCTTTCTGATAGATCTGGTCTTGCCAAGTCGTATTTGCACTTCCCAACTTCAGTTTGTAAGCTGCAGGAGAGTATGTGTTTACAAAACTTCTAAACTCATCCGCATTTAAAACATCTACATTTTCCATTTTTGTAGAGACAGACGCCAAAGTAGAGAAAGTAACTTTAAGCTTACCGGCGGATCCCTGCTTGGTCGTAATCAAGATGACCCCATTGGACGCTCTGTTACCATAGATGGCTGTTGCAGAGGCATCTTTCAAAATATCAAAACTTTGGATATCATTTGGATTAATCAGTGATAATGGATCAGCAGCGCCATTGACTCCATTAAAATCTTGCGGAATTCCATCGATAACGATGAGCGGTGTATTGCTTCCATTTAAAGATGAAGTACCCCTAATCCTGATAGAAGATCCTGCTCCTGGCGCACCACTATTCGTTGTAATTTGAACGCCGGGCGTCTTTCCTTGAATCAATTGTGCGGGAGTAGAAGCGCCACCATTGAAATCTTTCGCCGTAATAGAAGAAATAGATCCCGTAAGATCTGCTTTTTTCTGCTTACCGTAACCAATCAGCACAACTTGCTCGATCTGGGTTTCTTTTTTCGCCGAATCTGGGGTTTGTTGTGCATGTAGCATTGATCCGAGCAATAGAAATGCGGGAGCAATTTTTAAAACATTATAGTTTCTCACAAAAAATAAATTTTTAAGGTTTATATTATTTTCAAATTTGTTTAAGAATTACATCAAATCTTGTTTCGCAATGTATAAAAAAAACCACATTCTGTTAAAATATTTTTAAAATACTTCATTATATAATATAAAACAACTCTTTTCGCACCTGGTTGAAGATATATAATACTCATATCCAACAATTTACAACGTTGGTTCATTTTTGATTAAATGTGAAATTTTAACAGTTTTTTAAACAGTTGTTTAGCATTTTTTTCTCCTAAATTAACCAATATTAATCCTATATTAATGAAAAGTAAAATAAAAATCAACAAATGTTAAAATTTTAATTATCGATATTCGAAGACTTCTTTACATTCATCATCAAATTAATAATGACGATGCCGATCTCTTTTTTAAACGGAAAGTTGTATTTTTGCATTTCTTATTTCAGATTATTATGTCAGACAGAAAATTGATCACCGCCGCATTGCCTTACGCAAACGGACCAGTTCACATAGGGCATTTGGCTGGTGTTTACATTCCTGCCGATGTCTATGCAAGATTCCAAAGAAGATTGGGAAAAGACGTTGCTTTCATCTGTGGCAGTGATGAACATGGCATCCCGATCACGATTCGTGCAAAAAAAGAAGGAATCTCGCCCCAAGATATTGTGGACAAATACCACGAAATCATCAAAAAATCTTTTGCCGATCTTGGAATCTCGTTTGACGAATATTCCCGCACCACCTCCCCAAAACATTACCAGGTCAGTCAGGATTTTTTCCTAACTCTATATAATAAAGGCAAATTTACCGAGGAAGTTTCGGAACAATATTTTGATGAGCAGGCTAATGAATTTTTAGCTGACCGATATCTCGTAGGAACCTGCCCAAATTGCGGCAATGTGAATGCCTATGGCGATCAATGTGAAAATTGTGGTTCTACACTTTCTCCATCGGAACTCATCAACCCACATTCTATGTTGAGTGGAAATGTTCCCATCTTAAAAGAAACAAAAAACTGGTATTTACCCCTAAATGAGTACGAAGATTTCCTCACCGAGTGGATCATCGAAGGTCATAAAGACGACTGGAAAACCAATGTTTACGGACAGGTAAAATCTTGGTTAAATGACGGTTTGAAACCAAGAGCAATGACGCGTGACCTCAACTGGGGCGTTCCGGTTCCACTTCCAAATGCAAACGGAAAAGTACTTTACGTTTGGTTTGATGCGCCGATTGGTTACATTTCTTTCACTCAGGAATGGGCAGAAAAAACCGGAAAAAACTGGAAAGATTACTGGCAAAACGAAAACTCTGATCTGATTCATTTCATCGGAAAAGACAATATTGTTTTCCATTGCATCATTTTTCCTGCAATGATGAAGGCTCACGGCGATTATATTATGCCAACCAATGTTCCGGCTTTTGAATTTCTAAATCTTGAAAACGAAAAGATATCAACTTCACGAAATTGGGCAGTTTGGGCGCACGAGTATGTAGAAGAATTTCCTGGACAGCAGGATGTTTTGCGTTACGCATTACTGTCTTCCGCTCCTGAGACTAAGGATAACAACTTCACCTGGAAAGATTTCCAGACCAAGAATAATTCTGAATTGGTGGGGATCTTTGGAAACTTTATCAACAGAGTTGCTGTTTTGATCCATAAATATTACGGCGGCGTTGTTCCTGCAGGAAATTCAAATGCCGAAGAATTAGTCGAAATCAAAAGATCAGCTGCAGAAATAGCCCAATACTTAGGAAACTTCGAATTCCGAAATTCTTTGACAGCTTTAATGAACTTGGCGAGATTTGGAAATCAATATCTTCAGATCGAAGAACCTTGGAAAACAATCAAAGATAATCCTGAAAAAGCAGCACACTCATTATTTATTGGTGCTCAGATTGCGGTGGCTTTGGCTCAATTGTCAGAACCATTTATGCCATTCAGCTCCGAGAAATTACTGAAAATGTTCAATGTTGAACAATTGAATTGGAGTGATATTGAAACTAAAAACATTTTAATTGAAACAGGACACCAAATCAATGAAGCGTCTCTTCTTTTCTCAAAAATCGAAGATGAAACGATAGAGTTTCAAATCCAAAAATTAGAGAATACAAAAGAGGAGAATAAAAAAGTCCTCACCCTAAATCCCTCTCCAAAGGAGAGGGACTTGAGCTCTCAAAACGCTTCTGATTCCCACGAGGAACTTGCAGCGCAAACAGAAATTTTAACGCCCGTGAAAGACGAAATACAATTTGATGATTTTTCAAAAATCGATCTTAGAACTGCAACTATTCTAACCGCAGAAAAAGTAGAAAAAGCAGATAAACTTCTGAAATTTACGGTAGATACTGGTGTTGATGTAAGAACAGTTGTTTCCGGTGTTGCAGAAAGCTTCAAACCAGAAGAATTGGTTGGAAAACAGGTGATGATTTTGTTAAATCTTGCACCAAGAAAAATCCGAGGAATTGAATCTCAAGGAATGTTCTTATTAACAACAAAATCAGACGGCAAGCTGACTTTTGTGACGCCTGATGAGACGGTGGAGAATGGGATTGAGATTGGGTAAAAATCACGAAAACGTGTTCAATGCGCCACCAAAAGTGAAATCGGGCGTTATCCGAATGACTCGAAATCCGAAACCAGGATTGCCTGGAAATGAAATTTTGTTCAAGCAAATCGTGAAAGCTGGATTTGGGCAAAGACGTAAAAAAATGAGCAATTCTCTCAAAGTTCTTGGCATTCCTGAAGCTATGAGTTCACATCGTTTTTTTGACATCCGTGCGGAAGAAATATCTGCTGCAGATTTTATCGATTTTACGAATGAGTGGAAAAATAGTTTATAGGTTTCTAATTCTCAGTTAAAACCTTAACTTGATGCAGAAAAATTCCTACTACCAACAAATCCCATAGTCCCGATTGACTCATATTTTATAATTTTTAACTGAATCGTCGAAACTCGTTCCGAGTTTTGCAAAGGCATCGCTTTTTTGTGGTGTCTCCTTCTTATTTTGTAACAAATTATTTTTATTTATACTAACCGCATAGAGCGGACGAAAGAATGGATTCTGAGAAAGAATTTTTAGAGAAAATCGACAGGCATAAAGGGATTATTTTCAAGATCTCCAAAATGTATATGGAGAATGTTGACGACCAAAATGATCTCTTTCAGGAGATTGTTTATCAGGTTTGGAAGTCTTTTTCCAGCTTCGAAGGGAAATCTGAATTCTCGACCTGGCTTTATAGAATTGCTCTTAATACGGCTATTATTTTCTTGAAATCTGAAAAGCGACGGAGCTTTATACAAAACAATGATGTTTCGGTTTACAAAATAAAAGAGGAAGATTACCACATAGAAGATGAGCAGAAACTGAAGCAAATGTACGAAGCCATACAGAAACTAAATCCGATCGACAAGGCGTTGATTTTCTACTATTTGGAAGACTTTTCCGGGAAAGAAATGGCACGGCAAATTGGAATTTCAGAAGGAAATGCGAGAGTCAAACTGAATCGAGCGAAAGAAAAACTAAGAGAAATTATTAATGGTGAATGGTAAATTATTAGCAAACATCTAAAAAAATATAGATATGGACTTAGATCATTTAAAATCAATTTGGAATAAGGAAGATGTTTCCAAAACGCCTGAAATCTCTCCAGAAAGACAAAAGGAAATCCATCTGCCTCTGGAAAAGATCAGGAAAAATATGAGCCACGAATTTTGGTCAACCGCCGTTCTACTGCCTATTATTTTGATCCTGATCTGGTTTTTTCCGATTCCTTTCAGATTCAAATTTTACTTAGAAGTCTTGGTGACATCGATGGCTTTGGTCACGGCTTTCTTTTTCATCAAGTTTTTTAGGCTTTACAAAGAAATCAGCAATCCAGCACTGGGAACCTTAGACACTTTGAAAGATCTTTTGCATCAATTTGAACTCAACAAGCAATATTATGTTTCGTTTTATTTGAGCTTTGTTCCATTTTTGGTTTGTGAAATCATCATCGTGATAGAAGCCATTCCGCACACGCACCATTACACCGAGGGCTATTTGGTTTATACATTGTTGGCACCGGTCCTGGTCGGATTATTTGCGCTGTATTTTGTCGGGAACTGGTGGTTCCAACATTATTATGGAAAATACATCAAAAAAATCGAGATTTTGATTCAGGAAATCAAGCAATAGACTTCATTTTTAAGTATAAATTGCAAGTCGTAAACTCCTAAGTGGCGGCTCTTTTTCTCATTATGAATGGTGCAATTTTCATAAGCTGAAAATTTTTGTAAATTTGCACATTTATGGGACAAATCCTGGCAATCGACTACGGAACAGCAAGAACGGGAATAGCCGCGACAGACGATTTGCAGATCATTGCAAGCGGACTGCCGACGGTGGAAACGCCAAAGCTGATGGATTTTCTGAAAAAATACTTTTCTGAGAACGCCGTCGACGAGATTGTCATAGGACTTCCCACAGATTTAAAGGGAAATTTATCAGATATAGAGAGTGAGATTCAGAATTTTATTTTAATATTCAAAAAAGAATTTCCGAGCCAGAAAATCAGCCGATTCGATGAGCGTTTCACTTCCAAAATGGCTTCTTTTTTCATAAGCCAAAGCGGAAAAAGCAAGAAACAGAGACAGGAAAAAGGATTGATCGACAAAGTGAGCGCAACGATTATTTTGCAGAATTTTTTAGAACAAAAAATATGATTTTACCAATAAGAGCCTTTGGCGACCCTCTTTTGAGAAAAAAAACCGTGGATATAGACCCCAATTATCCTGAACTAAAAATGCTGATAGACAATATGTTCGAGACGATGAATGTCGCGAACGGCATTGGTTTGGCAGCTCCACAAGTCGGACTTGGAATCCGGCTTTTTGTTATAGATCTTTCGCCGCTGGCAGATGATGAGGATTATGAAGATATTGCAAACGAATTGAAAACTTTCAAAAAAGTTTTTATTAATGCAAAAATTCTTGAGGAATCCGGAGAAGAATGGAAATTCAATGAAGGTTGCCTCAGCATCCCGGAAGTGCGAGAAGATGTGAAACGAAAATCGACCATCAAAATAGAATATTACGACGAAAACTTCATAAAACATACCGACACCCTTCAGGACATCCGAGCCAGAGTGATACAGCACGAATATGACCATACCGAAGGGATTCTCTTCACAGACCGCCTAAGTCCATTGAAGAAAAAAATCGTCAAAGGAAAACTCCAAAAAATTGCGCACGGCGAGGTTGGCGTGACTTACAAAATGAGGTTTGCGAAGTAGGATGTAAAATGTACAATGTAAAAATGTAAAATGTATTTCATACAAAGGACTTTGTACAGGTGACAGCCGACAATTATAAAAAATAGATAAAGAAAACATATTAAAAATGCAGTTAGAAAAAATTATTTCAATCTCCGGAAAACCGGGTCTTTTCAAATTGATTTCTCAGCTAAAGAACGGCTTTATCGTGGAAGATATCACGACCAAAAAGAAAACAAGCATCTCCAACTCCAGCCAAGTCAGCCTTCTGGACAATATTGCGATGTTCACTTTTGACAAAGAAGTGCCCTTGTTCGAGGTTTTTGAAAATGTGGCTAAGAACTACGATTACAAACCTACCATCAGTCACAAATCTACCGCTCACGAATTAAGAGATTTTATGTCGGCATCGCTTCCAAACTACGATGTAGAAAGGGTTTACGAATCCGATATCAAGAAGCTGGCGCAATGGTACAACCTGCTGCACAAAGCGGGCTACATCACGCCGGAAAGTTTCGTAAAAACTGAGGAACCTTCTGAAGCTGAGGAGACAGAAGAAAAAACAGAACAAGGATCTGATAAAAAGCCAGCCGCTAAAAAAGCAACGGCCAAAAAAGTGACTCCAAAGGATGAAAAAGCTGCAGAAAGCAAGCCAGCCGCAAAAAAGTCTACAGCTAAGAAAACGACTAAAAAAGAAGATTAATAAATGAAAATTGTCTTTCCCCAAACCTTAAAGGAGGAAAATTGATTTTAATTTCGATTCATAAAACTCTCTCAGAAATGTTTATTTTTGAGAGAGTTTTTTTTATGAGAATTATTTCACTTGTACCTTCGATTACGGAAACCTTATTTGATCTGGGTTTGACTTCTGATGAGATTATTGGAAGGACAAAATTCTGCATTCATCCGCAAGAATTGGTGAAAAATGTCGAGATTATTGGCGGAACCAAGAATCTTAATCTTGATAAAATTAAATCCCTTAAACCCGACCTCATCATCGCCAACAAAGAGGAAAACGTCAAAGAACAGGTTGAGGAATTGATAAAAGACTTCAAAGTTTTGGTTACAAATGTTGAGACTTTGGAAGACAATTATTATTTAATTAAACAACTGGGACATATTTTCGAAAAAGAGGAGAATGCGCAATTTTTTAATCTTAAAACTTACGAAGTTTTTGACATTCCGAAACTGGAAAACCGTTTAAAAGTCGCTTATCTCATTTGGAAAGATCCTTATATGACGGTTGGTGGCGATACTTTTATTTCGGGGATTTTGGATGAATTGGGATTTGAGAATTGGTTTAAAAATCAGAAACGTTATCCCGAAATTCAATTGGAAGATTTGAAAGAAGCGGATTTGATTTTCCTATCTTCTGAACCCTTTCCTTTTAAAGAAAAACATATTTCGGAGATTCACAATACTTGTGTTAATCAAAAAATAATGGTTGTGGATGGTGAAGCTTTTTCGTGGTATGGATCGCACTTGGCGAAGTGTGGAGCATATTATCGCGAACTTTTGGACGAAATCTTTACAGGCAAGTAAAATGATAAAAAGCGCAAACGATTTGCCCTTTTTTGATTTGGATTCAAACCTATAAAATCCTCGCAACCTCCTCGCAAAGCCACTTCAGCATTTCCTCATCTTCTTTGGTAAAGGGATCTATGGAATGACTGTCAATATCTATTTGACCAATATTCTCTCCGTTCTTGAAAATAGGAACCACGATCTCCGCTTTTGTATCGATGGAACAAGACAGATAATTATCCTGAGCGTGAACATCCGGAACTACGAAAGTCTCTCCAGAAACCGCTACCTGACCGCAAATCCCTTTACCAAACGGAATAATAATATGATCTGTCACCGCGCCAACGTAAGGTCCTAAAGCCAATTCATCTTTGTCGCCATTTTTGAAATAGAATCCTGTCCAGTTGTAATAAGAGATTTCCTTGTCCAAAACCTGACAAACTTTGAGAAGTTTCGCATTCGTATCGTGATCCGGACTTTCCAAAATGAAGGAAAGTCGCTTCCTAAGCTCTACCATCGTTTTTTTATTTTAATCCGTCAAAAGTTAATTCTTTGTAACCGAACATTCCTCGGTCTTTTATCATTTGAGAAACGCCATTTGGCAATTCCTCTTCCCAACCCAGATCGTGGGCCATTATTTTTTTCAGAATCTCTCTCGAGTAGATTTCTAGGAATTTTGGATTATAATTTTCGATATCTACGATTCTCTTGTTGAGCTTAAAATATTTGTATAATTCTTTCAAATTATCGTGAACTTTTAGATTTTCCGAGGTCAGCAATTCGCCGGTCTCAGGATCTTTGTAAGGATAAAGATAAACGCGCATATCTTTTTTGAAGAACTTACCGAAAGCCTCCAAAATTCCGCCCGAAAGATTTTTGTAATATTCCTCGTCGAAGACGTCCAAAAGATTGTTGACGCCCATCGCCACTCCGATATGCTGATTGGTGAATGTAGAGAAATAATCTACCATTCTGTAATATTCGGAGAAATTGGAAATCATCACCGTGTAACCCAAAGTTCCGAGAATATCGACCCGGTCCAGAAAATCGCGCTCATCGATATCTCCCGCTGCTCTCAGATTAGAAATTGTAATTTCAAAAAGAATCTGGGTATTCCCATCGTCACAAGTATTATCCTGATTAAACATTTCCAAACCTTGCTCGAACATATCTATATTGACACGCGTCACCGGCCGGAAACTTCCTCTGACGGCAAAAATATTTTTTTTGTAAAGAATATCGGCCGGAAGCATATTATTTCCTTTGGAATTAAAAATAACCGCATCCGTCATTCCCAATTTGACCAGTTGGAGGCTCATCAAGCGATTGTCCACATACTGGAAAACCGGACCGCTGAAGTCTATCATATCAATCTCCAAACGGTCGAGCGAAATATCATCGTACAAAGATTCTACCAGAACCCTCGGATTATCGATGTAGAAATAAGCGCCATAGATCAGATTGACACCCAAACTACCGAGCGTTTCCTGTTGCAAAGTGGGATTGGTTTCTTTGAATTTGATATGGATTACGATTTCGTTGTAATCCTCGTCTTCCGAATTCTGATATCTGATTCCCACCCAACCGTGACCTCTGGACGTTTTGTCAAAATTGATCGTTGTTACGGTATTGGCGTAAGTAAAAAACTTTTTGCCTGGATTTTTTTCTCTTGGGATCCTTTCCTCGATGAGGGCCATTTCGTACCGAAGCATCTTGCGAAGACGGTTCTGCGTGACGTATCGGTTTTTGGTTTCGGTGCCGTAGATGGCATCACTGAAGTCCTTATCATAAGCCGACATCGCCTTCGCAATGGTTTGAGAAGCACCACCCGCCCTGAAAAAATGTCTTACCGTCTCCTGACCCGCTCCAATCTCGGCAAATGTCCCGTAAATAGAGGTGTCTAAATTGACGGCCAATGCTTTCTGCTTGGGGGTAAGTTTTGTCTTTATCACGAAGAATTAGATTTATTTTGTAAATTTACCAAAATAACAGCAAAAATAAAAATGCTTTTAAAATTTTTAGGAACCGGTACCTCGCAAGGCATTCCTGTTATTGGCAGCCATCATCCGGTTTGCCTTTCTACCAACCCAAAAGACAAGCGTTTGCGCACTTCCGCACTGGTAACTTCTGACTCTGGAAAGAAGATTTTGATAGATTGCGGACCCGATTTTCGCCAACAAATGTTGTCGAATAACGAAGAACGGGTTGATGCCGTACTCATCACGCATGAGCACAACGATCATATCATCGGGCTGGATGATCTGCGACCCCTGATATTCATCAACAAGAAGTCGATGCCGATCTATTGCAATTCGCGCGTTGCCAAAGAAATCAAAGACCGCTTTCCTTATGCTTTTATTGAACAAAAATATCCCGGCGCGCCGAGTTTTGAGCTGTTGGAGATTGAGCGT
Source organism: Weeksellaceae bacterium (assembly GCA_022013695.1). Classification (GTDB taxonomy): domain Bacteria; phylum Bacteroidota; class Bacteroidia; order Flavobacteriales; family Weeksellaceae; genus Epilithonimonas. The sequence continues at coordinate 27,428 of JAKLPS010000011.1, forward strand.
GATTTCACATTGTTTGATGAAGTGCATATTCAGCCGATTGATATTATACATTCCGAAATTAATATCCTTGGGTTTAAGTTTAAAAACCTGGCCTACATTACGGATGCGAGCGAAATTAGCGATCAGGAAAAGGACAAATTGAAGAATTTGGAGATTTTCATTATCAACTGTCTCAGAAAAACCACGCCTCATCATTCCCATTTCATCCTGCCGCAAGTCTTGGATTTGGTGAATGAGCTTAAACCAAAAAAAACCTATCTCATCCACATCAGCCACGATTTGGGATTTCACGACGAAGTAGAAATGGAGCTTCCGGAACGTGTTCATCTGGCCTATGACGGATTGGAAATCGAATTTTGATTATAAAGCAATTTGATTTTGAGCTTGATGATAAAATAAAATTTAAAATATTTTGAAATCACTTTTATGGGCTGGAAAATAAATCTTATATTTGCAGACCAATTTATCACAATGCCCAGTTGGCGGAATTGGTAGACGCGCTAGACTCAAACTCTAGTATCGAAAGATGTGCCGGTTCGATTCCGGCACTGGGTACAGAAAACGTTGTTAATCTATTGATTTTCAGCGTTTTTTTATTACTTAAATTCAACTAATAAATGTAACTTTTTGAGAAAATAATTGCATTTAACTAGAAAATAAGGAAAAAAATCCAGTACTAATGGTCGAAACCTTTCGCAAAGCAAATAGTTCAACCTGAAAGACAAAAGATCGTTCGTTGGTGGGGATTTTAAAAGAACTTCATCCAAAGAACTTGAAATCAAAAGCCAAATTAGTGGGAAAAAATGTCCGAAAAAGTATAAAATTTAGAAGAAAAATTACGTCGTACATCTAAAATCACAAGGAATGTCCGCGAAAAAAAAATAATCGGCCAATTAGAAGTCCATAAGTTCATTTTCAATAAATCAATAACCAAGGACAATTTGCATTTATTGCTTATCAGCCAAATTAAAAATCACCATTGAAAAAAAACCACCTAGATAAAGCAAATAGGTGGTTTTAAGATCGATCAGGACTATTTTTATTTACTAATAATTAGTTTGGAGCTATATGTTACGCCTATTCCGGAGGCTTTTACAATGTAAACACCGGCCGGAAGTTTTTGAGTATTAATCGCTTCTTTGGCAGGAGGATTTATTTGCTGGCTTAGAGCCAACTTGCCCGCTGCATCATAGATTTCCACATTGACATTTCCAATAAGATGATTTTTAAAGTCTAAGAAAAACTCATTTTTGGCGGGGTTGGGATAAAGGCTGAATCCCTTCGCTGCGGTAACTTCAGACGTACCAAGAGCACACTCTGCAGGCACCGTAAAGTCTTCAATCTGATCGGTCATAACTGTTTTTGAACCAGCAGAAGCATTGACACCAACGCCTCTTTTTGCAAATGTACTCCAGATGAGGCATTTGTTTGCGCCATTTGTAGATGCCTGATCTGCTGCGATAATTCCATCCCTGCCCATTATAAAGGTTGGGTAGCAACCCTGCAACTTCAGCCCATCTACCACAGCTTGGAAAACTCTTGCAGAACCAGAAGATGCATTAGCAGCAATATCATTATTGAAACCGTATTTTTCTACATATTTCCAGTGCAAATCCCAAAGAATCGTTGCCCACACAAAACCAATATCATGAACTTCGGTCATACTATTTGTGCTTCCGTAAGTATAATTGTTAATGCCGAAATCTGGTGAATATTTTGCAGGACGAATTCCCCCACCATTGGTTGGCTCGCTGGTGGCATAAGTTCCTATTCCTCTTGGTACGGCTGCATTATCCGTAGACCTCATAGTGAGCATTAGAGCTAAGAAATCTGACCATCCTTCTCCCATTTGCTCTTTATCAACAGTGGAGCTTAAGCAGGCAACAGAAGTTCCTGTTAGTCTTGTTGATAATCCATGTCCATATTCGTGACTGATGATTCCATTATCTACGCTTCCGTCTCGTACGGGTACGCTAAGTGTAACGTTTACCGTTTGTCCTCCGTTAATTAAGGCATTAATAGCTTCTCCTCTGGATTGTGGTAGAAATACCGACGGGATATTAATTACTGTCACCCCATCGCCGGACATATTAGTAACGGCTTCTCCGGGACTGGTTGCAGCATCTGGAGAGTTGAACACAATTCCTGCAATGGCACCCGCATCTTGCATATTTTTTACCTTCAAAATAAAATTACAGCTTCCTCTCTGTGCAATACCAATCTTACCAGAAAGTGATCCGGCTGGAAGTGCGGTACAAGCATCCAAAGTAGGAGAGATAGCAACATCTCCAGTCACAGACTTCTTCCACAAGGGCGGACCAAAATAGCCCAATCCAATGGATGGGATACTGGTTCCTGCAACGGTCGATGGCGCGTTAAAAGCAAAATAGGGCTGCGTACCTAGCCAAATGTACATTTGCATTCTGGGTTTGGAACCATCAGATGGCGTAGAAAAATTGGCATTGTTATAATATCCCAAGGACAAATCGGAAACGCCAGCTCCGTCTCTGGCTTCTGCTAATACATAATCGTTCTGAGACGCTCCTTTTCCAAAATTATATGCCTGAAAATTTTTGGAAGTTTCTGTAAATCCGAATTTATAAAGAACATCGTGAACTTTGTTATTAACATAAAACAAATTGGTAATCGCGGCATTTTTGTAGCTATCTAATCCGTTGGATGGATCAAATGCGAAATCAAAAAGATGGGATGCACCACCGTCAGCCGAAGGACCAATGGTATTGGTGCTGTTTTCATCGGTGTAAGCGTGAACATTATTACCACGCGTAATGGTATATTCTGTGGTATTGTCATTTTGCCATCCTAAGGAAGAGGCTGTTAAATCCCAGGGATTGGTAAGCAGCGAGCGATCTCCGAATGTTGGCGCTTCTATGGGCAGCGGAAAAACATTGTACGATGCATTATTGACCAAAACAGGAGAAAGGATTCCGCTTGCTGTATTCTGCGGACCTACTTGAACCTGATTCACTAGTTTATCTTCCCGCAAAGGTGCTCTGTCAAAAGCACCATCCTTGAAATCACACGAAAGTGTGAGGTTATCTTGGCTGTAAATTTTCCCTGTGTGGGCGTCAGCCACGATGTGCCAAAGGTTGGGTGATTTTTCCTGATAAAATTCAAGCTCGTAAGCAAGAACAAGGTTGGATCCGTTATCATAATATACCAAAGGGGGTTTTTTAATTTCTCCTTTTGCGAGCGAATCCTTGTACGATTGTACGGCGGATAATTTCATATTCTCCACAACTTTCACAAGAATATTCTGAGCGTCCATTGCCTGCGAAATACTTGATGTTTTGGAAACGCGGGCAGTAAAATCTCCAGCATAATTCAGAACTTGACTATCTCTTACCAACAGCGTGGCCGAATTACCGAAAACCGGAATGCCGTTAGAAGCCTGCTGAATTTTTACAACGGTAGCATTCAAAGATTTGGACGGGTCTTCCGAAGAGATTATAAAATCTTTGTTGGTTACATTCTTCCCTATTAATGGGGATGTGCTCAGGTATTTCTCGACTACTGTTTTGGAATTCTGCGCGAAGACAGAATTTACAGAAAGTATCGACAATACCAAAATTAGAGGGGGTAGATTTCTGTTCTTCATATTTTTTTTAGCATTTCATTAAATAATCCATCAAATTTATTAAAAAAGAAACAATTATAGATAAAAATCATAAAAAAAGCATTCCAATGATGACTGGAATGCTTTCTAAAAGTTGAAAAGTGGTGGAAATTATTTTTCTTCGTCCATTTTTCTTTTCAATTCTGCCAATACATCGATGTCACCAAGTGTGGATTTTTCTTCGTTGTTGGAAGATGTTGATGCACTGTTATTATTGCTATTATTATTAGATCTATTGTTAGAAGCTTCTCTCGCGTTTTTCTTCTCTTCGTCTTTGAAGATTCCGGTGTGAGAAACAACCACTCTTTTGAATTCTTTGTTGAATTCGATCACTTTGAACTGAGCCTCTTCACCTTTTTTGATTTTGGATCCGTCTTCCTTCTCCAATAATCTTGATGGGCAAAATGCTTCAACTTCCACATCTTCGAACTGAACCGATGCGCCTTTGTCGTGTACCTCAGTTGCTTTTCCGGCGTGTACAGTTCCTTCAGCGTATTTGGTTTCGAATTTATCCCAAGGGTTTTCAGTCAATTGTTTGTGACCTAGAGACAATCTTCTTGCTTGCGTGTCCAGTTCTAATACGATCACGTTTAATTGATCTCCAACCGCACAGAACTCAGATGGGTGTTTGATTTTCTTAGTCCAAGAAAGGTCTGAGATATAGATCAATCCATCGATTCCTTCTTCCAATTCTACGAACACGCCGAAGTTGGTAAAGTTTCTCACCGTTCCAACGTGCGTTGAACCGACTGGATATTTAGCTTCGATATTTTCCCAAGGATCTTTGTTCAATTGCTTGATACCTAGAGAGATTTTTCTGTCTTCTCTATCCAAAGTCAATACTTCTGCTTCTACCTCATCTCCTACTTTTACAAAGTCTCCTGCACTTCTCAAGTGTGTACTCCAAGACATTTCAGAAACGTGGATCAATCCTTCTACACCTGGAGCGATCTCTACGAAGGCACCATAGTCCGCAAGGACTACTACTTTTCCTTTCACTTTGTCACCAACTTTCAGGTCAGCAGAAAGCGCATCCCAAGGGTGCGGTTCTAATTGCTTCATACCCAATTGGATTCTTGTTTTCTCATCATCAAAATCAAGGATAACCACTTTTACAGTTTGTCCGTCTTCCAAGATCTCAGATGGGTGGTTCACTCGAGACCAAGAAAGGTCTGTGATGTGAATCAATCCGTCAACACCTCCTAGATCTACGAATACACCGTAAGAAGTAATATTTTTAACAGTTCCTTCAAGAACCTGTCCTTTTTCTAATTGACCGATAATCTCTCGTTTCTGGCCTTCGAGATCCGCTTCGATAAGCGCTTTGTGAGATACAACGACGTTTTTGAACTCAGGGTTGATTTTCACAACTTTGAACTCCATCGTTTTACCTACGAACTGATCGTAATCTTTGATTGGCTTCACGTCGATCTGAGAACCTGGCAAGAATGCCTCGATTCCGTGAACATCTACGATCATACCGCCTTTGGTTCTAGATTTTACAAAACCGTTGACGATCTCTCCAGTTTCGTGCAGTTCGTTTACTCTGTCCCAAGCTTTCAGCGTTCTGGCCTTTCTGTGAGATAACTGTAATTGTCCTGTTTTGTCTTCTCTTCTGTCCACCATTACTTCAACTTCATCACCTACTTTCAGGCCTTGGTTGTAACGGAATTCGTTTAGAGAGATTACACCTTCAGATTTGAAGTTGATATCGACGATCGCTTCTTTGTCTGTCAATCTTACAACTGTCCCGATGATCACATCGTTGTCTGCAAGATTGTTAAGAGAACCGTTGTAGATTTCTTCCAATTCTTTCTTCTCGCTTCTATCTTCTGCGTTAAGACCGGACTCGAAAGAATCCCAATCAAATTGTTCTGGTGTTACGTTTTGGTTCAATAGAACCTCTGCTGAATTTGTCTCTTTTGACATTTTCTAAAAAAATTTGTATTCCTAATTACTTCAGACTTTGGCTTTGCTGTGACTCCTGAAAAATATGGAAGATGTTAATTGTTAATGTTTTACTTCGCCGAAAGTGCGTTCACAAAAGTGGTGCAAAATTAAGAAAAATATTTGAAACCAACAAGATTTTTTAAGAAGTTGAATTTTATGATAACCAATTGATAATCAGATCATAAGTATACGAATTTTTAGGAGCTATTTCCCGCTATCCACTATTACTCCTCGCGCCAAAGCCTTGTCCATCGCTTGCTGTGGGGTAACCGTTTCTATCGGGGCTATGGGTTTTTGCCATTCCTTATAAATAGATAAAGCAATTTTCGACCCTCTCCCAAATCTCTTACCTTTGCAAAATGGAATTACAACCGATTTTTGAAAAACTGCAGATTCAGGATATGAATCAAATGCAGAAATCTACATACAACGCTTCTGAGAATAATACCGACATTATTTTGCTATCACCAACAGGTTCCGGAAAAACTTTGGCTTTTCTATTTCCTGTTCTTAGGAATTTAAAATCAGACGTTAAAGGAATTCAGGCTTTAATTTTGGTTCCTGCAAGAGAATTGGCTTTGCAGATCGAGCAGGTTTTCAAATCTATGGGAACAGATTTCAAAGTTTCTATTGCTTACGGTGGTCACGACAAAAAAATCGAAATCAATAATCTGATAGAAGCACCAGCAGTTCTCATTGGAACGCCGGGAAGAATCGCTTACCATTTAAAAAACGATAACTTCGATCCGGAAACCATCAAGACTTTGGTTTTGGACGAGTTCGACAAAGCCCTCGAATTAGGCTTCCAAGAAGATATGGAATACATCATTGGTTCATTAACATGTCTTTCTCAGAGAATCCTGACTTCTGCAACCGTGATGGACAACATCCCGAGATTTGTACAACTGGGCAACGAAAAGAAAATCAATTTCTTCAAAGAAAACGAGTCAAAACCAAATATTCAACTCCGAAAAGTGATGACAAGTTCTGAGGAAAAACTTAACACTTTATTTCAATTAATTTGCAAAATCGGAAATAAAAGAACTTTGATATTCTGCAATCACCGCGATGCTGTTGACAGAATCTCAGAACTCCTGAGAGAAAAAGGAATCCAGAGAGAAACTTTCCACGGCGGAATGGAACAGGATGAACGTGAACGTGCTTTGCTTAAATTCAGAAATGATTCGGCAAGAATTCTTATCACAACCGATCTGCCGTCCCGAGGTTTGGATATTCCAGAAGTGGAGTCGATCGTTCACTACCAATTGCCACCAAAAGAAGACGCCTTCATCCACAGAAACGGCCGAACTGCGCGGATGAACGCCAAAGGTTTTGCTTACTTAATTATAACTGAGGACGAGAACTTCCCATTCGTCAAAAGCAATACGCCGGAAGAAAACGTTTCGGAAAGCAGCCGAGTTCCGGAAAGAACGCCGAATCAAACCATCTACATCAGCGCTGGGAAAAAAGACAAGGTCAACAAAGTGGATATTGTGGGATATCTCATCAAAAAAGGACAACTTGAAAAAGACGACATCGGCCTGATAGAAGTGAAAGACACGACTTCTTACGTGGCCGTCAACCGGAAAAAAACAATGGAATTGCTGAAGAATTTGGCCACCGAAAAACTAAAAGGCAAGAAAGTGAAAATCGAGATTGCTTATTAAATTTTTGTTTTTTTAAAATTAAAATGCTTTGGCAAGCTCAGCATCACATATTTTTCCTATGAACTTGTCAGGCTGAGCCCGTGCAAGCCTTTGTTTATTGGATTCCCGAAACATTCATTTTTAAAATGTAAATGGATTTTGATGCAGTAATAAACAGCGTAGAAGCTTTTCTGCCACCAAAAGTCACGTTGGAAGTCCACTCCTCCGAGATCGGAATATTGGTCAATTTTTCTCCTTTATTATTGAAGATGGTGACGCCTTTGCCCGTGAGATAAAGGTTTCCCAGATTATCGAGCGTCATTCCGTCCGATCCCATTTCGCAGAATAATTTTTTCTCAGACAATTTTCCTTCGCTTAAAATGTTATAAACATAAGTTTTTCCTGCATCAATATCAGAAACATACAATTTATGTAGTTTTTCCGACCCTACAATTCCGTTGGGTTGCACAAAGCGGTCCAACTTAGACATGTTTCCATTGGGATGTCTGTAATACAAATTATTCTCCGGAATTTCCTGATGGAAGTTTTGCCAATAATCTCTTTTGTACAAAGGATCTGTGAAGTAAATCCCGCCAAAATGGTCAATCCACAAGTCATTGGGCCCGTTCAGTCTTTTGCCTTCAAAACCTTGGCTTAAAATCTGAATGTCTTTATTTTTCGAAATCTTCAAAATCTCTCCTTTTTCATCGGAACAAATAATCAGATTGTCATTTTTGTCGAAATAAGTTCCATTGGCTCGCCCGGTTTTTTCTGCGAACAATGTCGTTTTATTGGTTTTCCAGTCCCAAAAATATATTCTGTCGTTCGGCTGATCTGTGAAGTAAACATTTCCCAATTGGTCTGCCGCAGGCCCTTCTGTGAAAATAAATTGGCTGGAGATTAATTGGGGTTCACCATCAAATAATTGCTTATGATTTTGAATCTGGCAATTCGTCAAAATCAACAACAATCCAATTAAACTAAATCTCAGATACTTTTTCATTATTTTAATTCTAAAGTTGCAAGGTACAATTTGTGTAAAAGAACTAAAAATATTTATCTTTGAAAATTCGATCAAAACAATGAAACTCCAGCTGCCAGACAAACTCTACTATTCCATCGGCGAAGTGGCGAAGGCCTTTGATGTCAACACGTCGTTGATCCGGTACTGGGAGCAGGAATTTCCGATCATCAAGCCAAAGAAAAACAAGAAAGGAAACCGATATTTTACACCGGCAGACATCGAGAATCTGAAAATGATTTATCACCTCGTCAAAGAAAAAGGTTACACTTTGGACGGCGCCCGTATTGCACTGACAACCAACTCCAAAATCTCCGAAACGATCACCATCATCGACCGGCTGGAATTCGTCAAAGCTGAACTTCTGAAACTCAAAAACTCTTTGAACGACTAAAATTTAATTTTTTTTTCTTAATTATTTAAGTTTTGATTCATTTTATTTAACTTTGGTTAAAACACAATCATGAATCCCAAATTACCTTTCCAAATCCGGAACAGGCAGCTCCTCAGCCTTGCAGTTTTCGGATCGCTCATTGTTCTTTTGCAGATCGCATTCTCTATTTACAAAAAGAACCAGCATCCGGTAGCGCCCGTCATTACTTTTGTTTCGGAGTCCAAACCAGAAATTATCCTTACGGAATTCAACCCCAATGATCTGGATGAAAAGCAATGGAAAAATCTGGGTTTCTCGGAAAAGCAAGTCAAAACCATCCTGAAATATAAACAAATCGTCGGCGGAAATTTCCAGTCCAAGGAACAGTTCAAAAAATGCTACGCGGTTTCTGACGAGAAATATCAGCAGCTCAAAAACTTCATCCTTCTTCCAGAAACAAATTCTGAAGCTAAAAAAGACCATTTTCCGTACAAAACATTTGAAAAGAAAAGGCTAAATCTTAAAGGTAAATTCAATCCCGATCTGTATTCTCAAAAAGACTGGGAAAATCTTGGTTTCTCCGAAAAACAGGCGGCGGCAATTCTCAAGTACAAAAATTATCTGGGAGGCAGCTTCATCAGCAAAGAAAAACTGAAGGAATGCTTCATCATCAGCGATGAGCAATTTTTGCAAATGTCGCCCTACCTTATTTTGCAAGCCAAAACACCAGAAAACCTGGCCAAAACATTTGAAAAAAGAAAAGAAAAAGGATCGGTAAAAATCAATCAGTTTTTTGATCCCAACCAGCTCAATGCGGCGCAATGGCAGGTGTTGGGATTTTCGGAAAAGCAGGCCAACGTGATTGTCAATTATCGCGACAAAAATTTGCGAGGCGCTTTCAAATCTTTAGACGATATTCAGAAATGTTTCGTGATTTCCGAAGAGAAATTCTTGGAAATGAAACCTTGGATCCGACTTTCTATTCCGGAAAAATCGAAGACCGAAGAAAACATAGAAAAAACGGATTTTTCCAAAGTGAATCTTAATGAAATCAGTTTTAAGCAACTGCGGGAATTTGGATTTACAGAAAAAGATGCGGCCGGAATCTTGGCTTTTCGGAAAAAATTGGGCGGTTTTATCAACAAAAATCAGCTGCTGGAAACCTATGAAATAGACCGCGCGATGGGCGAAAGACTGATTTACGTAGCAAAGCTCGACAACTCAAATGTTCCAAAATATACGCTGGCTACTGCGCCGGAAGATTGGCTGAAAAAGCATCCTTACTTCCGATACTCTGCAGATCGAATCATCTTCTATAGAATTACAACTCCGCAAGACAAAAAGATCTGGAAATTGCTTAAACTAAAACCAGAATATGAAGAAAAAATGCGACTTTACATTGATGAACAACTTTAAAAGCGTGTAAATCAATTATTTAAAAAAATATTTGTAAAAGATGATGGTCTTAAATAAATTTAAAAAATCTATTGATTAACTAACTGATCTTACGGTTCCACCTGTGTTCTTTCATCGGTTTCGATATGGAGCTCATTGTGCAGTTTTTTGTACTTGAACCAAGAAAAAACCGATAATAGAAGCATATAACCAAGTCCGATGTAAACCCAAAGCGGAAGCGGAATTGGATCTCCTTTGGCATAGGAATGCAATCCGGAAAGATAGTAATTAACTCCAAAGTAGGTCATCACCATCGAGCAGAAGGCAAACATTGTGACGACGTGGAACGTGTACCGTCCTCGCAAGCCAGGCACGAGCCTCATGTGAATTACAAATGCGTACACCATAATGGAGATAAAAGCCCAAGTCTCTTTGGGATCCCAGCTCCAGTATCGGCCCCACGATTCATTGGCCCAAATTCCACCTAGGAAATTCCCTATCGTTAAAGCTAAAAGTCCAATATTAAGAGACATTTCGCTGACGATGGCTAGCTCTTTCAGGGTGGTATCATTATGTTTTTGGAAGGTATTTTTGTTGGCAAGAATGTAGAAGATCAAAGAAATCATCGCAATCAACATCGACAGGGAGAAGAATCCGTAACTGGAGGTGATGATCGCCACATGGACGATCAACCAATAGGATTTCAAAACCGGAACCAAAGGGGTAATTTGCGGGTCCAGCGCAGAGCCGCCGTGAGCAAATCCCATCATAATCACCGCGACTAAAAATCCTGCTGCAGGAATGAGGCTGTTGGAGTTTCTGTACAAGGCATAACCTGCGGAAATCCCGACCCAAGAGATGAAGATAATGGCTTCGTAGCCGTTGCTCCAAGGGGCGTGACCAGAAATATACCATCTTGATATCAATCCTAAAAAGTGCATAACATAACCGATTGACCCGATATAGATAAGTCCTTTGATAATTCCGTTTAGGATTCTGCTTGGTTTGAAAAGTTGCGCGAAGCCTAAAACCAATAGCAAACTGCCAATGATGGTGTAGAAAATCAACAGTTTGAAGTTGATATCCAGTTTATTCATTAGAACTTCCAGCTTCACTTTGTTTTCGGAAGGGATCACGTTTTTTCCCCATTTCTGCTGATATTCTTGAACTTTTTTGAGTTCAGCATCCGCTTTTGCCCAGCTTCCGCCTTGTGTTGCCAAAAGTACACTTGATAAATAAGGTCCTAAAACAGCTTGTGCGTTTTCGTCCGGCTCAAAAGTGGGTGTCATCACAGAACTCCATGTGTGATTTGGGTCATTTTTAACCGGAACGGTGCGGAAATATTGGTAAGACATTATGCCGTTCAAAACTTGAACTTTGTCGTTCAATGCAATGACAGCATCATCATATCGGGTTCTTTCAGACGCTTTTTTTCTAAATGCATCATTATAATTATCTTCCAGAACGAACCGGAGATTACCGTTTTTGTCTGCTGGGAATAGTTTGATCAGACTTGTAAAGCCTTCCTCATTGGCTTTGGTCTTCGCTTTTAAATCCTTTCCTACTTTGCCTTTTGTTTCGATTTTGATGATATTCACCTGAGCCCAAAACATTGGATCGATCGTAGCTGCCAAAAACCATTGATTGGCGTCGAGATTCTGAAACTTATCTCTGCTGGTGAGTTTATGAAGAATGTCGATAGCCTGAGAATTGGCGGGAACAATTCTGCCTTCGTAATTTTGAACCAACAAGTAAGCAAATTTGTCGGCGTGTTCCTTGCTGATTTCGATGTTCTTTACCATTTCGTCGGCGTCGATGACTGCCGAATTTGTGGTGGGAGAACCCGCTTGCGCTTCAGAATGTGAATGGTTTTCGTGGCTCCCATCTTTCCCGTGCATATCGATTTCCTGAGCGCTGAGTCCAAAACTTAGCAAAATCAAAAGAACAGAAATAGATTTTTTATGGCTTATGGTTTTCAGCATTTTATTGAGATTAGAAAATCGGGATCCCTTCCAAAATAGGGTCACAAACATCGATATAAAAAGGAATGTATAGCCCATGTAAGTGATCAAAGTGCCCCAAAAATCGTGGTTCACAGAGAGAATTGTTCCTTTTCTATCTGGATCGAAGCTAGACTGGAAGAACCGATAACCTTTGTAATTCAGCACGTGATTCATATAGATTTTATAAGGCGTCTCTTTGCCTTCGTCCACGATTTTCACGTGCGATTCGTACGCCGATGGCGAGGAACTTCCGGGATAAGTTTCCATCACGAACTTGTCCAGTTTCAGCGCGAAAGGTTGCGTATAATAGATTTTTGGGCCGAATCCCAGCATAATATCGAGCCCGTCGAGATGAATCTGCTTGTAGTTGTTTGGATTTCCCTTTTCTACCACGAGATCTACGATTTGTTTTGATTTTGGCCCCGCCACTTCTACTTTTAAAAGGTCGGGAACATCTTTATCTTTCTGTTTATCACCCTCATAGGACACCAATTTTCCGTTCTTCGTTCCTTCCGGAACTACTAATTTCAGTTGGTCAATGGTATAAAGACTTCTCAGCGCCAAAGGTTGAAATTCATTTTTCTTAGTCATTCCGGTGGCTTTGGTGGCCATTGTCATATAAGCAGCGTCAGTCGGGGTTTTAATGTAGAGTTGGCCGTCTCGCTTCTGGAATTCTACAGCGCCATCGATAGCCATTCTGTTGTAACTTACCAAAGTGCCATTCACATTTTGCACATCGCCTTCTGCCAAATAAATATTTTGCCGGCCGCCCATATCGCCAGTAGAAACCAAGTGCAAATACTCTTTTCCGGATCCTACTTGCAGACTGTCTTTTTTTCTTTGAATATAATCCAAAGCTTTCACCACGATTTTTTCTTTTCCCAGAAAATCATAAGTCGCTTGAAAATTGTGATGCAGCGGCGACATCAGATAAGGAATGTCACGGTAATTCTGCGGCTCCCCTTTTTCCTCGATTTTGATTTTGAAGAAATGTTTGTCGGTCACGATTTCGTTGGTCGTTTCGCCTTCGCGGATGTGCATCGTCCCTTCGAAGCTGATGTAGCGCGTGATTGCCCCACCAATGAAAATTAAAATAAAAGCCAAGTGAAAGACCAAAACCGGCCATTTTTCTTTTCGGAAAAGTCTGTATCTGCCGATGTTGCCAATGAAATTTAATATCAACAGAAACATCACGGCTTCAAACCATTTAGCTTCATAAATCAGTGCTTTGGCAGTGGGCGTTCCATAATCGTTTTCGATAAAAGTGGCGACGGCCATAGAAATTGCGAAAACCAGCAATAGAACGGCCATCGTTCGCGTAGAAATAAGAATATCCTGAATTTTTTTCATTAGGTAGAAAGCTACTGTTTTATTTATCAGATGTTGTCGCCCGCAGATCGGTATTTTCCAAAAAACTTAGTGAACGGCGATTCCATTTTGAAATTTATGCTTCGCAAAAATAAGGATGTTAATTTGATTAGGCGAATGAAAAGCTGTATTTATGATTTTTTTAGAATAGAGATTGGCTCTTAGTCCGTTTTAGGCCAATTCAATGCTTTAACAAAAATGATGATTGTTATAAGACTTTCAAGAAATGACAGGAATACGTAAAATATTCGCCATTCAGAAATCGAGGAAATGCCCACCAAAAAAGTAAAAAGCGTAAAAAAGACCGCAATACCTGCAGTTAACCATTTAGTGAGTTTTGGTTTCAAAATTAAGGACAGAAATATCATCAGTGCAGGAATCGTTAAAGTAAAAGTTGCCACAAATAATTTCAAGGGATCATCGAGCATATTGTGCCCGTTTCGAAGTCCTTCGACTTTTTTCGGAACATACAGTTCAAAATAATCGCCGTAGATATATAGAAACATAAGCGCTGTCCATAAAGCGCAAAGCTGGATTCGTACATTAATCTTAAAGTCTTGTAATTGGGTATTCATATCAATTTGTTTAAATATTATGTTTTCTAATTCTCCCAAAAAGCAGCCAAGCACAGATGCTCAATTCTCCGACTGTTGGAAGCAATCCCAGATAGGAAGAAATCCCGATGATCTGGTACTCTGCTGATAATGTGTTTCCAAAAAAGTTAATAAGATATCCAAAACACCCCAGCATCAAAAATATGCCTATAATCTTTGGAAGAAAGCCCGATTTATAAACCAAAAAACCGAAAGGCAAAAGCCACAGCCCCCAGAAGACGGTGGCTATTAAAATTCCATTATCATAGATGTGTAGCAAATCCATCACGCGCGCCTGAATCAGTTTTTCATTGGCAGATTTGCTTGTCAACAAGTGAAGAATACCGTATTTGTTCTGTAAATTACCGACTGAAAGTGGCACACTCACCAAGGCAAGAATCAACATCAACTTCGCAGACAATTCGTGGACTGAACGCAACAACTGATATAGAAAAACCGGTAGCAAAGTGAAAGCCACATAGCAAAGTACGCTGCTGGCAATGCTAAAGCGAAATAATCGCGTATTTTCTGCAATATTTTCTGCAGTTTTTGCCGGATTGTCCCACACGAATAGCATTTTTGGGACATACATCAAGCTGAAAAGTCCTGTCAATATCACAATCAAATAAAGAGCGCCCGCCATTCTAAAAAGTGCATTCTTATTCTTAATCATTTTTTTCTCAATGGGTCATAAATGAGATATTTTTGTTACATATTTCTTAATAAAATCATAATTTAGCTTACTATTATAAGTTTATCAACAAAATTCTCTCTTTATTTTTATCCGGCGGAAAAAACATTAAATTTGCATCTATTGTCGATTTTTAAAATGAGTAAAGAACTACATAATCCCGGCGCAGCCAGCAAAATCATCTCCAAACCAAGAATCATTTTCGGCATTACGTTCATTGTATTGTCCGTAGTGCTCACGCTTTCTTTCGTGTCCTATCTGATGAATTGGAAAGCCGACCAAAGCCAAGCCGGAACGATGGGCGACAAAACGATCGTTCCCAACAATATTTTTGGAAAACTCGGTAACTGGCTGGGAAACGTTTTCATTAATGAAAGCATTGGAGTCGCGGCATTTATCGTCGCCTTTTTGTTCTTTGTTTTCGGAACGTTGATTTTTAAGAAAAACTATTTCAAACCTTGGAAAACCATTTCGCACAGCGTCTTCTTCATCTGCTGGATTCCGATTTTCTTCGGTGCGATAACCGGAGGCGAAGGCGTCTTGGGCGGCGTTTACGGCTATCAAATAATGGATTATCTGAAATCCTACATCGGATCTTTGGGACTTTGGATGGTTCTCGCGGTCAGTTTTGCCTTATATTTCGTGCTGGAATTTAATCTAAGACCAAGTTCTATCAAAAATAAACTGAATGACATAAATGACCATAAATTCGGGAAACTGAAAGGTCTGATGCCCGATTCTGAAGAAGAATTTGACGCCGATGAAGAACTTATCGCCGGACAATCTGCTGCGGATAGTTCAACTTCCAAAACTGAAAAGGATTTCGGCAATATCAAAGTGACTCAGGAGTTTGAACCGATCAAAACGCCGAACCAAACCTCTTTCAAAGAGGATGTCAAAGAAACTGCGCCACAGCCAGTTGTGATATCACCAGAAAGAGTTAATCCGTCTTCGGTTCCCAGCACGGACGACAACTTTGCCTTCAACGTAGAAATCAAAAAAGATGAAGATTTCCCGCTGACAGCCGAGCAGCAAAAATCTGACGATCTGGTGAGCAAGCACGGATTGTACGATCATAAATTGGATTTGGCAAAATTTCAAATGCCGTCTTTGGATCTTCTGAAAGATTATGGAAACGAGGAAATCACCATCAATCACGAAGAACTCGAAGAAAATAAAAACCGAATTGTTGGACTATTAAAAACCTTCAACGTCGGGATCTCGGAAATCAAAGCCACCATCGGACCTACCGTGACACTCTACGAAATCGTGCCTGAAGCCGGAATCCGAGTATCCGCCATCAAAAAATTACAAGACGATATCGCACTGAATCTTTCCGCTTTAGGCATCCGGATCATCGCGCCTATGCCGGGAAAAGGAACGATCGGAATTGAGGTTCCCAGAAAAAATCCGACGATGGTTTCTATGAAATCCGTCATCGCATCGCCAAAATTCCAATCTGCGGATATGGATTTGCCGATCGTTTTCGGCCGAACAATTTCCAACGAAGTTTTCGTGGCGGATCTGGCAAAAATGCCGCACCTACTGATGGCCGGAGCCACAGGACAGGGAAAATCTGTGGGAATCAACGCAATCATCACATCCTTACTTTACAAAAAACATCCGAGCGAACTGAAATTTGTGATGGTAGATCCCAAGAAAGTGGAATTGTCTTTGTATTCCAAAATCGAAAGGCATTATTTGGCAAAACTGCCCGACACCGAAGATGCCATCATCACAGATAATGCGAAGGTAATCAACACTTTGAACTCGCTTTGTATAGAAATGGATCAGCGTTATGATCTATTGAAAAATGCTTTTTGCAAAAACATTAAGGAATACAACGCCAAATTCTCCCAAAGGAAACTGAATCCCGAAAACGGCCACCGATATTTGCCCTACATCGTTTTGGTAGTGGATGAGTTTGCAGACCTCATTATGACCGCCGGAAAAGAAGTGGAACATCCGATTGCACGTTTGGCGCAGCTGGCCAGAGCCATCGGAATCCACTTGATTGTTGCGACGCAAAGACCGTCCGTCAATGTCATTACAGGGATGATTAAAGCAAACTTTCCGGCGAGGATCGCCTTCCGCGTCATTTCGGGAGTCGATTCCAAGACTATTTTGGACTCGCCGGGCGCTGAGCAATTGGTTGGTCGCGGCGATATGCTTTATTTCAACGGAAACGATTTGATCCGCTTGCAATGCGCCTTCGTCGATACGCCGGAAGTGGAAAGGATTGCAGAGTTTGTGGGCGAGCAGAAAGGGTATCCGGATGCTTATCTTCTTCCGGAATATTCCAGCGAAGAAGGAACTTCTACAGTTGGCGCTTTTGATCCGAACGAGAAAGATCAATTGTTTGAAGATGCAGCGAGAATCGTGATCTCGACACAGCAAGGATCCACATCTATGCTGCAAAGACAACTTAAATTGGGATACAACAGAGCCGGAAGAATTATGGATCAGCTGGAAGCGGCTGGCGTGGTTGGCGGTTTCAACGGTGCGAAGGCGAGAGAAGTTTTGATTTCCGATCTTAATTCTTTGGAAAGGTTGCTGGATGAGTTGAAAGGGAGATAAAACACACCAATATTTAAAAATAAAATAAAAAATGTCAACCCACGAACTCCTCAATCAAGCCATAAAAATAGCTACCAAAGCACACAAAAAACAAACCGACAAATACGGAGCGCCGTACTTGGGACACGTTTTCCGAGTGATGAATGCCGGAAAAACCATCGATGAAAAAATCGTCGGTGTTCTGCACGATGTAGTAGAAGATCATCCCGCTTTTCCTCTGGAATATCTCCGCGAAAAAGGCTTTCCCAGCCATATTTTGGAAGCCGTGGATTGCCTCACCAAGCGCCAAGAAGAGGAGCAAAATTACGACGCTTTCATCGCAAGAATCGAAAAAAATCCCCTGGCTATTGCCGTCAAACTCAACGATCTGCAAGACAATATGGATCTCAGACGTTACACCACATTGCTGGAGGAAAAAGACTTGAAGCGCCTTAATAAATATCTGAAAGCTTATCTGTATTTGGTACAGGCATATTAATACACGCCCAACCCGATCAATGATCTTATCCCCAAACAAAACTTACGAAAAGAAATAAAAATAACGCTTTTTTCACGGCGCAAATATAATTAAGTCCCTATTCAAAATATTAATTATTTGGGCGTACCCCTTTGTTTTTGCTCAGACGTTTTGGGCTACTAATAGAAGATTTTGTTTCAGCAAAAACAAGCGGGTCGGGCTGTCCGCTACTATCTTTTTGTCCAGTCCGTTTCTCCATCAAATCAAGAGAAGTCAAAGACAAAAAGGATATCCGCTACCATCCCTTACGCGGGCGTGGTCAACAAAAAAAGCCCTTCAAAAGAATTGAAAGGCTCATTATAATCAATTTAAAAAATTTATCCTAATAAAAGCGTTAACGGACTTTCCAGATAAGTTCTCAAAGTTTGCAAGAACTGGGCGCCCGTTGCGCCGTCCACAACTCTGTGGTCGCAAGCCAGTGATAATTTCATGGTGTTTCCAACTACGATTTGTCCATCTTTCACAATCGGTTTCTCAATAATGGCACCTACCGATAAGATGGCAGCATTCGGTTGATTGATGATCGAAGTAAATGTCTCGATTCCGAACATTCCCAGATTCGACACCGAGAAAGTAGAGCCTTCCATTTCATTCGCCTTCAGTGCTTTGGTTTTGGCTCTGGCTGCCATATCTTTTACGGATGCCGAGATGTCGCCGTAGCTCATGAAATCTGCATTCTTCAGCACCGGCACTACCAATCCGTCTGGCACCGCCACTGCCACGCCCACATTGATGTTTCCGTGATGGATGATTTTGTCGCCAGCCCACGAAGAATTGACTTGCGGATGTTTTCTAAGTGCTACTGCAACGGCTTTGATCACCATATCGTTGAACGACACTTTGGTGTCTGGCAAGGCGTTCATTTCTTTTCTCGCTTCGATAGCTTTGTCCATATTGATCTCTACCGTGAGATAATAATGGGGCGCTGTGAATTTGCTCTCCGCCAATCTTTTCGCGATGATATTCCGCATTTGCGAGTTCACCGTTTCGGAATCTTGTCCCGGCGTGAAAGCTACGCTTGGCTGGGCAGAAACCGCTTTAGGAGCAGAACTTGCAGCTTCTGGCTGAGCAGACGGCTGATAATTTTCAACATCCTTCTTCACGATTCGTCCATTTTCGCCGGAACCTTTGATGGCTGAGAAATCCACACCTTTTTCTTCCGCAATTTTCTTAGCGAGTGGAGAAATTGCAATTCTATCACCGCTAGAAGCCGCAGCAGGTGCTACCTCTTTTTGATCTCCCGTTTTGGCTTCTGATTCTGCTTCGGCTGTGGGTTCTGATTTTTCTTGGGTTATCGATTCAGCTTTTGGAGCATCTGCTTTTTTTCCACCGCCGGAAACGAGACCAGATACGTCCGCTCCTTCGGGGCCAATGATGGCTAAGATCTTGTCCACTTCTGCTGCACTGCCTTCTGCCACGCCTTGGTACAACAAGGTTCCGTTCACTTCCGATTCGAAATCCTGAACGGCTTTGTCGGTTTCTATTTCTGCAAGTATGTCGCCCTCTTTCACCGCATCGCCCACGTTCTTATGCCATTTGGCGACTTTGCCTTCGGTCATCGTATCGGAAAGACGCGGCATTGTAATCACTTCCACCCCTTCAGGGATTTCGGCGGAGGATGTATTGTCTTCAGCAGTTTCTATAGGTGTAGATTCGCCTTGCGTTTTGGATTCTTCTTCGGACTTGCTTTCAGTAGCAGGATCTGCTTTTGTGCCACCGCCAGTCAAAGATGAAATATCTTCGCCTTCTTCGCCGATGATGGCCAAGACAGAATCTACCGGCGCAGCGGCACCTTCTTCTACGCCTATGAATAGGAGCGTTCCGTTGATTTCGGATTCGAAATCTTGGACTGCTTTGTCGGTTTCGATTTCTGCAAGAATATCACCTTCTTTCA
The DNA here is from genome assembly GCA_022013695.1 of Weeksellaceae bacterium. GTDB lineage: Bacteria > Bacteroidota > Bacteroidia > Flavobacteriales > Weeksellaceae > Epilithonimonas. The sequence goes on from JAKLPS010000011.1 coordinate 47,093, forward strand.
CAGGGTCACCAACTTTTTTGTGCCATTTGGAAACTTTGCCTTCCGTCATCGTATCCGATAAACGGGGCATCGTAATTACTTCTGCCATAATTTTTTTTCTGGATTAATTATTTTCTAATTTGTTGATGAACGGATAGTCCGGCGTGGAATAGACAAAATCATAAACCTGAGAAAGCTCGGGAAATGGCGAGTTTTCCATAAACTCCACACACTCTTCAACGAAAGCTCGAGATTTTTCATCGATAGCTTCCAAATCTTGCTCGCTTGCCCAATTGTTTTCAAGAATACGGTGTTTCACGATTTCAATCGGATCTTCCAGTTTGTGTTGCGCCACTTCTTCCTTGGTTCTGTATGGTTCTGCGTCGGACATTGAGTGGCCTCTGTATCTGTAAGTTCTGGCTTCGATGAACGTTGGCCCCTCTCCTCTTCTCGCTCTCTCGATGGCTTCGTAGGCGGCTTCGGCCACTTTTTCAGGATCCATTGCGTCTATTGGAAGGCAAGGCATCTCATAACCTAAGCCCAACTTATAAATATCCTCGTGATTGGCAGTCCTTTTAACAGATGTTCCCATCGCGTAGCCGTTGTTTTCGCAAACGAATACGACCGGGAGTTTCCAGTTCATCGCCATATTGAAGGTTTCGTGAAAGGAACCTTGGCGCACAGCGCCGTCGCCCATAAAGCAAATATTGACTGCTTTTCTGTCAAAATATTTGTCGGCGAAGGCAATTCCTGCGCCCAATGGAATCTGCCCGCCTACAATCCCGTGACCGCCGTAGAATCTGTGTTCTTTGCTGAAAATATGCATCGAACCGCCCATTCCTTTGGACGTTCCTGTGGCTTTGCCGCAAAGTTCTGCCAAAATTCTTTTGGGATCTACGCCCATCGCCATCGGATGGATGTGGCATCGGTACGCCGTGATCATACTGTCTTTGGAAAAATCCATCGCGTGCGTAAAACCGGCTGGAATCGCCTCCTGACCATTATAAAGATGTAAGAAACCTCTGATTTTTTGTTTAAGATAAAGAGAACGACATTTGTCTTCAAACCTTCTCCACATCGTCATTTCTTCATACCATTTTAGGTAAACTTCTTTAGAAAATTCTTTCATTGTAATTTCGAAATATGTAGCAAAAATAAGAAAAAAATCTTTCCTTATTGTAAGCATACAATCATATTTTTGGAATTAAAAAAGCAGGACAGCAATTCATTTAAAAATGGACCCAGACAATCGCTCCTGCTTCATTTTGAATAGCATCACAAAAACTTTCTAAAAATGATAAATTTTGTATCTTGAACTCCGAAACTATTGTGATGGAACTCAAAAACCCTTTTGTTTTAAAGATCTCGAAAGTAATTTCAAATTTCTTCAACCCGCTGGTTTCTTTGGTGATCTACTTTTTCTATTACAGTTACAAGAATTATACTTGGCAGCAAGCTTCCGCAAAATTTTTGCCCATACTTCTTCTTTTGATTCTTCCTATTATTTATTGGATTTACCGAAATGTCAGACTGGGAAATTACACCAATATGGATGTTTCGAACCGCAAACAACGGCATTCGCTGTACATTTTCATCATCATGGCGACCGTCGTATTTCTGAGCGTAGATTTTTATCTTCATCAGGTAATCGATTGGGCGGTTTTTTTGCTCTGTCTATTGTTGATCTTGATGCAGCTCAGCAATTTCTTTGTCAAAAGTTCGATGCACACTGGTCTGAATGTCTATGTTGCAGCATTGTTTTGGGCCATCGAACCGGTAATGGGCATTTTCTGGTTTATTTTATCAATTCTCATAGGAATTACGAGAATCGTTCTGAAAAGACATACGCCTTTGGAAGTCCTCGCAGGCGCATTAATTGCTATTTTTGTATCTTTACTCTATCTGGTAACAGCCAAATCTACCATTTTCTAATTATGATTTTACAACCGCTAACGCATTCCGAGGAAGAAATAATGCAACTCATCTGGAGCAAGGGAAATATCTATTTTCGAGACCTGATGGCTGCATTTCCGGATCCCAAACCGCATCAAAACACAGTTTCGACTTTCCTGAAAATTTTGGTGAACAAGAATTATTTGACGACAGAAAAGCAACGCCGAATCTATCTTTACTCGCCATCCATCGGTCTTGAGGATTATAAAAAATTTGTTCTGAAACGATTTTTGGAAAATTATTTTGAAAATTCGGGGACGGAATTGCTGAAAATACTGATCGATGAGAAGTTAATCGATTTAGAAGTTCTGGAGCAATTTTCGGATAGAAAAATCAAGCCCACGGCCAAGGAAAATACGGAAGCAAATCACATCAAGGATTTCGTAAAGGAAATAACCGCCGACAAAAAACCGAAAAAGAAAGATAAACGCAAAAAGAAAAAGAAATAGCCCAAATTTTTCACAAAAAAAAACGATCTGTAAAAGATCGTTTTGTAGTTCTGTAAAAGATTTTACCAACGGTCGCTTCCGCCACCTCGGTTTTCTCCGCCGCCGTAGCCACCGCCGCGGTTGCTTCCGCCGCCGTAGCCACCGCCACGATTGTTGTCAAAAGACCTTCTCGGTTTGTCCTCTCTCGGTCTGGCCTCGGTTACGTTTAGTATTTTGCCGTTGAATTCTTTCTGATTTAAAGCTTCTAATGCTTGTTTTCCTTCTTCGTCTCCCATTTCTACGAAACCAAATCCTTTTGATCTCCCAGTGTCACGGTCGGTAATGATTTTTGCAGAAGTGACTTCTCCAAATTCTTCGAATAATTCTTGCAACTGATAATCCTTGGTTGCGTAATTGATGTTTGAAACAAAAATGTTCATTTTAAAAAAAATTAAGTTAACTGTTGTTTTAATATTATATCAGAAAAAACAACAAAAAAACATTATTGATTTCAAATATAATTTGGTGCAATTTACAATTATTTTTCAAAAATCAGAAACTTTGAGATTATTTTTAAAATTAATTTAAAATTCATTAATCCACCTCTATTCCTCGGCTTGCCTCCAAAATTCTGAACCAGTCGATTTCTTCCAAATCGATTCTTAATGCGGCTTTTAATTGCCTGATAGTTTCTCCTTTTGAAGAACCGATCACGGGGATTATTTTCGCCGGATGTTTCAGAATAAAAGCCACTAAGATTTGATTTTCTTCTGCATCGTATTTTTGACAAAGCAGATGAATTACTTTTTGGAGTCGCCGGTTTTGTTCGGAGCTTTCCGAGAAGTAATTGCCCATTACCGACCACGCCATCGGTCGACGTTTTTCTCGGAACAATTGATCCAAAGTCCCATCATAAAAGGAATCTAAATGATTCGCAGAGACTTCGATTTGATTGGTAATTAATGGAAAATATTGATCGAGCAATGCAAACTGAGAAACCGAAAAATTGCTGACCCCAAATTCTCTAACCTTTCCCTGATATTTCAAATTTTGAAAAACCTGCGCAATTTCTTCCGGATTCATCAGTGGAGAAGGCCGGTGCAAGAGCAAAAGATCCAAATAATCGGTTTTCAGATTCATCAGGCTTTCATCAACACAGTGGTAGATATAATCTGCATTATAATTGTAATATTTGATTGGCGAAGGCTTTTTGGCAGAGTTCATCACAATGCCGCATTTGGAAATAAGTTGTATTTTTTTCCTGTCGATATTCATTTCTTGCCAGGCATTCCCGAAAAGAGCTTCGGTGGTATGACCGCCATAAATATCGGCATGATCGAAGGTTGTAATACCTTCTTCCAAGCAAACTTCTATCAATTCCTGAACTTTTCTTTCCGAAAGATTGGCGCCCCAAACGCCCCAACGCATCGTTCCCGCAACGATATCTGAAAACATATTTGGATATTTTTCACAAAGATATTATGTTAATAAGGAATTCTATTAATAAATTTGACAACTTAAAAAAAATTGATGTTTATGAAGAAAATCACTTTTCTATTTATGATGAGCTGCACATTTTTGCAAGCACAGTTCACCACGCCCAACAACGGAACCACCTACACTTTAACGAGTCTCTCTGCAGCAGCGCCAACAGTTTTGGTAAAAAATTCTACCGATTATACACTCACTGCGGATCTTACGATCTCTGCAACCGACAAACTCCTAATCGATGAAAACACAACTTTAAAAGTTAATTCCGGCGTCGGTATTTTTGTCTATGGCGAATACAAAACGACTGCTTCCAACTTCACGATTACCGCAAGTACCGTCGGAAGTCCGTACAGAGGCATCCGTTTCGAAGATGGCTCGGTGGCAGAAATGAAAAATACCCGCATCGAATACGGTGGCGGCGTACGCGTGCTCACAGGAAATGGTTTTCTGATGGACAATTGTATCCTTTACAAAAACAACAATTCCGGAACTACTAATCTTGCCAGCAGCGCAGCATTGGCTATGTTTAAAGGCTCTGGCCACGTGGTAAAAAATTCTCAGTTTTTGGAAAATTCAAGAGCCGCAATTAATTCCGGAGCCACAGGAACGGTTTCTATCGACATTCTGAACAATTATTTTTATGGCAACGATACCGACAACGGCAACTATCCGCAGATCAATATGGGACCGGGCGGCGTAGATTCCACAAGGGTAATCGGCAACACCATTACAGGGAACCGCGCGATATTACGAGCAGGCGGCGTTTCAGTTTCAGGATTAGTTGGCGGAATCAACAGATTCCGAATTGAAGGAAACACCATCCGTGACAATCGTTACGGAATCACCAACCAAGGTGGCGGGACAACGGGAATCATCAGAAATAACATCATCGAAAACAACAATACCGAGAACAATCCCAGCCTTGGCGGAAGCGGCATTTCCCTCACCGGAACTCAAAATGTAATCGTAAGAAACAACCAGATCCGCGGCAATCTTTGGGGAATTACCATCTTGAGCAATGCACAGATCGATCTGGGTACAGATAGTGATCACGGCAATAATATTTTCAAAAACAATGGCAATGGGGGCACCATAACCGCGTTCTACAACAACACCCCAAATCATGTGAATGCTGTCGGAAACTGCTGGCGAGAAGGTGAACTTTCTAACGACGCTATGGTAGAAGCGGTTATCGGCCATAAGGTGGACGATTCCACCTTGGGACTGGTCAATTTCAAACCTTATAATTGTGCGGAAATTTTGGCCGTGTCAGAAACTGGGGAAATGGCGATCAAAATCTATCCAAATCCCAGCAAAAATCATTTTTATCTGGAGACTGAAAATGCGGGAAACATCGTGATCCAAGACCTGAGCGGCAAAGTGGTGCACTCTGCTATTGTGATCAAAGGAAAAAATGAAATCGATACACATCTGCAACTGGGCGTTTACATCGTCACACAACAATCGGATGGCAAAAAATCGAATACAAAACTGATTATCAACTAAAGAATTATTGTCTGTCCTCAATAAAGCATCGCCTGTTGGAGGTGCTTTTTTTGTCACCACTTCACTCTCTCTTTTTCCTCAAAAGCGATCTCGGGATTCAGGATTTCTGCAATCAGATTTCGGATAGAATCTTCAACTTCAGAATCATTAATATCAATGAAATTAAGATTCTGCGGACCATTGTTGACTTCTGCAAATGACCAAATGGCGGTTTGCACATTTTCCGGATCGATGTCCAAAGAATGGATGATGCAGTATTTATAAATCGATAGCTGCAAGGCTTGTTTGTAATCATCCCGAAAAAACAAGTCCGGTAATTTTTCTTCTTTATTGTTCTTAAGATCAATCGTCAGTTTTTTTGGTTTTGCCGTTTTGTAATCGATGACGCGCGTGATGCCGTCCAGCTGGTCAATCCGGTCGATAAAGCCGTAGAAACTTATTTTATCCGTTTGATTTTCATCCAGATAGAAATCGCAATTGATTTCTTTTTCAAGATCGACGATTTGCAAGGCAGCGCCCGATTTCACAAGTTCCAAATCATATTCAACGATATTTTTTACGACTCGTTTGGCAATTTCTTTGTGAACGAAATTCATTCCTCTGTCGTAGAATTCCGGTTGATGTTTTAGCTTTTCGATCGCAAAATCAATAGCGGAATCTGTTTTCAGAAGCAGATTTTCCAGATCATTGACGGTCAGAATCTTATGTTTAACCGTTTTATACAAATATTCTGCGGCATAATGAACGAGCTTGCCATAATTCCTTTGCGACAGTTCTTCTTCGATTTCGTCGGCTTCTCTCACTTTCAGAATATGGCTAAGATAAAATTCAATCGGATTGTAAAGATAAGTGACGAGATGTGAAGCGGACACGCGGTTTTTCCATTCCACCAAAAGGCGCATCACTTCGTCGTTCTTCTCAATTTTCATCAGTTCCTGGCTGATTGGCTCAGAGGTATTTTCGATGATGATATTTTCGATTTTGTGCGGACTTTCCATTTCCAATTGGGTGATAAAACGGCTTTTCTCGCCCGTATTAACGCCGGAACTTAAGGCATTGAAAAGCAAATGAATATTCTCGGAACCCTGAATCAGTCGGTAAAAATGGTAGGCATAAATACTGTCGTTCTCTAGGAAAGTGTTGAGCCCAAAATTCTTGCGAACATCAAATGGAATGTAGGTATTTTGCGTATTTCCGAGTGGCAGTTTGCCTTCGTTCACGGAAAGCATAATGATGTTTTTGAAATTGAGAAGACGCGTTTCCAGCAACCCCATCACCTGAAACCCCGAAAGCGGCTCGCCCACGAAATCAATGGTTTCCGTGTTGACCAACTGGTTGATAAGAATCTCCAAAGTCTCGATTTTGATCTCTATTTTATAAAGTTGCAATTGGTTTTTGATGATTTTGAAAACTTTCTCAAAATGCGCCACATTCTCATACTGAATGTCGTCCAATTCTTTATACTTCAATTCATAACAGAATTTTATCAGCAACTCAAGAAAGTTTTGGACAGATTCTGGTTTTTGCAACAGTTGGAAATAGCTCAGATTGCCCAACCATTCTTCCAAGAGAGTTTGCGAAATATATACAATGTTTCTTTCCTCAATTTTGCCTACAAATTCCTGAATAATTGCACCATCAAATTCGTCATTCGGCAATTCTTCTAAAATCGGTAAAACATCGGCGTAATAATAGCTGGACGGTTTTTTATCCTGTTGTTTCTGAAGATAAAATAGCTTTTTGATGGCGTTGCTAAACGAGAGATTCTTGAGCGGAAACCCCATCGTGATGTTCACGTTTTCTACGGAAGTGAGACTGTCCAAGACGGCGGGCAGGAGATTCTCATCGAGCAAAACCAAAGCGGTTTCGGACAATTCTTCTGTCGGTATTTTTTTCAGAATTTCGGGTAAAACCTTGGCCTGCACGATGTTTCCGGAAACTTCGTAGGTTTTGATCTGTTTTGGTTGCGAGAATTGATCGTCGATCCATTTGAATTGTCGGTTGTCGTCAAATTCTTTCCATTTGATGGTTTCTCTCAAGAATCTGCCCGCTTCTTGTCTCTCATCCTCGATGTAATATTGGTCGGCTTGGAAATAAATTTCCGCTTTGTTCCATTGCAGAAGCTGCCGGACAAGCTCTTCCTCGACTCTCGACAAGGCATTGAAACCACAAAAGACAAAATGTCTGGCTGTGACTTGTGCAAAATTTTCCACCTGGGAAAATGCTTCCTGATAGATCATTCCGGCGGTGGCGAGGTTTTCTTTTCTCAAATCAGATTTTAGAATTGGGAGAAATTCGTTCATTTTTCGCCAGAAATTGAGGTTTCTCTTCCTTGGATTATCGCCTTCGCCGAGATCTTCGCCCCAGTTTTTGATGCGTTCTTCGTCCAGCATCCACTCGAGGATTTTTTGGTCATCATCCGAGAATTTCATCATATCGTCCCAATCTTTTTGGAGCGTGGGAAACCATTTGAGAAAGCCTGAAAAATCTTCTGAAGGATCAACTTTTTGATAGGTTCGGAAAGCGAAAAGCCAAAGTGCGATGCCTTTGATTTCCAGATTATCGGACAGTTCTGCGATGAGTTCGTCTATCGTGACGAAGTTTGGCAAAAGTCCTTCGTACTGCTTTTCCTGCAAGATTCTTTTGATGAAAACCATCGGTCTTTTTCCGGGTAAAACGATATCCAAGCCGGAAAGATCGCTGTGATTTTCAAGTAATTCTGAAATGATTCTGTGGAGAAATTGCATAAAAAAAGCCTTTAGAAGTAAAGGCTCAATTTAATTATTTTCGTTGACTTTTAGAATAAATTTGAAGCAAAAATCGCAAAAATCTTTTGGAGAACTGGTGAAAACTTTTTAACATCGAATTATCGAAGTGACTGTGTTTCGGGCAAAAATTCTCAGGTCAGTTTTGGGAAACAACATTATATTTGCTCGTGGATTTGGCAAATCTCGCTAATTTCTTACAAACTTTATTGGGATGACCAAATCCATAGCCCCGATTGCAGTGGAAATCCTTTTTCTTTTTTTTGGAAAAAAAAGAAAAAGATTGCAACGGAAAGCGGGATTAAGCTCCTAAAAATTTCGGAACTTCTACTCCACAACCACTTTCTTCTCCAGAAACGTATTGGCCCCGGCGCCATCTTTTCCTGCAAAGAATTTGAAAGTGTAGGTTCCCAGTTTTATTGGTTTGAAATTGATAAGACTGCCATCTACATAGGTTCCATTGCCACAAAGATCGTTGGTTTTGTACGCATAATTGGCCACCGTTCGTACGGAATCGTTGGTGTACTGATAGTCGTAGCTGTAGATGCCTTCGCAGGATTTTGTAAATGTGGAATAGACTTTCATTTCCTGGGTCACGCCGAGAGTCATCGTGTCCATCGGGATTTGAACGCTGTCGATCTTCGTGGCATATACATCCGTGATCTGCTGATAATCGTCGTTGTCATCGCAAGACGCTACTGCAAGCGAAAACAAGGAGATTGCTGATAAAATAAATACTTTCTTCATACTCTTTTCTTTTATTTTAGTTATTAAAATGTTTCAGTTATTAAAATTACCTTTTGAAAGATAGACGACTTTTTTGGTGTCGAAAAACTCTTCGTCGAAATAATTTTTGAGCTGTAAGATTTCGCATCTCAAGCCTGCCAGTTCCTCGCCCAGCTCGCCGCCTTTGAGGTAGAGAACGCCGTTGTGCTTTGGGTTGAACTGTTCTTTTTCGAACTTTCCCCGCAGCCAAGTCAGGAAAACCGGCATCTGAGTGACGGCTCTGCTGACCACGAAGTGAAATTTCTCTTTCAGCTGTTCTGCTCTGATGTGGTGCGCAGTTACATTTTGGAGTGCGAGGCTTTCTGCAACACCTTTTACCACTGATATTTTCTTTCCGATGCTGTCCACCAAAGTGAACTGAACATTTGGAAAAAGAATGGCTAAGGGAATCCCGGGAAAACCGCCACCGGTACCGATGTCCAAAACCTTGGTATGATCTGCAAATTCTATCACTTTTGCGATGCCCAAAGAATGAAGAACGTGCTTCTCATAAAGACTGTCGGTATCTTTTCTGGAAATCACGTTGATTTTCTCATTCCAATCTTTGTAAAGATTTTCTAATTCGGCAAACTGATTTTTCTGCTCAACTGTGATATCAGGAAAATATTTTAAGATTAAATCTACAGACATAGAGCGAATTTAGGAATTTTAAAGGATTTCTACAAAAAAATATCAGAGAGCCAATCGCGGGTCGTCACATTTTTCGGGAGACTCTTTTTAAATTACGGATTTAAAAAATTATATTTGTCCAAATGATTTAACACGATATAGTTTTATGAATAAAATTTCCGACAGACTGAACAGACTGAGTTATTCGCAAACCTTTGTGATGAGCAATAAAGCCCGCGATATGAAAGCCGCCGGCATCGATGTCATCAGTCTTACATTGGGCGAACCGGACTTCGATGTTCCTCAAAAAATAAAGCAAGCGGCTTTTGACGCCATTAATGAAAATTACAGCCACTACTCGCCTGTTCCCGGTTTTTTGGAGCTGAGGCAAGCGATTGCCGCAAAACTGAAGCGGGACAACCATCTGGATTACAAATCCGCGCAAATCTGTGTTTCCAACGGCGCCAAACAGTCTATAATTAATGTTTTGCAAGCCATCGTTAATGATGGCGACGAGGTGATATTGCCGGCACCTTATTGGGTGAGCTATGACGAAATGGTAAAACTGGTCGGCGGAACGTCCGTTTTCATAGAAACTTCCATCGATACCGAATTCAAATTCACCGCTGAACAATTAGAAAAAGCCATTACGCCCAGAACCAAAGCCTTGCTGTACAGTTCGCCTTGCAATCCATCGGGAAGTTATTACACCAGAGAAGAATTGGAGGCTATTGCGAATGTTGTTGCCAAATATCCACAAGTCACGATCATTTCCGATGAGATTTACGAATTTATCAATTATGAAGGCGAGCACGTTTCCATTGCCAGTTTTCCGCAGGTTTATGAGCAGACTGCCGTCATCAATGGGATGAGCAAAGCCTTTGCAATGACGGGTTGGAGAATCGGATATTCTGCCTGTCCAGATTGGTTGGCAAGTGCGTGTGACAAAGTGCAGGGTCAAATGACGAGCGGCGCCAATACTGTGGCGCAACGAGCATCCATTACGGCGATGCAGATGGATCCTTCGGAATTGCAATATATGATAACGGAATTCCACAAAAGACGCGATCTCGTTTTTGAACTGATGAAAGACATCAAGGGTTTCAAATGCAATCTGCCGAAAAGCGCGTTCTATTTCTTCCCGGATATTTCCTATTTTATTGGAAAAAATCTGGACGGATTTGAAATCAAAGATTCGGATGACTTTGCGATGTTTCTGCTCGAGAATGCGCACGTTGGTTGCGTTGGCGGCGTGAGTTTCGGCAGTCCAGAATGTGTTCGTTTTTCCTATGCAGCCTCGGAAGAAGATTTGAGAGAAGCAATGAGAAGAATGAAAGAGTGTTTGGAGCAGTTTTGATTATTTGATAGATTCTACACAGGATAATTGTACCAAAAAACACCGCTCCCTGTGGTGTTTTTTATTGTAAAAGGATTTTTAGAAATTCTTTTCCGCCTTCGGGATTCAAATGGTCTTGATCGCCGAAATAATGGTCTTTTTCTGCAAAAATTGATTTGCAGTCGATTACCTTCAAACCTTTAGATTTTAGCACCTGATTTGCGCCGTAGTTTTTGCTTCCTAATATTTTTAAATAAGAATTGGAAACCGGAAATTGAATCCCTATCAATTGGATGTGATTCCTCTGGCATAGCTCTACAATTTCCAGCAGGGTTTTCTCTAGTTTTTTGCTTTTGTTCTTAGATGGAAACTGGCCTAGTACTCGGTCTATCGATCGTTTCCGCTGCTCTGCTTCTGATAATTCGGACCAAATAATTTTGTTGGACGTCATTTCGTTTCTGTTAAAAATCATTTTTAATTTGTCTTCCAAATAAATTCTAAATATTGGATTCACCTTAAACTGAAAAATGGGAAAGTTGTACTTTATATATTTCTCTTTGATGTAATTAAAATCGATTTTCGAGGTATAAATAATGCTTTTGTCCATATTGTTTATGTGATCTCTGTACGGACTGAGCGTATGATCGTCGGCAGTAATATAAATGGTTTTGACTTTAAATTTGTTTTCGATCAAATAGATAATTTTGCGTTTCATATCAGCATAAGAGTCGCTGTTGGACGAGAAATTATAAACATGCATTTTTTCAGAAAACCGATCCAAAGGCATCCCGTGAGAATCGGCCAGAATAAAAGAATGGAAATTTCTGCTCGGAAATTCATCATAACCTTTGTAGTAATTATCATTGGCAAAGACAAAAACAACGGCATTCCAGCTAAGAACAAGGATGAAAAAATAAAGTAAACTAAGCAAAAACTTTTTCACACAATGATATTTTAGAATTGAAAATAGATAAACTCGACAGTCTCTCCAAAATTACCATAAAAATAAATCGCCAGGAGAATGATGATATAAATGAGCCAACGCATTGGTTTTGAGCTTATTTCATTCACCCCTTCTATCGCGTACTGGTGGTCTCGCCCTTGCCATTCTACCAACATGAAAATTACAAGCAGAATCAGCGTTGAAGTAACGTTTTCCATCAGCTCCCATTTGGGAATGCTAAAAAGCGAACTTGAAAAAATGCCGGAGATGTAATGAAAGGCCTCTGCCACACTCGCGGATCTGAAAAATATCCAAGCAAACACTGTCAAAGCAAATGTTGTAAGCATCTGAAATAACTCCCTCGCCGATGGAAAAAATCTGCCTTTCGCCACGGTCTCCAAATGATTTCGGTTGGTATTAGACATCACAGAGGGCAAAATAAACAAGGCATTCAGAAGTCCCCACACGATAAAAGTCCAATTGGCACCATGCCAAAATCCGCTGACGATAAAAATGATAAAAGTGTTGCGGATTCGCATCCAAATGCCGCCTCTGCTGCCACCCAGCGGGATGTACAAGTAATCCTTGAACCAAGAGGAAAGTGAAATATGCCATCGCCTCCAAAACTCGGCAATATCTCTCGAGAAGTAGGGAAACGCAAAGTTTCGCAACAATTCTATCCCAAACAAACGGGCAGTCCCGATAGCAATATCCGAATAGCCAGAAAAATCTGCATAGATCTGAAATGTAAAAAAGATCGCACCCAGAACCAACATACTTCCGCTCAAACTTGCAGAATTGCTGAATATTTGGTTGGCAAACACGGCACAATTATCTGCAATGACCATTTTCTTGAACAAACCCCAAAGTATTTGCCTCAAGCCATCGGTTGCGTTGGCATAATCAAAAGTTCTCACTTTCTTTACCTGAGGAAGCAGATGCGTTGCACGCTCAATTGGCCCCGCCACCAAGAGAGGAAAAAAACTTACAAAGACGGCATAATCTACAAAATTCGGCTCTGCTTGGATTCTGCTTTTATAAACATCAATCACATAAGAAAGGCCGTGGAAGGTGTAAAATGAAATCCCAACCGGCAGTATGACGTTCAACATCAATGGACTTACCTGCCAACCAAAATGCGAAACAGTCTCGGCAAAAGAAGATGCGAAAAAATTATAATATTTAAAAAAACCAAGAAATCCGATATTAACAATTACACTGAGCCAAAACCAAAATTGCTTGCTTCTCCGATTTTCCGACTGCTGCATTTTCAGTCCCGCTAAGTAATCGAGTAAAGTGGAGAACAGCAGCAAAAACATAAAGCGCCAATCCCAGCAAGCATAGAAAAAGTAGCTGGAGACGAGTAACAGCAAGTTTTGAAGTTTCAGATTCCTGCCGGCAACAAACCAGTAGAGGACAAAAACTGTAGGCAGAAATAAAGCAAAATGAATAGAATTGAAAAGCATATCCTGAGTCTTTGGTTTTCAGATAGAATTCAGAGCATTGTAATTTATCCGATGCTTTTCTGTGCAGCGAAAATATAAAAAATTCAATCAAAAAATGAGATTTTGCAACATTTTCACTTTCTTAAACAAGCTTTGGCTAAGTCAACCATCCTTTTATTTGCTTATTATTTGTTCGAAATTGAATCCGTTTCTAAAGCCTTTTTTATTACTTTTGAACAAATCAAAAAAAAGATGCAGGATTTTATCGCAGCACTTCCAAAAGCTGAATTACATTTACATATCGAAGGAAGTTTTGAACCCGAATTGATGTTCGAAATGGCCCAAAGAAACCAGATCGAGATCTCTTACAAAACCATAGACGAAGTCAAAAAAGCCTATCAATTCTCTTGTCTTCAGGATTTTCTTGATATCTATTATGCCGGCGCAGGCGTTCTGATCCACGAAAAAGATTTTTACGATCTGGCAATGGCTTATTACCAGAAGTGCTTTGAAAATAATGTGATTCACGCAGAAATAATGTTCGACCCGCAAACGCATACTGAGCGTGGAATTGCTTTCGAAACGGTGATTAATGGTCTGCAAAAAGCGAGAGTTGATGCTAAAAAAAAATGGGGAATCAATTCTTTATTCATTATGAGTTACTTGAGACATTTGTCCGAAGAATCAGCCTTGGAAACTTTGAAACAATCGTTGCCTTACAAAAATATGATCACAGCGGTGGGTTTGGATTCTTCCGAAATGGGAAATCCGCCCATCCAATTCAAAAATGTATTTGAAGCTTCGGTAAAAGAAGGTTACATTCCCGTTGCACACGCGGGCGAAGAAGGTCCGACGGACTATATTTGGGAAGCTATTGATATTTTAAAAGTCGCAAGAATAGATCACGGCAATCGATGTTTGGAAGATGAACATTTGGTTCAGGAAATCGTGAAAAGAGATCTGGCGCTGACCATTTGTCCGCTTTCCAATCTCGAGTTGAGAAACACCGATGTGATGACCAACCATCCATTGCAAAAGCTTTTGGATAAAGGGATTAAGGGAACCGTTAATTCCGATGATCCCGCATATTTTGGCGGTTATATGAATGCCAATTTTATAGCCGTTCAGGAAGCGTTGGATCTTTCGAAAGAAGAAATAGTTACATTAATAAAAAATTCTTTCCACTACTCTTTTGCAAGCGACGAGCAGAAGAAAGCTTATTTGGAAAAAGTAGATCATCTCGTGAATAATTATAAATAGTCTCTGCTTTTGTCACTCCGTAGATTTGTCGGCAATATAGATTCCCACGGAGTGCGTTTTTCGAATCTAGATTGTACGTACTACATTATACTTAATACAAAAAATTAAATGATCAAAAATATTATCTTCGATTTCGGAGGCGTTCTGATGGATTGGGATCCGCGGTATTTTTTCAAAACCTATTTCAATGACGATGAAAAAATGGAATTTTTCCTGAAAAATATTGCCATAGACGAATGGAATGCGGAACAAGACCGCGGAAGATCTTTGAAAGAAGGCACCAAAATCCTGATCCAACAACATCCGGATTGGGAAAGAGAAATCCGAGCCTATTACGACAATTGGCCGATAATGCTAAAGCGTGAGATTCCCGAAAATGTAGAAATTCTGAGAAAACTGGAAGGAAAATATCAACTTTTTGGACTCACGAATTGGTCTGAAGAAACGTTCCCTTTTGCTTTGGAAAATTATGATTTCTTCGAAATTTTTGGAGGCAAAATCGTGGTGTCGGGAACAGAAAAAATCATTAAACCAGACAAAGCGATTTTCGAAGTTTTGCTGACGCGTTATGATCTAAAACCTCAAGAATCTGTTTTCATTGACGATAATTTTAAAAATATTACCACGGCAAAATCTTTAGGATTTGAAGTGATTCATATAAAACCCGAAACGGATTTGGGAGAAGAGTTGAGGAAACTGGGACTTAATTTTTAAGAATCATCAGGCTCCTTTTATGATTTTGGAAACCATAATGCTCATAGAGTTTTTTCGCTTTGCCATTGTGGTTCTCGATTTCTAGAAGCACCGCTTTAAATCCATTTTCAACGGAATAATTCTTTACAAATTCCAACGCTTTTTTTCCCAAAGATTTTCCCCGAAATTCTGGTTTGACAAAGAGTTCATCCAGGAACAAAATCTCGCCGCCAAACTCAAAACTGAAATATTTGACGAGAATAAGGTAACCGGCAATTTGCCCTTGAAAAACAATTTTGAAACAATCGCCATACTTATCACCATTCATGAATTTTTCAAAGTTTTCATTCGTCAATTTCTCATCAAAAGGATAAAAATCGATGGCGTAGAAATCCTTCATCATTTGGGATAATTGAGGAATATCGGAATACTTTGCTTTTAAAACTTCGTGGTTCATCAAATGATGAATTTTTTATTCGCTAATTCTTTCCTCACCCGACTGAGGCTTTCCGGCGTGATGCCAAGATAAGAGGCCACCATCCATTGAGGGACTCTCAGCATCAGACTGGGATATTTTTTTAGGAATTCCAGATAGCGCTCTTCCGCCGTGGTGCTGATCAAAGAGTTGACTCTATTTTGAAGATTTTTGATGTGGTTGAACATCAGACGTTGATTTTTCTCGGCCACATCGGGATAGACCTTGGCAAGATTTTCAAAAAACCCTTCCTTGGTTACGACTATTGTACTTTCCTCGATGGCTTCTATGTAAAACCGCGATTTTTCGTTTAGCAGTTGGCTGGTGGTGTCAGAAATAATCCAGTTTTCCGGCGCAAATTGGATCACGTGTTCTTTGCCAGCTTTGTCGATAGAATACATCCTCAAAAGTCCTTTTTCTACAAAAAAAGTAGAGTCAGAAATCTCGCCTTCGCTCAGGATGATTTCGTTTTTCTTCACTGCTTTCGCCTCATAAAAAGTAGAACAAACTTCCAAACTATCGGTGGGAACGCCCAAAGTTTTGGAAAGGTGATTTCGGAAATTTTGGTATTCCATTCGTGTGGACGGGTTTTAGTACAAGAAGGTTTGATTAAATTTTGTCAAGATCGATACTTTGATGCGAAGCATTATAAACTGCTTTTCCGTGCTCCAGCACGATCAGTTGCGGACTTTGATGCGTGACGCTAAAGCGGTCTTCTATTTGGTTGGAAATATCGCGGTGCGCCAGCAAATCCAAAAAATAATAGGCCAGATCCTGGTGGGAATTTTGCATTTGTTTTTCAAAAGATTTCAAGACCGTTTTGCTGATAAAACACCGCGTAGAATGTTTGAAAATCAACACTTTATGCTGAAATGATTTCTCAACAGCCAAGTCAAGATCTTTCTGAGTTTCGATGTTTTTCCAAAGGCTTTTGCGTGGAGCCTGCTCTTCTTTCTTTCCGAATATTTGGTCTAAAAATCCCATAAAATTAATTTAAGTAAAAATAAGATTTTCCGTCTAATTTAGAAAACAATTTTTCAATGGTGATGAAAAAGATGGCCTAACAATGCCAGAGAAATCCCCAAAATGACAAGAATGATCTTTTGCCAGTCCATTTTGTGATTCTTATTGCTTTCAAAAATAATAACAGATGAAATATGAAGAAAAATCCCGCCAACGATGGCTAAGAAATAGACTTTCAGATCCTCATCAAAATACTTTCCAAGCAGCATTCCGAGCGGCGAAGCCAAAGCAAAAACCAAGACAATCACCCAAAATTTGGTTGAGAAATTTTGACTGTTTGCCAAGAAACTTCCCAAGACGAACGAAATCGGAATATTATGGAACAGAATTCCTAACAGATATGGCGACAGCGCTTCCTTCTCGTGCGACAGCGGAATGCCTTCTATAAAAGCGTGCACAAATAATCCGGCAATCAGCGCCACAGGAATGATGGATTGATCATCGGAATGGTGATGGAGATGGCCGTGTTCGAAACCTTTTGTCAGATTTTCGAGTAGCATTTGGATCAAAACACCCAGAATTACAAAGATTCCGATATTCTGACCTGGCTTTTCGTAAACTTCTGGGAAAACTTCATTAAGACAAATCGTGATGAGAAAACCCGCACTCAAAATCAAAAGATTTTTGGCCAATTGCTGCTTGCTCCCGAAATATTTCCCGAGAAAAACACCAACCAAGACGCTTAATATGAGTAGTGTGATAATCATTTTCGGAGTTGTTCGCTATTTTTTTCTGAATAAATTGATACAACGCTGGGAAACCGCTTCATCAAAATCATTCAGTTGATAATCGCCCCATCGCTTAACCAATTCAAAACCGAATTCTTCCGCATATTGTAGGATTTTTTCAGCCGAAGTTAACTTTACTTTTTCAAAAAAATGAAACTTTTTGCCTTGATCTTCAAAATCAATTTCCTTGATGATAAACCCATTTTCAATATGTTTTTTCATATTAAAAA
This sequence comes from Weeksellaceae bacterium, assembly GCA_022013695.1. Classification (GTDB taxonomy): domain Bacteria; phylum Bacteroidota; class Bacteroidia; order Flavobacteriales; family Weeksellaceae; genus Epilithonimonas. Next base: position 64,743 of record JAKLPS010000011.1, read on the forward strand.
CGATATTTTCCTTCTCCACTGAACTTTGCGGAGCTATGACTTTTTTTACATATTCAGAATTAAGAAAATCCAAAACGAAATAACCATCCTCTTTCAAAACATCGGAAACCGATCGAAAAACACTTTGGTCTTCTTCTTCCGTTTCGAAATATCCAAAACTTGTAAAAAGATTGAAAACCACATCCACAGGCTCACTTTCAATTGGATTTCGCATATCGTGCACTCGGAATTTCAAAGATCCGTTTTCAAACTGTTGGTCAAAAGCGATGTTGCAAGCGGAAAGATCAAGACCCAAAACATCATAACCCAATTTGTTTAGATAGGCGGAATGTCGGCCTCTGCCGCAAGCGAGGTCAATTATTTTCGCATTGTTTTCCAGCTTAATCGCGTGCGTCAAAACATCCAGAAAATCCTCGGCCTCTTTGTAATCGTGATTTTTATAAAGTATATGATAATAGGGCGTATCAAACCATTCCTCGAACCATTTCATCGTGCAAAAATAGTCAAAATAGATGGGAGACAAATAGAATATAGACGATAGATTTTCAAATTATATGGTTTCGTGATGGTCTATTCCTTATTATCTTTCTATCTAACCTCTATTTTCCTTATTTTTGCCAAATGGATATAGAAAATCTGCAGATACAGGTCAAGACTTTTTTTGGATTAGAACCGATTTTGGCAGAAGAAATAAAGAAATTAGGTGGTAAAAATGTAGAGATAAAGAACCGTGCAGTCACTTGCGAAGGCGATTTGGGGTTTCTTTACAAGCTTAATTATTCTTGCAGAACGGCGGTCAAAATCATCATTCCAATCCTGGAATTCAAGGCTTATAACGAGAGCAAATATTACGACAAACTGTTCAAATTTGATTGGGACCAATTTCTGGAGCCCAACCAGACTTTTGCCATCGATGCGACCGTAAACTCTGACAGATTCAACCATTCTCAGTTTATGACTTTGAAAATGAAAGACGCCATCGTCGATTATTTTCAAGACAAATATAAGAGGAGACCTAGCGTGGACAAGGATAATCCGGACATCAAATTCCATCTTCATATTGACAGAGAATTGGTAACGATTTCCATCGACAGTTCCGGCGATCCGCTTTTCAAACGTGGTTACCGAAAGGAGCAGACTATCGCGCCAATCAACGAAGTTTTGGCTTCCGGAATGTTGCAACTCGCAGGTTGGGACGGAAAAGGAAATTTCCTTGATCCGATGTGCGGCTCCGGAACATTATTGATAGAGGCGGCAATGATCGCAATGGATTTGCCAGCTCAAACTTTCAGAAGAAATTTCGGTTTCCAGAACTGGAAAAACTACGATGCCGAATTGTTTAATACAATAAAAGAAGTAAGATTAAACCGTGTAAGAGAATTCACCGGTAAAATCGTAGGTTACGATATTGATTCTGAAGCTTTAGACATTGCACACATTAACATAGAAGCTGCCGAAATGGATGATGTCATCACGCTTCGAAACAAAAATTTCTTTGAATCTGAAAAAGATCTGTTCCCGTTGTTGATGGTTTTCAATCCGCCTTATGACGAGAGAATTTCTATTAATGATGATGATTTCTACAAGAAAATTGGCGATACATTCAAACAACATTACCCAAACACTTTGGCTTGGCTAATCTCTGCAGATCTTGATGCTCCTAAGAAAATTGGATTGAGACCTTCCAGAAGAATTAAATTATTTAATGGAAAATTGGAAACGAGATTCCTGCAATATGAAATGTATGATGGTTCTAAGAAAGGGAAATATATGAATAAGGAGGAGGAATAAATGATGAATTTTCTTGATTTTTTATTTGATTTTTTTTCTGTTTTTCATTTATTCGGAAATGGAAAGGAGAAAAATAATGCTGACAAAGAAGCAAGAGAACACTTCAAAAATCTAAAATGACCACCATCTCCATCATCATCGCCATCTTCAACAGAAAAGACGAACTGTTCGAGCTTCTCAATTCCTTGTCGCATCAGACGGATAAAGATTTTGAAGTGATTATTGTTGATGATGGTTCCAAGATAGCGCTTCTGCCAACAATAGAATTGTTTGAAAATCAATTGGATATCAAATTCTTTCGAAAAGATAATTCAGGGCCAGGACTTTCCAGAAATTATGGCGCGAAACGGGCAAAAAATGATTGGCTGCTTTTCGTAGATTCCGACGTGATTGTTGAAACAGATTACATCGAAAATATCAAAAAAAATCTTGTTGCAAATCCTTGCGATGCTTTTGGTGGCGCGGACAAAGCGCATAAAGGGTTCAACCTGATGCAAAAGGCCATCTCCTACTCTATGACCTCAGTTTTCACGACTGGCGGAATCCGTGGAAAGAAAAGTGCGGTTACGAAATTCCAACCGAGAAGCTTCAATATGGGCGTCAACAAAGAGATTTTCCTGAAAGTCGGCGGCTTCTCCGAAATGAGAATTGGCGAAGATCCTGATCTTTCGATGACGCTTTGGGAAAACGGTTATTCTACAATGTTTTATGACAATATCGGCGTCTATCACAAACGACGAACTGACTTCGGAAAATTCTCGAAGCAAGTTTATGAATTCGGGTGCGCCAGACCCATTTTGAACCAGAGACATCCAAAATACACCAAACTGACCTTCTGGTTTCCAAGCGTGTTTTTATTGGGTTATCTGGTTGGTATTATACATTATTTCGTTTGGGGAAATGGGTTGATTCTCTCTTTATATGGGCTTTATACGTTTCTTGTTTTTTTTCACGCCTTGGCTTTGACAAAGAACATCAGCATTGCTTCGATGGCTCTAATTTCCACCTATATCCAGATGTTTTCGTACGGTTATGGTTTTCTGAAATCCTGGTTTCTTCTCAACATTCTGAAACAATCTCCACAAGAAACTTTTCCAAAACATTTCCGTTGATTTTAATTAACATTTAATAAGCTCCTAATTTGATGGACTATTGAAAAAATCTATTATCGGTGCGTATGCAGATTGTGTATTTAAAATTTTGGATCTGTAAAATCACAACAAAATTCTATAATCAAACAGGAATTTAGAACTCACCAAAGATTTATATATCAAATTTTGATTCCAAATTGATCCCTTTTAGCACAAATTTCAGTTTTAATAAGTAAGTTTGCCGAAAAGTAAAGGTAGGAGGCCGGTGCCGCATCCTATTTTTTCTAAAGATCGATTACCAAAATCTGACATAGATGGCCGTCCGAAATAAGACGGTGACTACAATCAAAACCAGAGTTCTGGAATCTACTTTGAACATCGCTGCATCAATTGCGAAAGCTTTCGGATTCACTTTCGGCCCTGCCAAACTGACGGACACCATTACCAAAACTGTTATGAGGAAAGACCATCCTATATTGATCAAAAACGGAATTTCCGTTATGGTGTGTATAACGCCGTTTTCCAATTTTTCATAAGTGAAAGCGGTATAGAGCCAAGTTTCTTTCCCAAAAATATCAACCGCAAAATTGTTGAATAAAATTGCCAATAAGAAACCAAGAAGAACGCCCACCAAAGCGGCAGTCCCCGTAGTTCTCTTCCAGAACATTCCAAGCAGAAACATCGCAAAAACGCCCGGACTGATAAAGAGCCATATAACCGTGGCAAAACCTCCAATAATCAAGACTGCCACTTGGATCACGTCTGTATATCCTATTACCTTCAATCCACCCAAGCCAATCAACAGCGCCATCAGCAGTAATCCAATCATAATAATATGCAAGTGACCGCCTAACAGCGTATCAATCGCCAATGCACCCAAGTAGAGAATCGAGGTAAGATTGACGATGATATACAGAAACAGCCAAAAAACAGCCATAATCAACAAAACGGATCTGTTGTAGCGCGTTTCTAAAAACTGTGGCATGGTGTAAATCTTATTCTTGAGATAAATTGGGATCAACCATACCGCCACAATGATAAGCGCAAGGGCAGCAATCCACTCGTACGTTGCGACTGCAATACCCCCAAAAATCCTTGTTTCCCCTACTTTATTGTTTAACCGAGAATTTATAAATGGTTTTTGTGCTATATAGTTGCCCAGGCTGGAGTTCTGTTGAAGGAAAGGACGCCTGATTTGGAGAATCTGGGAAATGCTGGGTTTCTAAGCAGAATCCGGTTCGGCTGTTATTTTGCCCGCCAGTTTTTGTCTCGAATTTGCCATCCAAAAAATTACCAGAATAAAACTGAACTGCTGGCTGATCTGTGATCACTTCCATCAGCCTTCCCGATTGCCGATGATAGACTTTCGCAGCGCTTCTCATGCCGCTACCACGCAGAATCCAACTGTGGTCGTAGCCTTTTCCGTTTTCCAGCTGATCATCGGCGCCATCGATGTCTTTGCCGATTAGTTTCGAAACCGCGAAGTCAAAAGGCGTTTCTTCTACAAATTTTAGTATGCCAGTGGGGATCAGATTGGGATTGACTGGCAGAAAACGATCCGCATCAATTTGCAACTCGTGATCGGTAATACTGGTGGCGAAATTTCCTGAGAGGTTGAAGTAGGAATGCTGCGTGAGATTCACGATAGTGGCTTTATCAGTACTTGCTTCATAAGATATTTCTAGCGCATCAGCATCGGTCAAGGTATAGAAAACCGCTACTTCCAGTCTGCCAGGATAGCCTTCCTCGCCATCCGCACTGGTGTAAGTGAGTTTCAAAGTCGGAAATGCTGCCTTCTCTACAACTTCGATGTTCCAGAATTTGACATCAAATCCTTCTTTTCCACCGTGGAGGCTGTTTGGTGGGTTATTTTTGTTAAGTTCATAGGTCTTGCCTTCCAAATTGAATTTGGCGTTTGCAATTCTGTTACCGTAGCGGCCAATCAACGCTCCATAATAATAAGGGTTGGATTGCAAGTAAAGTTCTGGTTTTTTGAAGCCTAAAACGATGTCTTCATACTTCCCAAATCTATCGGGCGCTGTGAGTGAAGTGATAATACCACCAAAATTGATGACTTCCATTGTCATTCCGTTTCTGTTGACCAGTGTAAATTTTTTGATCAAATTACTTTTGTCTGTCATTTTATCATCTGAAATCTTTCCGCTAGTCATCTCGACTTGGCTAAGTTATTTTTGGATTTTTGTTGCAGCCGAAATTACGCAAAACTGGAAAAAGAATTGCAATTTCATTATGTTTTTTCATTTCGATGTTGATTTACTCATTTAAAAAAAGCAGAATCCAAGGAAATCTGCCCTTTTTCCCCCGCTTATTATCGATTTGACAGTCTAATCTTCCGATTTAAAAAATAAATTATAAGGCAGAAAAGCATTAAATTTAAAAGAAAAAAAAGCCTCTAAATATTTCAATTTAAAGGCTTTTGATGCGCTTTGTTCTCAGAACTTGCAGAGAGGAAGGGAAATGAACCTTACTGAAATCAATATAGCTAATTTTATATAATAGTTCTAAATATCAATATTTTACATATATTTGTATTAATAAAAATGAATAGTTTTTATGTTTAAATATAGAAGTATTAGCACCTAAATTAGCACCTAATGAATTCCACTTTCAAACTTAAAGATCCTAATAGTGAAAAGGAAACACTGATTTATTTCCGTTCCTACTTCGGAAATGAAAATAAGAATTTCATCTACTCTACTGGTGAAAAGATAAAACCTTCAGAATGGGATTTTGAACACAGGCAACCAAATGATATCAATGGAAGAACAAAACGTGCAGAAAACCATAGAGGTATAAAAAAGCAACTAGACAGATATATTGGTTATTTCACTGAAATCGTCAATCGTTATAAAAACATCGGCGAACAACTAACTACTGATATCATAAGACAAAGGTTTGATGAAGAGTTCAAAAAAATTAAGGTGAAAGAAGATTTTTTTAGACTGTATGAGCAATTCATTGATGAGAAAGCTAATGACTATACCGGAAAAGGAATATCAAAATCAACCAAGACCAGATATGAACATAATAAAAACCTACTTCTCGAATTTCAAAACTTCTCCAAAATAAAAATCACATTAGGGAGCTTTAACGAAAAAACTTATAATAAATTTCTTAAGTACTGCATTGAAATAAAAGACCATTCCGCCAATACCATTCATCGTGATGTTGGATTGTTGAAAACATTCCTTTATTGGGCATTAAACAAAAAGTATAGCTATAATAATGATTTCATAAGCTTTAAAAAACCTCCGAAATTTCGCACAGATGAAATAGCTTTAAATTACGAACAAGTTGAGTTCATCTACAATTATGACTTCAGTGATAACAAAAGATTGGAAAGGGTACGTGACCTTTTTGTTTTTGGATGCACTACAGGAATGAGGTTTGGCAATTACAGTACGATCTCAAGAAGTGATGTTGATGGAAATTTCATACGAGTTATCGATTTAAAAAGTAAATCTAAAAACTTAGCAATTCCTTTAAACAGTATTTCTAAATCAATACTCGAAAAGTATGATTATAACCTGCCTAGTATTACAAATCAGAAGATGAATGAGTATATTAAGGAGGTTTTTAAAAAGCTGGAATTTACTTATGAAATAAAGAAAACTATGA
>JAKLPS010000002.1 GCA_022013695.1 Weeksellaceae bacterium
ATTTGTTTATTGGATTGGATATGACTGCAAGTTTTTGTCAATTCTTTTAAAATAATTTTGTAGTTTTGAGTAAGATTGTTCATTTATTTAATTACTTGATAATCAATTAAATATACGGATTTTTATCCAATTGAACAATCTTTTTTTTATTTAATTCCTAAATGCACAACAGGTTAAATATAGTATTTATTTATAATCCTACAAATCATCAAACTGACTTTTAATTTGTTGAATACTTTTAGTACTCACGTGGGTGTATATTTCAGTGGTTTTACTACTGTTATGTCCCAACAACTCTTGAATATACCTCAAATCTGTTCCGCTTTCCAACAAATGAGTAGCATAACTATGTCGCAACCAATGCAAAGTAACCGGTTTTGATATCCCGGAACACAAAAAAACATCATCATACAAAAAAACCGATGTTGCAACAATCGACAGCTTTTTGAACCAAAAAAAACTAAAAAATTAAAAAAACTAAAGAATCAACCCGAAAGCAGAGCAGAAAAAAAACGTTGGAAATCCTCTTTCGCAACATTCCAATTTTCCGGCGATTAAACCCACCAAAAAAAGCCTTTTCTTGCAGAACTGTTCGAAAGCTGTTCGACTCTTGTTCGGAAAAACGGTACTTTTTTCGAAGACCTTTCGAAGAAGTGTGAAAGAAAACTCGAAGGAAACTCAACGCAGAGAAGAAAATAAATAATCAAATCTTCTGGTTCGAAAATGATCAATTTGGAAGATTGCAATACAATTTTGCCTAAAATATATTGGTCTGCAAGATTGGGGTTTATAAAAATCGCCGCAACGCTTCATTCTTCATTTCCAAAAATCTATTCCTATTTTTGTACCGTATGAAAAGGATTTGCTATTTCGTCTTTCTTTGGCTGAGCCTCCAACTCTCGGCACAAAATATTCCAAAGCTAAATCTCAACCAGTACAAAATTGCGGTACTCAGCGATTCGCTAAGAGAAAGTTCCGGACTGGCGGCGCTGGGCGGAAGACTTTTCTCCTTCAACGATAGCGGAAATACGAGTGAAATTTTTGAAATAAAACCAGGCAGTTCGTCCATCAAAAAGACCTTCCAAACGGGTCTTAAAAACATCGATTGGGAAGCGCTTACCACTGATGGCGAAAATTTCTACATCGGAGATTTTGGAAATAACCTCGGAACAAGGCAAGATCTGAAAGTGTATAAACTGCCGTTCAGAAATGATTCTATCCTGATAGATTCTGTCCAATCTATTCCTTTTTATTATCCCGAGCAAACGGATTTTGCACCAAAAAACATCAACAATAATTTTGACGCAGAAGCGATGATTGTCATAGATGGAAAACTCCATATTTTCACCAAAGAATGGCTTACCAACACGGTTTCTCATTATTTAATCGATAAAAATCTGACGGAAAATCAGCCCGCTCAGAAGCTGGAATCTTTCGATACGGGATTTGTAGTGACGGATGCCTCGTTTTTCGGCAACAAATTGTACGCAGTGGGCTACACCAAAAAAGCCAATGTTTACCTGATAATCTTCGAAAAGGAAGATTCGGAACCGCTCTTTTTTCGCAAGCCGGCGAAAAAATATTACCTCGGAAAAGCGTACAACATTGGACAAATCGAAGGGGTTGCTGCGACGGAAAAGGGACTGTATATCTCGGGCGAACGCTTCAGCATCAAAATCAAAAAAGTGCCTCAAAGTCTTTATTTTATTCCGTTTAAAGATTTAGAATAATTATATTTGCAGACTTGTTAAGAGATTTTAGAACCGACATATTAGAGATTAGACTAATCCCATCTGCTAAAATTTTTTATTAATAATTGTGGATCAATCGACAGACCAATCGTCAACATAGCCCCGATTGCAGTGGAAATCCTTTTTTTTTGCGGCTGCTAGACCTCTCCTCGGGAGATGGATCTTGGGCGGGAAAAAAAAGATTGCAACGGAAAGCGGGTGGAACCCGTGAAAAGAAGCTGAATCGTCTTGCTCCAAAAAAATAGCATACCTAAACGTACAAAGTGGCAAATACCGTAGAACTGATCAAAGCGCCGATCTCTGAGGAAATGAAACTTTTCGAGCAAAAGTTTTACGAATCTATGAAGAGTAATGTGCCGCTGCTGGACAAAGTCACGCGTTTTGTGGTGACCACAAAGGGTAAACAGATGCGCCCGATGTTCGTCTTTCTCTGCGCCAAACTTGTGGGCAACGTGAACGAAAAGACCTTTCGCGGCGCGAGTATGATTGAGCTGATCCACACGGCCACTTTGGTCCACGATGATGTGGTGGACGAGAGCTTCAAACGCCGAAATTTCTTCTCGATCAATGCGCTTTGGAAGAACAAGATTGCAGTATTGGTAGGCGATTACCTGCTTTCTAAGTCAGTTTTGCTATCGACTGATAACAAGGATTATGACCTCCTGGCAGTGATTTCCCGAACGATACGCGAGATGTCTGAAGGCGAACTCCTGCAGCTGGAGAAAGCCCGCAAACTGGATATTACGGAAGAAATCTATTACGAAATCATCCGGCAGAAAACGGCCACTTTGATTGCGGCTTGCTGTGAGGTGGGCGTGCTCTCCAACAATGTGGACGCAGAAACGGCGAAAAAAATGCAACTGTTCGGCACTTACACGGGAATGGCTTTCCAAATCAAAGATGATCTTTTTGATTATCAAACCAGCAATATCATCGGAAAGCCCGTCGGGATCGACATCAAAGAGCAGAAGATGACTTTGCCGCTGATCTATACTTTGAAAAACGCGAGTCCCGAGAATTACAAAAAATATTTTGCCACGATAAAGCGCCACAACACCGACGGCAAAAGGGTGCGCGAGCTGATAGACTTCGTAAAATCCTCCGGCGGAATGGATTATGCGATCCAAACGATGAAAGATTACCAGCAAAAAGCACTGGAAATACTATCCGAATTTCCCGATAATGAAGCAAAAGATGCGCTGAAGTTGATGCTGGATTACGTGATCAGCAGAAAGCTGTAGCACTACTCTCTTCTATATTCCAAAATATCGGCGGGCTGGCAGTCCAACGCCTTGCAAATGGCTTCTAAAGTACTGAACCTGATGGCTTTTGCCTTGCCGGTTTTCAAAATCGAAAGATTGGATAATGTCAAATCTACTTTTTCGGAAAGCTCATTCAATGACATTTTTCGTTTGGCCATCATCACATCCAGGTTTACAATTATCGGCATAGTTTAGATGGTTAGTTCGTGTTCATTTTGCAGTTCGATGCCTCTTTTGAAGATTTGAGCAATAACATAGATGATTCCTGCCAGGAAAATATATTCTGACGAAGAAGTGACAAAGTCATTCACATCGGGCAATTTTATTCCTTTTTTCACCAATCTTTGCGCATAATTTTCTGTAATAATGCTTAAAATTCCTATTTCCAAAGCCACATAACTGATCTTGACAATCAGCTTAGAAACGATGTCATTGAATGGATTTTCGAGGTTGATTTTTTCAAATAATCGGGTCGTGACGAAAAACAAGTAGGCTTGCAGTCCTGCGATGAAAATAAAGAAGGACATCAAAGAAATATATTCGGTGAGATTGCTTTGATGCAAAATGGAAAGATCCAGACCCAAATACAGATTGTGCGTCGCTTGTGGATTGATAAATAAACTAAAGATCAGATTGAAGATGAGTGCTCCGGTTTTGATACACAAACCGATGAAGGCGATCCAGGCCAGCACATTAAGAACATTGAGAATTTGTTTTGTATTCATTTTGTAAATTATTTAATGATGCAAATATCAAAAAATATTTATTGATAAACAATAAATATTTTACTTTTTTCATAAAAGTTTTTAAATTGGACAGTTTTTCGCCATTGCCAGCGCATAATTTTTAAAATCGTCAGTCTGAGCTTTTGGAAGCCTCGATTGGTAAAGTACAACTCCAATATCTTTTTGCAAACTATTTAATTTCCGTAATTTTGATAGATGAATGAGAATATTCCGTTAGCCGAAATTCTACGACCAAAAACCCTCGAGGAAGTCCTAGGACAAGAACATCTCACCGGAAAATCCGGAACCATCAAGCGGATGATGGACAACGATACACTCAATTCCCTGATTTTTTGGGGACCGCCCGGAACCGGCAAAACCACGATTGCAGAAATCATCTCCGAAAAATCGGGTCGTAAGTTTTACAAATTGTCCGCCGTTTCTGCCGGCGTGAAAGATGTGCGAGACATCATCGAGGAAGCCAAAAAACAAAATCTCTTTTCCGGCAAAAGTCCGATACTCTTCATCGATGAGATCCACAGATTCAACAAATCTCAGCAAGATTCTTTGCTCCACGCGGTCGAAAAAGGTTGGATTGTCCTGATTGGAGCCACCACGGAAAACCCAAGCTTCGAAGTGGTTTCGGCATTGCTATCCCGAACGCAGGTCTATGTACTAAAAGCATTGACATTCGAAAAACTGGAAGAACTGGCCGACATCGCCGTTGCCAAATACAATGAACTGCACCAAAGCAAATTCGTTTTGGAGGAAAAGCAGGCCTTCATCCAATATTCGGGTGGCGATGCCAGAAAGCTGATCAACGCCGTTGAATTGGTGCTGAATCAGTTCAAATCCTTAAAGAAAAATAAAATCTCCAACAAAGATGTCCTCGCTGTTTTGCAGGAAAATATGGCCTTGTACGACAAAAACGGCGAGCAACATTACGATATTATCTCGGCTTTCATCAAATCGATGCGGGGCTCCGACCCAAACGGTGCGGTCTATTGGCTTGCGCGGATGCTGGTGGGCGGCGAAGACATCAAATTCATTGCCCGCAGAATGCTGATTTTGGCGGCGGAAGATATTGGTTTGGCAAATCCCAACGCCCTTGTTGTGGCCAATAATTGTTTTCAGGCAATCAATATCATCGGCAATCCGGAAGCGCGAATTATATTGAGCGAAACGGCTGTTTATCTCGCGGTTTCGCCCAAAAGCAATTCTACTTACAACGCCATTGATGAAGCCATGGCTTTGGTAAAGAAAACCGGAAACTTGCCCGTGCCGCTCCATCTGCGCAATGCGCCGACGAAACTGATGAAGAACTTAGACTATGGCAAAGATTATCAGTACGCACATTCTTATGAAGGTCATTTTGTAGATCTCGAATTTTTGCCGGAGGAGATTTCGGGAACCACCTTTTACCATCCTGCGACTAACTCGACGGAGAACAAAATCCGCGAACAGCTGAAGGATAAATGGAAAAATAAATATGATCTGTAAAATTTGCTGGTTCGTTAAATAGTCCTAAAATTGATTTTAAGCGAAGGATTTCAATTTGCTTTTAATATATTTGCGGAAGACGGACAACTATGGAACATTTCGAAAGCTGGAAAGACTTACTAAACCCTGAATTTTACATCAAATTGGGTGGTTTTTGGCTCATTTTATTTATCATTTTCGCAGAAACCGGTCTCTTTGTAGGCTTTTTTTTGCCGGGCGACAGTTTACTTTTCATATCCGGCATCTATGCCGTCAATATCATAGACAGCACCTTTGGTTCCACCGGTTCCGATTTTTTGGATACGTCTATATTGGCAAGTGCCGTTGCCTTTGCAGCGATTCTTGGGAACGAAGTGGGATACTGGTTTGGCTACAAAAGCGGGCCGCTACTCTATGAAAAAAAAGACACCTTTCTCTTCAAGAAAAAATACCTTTTCAAAGCCCACGATTTCTTTGAGGAGCACGGGACGATTGCCGTTATTTTGGCAAGATTTCTTCCCATTGTGAGAACCTTTGCACCCATCGTTGCAGGTATTGTGAAAATGGATAAGAAAAAATTTTTCTATTACAACGTTATTGGTGCTTTTTCGTGGTCATTTGTGATCATCTTTGCCGGACATTATCTGGACAAATTATTTCTCGACCAGTTTGGCATCGATCTAAAGGAGAAATTAGAGATTATTATTCTGATAATCCTAGTCGTTACCACTTTGCCGATTGTCATCAAATTCTTTTTCACAAAAGATAAGGAAAGACCAACGAAAATAGAGTAACAAAAAAGTGAAACATCAGTTCAAACTGCAGAATCGGAAACAATTTTCTAATCGTTGCTTTTTTGTCATAAATTTTAAAAAAAACAGCTTTTAAGGCAAGCATGGAATCATATTTGTGCTTAATAAGATAATCAAAAAATAAAATGCTATGACACCGCAAGATAACTTCAACGAACAGGACAGAAAACTTAGAGAAATGGAATATAATCCAGCCGAAGATATTTTCGAAAAAGAAGAAATCCTCCCTCTGGACGGCGATGGAAATCCCATTTATCACCAAGATATAGACGACGATAAACCCGATAAAGGATTGGACATCCCGGGCGTGGAAGACGATGATGAAATGGAAGAAATCGGCTCGGAAGATGAAGAAAATAATTATTGGAGCACCAGCGATAATGACGACGACCACGAAGAAGAAAATGTAGATCTCGTCGAATAAAAAATGTTCAAAACTTGCCCTATTTGGCAAGTTTTTGTTTTGTAAATTCGTATCAGTCGGAACTGTTTTTGAGGAAGCAATTCCGTCATAAGTCATACTTGCGATAGGCTTCCTTACAAAGGTCGTTGCCGCCATAAAATATTCATCTTTCTTTACTTTTCTGATCGTTTTTCATGGAGAAATTCTAATTTTTGTAATTGCGTTTTGATATTTCATAAATTAGATTCCTATAAAAACCATTGTTCCAAATTTAAGTTATTGCATTGAAAATTCCCCTCCTTTGGAGGGGCAAAAATTCAAAGAATTTTTGACGGGGTGGTCGCTAGAAAACCACGCAAATAAAAGAAATCCTAACGCATCCACGGCATCCCGATACGAGGGAATTAAGTGGAAAGCATACCCTACAATCCGCATCTAAAAAAATTATTAAGCGGTACACGCCGCCGGAATCCTGAGCGAAGTGCTTTTCTGGAAACAAGTTCGAGCAAGAACATTTCACAGTATAGATTTCGACAGACAAAGAATTATCGGAAACTACATTGTCGATTTTTATGTTAAAACTCTTGGACTAATCATTGAAATCGATGGTTCGAGTCACGACGAAAAAGGACTTTATGATGGAATAAGGCAAGAATATTTGGAAGCTTTGAATTTAAAAATATTCAGAATGACTGATTTTGATGTGAAGAATAATTTGTGATGAAGGATTTGTAAGCGTTTATTATTCTTCATTATCGTTATTAACCACCCCGGAAATCTGAAATTTGTAATTTCAAATTTATCCCTCCCGAGGAGGGGAATTTTTGCGCAATTCATTACGATATATTTTCCAAATTAAATATCTTTAAACCCACAAAAAAATCCATCAACTATCAACAAACAACCATCAACTATATAATGACTTTCCAGCAACAAGTCCAACAAGGAATTCCCAGCGAATTACCTCAGCTAAAACCATACGATTCTAATATCAATCACGCTCCGAAACGTAAAGAAATTCTAACAGAAGAAGAGAAAAAACTCGCTCTGAAAAACGCTTTACGCTATTTCGAACCTAAATTCCACGTAGAACTGTTGCCGGAATTCAGGGAAGAGCTGGAAAAATACGGCAGAATTTATATGTACCGCTTCCGTCCGGATTACGAGATGAAAGCGAGAGATATTGCAGAATATCCCGGAAAATCTGAGCAGGCAAAAGCCATTATGCTGATGATTCAGAACAACCTGGATCCTGCGGTGGCGCAACATCCGCACGAACTGATAACTTATGGCGGAAACGGTGCCGTTTTCCAGAACTGGGCGCAATATCTGTTGACGATAAAATATCTGTCGGAAATGACGGACGAACAAACTTTGACGATGTATTCCGGTCATCCGATGGGATTATTTCCTTCTAATAAAGATGCACCAAGAGTTGTGGTAACAAATGGGATGATGATTCCAAACTATTCCAAGCCAGATGATTGGGAAAAGTTTAATGCGCTGGGCGTTTCGCAGTACGGACAAATGACAGCGGGAAGTTATATGTACATCGGCCCGCAGGGAATTGTGCACGGAACCACGATTACAGTTTTGAACGCGTTCAGAAAAATATCCTCCCCTGACCCCAAAGGAGGAGAAATGTCGCTCCCATTTGGGCAGTCCACGAAGGGACTTTTCGTCACGTCAGGTTTGGGCGGAATGTCCGGAGCTCAGCCAAAAGCGGGAAATATCGCCGGTTGCATCACCGTTTGTGCGGATGTGAATCCTAAGGTTACAAAAATACGTCACGAACAGAAATGGGTGGACGAAATCCACGAAAATCTGGATGAATTGGTGACAAGAGTAAGAAAAGCTCAGGAAAATCAGGAAACAGTTTCTTTGGCTTACCTTGGAAATATCGTTGATATCTGGGAAAAATTTGATGAAGAAAATTTGAAAATCGATATTGGTTCAGACCAGACTTCGCTTCACAATCCCTGGGCGGGCGGTTATTATCCGGTCGGGCAAACCTTTGAGGAATCCAATACAATGATGGCAGAAAACCCTGAGTTATTCAAAGAAAAAGTTCAGGAGACCTTGAGAAGACACGCTTCCGCCATCAACAAACATACCGCAAAAGGAACCTATTTCTTCGATTACGGCAATGCCTTTTTACTCGAAGCTTCCAGAGCCGGAGCCGATGTAATGTCTGAAAATCCCACAATTGGAAGGGAGTTCAAATATCCTAGTTACGTTCAGGATATTATGGGACCGATGTGTTTTGATTATGGTTTCGGGCCGTTCCGTTGGGTTTGTACCAGCGGAAAACCGGAAGATTTGCAGAAAACCGATGAAATTGCCTGTCAGGTTTTAGTGGAAATGATTAAAACGTCTCCTGAAGAAATCCAGCAACAAATGAAAGACAATATCACGTGGATCAAAGGCGCTCAGGAAAACAATCTGGTCGTTGGTTCGCAGGCGAGAATTTTATACGCAGATGCCGAAGGACGAATGAAAATCGCTGAAGCCTTCAACAAAGCCATTGCCAACGGAGAAATCGGGGCGGTGGTTTTGGGAAGAGACCATCACGATGTTTCGGGGACGGATTCGCCGTACAGAGAGACTTCCAACATTTATGACGGCTCGAGATTTACGGCAGATATGGCGATCCAGAATGTGATTGGCGACAGCTTCCGTGGGGCGACCTGGGTGAGTATTCACAACGGTGGCGGCGTTGGCTGGGGCGAAGTGATCAACGGTGGTTTCGGGATGTTGCTCGATGGAAGCGATGATGCCGACAGAAGATTAAAATCTATGCTTTTCTGGGACGTGAACAACGGAATTTCCCGACGAAGCTGGGCCAGAAATGAAGGGGCTGTTTTCGCCATTAAAAGAGCAATGGAAGCCGAGCCGAATCTGAAGGTGACGTTGCCTAATTTTGTGGATGAAAGTTTGTTTTAAAACTTTAGATACAATGGATTTAATCTATTTTCACTAAAAATTAAATGTTCCAAAATAATTAATAAAATGTTGTTGGGTTGTATCATAATATAAAACAATTGTATATCTTAGTTTTTTAATACCTTTGCACACTGAATGGCAGCAAACAATTTTGAAGAAAAGTCTGATAAAACATTTGATTCTGCAGAAATTTTGGTTAGTAACAACCAAAAGAACTCTAGTATACATTGTTATTATTACTCATGTCTTCAATTGCTCAATCATTTCTTAAATATTCATTGCAGATATACAGAAAAAGAAATTCGTAATTTTGCTAATGATAAAGAATCACATAACAAGGTAATTAATTTAGTTAAAACTAAATTAGATGAAAAAGGAATTAATGCTTTAAGTATTTTTGGTGAGCTTAATCTATTGAAGAAGGAAAGAACGAACGCAGACTATGGTATGGCATTTGTGATTAACACGGAAGATACAAGAAAAAAAACTGTACATTTTAGAGAAAAATTTAAAATATTAATTGATGACTTCTAAAGAATTTTTAAAAAGTAAATTATTTGATTTAACTGATGAATATCCGGCTACAACAATTAAATATTACTTTGATGCTTTTGACAATGATCATTTTATATGTATTCATCCAAAAGAAGATTTAGATAATGTAATTGCAAAAGTTGCAATGATTATTGATAGAGAATTTATTAACTTTTTTCCAAATGAATCGTTGTCATTCATTTCATTAAATCAAAACTTATCTTTTGATGAATTAGTATTTGAATATATTCCTACTTCAATTTTAGAAATTAAGACAATAAATATATCAAAAACAACAAATAGTTTTAAATCTCATTACTCTGAAAAAACACCTTATAATCAACCATTATTCTTGGTAAGAAAAATTTCTAAAGAAACAATTGTGATTGAAAGGGAAGATGATGAATTTGCTTTCGCAGCTTAAGGTTAATTATGAAAACAAAATTAAATGATATTATATTAGTTAAAACAGCTTTTGAACGAGAATCTGTTTTAGAATTTGAAGACAATTTTGAATTAAATACTGATATAAATATTTCACATGGTATAACTGCTGAAAATGTATTAATTGTTAGTTTTGAGTATATCCTAAATTTGGATTTAAAATCCCAAGAGGGTTTAAATCCTCAATTCAAATATTCATCAACTCACGTTGCCCAGTTTGAATTAGAAGAAAATTTTAAAGAGGAGGAAGATTTTGAAAATAAACTTGAGAGGTTTGCTCACATAAATGCTGCTGCAATTATTTTTCCGTTTATTCGAGAAAATGCAGCTACCATTTCTGCTAAAGCTGGTATGTCTCCAATTATGATACCAGTAACAAATTTTGTGAAATTATATGAAGATAAAAATAAATAGATATTTATTTGTTTTATAATTATTTAAGTCTCAACCTATGAGACTTTTTTTTTACATATATGCCTTGAATTAATTATGCATTCATAATTAAATTAATAATATTAAGAAGACTAACTCCTTCACTGATTTTAAATAAGTATTACTTCCAAAGGAATAAACTCCGAAATTTACCCACAATGAAAAACCTAGGAATCATCGGCTGCGGCTGGCTCGGAACTCACATTGCAGAAAGACTATCCAACCGATACAACATATTCGCGACCACAACTACCCCTTCCAAAGCTCAAGACCTCAACGCCAAAGGCTACCACGCTACTCTAGTCAGTTTTCCAGATGAACTGGATTCCGATATGAAACCGTGGGAAGTTGCAAAAGACCTGGATGCCATCATCATCAGCGTTCCGTTTTCGGGCATTAGAGGAGCGCAAATTCCGATGAATTATAAGCGTCAAAACCTCCTCAATTTCCTCGGCGATTATAAAGGTCAGCTTTTCCTGATGAGCTCCACCGGCGTTTATCCTGAGATCGACAAAGAATTCATTGAAGACGACAAACCAGCGGAGGAAGTGGAAAGTGAAAATTTCATTTTAGAGCAATTTCCGCATACTAATATTCTTAGGTTAGCCGGATTAATGGGCGGTGAAAGGCTTTTAAATAATTACAATATCAGCAATTTGGAGATGCTGGTGAATCATATTCATTATGCGGATATCTGTTCCGCAGTGGAAAAAATGGTGGTCAATCAATCCCAATCAAAAATTTATAACATCGTCGCGCCCATTCATCCGAACAAAGAAGAAGTGATCAATGCGCAGAACGGACTTCCCTACTCTGGAAAAAGATCTAACAATGGCAGAATTATTTCGCCCCAAAAATTGATTTCTGATTTAGATTTCAAATTTCAATATCCAGATCCGAGGTATTTTCATATTGATTCTTTAAATTGAGAAAACCTGCTTTTGAAGCAGGTTAAATGTAGTATTTATCGTAAATCCGCAAAATATCTTACAATTTCACCGCCTTCATCGCCGCTTCATAATTCGGCTCGTGAGAAATATCGCTCACCTGTTCTTCATAAACAATCTTCCCGGACGGATCTATCACCACAACCGCTCTGCTCAAAAGTCCTTTCATAGGAGAATCTGTGAGTTCTACGCCATACGTTTTTCCAAAGTCGGATCGGAAATCGGATAGCATCACGACATTTTTAATGCCTTCTGCCCCACAAAATCTCTTCTGTGCAAAAGGAAGATCTTTGGAGATACAAAGCACAACCGTATTCGGAAGGTCTGCTGCATCCTCATTGAAATGACGGACTGACGCCGAACAAACGCCCGTGTCCACGCTGGGGAAAATGTTCAGAATCAGATATTTCCCTTTGTAGGAATCCAGATTCTGGTCTTTCATATCCACACCAGCCAAACTGAATTGCGGCGCCCTCTGATTCACCGCCGGCAATTTGGCATAGGTATGTACGGCATTTCCGCCCATCAAAACGGTGTTGGCGGTTTTAGAACTTTGTGCAAAAGCCCATGCTGAGAAACAAAATATGGTACTGAAAACTATTTTTGAAAACATATTTTAAATTTTAAACAAATTTATCTCTTTTTATTAAGGATTGCACTAAATAGAATTTTGAACTTTCAAAACCTGCTCAAATTCATTTAGATTAATTTCCAAAAACCTAAAGCGCGTAATTCTAATGAAGACTGAGTTCGTTTCGCTCCCTTTAGCGTTGGGGCAAACAAAAAATAATAAGAAGTTTGAATAGTTCTAAATAGGCTCTTAATCATTCAAAACCAAATCATTTAATAGCCCGTGCTATTTTTTTGGAATCATTCTTGAAGTGATCAGAACAAATCGTTCATTATGGAATCAAATACAATCAAAACAGTGGCAAAATACGGTCTGGGCGCTATGCTTATCAGCGCAGGCATCGCGCATCTTAGCTTTGCAAGAAAAGAATTTCAGGCCCAAGTGCCCGAGTGGGTTCCCTTAGAAAAAGATGATACCGTGGTCTATTCAGGATATGTGGAAATCGCAATCGGAGCTGCCATCATTGCAGCACCAAAGAAATATGAATCGCTGGTGGGTAAGATTGCGGCAGCCCTCTTCGTTGCCGTCTTCCCCGGAAATTATACGCAGTACAAGGAAAGACGAAATTCTTTTGGGCTCAACTCCGATAACAAGAGATTTGCTCGGCTTTTTATGCAACCTGCGTTGATCGCCTGGGCACTCAAATCTACAGACTAGATGGATTTTTAACATAAATACTAACTCAACTTTCCGGTTGAGTTTTTTTAATTTCAAAGAATAAATTTATGTTAAGATCTTCTCACAATGAATCTTTATCCGTAAATTTATTAGCATTAACAAGAACAAATTTAACAGCAAAAAAAATATCTCATGAGTTCAGAAAACCCTACTTTCCAAGACCTTTTCAAAAGCGAAAACGATATCCCCGAAGAATACAAAGTTCCCGTCATCCACCAAAGAGAATATCTGCTAAACGGAGAACTAATCCAATGGAACGGCGACGTGACCGAGATCTACTCGCCCGTTTGCATCCCCACTGAAAATGGATTGCAAAGAAAATTGCTGGGAAGCATCCCAAACATTAGTGCAAAAGAAGCGATGGACGTGTTGGAAGCCTCGGTAACAGCCTATGACAACGGACTCGGCGAGTGGCCAACGATGTCGGTAGAAGCACGAATCAAATGTATGCAGAAATTTGTTTATCTGATGATTCAGCAGCGAGATCTCGTCATCAAGCTTCTGATGTGGGAAATTGGAAAAACCCTGCCCGACTCCACCAAAGAATTTGACCGAACCGTCGATTACATCAACCTCACCATTGATGCCTTGAAAGATCTCGACCGCGAGTCCTCCAGATTCCAAGAAGCGGAAGGCACGATTGCGCAAATCCGACGGGCGCCGCTGGGCGTTGTTCTCAGTATGGGGCCATTTAATTATCCACTAAATGAGATTTTCACGACGATGATTCCAGCTCTGCTGATGGGAAATACCATAATTTTCAAATTACCCAAACACGGTGTTCTCGCCCATTATCCTTTGCTAAAAGCTTTCCAGGAAGCGTTTCCCAAAGGAACCGTGAACACACTTTACGGAAAAGGTTCCGAGATCATCACACCGATTATGGAAAGCGGAAAAGTGAATGTTCTGGCTTTCATCGGATCCAGCAAAGTGGCAAACGGACTGAAAAAACTGCATCCAAAAGTGAATAGACTGCGGGCAATCTTGAGCCTCGATGCCAAAAATGCAGCCATCGTGACTAAACATGCGAACATCGATGTTGCGGTGAGCGAATGCATCTTGGGCGCCCTTTCCTTCAACGGGCAACGATGTACCGCTCTGAAGCTTATCTTTGTACAGAAAGATGTGGCAGAAGAATTTACACAGAAATTAAGTGCTGCCGTTTCCGCCATGAAAGCTGGCTTGCCGTGGGAAAAAGATGTGAAAATCACGCCACTTCCCGAAGTCAACAAGCCGCCTTATCTGAAAGAATGTATCGACGATGCTTTGGAAAAAGGGGCAAAAGTGCTGAATGACAACGGAGGTTACAACAAGGCTTCCTTCGTCTTTCCGGCGGTAGTTTATCCGGTAAACGACCAAATGAAACTCTACCACGAGGAGCAATTCGGTCCCATCATTCCTGTTGTTCCATTTGATGATATTTCGGAACCAATCGACTATCAGGTCAATGCCAATCACGGGATGCAAGTGAGCGTTTTCAGCGAAGATCCGATGGAAACCTCCAGACTCATTGACGCCTTTGTGAACTTGGTAAGCCGTGTAAATATCAATTGCCAAGCGCAGCGAGGTCCCGACGTTTTCCCATTTACGGGTAGAAAAGACAGCGCCGAGGGAACACTTTCCGTTTTTGATGCTTTGAGGTCGTTTTCTATTCGTTCTTTGGTGGCTACAAAAATAACGGAGTCCAACAAAACTTTATTGAACTCGATTGTACGAGACCATGATTCCAATTTCTTGAGTACGGATTATATTTTTTAGTTGAAGGAGAGCGCATCAAGGGTAGATAATAGACGGATAGATTTGATAATCCGGTTGGCTTCTACGCATATTTAAAACAGAAAAAAGACTGATTATTTTGGCCGATCGTCAATCGGATCTTTATTAAGGTTCGCAGGAAGTTGAAGCTTACATCAAGACATTAAAAAATTTGCTAAAATAATAAGTTGGATGTTACTATTGTTTTTTTGCAGTATTTTTGAGGTTTAAATTTCTGACTTGAAAAAATTAGATCAATATATCGTCAAGACCTTCTTCGGGCCGTTTCTTTTTATTTTCAGCGTGCTGTTTTTCATA
>JAKLPS010000012.1 GCA_022013695.1 Weeksellaceae bacterium
AGAAAAAAATAAAAGAATACATCAATTATTACAACCACGACAGAATAAGACTCAATTTAAAAGGAAAGAGTCCGGTACAGTACCGAACTCTTTCCTCTAATAATATTGTTTAATTTTGTCTAATCTTTTGGGTGCAGTCCAAATTGCTCTGGTTTTTTTTATGCTTTCCAATCGACAACAGCCTTGATAAAAGCTTCCGCATTTTCAACCGGAATATTGGGCAGAATCCCGTGTCCGAGATTTACAATGTATTTGTCTTTTCCAAAGCGGTCAATCATCTCGTGAACCATTTTCCGAATGGTCTCCGGCGTCGAGTGCAGTCTTGAAGGATCAAAATTCCCTTGAAGTGTCACAGAATTATTCGTGAATTTTCTAGCCAATTCTGGCGTAATCGTCCAGTCAACACCCAAAGCAGACGCTTTAGATTTCGTCATATCTTCCAACGCAAACCAGCAGCCTTTCCCGAAAACCACAACGTGCGTCAACGGCGCCAAAGCTTCCACAATCTGATTGATGTATGGCCAGGAAAACTCCTGATAATCAGCCGGCGATAGCATTCCGCCCCAACTGTCAAAAACCTGAACCGCAGAAACGCCTTTCTCTACTTTTCTTTTCAGATAAGCAATCGTCGTGTCCGTAATTTTTTGCAATAATTTGTGCGCCGCTTCAGTTTGCAAGAAACAAAATGACTTTGCGATATTGAAATCCTTAGAACCTCTTCCTTCGATGCAATAGCAGAAAATCGTCCAAGGCGAACCAGCAAACCCGATCAGCGGAACCTCGTTGTCCAGCTTCTCCAAAGTCATTTCTATCGCATCGAAAACGTAACCTAATGTTTCGTTGACATTCGGAACTATCACATCGTCAACCTGTTGGGCAGTTCTAATGGGCTTCTCTAGCCAAGGTCCCACAGATTCCTTCATTTTGAAATCGATGCCCATCGCTTGCGGAATCACTAAAATATCGGAGAACAAAATCGCAGCGTCCAAAGGAAATCTGCGGATAGGCTGAACGGTAATTTCCGAAGCCAATTCCGGCGTGCGGCATCTGGTGAAAAAGTCGTATTTGTCGCGCAACGCCATGAATTCCGGCAGGTATCTTCCGGCTTGCCTCATCATCCAAACCGGTGGTCTTTCCACGGTTTCGCCTCGCAAGGCTTTTAAATATAGGTCGTTCTTTATCATATTCTTACATTTTTTGGGCGCCTTTATCCGCCTTCCACTCCCGCTTTTTTCTTTTTTTGCAAAAAAAGAAAAAGAGCTCCGTTCAAGTCGGGGCGCGCTTCGCACAATTTGGCGTCTAATCTTTCAAATCAGTTTCGCCAGCAGTTGAATTTGCCTTAGAAATCAAATCCAACAAATCTGTTAAGGTATTTTCTTGGCTTGTAATGATTTTATTTTCCGTCAGTTTCTCCAATTCCGAAGTCGTGGTAGATCCAATTGAAAAAATCTTAAGATCCTCAAAACTATTGAATTTCGCAAAACTACGAACTCCGCTCGGACTGAAGAAGACCACCGCCTGATATTTCTCATCGATTTTCGGAAAGAGCAATGCGGTTCTGTAAACAGGGATTTTTTGGTACGAAATATTTTGCGACTGCAATTTTTCATCCAAAATATCCAAAGCCAGATCGCCGCAAAAATGTAAAAACTTCTCACAAACGGAATTTTCCATGATAAACTGTGAAAGTTCAATCGCATTCTTACAAAGTTTGAAAGTCCCGAAATTATATTTCCTCAACTCCTTTTTCGTCTGCGAACCAACGGCGTAGATTTTATTAAATTTTTTCTCAGCAAAATTCTCATCTGCATCAAAAGCATTTTCAAAGAAGCCTTTCACGCCATTCACACTGCTGAAAATCAATGAATAATTCTTCAAATCGAAAGTTTTCGTTTTAATGAATTCTGTTTTAATGACCTCCACAAAATCAACCGCCACTTCGACTCCGCTCAGTGCGGCGATTCCCAATTTCTCGGCAACTTTTTCGTGATCCAATGATTTTGTAAAAAGGATTTTCATATTTATAAAGTCTACGAGAGCCTTCCACTGACAATGCATTCAATATTGACTCAAAGAGCGAACTAAAAAACTGATTAATTAATAACTAAATACTATTTCTAATCTCCTCCATCAATTCTCTTCCGCCGTTTTCCAGAATTTTCAAAGCGAGTTTCTCTCCAAAATTCTCAGACTCATTCCAATCAAAAATCTCATCCGTTTCGATGCAATTTTTACCATCGAGCGAGCAAAGTCTTCCAAGAAATCTGATTTCACCATTCAACAATTCCGCTTTTGCACCAATGGGCGCCGTGCAGCCGCCTTCCAAAGTCTTCAGAAATTCTCTTTCAATAGTAATGCAAATCTCGGTTTCCTTGTGAGAAATAGATTTTAAAATTTCCCTAAGTTGTAAATTGTCAATTTTGCTGGCGATTGCCACAACACCTTGGGAAGGTGCTTGCAATAAAAACGGAATCTGCTCATAGTCAACATCCAGATTCATTCGTTTGATTCCCGCCAAAGAAAAAATTGTAGCGTCAGCCACTCCGCCATCTAATTTTGTCAGGCGCGTTTGGACATTTCCGCGGATATCCGTAAATTCAGTTTCCGGAAACTCCTTGAGCCAAAAAGCACGTCTTCTCAAGCTGCTGGTCGCGATTTTCAGAACATTCAGTTCCAAAGGTTGGGCATCTTTATTTCTTACCAAAACATCCTCCGGAAAATCCCGTTCCAAGACTGCCGAAATGTGAATATTTTCGGGCAAAATCGTCGGAACATCTTTTAAGGAATGCGCGGCAATGTCGATGTCATCATGAAGTAACGCAATGTCCAGATCTTTCGTAAAAATACCCGTAATTCCTAAGGCGTACAGCGGTTTAGTAAGATTTTTGTCACCAGAGCTGACGATCGGCACAATCTCAGTCTGCAGACCAATATTTTTGATTTTTGCTGCAACTTCCTGCGCTTGCCAAAGAGCCAGCGGACTATTTCTAGTTCCTATTCGTATGGTCTTCATCGGTTTCTTGTTTGTGAATATCGAGAATATCATCCATCAATTTTGCTATTTCATCTGCTCGGGAAGGGTTTTCTGTAATGTATTTGGCAAATCGGTTGGTGATTTTTTGGATCAGATTGTTAGACAGTTCCATATCTTCGATCTTGGCATAATGAAACTTTTTGTGGATGTTGTGCATTTCATTTTCTTCGATTCTTTTCAAATAATTTTTGAAATGATTGATCTGCGGTGCCAATTTCCTTTTCTTTTCCCAATCGGCAAATTCCTTTGCCATTTCTTTGATGATGGCTTCCGCTTTTGGGATTTCTTTTTTGCGCAGATGCATCGTTTCGTTTATTTTTTGCGAAAGCTGATCCACATCGATCAAAGTTACGTTTTCCAATTTTCCAATTTCCTTCTGAACATTGTTCGGGATCGACAGATCTATGACGAGCATATCTTTGTTTTTGGGAAAATTAGACTCATCAATAATAAATTTCTGAGCGCCAGTCGCCACGATTAAGACATCGGTATGTTGTAGTTCTTTCGGAAAATGATCAAAATCAATTTGGGGAATATGATATTTGTCGGCAATTTTTTCGGCTTTTTCGAAAGAGCGGTTGGCGATTTTAATTTTGGGCTGATCGATGTGTTTTACAAGATTTTCAATCGTGTTTTGACCAATCTCGCCCACGCCTAAAAGGAGGATATTCTTCGAGGGAATATGGTTTGAATGAGTCAAAATATAATGAACAGCGGCATAAGAAACCGAGGCTGAACCCGTCCCAATTCCCGTTTCGTTCTTGATCTTTTTCGAAATTTGAATCGAGGAATTGATGGCCCGTTCCAGATAAGGATTCGAAAAGTCCTTATAAGTTTTGAATCGGTGATAGGCGTTTTTGATCTGCGAAACAATCTCAAAGTCGCCGATAATCTGGCTTTCCAGGCCGGCTGCCACGCGGAAAAGATGGAGTAGAGCTTCCTCTCTTTGCAAAACATTCACATAATTGAGAAATTCTGAAAGCGGGACGCCAACAGTGTTGCAATAGAGTTCGGCGATGTGTAGATAGTTTTTGGATGTGGCGTAGATTTCTGTCCGGTTGCAAGTAGAAACGACAAAGGCGTCACCATAATCCTGCTCGTGAATCTGATTGACAAAGGATTTAATATGTTCATCAAAAAAAGCGAATCTCCCACGCGTTTCGGCATCGGCTTTTTCATAACTGATGCTGAGAACAGCAAGATCTGAGGTGTGATGAAATTTATTTCGGGTACTCATTTTCAGTTTGCAAATTTACAATAATTTAATATAAAGATGCTTTCCGAAAAAGATTGTGCAAAATTGATAATATCTATATATCTGTACAATTGTCAATCGTAAATTGATAGTGGGTTTGATGTTTTGGTGATGCATTACTGATCCCCGTCTTTACTATTGAGAGTCAGATTTATTTTATAAAAGATCGGATCGAAATTTTAAGGAAATTTTAACCAAATTAATTTTAATTCCAGAGAGAGAATGCATCTAAATTTATATCTTTGTAAACTTAATAATTACTGAAGAAAATGGGTATATTTGATATGTTTACGCAAGAGATTGCGATTGACTTGGGAACGGCCAACACACTGATTATACATAATAACAAAATAGTGGTGGATCAACCTTCTATAGTTGCAATAGAGCGCTCGACAGGAAGACCGATTGCAGTTGGAGAACAGGCGAAACATATGCAGGGCAAGACCCACGAGGATATCAAAACAATTCGTCCGCTGAAAGATGGTGTCATTGCAGACTTTCACGCTTCAGAACATATGATCAAGGAGTTTATCAAGCAGATTCCAGGTATCAAAGGCAAGCTTTTTCAGCCCGCACTCAGAATCGTAATTTGTATCCCATCAGGAATTACCGAGGTCGAGAAAAGAGCAGTAAGGGATTCTGCTCAGAAAGTGAATGCCAAAGAAGTGCGGTTGATTTACGAACCAATGGCTGCGGCCATAGGGGTTGGCATCGATGTTCAGAAGCCAGAAGGTAATATGATAATAGACATCGGCGGAGGTACGACGGAAATCGCAGTTGTTGCGCTAGGCGGCATCGTGTGCGACAAATCAGTGAAAATCGCCGGCGATGTTTTTACTAATGATATCGCTTATTACCTAAGAACCCATCATAATCTTTATATCGGAGAGAGAACGGCTGAGAGAATTAAGATAGAAGTTGGCTCTGCGGTAGAAGAGTTGGACGTTCCTATCGATGATATTCCAGTTCAGGGTCGTGACTTAATAACAGGGAAGCCAAAAGAGATTATGGTCAATTATAAAGAAATTGCTAAAGCACTGGACAAATCGATTATTAGAATCGAAGATGCGGTGATGGAAACCTTATCACTCACGCCTCCAGAGTTGGCTGCAGATATTTATAAGACAGGAATCTATCTTGCCGGTGGAGGAGCTTTACTAAGAGGCCTGTCTGATAGACTCCACAGAAAAACAGGTCTTCCGGTTTTCGTTGCGGAAGATCCTTTGCGAGCCGTGGTAAGAGGCACTGGAATTGCCCTGAAAAATATGGACAAATTCAATTTCCTTATCAAATAATTAAGATTTTCTCAAGTTTTTAAATGGGTGCTCTGCTGAGATTTTTTTCTAAGAATGCTTTGTTTGTGTTCTTTATATTCCTGCAATTGGTTGCAATTGTGCTTATTTTCAGCAAAAATTCTATGCAGCAAAGTTTCGTTGCTGCAAATACTGCTACTTTTAATTCCTGGGTGTCTGGCTATATTGATGAAGGAACCTCTTATCTGAAACTGAAACAGATTAACGACGATCTTACCACGCAAAACAAAGCTTTGATGCTGGAACTCTATGGAAGAGAAAAAGTATCAAAACCAAATTTCAGAAAAGTTTATGACACCATCGGCGGCGGACAGATTTACACTTTTGTAGATGGCGAGGTGGTTTTCAACAGTATTAACAGAAGCGACAATTATTTCACGATCAATCGGGGCAGCTTGCAAGGCGTTGGTTCCAATATGGGCGTTATAGCCCCGCGCGGGATTGCCGGAATCGTAATCAATACAACGGATAACTATGCCTTGGTCAAGTCCATCTTGAGTGTCAATAAAATTAAAATCAGTGCCTCGCTCAAAAAATCTGGTTATTTTGGGACATTGTCTTGGAAAGGCGACGACACGAGAAGCATGACGCTTTCCGACATTCCAAAATATGTACCGCTGAAAGTGGGCGACACCGTTGTCACCGATGGCAAATCGTCGATTTTCCCTGCTGGCATTATGGTGGGAACGGTTGCAGGCTATGAAGTGGACAGCAAAACAGGATTTTGGGATATTTCAGTAGAACTCAGTGAGAAAATAGGGAAGCTGAACAAAATCTTCGTGGTGCGGAATCTGAAAAAATCCGAGGTTCAGAAAATAGAGGATTCATTAAAAGTTCAAATTAAAAAAGATGATCAGTAGAAACCTTGTCTCAGATCTGGCTTTGATCGCATTTTTAACCGCTTTTCAGATCTTTATTTTGAATAGGGTGGCTTTGTTTGGGCAATATATTCCAGTTCTGTACCCCGTTTTTGTCATGTTTTATCCTTTTTTTAGGAATAGATTTCAATTTTTGACCCTTAGTTTTATTTTGGGCTTATGCGTAGACGCCTTTCTTGGCACTTGGGGAATTAATGCATTTGCAACCACCGTTATCGCTTATTTCAGAACCATCATTTTCCGAACATCTACAGATACAACCACCGATTTTTTCTCTTTTCAGAGCATTCAGTGGTCGCAGTTCCTATTTTTTATTTTCACCAGTGTCTTCATCCATCAGCTTTTGGTTCAGTACATCGAATTTTTCAAGTTCGACCGATTTTTTGAAATTTTATTTAACGTAATAGTTACCAGTATAATCTCGTTTGTGTTTATATTAGCCTATGCGTTAGCATTTAGAATTAAGCAAAAAATTTGAAGTCACAATATCTCAGAATCATTCTCGCACTCTCCGTTATTGCAATGATTTTCATCGCAAGGCTTTCTTATTTACAGCTATTTACAGACCGATATGCATTGAATGCGGCGAACACCTCCATCAAAATTGAATACATCATTCCGCCAAGAGGCGTCATCTTCGACCGAAACGGAAAGATATTAGTAGGTAATCAACCTTCTTTCGAAATCTCATATACGGCCGCACTCCTAAGACCGGACTTCGACACCATCGGATTTTGCAGATTATTAGGCATTACGAAGCCAGACTTTGCAGCAACGATCGAGAATATTGAGAAAGAAAAATATTATTCCAAGCTGACGCCGATGACTTTTATGAAAAATCTGAGTCGCGAGCAAATGGCCAGGGTGCAGGAGCTCATATTCAAATATCCAGCTTTCAGCATCGTTCCCCGCCCGCAGAGGCAATATGAGATCAGTACCTCAGGAAATCTTTTGGGATATACCAATCAGGTCAGTGATAATGATATCCAGAAAGACTCTACTTACTATCTGCCAGGCGACTTTATCGGCAAAAGCGGCGTCGAAAAATCCTATGAAAAGGAACTTCGAGGCGAAAAGGGTATGAAATATATCCAAAAAGATATCCGCCAAAGGAGCATCGGATCTTATAAAAATGGAGCGCTGGATAAGGAAGTGGTTACCGGCAAAGACCTGACTTTGACCATAGATTACGATCTGCAACGAATGGCAGAGGAAATGCTGGTGAACAAGCACGGGGCAATGGTAGCGCTGGATCCCAACAATGGCGAGATTCTGACATTGGCAACGGGTCCGGACATCGATCCCCATCTTTTTACCGGACCCAATAAATCCCAAAATCTTTACAAACTTGCCAACGATACCATCTATGAAAACAAACCCACCTTCGACAGGTCTATCCAAGCGGCTTATCCGCCGGGCTCTACCTTCAAATTATTGACAGCGTTATCAGCGATGGAAATGGGCGTGATAACCGATAAAACGATTTTTCCTTGCGGAAGGGGATTTTTTTATCGCGGAAAAAGGATCAGAGGTCATGGCGGCGCAGATCCGCTCATCCCATCGATACAGGTTTCCAGTAATTGCTATTTTACGTATGCTTATCTGGCCATCCTCAAAAAATACACTGGAAATCCATCGAGAGGCGTGGATGAATGGAAAAAAATCCTCAATAGTTTTGGCGTTGGCGAATATCTCAATAATGATTTGGCAGTGGGTGCCAAAGGTAGAATACCGTCCGGAGAGTTCTACGAAAAAAGAATGAAATCGATCTATAAAGCCAGCGGCTCCAAACGGACAGATTATAAAAACTGGGACGAGATGCCCACAGGTGCTTTGTACAACGGGATGGGGCAGGGCGATGTGCTTCTAACACCCTTGCAGATGGCAAACTTCGTGGCAGCTATTGCCAATAAAGGCTGGTACTACACACCTCATATCGTGAAAAGCATCGATGGGAAACCCAATCCCGATCCCAGATTCAAGAAGAAACATTTGACGCTGGTTCAGAATCCTCATTATTACAACGTTGTACTGCAGGGGATGGAAGCCGTCATGCTGCGAGGAACTGGTCATAGTTTGCTTTCCAAAGATTTCACACAGCTGGCAAAAACAGGAACGGCGCAGGTTCCCCAGGGGAAAGACAACTCTATTTTTGTTTTGATTGCTCCTAAGGACAAGCCAAAAATAGTAGTCGTAGCCGTAATGGAACACGCCGGTTTTGGCGCTACTTGGGCCGGGCCAGCTTGCACCGTCATCGCAGAGAAGTACATCACCGGAGAAGTGAAAAGAGAAAATCTCTACAAAAAAATGATCAACTCCAGTTTTATGCCAGAATATCGGCGCCAGTACATTTCGGAAATGAAACGAAAAGGCTGGTACAAAGAACCGCCGAAAGACACTGCAAAACTGAAGCGAATCAAAGACAGCCTGCAGGCAATTGACAACCGAAAATCAAAAAAAGACAGCACCAAAATACAACCTCTAAAAAATAAAGCAAGATGAAATGGGCAGAAGGGATAGATAAGCTGGGAATGGGGCTTTACATCGCGCTTTGCATTTTTGCAATTGCTAATATTAATAGTGTGGATGCCAAACTTGGGAGCAAGCAGTTGATGTTCTTCGGAATCTCTCTGTTTGTTGGGCTCATTATATTTTTAATGAGAACCAAATTCTTCGAAAATATGTCGGCGGTTATTTATGTTGGCGGTGTGCTTTTGCTGATTGGTCTATTTCCATTCGGGACAGAAATTTTGGGTCAAAGGAACTGGTACAAATTCGGTGGATTCACGATGCAGCCTGTAGAATTTGCCAAAATCGGAACGGCATTGATGCTTGCCAACTACGTTTCGAATCCTGATTTTAATATCAATAATAACAAGAAATTATACACGGCGTTGGGCATTGTGGCAATTCCCGGTGTAGTGGTTTTGCTGATTCCCGATATTGGTTCATTGTTGGTGTTTTTTGCTTTCCTGATCGCGCTTTACCGAGAAGGACTTTCAGGCTGGCTATTTGCAATTATTTCTATTTTAGCCCTTGTTTTTCTGGTTTCTATTGCGATTAATCCTTTATATGTTACGATTGCCATTCTTATCCTTGCGGGGATCTATGTTTTTTTTAATTTTTATAAGGTTCAAGGAAATCTGATGCTCATCATCGGGATTGTTTTTACAGTTGGGCTTCTGAGTGGATTATCCTATTCTTCCAATTACGTTCTTTCCAAAATGCCAAAGCATCAGCGCGAGCGGATTGAAGTTTTGTACAAAGGCGAAAAGGCCTTCCGAGACACTTCGGGCTATAATTTACTGTATTCGAAAACGGCAATTGGCTCCGGCGGACTGACGGGAAAGGGCTACAAGCAAGGTTCCGTGACGCAAGGCAAATTTGTGCCAGAGCAGGAGACGGATTATATATTCTGCACGGTTGGCGAAGAATGGGGTTTTGTGGGAAGCACCATTTTGATTCTTTGTTACTCGGTTTTTATTGGGAGGATTTATTATCTGGCCGAGAAGCAGAAATCTACATTCAATCGTGTTTTTGGATATTGCTTTGCCTCGATTCTGCTGATCCATTTTGCCATTAATCTTGGAATGGTTTTGGGTCTTTTTCCGACGGTTGGGATTCCGCTGCCGTTTTTCAGTTACGGTGGTAGTTCGCTTTTGGCATTTTCGATCATGACTTTTATTTTCTTCAAACTCAATTATGCAGACAGAAACAGCCTCGTCTGAGCGAAGCTGTTTTTTGAATATCATATCATAAAAGAAATTTTTGAGAGTATTTTCAATCTGCGGTTTGCTGGGGAGAAAGGTGTCAATTCTTTACCAAAACCAAATAGTCCCATGGTTTCAGGGTCAAACTGGTCTTTTGAGAATCAATTTGATAGATTTTCCCCGTGAATAGGTCTTTATAATCGCCCTTATAATATTTGGTGTCCAGATTCGTAGGCAGAGTTTGATCGGAAAAATTGAAAATGGAAAGGACGGCATCGTTATTCTTTTCGCGGTAGAAAGTAATGACCTTATTCATTTGATTATTGGTCACGCGGATCATCTCTCCGCCCCAGTGTCCGTTCCAAAGTGCTTGATTTTTATGTTTCAGATCAAATAATTTCTGATACATTCCGTAGTATTTGCTTTCTTTCCAGACGATGGGGTCTTTATCAAAAAACTTAAGACTATAATCCAAACCGGCTTCCTGACCATTATAAACAAGCGGCATCCCGTTGACAACCGAGGCAAAAACCATAGCGGTTTCCAGACCTTTTCCGAAATTCTTCTGCGGCGTTCCGTTCCAGGAATTCATATCGTGATTGTCCACAAAGGTCATTCGGTAGGCGTCTTTTGGAAAAGTATTCACGTCGTGCGCCAAATATTCTACAAGGCCGGCAATTCCTTTATTTCCCGTAGTAGCATCTTTCATTTTGTCAAATAAGCTCCATGAGTAGCTCATATCAAATGCGTGCTTCATCAGATCGCGGGATTCCCACTCTGCCAACATAAATACCGGTTTTATACGATCCAATTCTTCTCGCGCATTTTCCCAAAAATCAAGGGGAATAAAACCGGCAGCATCGGCACGATAACCGTCGATGTTGGTTTCCTTGATCCAATATTTCAGAGATTCTGTCATATATTGCCGCAGATCGGGATTGTCATAATCGAAATCTATGACATCGTCCCAATCGTACCACGGCGTTGGTTGGAAGTTGCCCTCCCGGGTTTTCGTGTACCAATCCGGATGCTGTTTGGCGAGCGGATTGTCCCAGGCGGAGTGATTTCCCACCCAGTCGATGATCACGTACATTCCCATCGAATGGATTTTATTTACCAGATTTTTAAAATCTGCCAAGGTTCCAAATTCCGGATTCACGGCTCTGAAATCCTTCACAGAATAATAGCTGCCCAGACTTCCTTTTCTGTTTTGCTCGCCAATAGGATGGATGGGCATTAGCCAGATAATATCGATGCCCAGCTTTTTGATCCGTGGTAGATCGTTTTCGAAAGCTTTGAAGGTGCCTTCTTTGCTGTATTGCCGGATGTTGACTTCGTAGATGGTGGCGTTCTTGCTCCATTCGGGGTGTTTCAGTTCTACGTAAGGCTTTGGCTGATAGCGCGGATCTTTGGTTTGAGAGAATGCCCATAGAGGCATCATCAGAAATAATAGAACATATTTGATAGAATTCATAAGGTGGATATATTTTTCTAAAATTAAAAATAGTTTTTGGTTTATTTTTAATTTTCGGTTAGAAAAATAAGCGGACCGACAATTGATGAGGGAACTGTATCAATTTAGCTCAAAAAAAGCGACCCAAAAATGTTCTGGATCGCTTGTGATTATTTGTTGATGGTCATTATTGTTTCTTCTGAAACTTTATATTCTCCCTTTTGATAGACTTCTTTGTTAACAAGTTGAATTTCGTATGTGTAAATACCTTTGGGGAGATTATAGGTGCATTCTTTGGAGTCTTTTTGGATTACCAATTCTTTTTTGATATCATCGTCCTCTATCTTCGCTATCAGTAAAACGGTAATTTTGTCATCCATTTTATTTTTGAACCAAAAACTATCGACCGTTTTCGCATTAGGATCCACCACTTTTCCATTTCCTCTGATGGCAGAAAAACCTTGGATTAAAATATTACCAATGGCGAGACCTTTGTCTATGCCGGTATTTTGCGATTTGAAAAAGAGCGGCGTGAGTAGCAAAAAAGCAATTGATAGATAATTGCTTTTTTTCATTTGATTTTTTTTTAATTAGTTGAACAGTTATTAAAGACCTTTCTATTTTATGGAAAGGTCTTTATTGGTTTTGCTATGGTTTTTTTCTATTGCAAAATACAAAATAGTTCCCAAAAATGGCAAGCATAGACATACTATTACCCATAAAACCTTAAGTTTAGTAGGCAACTCGCTACTTAAAATCTTAACAAGCGTATAAATATACACTATGATTAATAAGAAGGTAGTACGTAATAAAGTAGATCTCTCATATTTAATGTGTTTAATAATGCAAAATTATAATCCGAATGCCTCCAATGCACAATTATATAAGCAAAGTACAACACCAAAGTCGGTTGGCTTATTCTCGCAGTTTTTTGCGCAAGGCGGTACTTTGGCTTCTACATCTGTAGCTCCGGCTTGTATATATTGGTCATAAATTGTTTTTGAAGCCTCAATGGAAACCATTTTTTTTGTTTTATCAAAGATAATTGTAAAACCCGGATGATCCGTTATAACATAAAAATCTGCTGGAGATTTAATATAGCCCTCCTTAGAATACTCTGATTTCATAGCAGTGGGAACAGGGATTGAATATAACTTTTCCTGTTTCGTTACTTGTCCAAATGCAAAAGTACCCCAGACAATTACCAATAAAGATACGAATTTAAATAAATTTTTCATTTTTTAAAAATTTTTTGGTGTTAATAAGAATTTTTTTTACACATTTTTGTTTTCCGGATAACAATAGTAAAACTACGACGATTTCATTTTAGTGATTAACAAAATACTGCTAAAAATGAGCATCGGAAGCAAAGTGAAAAAACATAGAGAATCTAAAGGCTGGTCTCAGGAAGATCTTGCGTACCGTTTGAATGTTGCACAAACAACAATATCCAGCATAGAGTCTGACAAAAGCGTTCCCAATTCTATTCTACTTAATAATATAGCAAAGGAATTGGAGGTTGATATTAGGGATTTGTTAGAAGACTCCAAAACTCAAATCAATAATATCGAAAAAAACGAAGGGGTCATCAGTTTTGACTTCAGCACCATCAATATGTTGTCTGAGAAAGTAATTGAGCAATATGAAAAAAGATGCGTCCAATACGAAGCTATCATCAAAAATCTGGAAGAACAATTACAATATTGGAAAAAGAAATAAAAATCAATCCAAAATTTTGGTTCTATTTTTTATAAGCTTCGAGAATCGAAAAAGCCCTCTCAAATTTCAAAATTCTGAAAGGGCTGTTTGGGAAGTGCCGGTATTATTCTACGAATACATTTGCTCCTGCAGTTCTTTGATCTTTTTATCAGAAAGATATTCGTCGTAGGTCATATCTCTGTCGATGATGCCTTTTGGTGTCAACTCGATGATTCTGTTACAAACGGTTCCCAGCAATTCGTGGTCGTGAGAAGACAGAAGGATATTTCCTTTGAAGTTGTTCAAGGAATTATTCAAAGTTGTGATGCTTTCCAAATCTAAGTGGTTGGTAGGCTCGTCCAGCAGCAGAACATTCGCTTTCTGAAGCATCATTCTGCTGAACATGCATCTCATCTTTTCTCCTCCAGAGAGGACTTTGCAAGATTTCAGTGCTTCGTCTCCGGAGAAAAGCATTCTTCCCAAGAAACCTCTCATAAATTCCTCGTGACGCTCCTCATCATTTTTTGTAAACTGTCTCAGCCAATCTACCAGATTGATATCTTCTTGGAAGAAAGGCGTATTATCCAACGGCATATATGACTGATTGGTAGTGACTCCCCAAGCGACATTTCCTTTGTCGGCGGGAATATTTCCGGCTAATATTTCGAAAAATTCTGTAATCGCCAGAGAGTTTCTCGAGATTACCGCAACTTTGTCGCCTTTTTTAAGGTTAAGGTTGATGTTGGAGAATAGCAGTTCACCGTCTTTGGTTTTTTCAAGAGCTTTCACGTCCAATATTTGATCGCCCACTTCTCTTTCTGTTTCAAAAATAATTGCCGGATATCTTCTGGAAGATGGTTTGATATCATCGATGTTCAGCTTGTCGATCATTTTTTTGCGGGCAGTTGCTTGCTTGGCTTTGGCCACGTTGGAGCTAAATCTGGCGATGAAATCCTGCAATTCTTTTTTCTTGTCTTCGGCTTTTTTATTGGCTTGATTTCGTTGTCTCGTAGCCAATTGCGAAGCCTGATACCAGAAGGAATAATTGCCCGTGTAAAGATTAAGCTTGCTATAATCCAAGTCGCCAATGTGCGTACAAACGGTGTCTAGAAAGTGACGGTCGTGAGAAACAACGATGACTGTGTTTTCATAATCTGCCAAGAAGTCCTCTAGCCACGCAATAGTTGCGATGTCCAAATCATTGGTAGGCTCATCCAGAATCAATACATCAGGATTTCCGAATAATGCCTGGGCAAGAAGCACTCTTACTTTGTCTTTATTCTCCAGTTCGCCCATTAATTGATAATGCATATCTTCGGAGATGCCAACATTTGAAAGCAGTGTTTGAGCATCAGCTTCTGAGTTCCAACCGCCCATTTCATCATAGATCACGCCGAGTTCTCCGGCTTTGATGCCGTCTTCGTCGGAGAAATCTTCTTTGGCGTAGAGGGCGTCCATTTCTTCCTTTATATCGAACAGCATTTTGTTACCTCTAAGAATGGTTTCCAGAACGGTGAAGTTGTCATAAGCAAAGTGATCCTGCTCTAGGACAGACATTCTCTTTCCATTTTCCAGGGAAACTTGTCCCGAGGTTGGGTCTTGTTTCCCGCTTAATATTTTTAGGAAAGTGGACTTTCCGGCGCCGTTGGCCCCGATGATGCCGTAGCAGTTTCCTTTGGTAAATTTTATATTGACTTCATCAAAAAGCACCCGTTTTCCGAACTGTAATGACAAGTTAGATACTGTTAACATATAGTTTTGTAAATTTGCGCAAAATTACGAAAATAAGTTGGGATGATAAATGGCACCTTCTTATAATAATTTAACACAATGAAAATCGAAAAAACCGTAAATATCTTTAACAAAAGAGCCCGCTTCGAGTACGAATTATTAGATGAATATGAAGCCGGAATTGTTTTGACAGGTACAGAAATAAAATCCCTTAGATCATCGAAAGCCTCAATCACAGAAAGCTTTTGCCAGTTTATAGATAATGAACTTTATGTGGTTAATATGATGATAGATGAGTACAAATTAGGAACTTTTTACAATCATAAAACAAAAAGGGAACGGAAGTTGCTAATGCATAAATACGAATTGCAAAAACTTAAAAAAAAGTTAAACGATATTGGCAATACGATAATCCCCCTAAAGCTTTATATAAATGATCAAGGTAAAGCAAAGCTGTTAATATCATTGGCTAAGGGCAAAAAACTGTTTGACAAACGAGAAGCGATCAAAGACCGAGAGAATAAAGTCAATATCCAGAGGATATTAAAGAAAAGTTAAAAAAACTTTGTTTATAAAGAAAAATTATATTTATTTTGCAGTATCAATTATTTAATCATTTAATTCTATGAAAAATCTAAAATTAGGAATTACAGCTTTGGCACTTACTGTTGCCTCATCTGTTTTTGCGCAGACTACTACCAATCCTTGGGTTATAGGCGTAGGTGCTCATGGAGTGAATCACGTTGCTCAAAGAAACAATTTCAGCAATACGTTCTCATTCAACAATTTTAAAGAAAACTTATTCGGAACATCCAAGTATTCAATTACACCGCCACTTTCTAAATTGACAGTTGCTAGAAGCCTTGGAAAAGGTCTTGTTCTCGACTGGCAGACGACTGTTGGTAATGTAGACAACAAAAGATTTGGTATGGACAAAGAATTTTTCCTGATGACAGGTCTTGGTGTCCAGTTCAAAGCGGCAGGTCTTCTTTGGGATGAAGAGTCTTGGTTTGACCCATACTTAAGAGTTGGTGCAAATTACCTTAGACACGACTATACTGATCTAACTTTTCCTCGTACTGATACAAAACCGAGAGGTGGAGGAGTTTATGCGGCCTATGATGAAGATGGTAATCTTACCGGAAAAGCAGATCACTTCACAGTTAGTACAGGTGCTGGTATCAATTTCTGGGTTACTAAAAACTTTGGTTTAGGTATTCAAGGTGATTACGTTACAACACCAGTTGATAAGTCAAATGTTGCTAACTTTTGGCAAGCTTCTGCGTCTTTATTATTTAGATTCGGAAATACAGACAGAGACAAAGACGGAATCCCAGACAAAGAAGACGCTTGTCCAGATACCCCAGGCTTACCAGAATTTCAGGGATGTCCTGATACTGATGGAGATGGAGTTCCAGATAAAGACGATCAATGTCCAGATGTAGCAGGTCCTAAAGAAAACAATGGTTGTCCTTGGCCAGATACAGACGGCGACGGCGTATTAGACAAAGATGATGCTTGTGTTGATGTTGCTGGTCCAGCTGAAAACAAAGGTTGTCCTTGGCCAGATACAGATGGTGACGGCGTATTAGACAAAGATGATGCTTGTCCTACAGTTCCTGGTCTTGCTCAATATCAAGGTTGTCCTAAACCCGCTGAAGTATATGCTCTTGAAGCAACAGGTGTTCTTACAAACTTATTGTTTGATTTTAACAAATCTACTTTGAGACCAGAGTCTGCAGATAAAATTTCTCAAGCTGCTTCTATCTTGAAAGGTTCTACAGATGGAACATTCTTAGTAACTGGTTACACAGATGCTAAAGGTGCTGAAGCCTACAACTTGAAACTGTCTAGACAGAGAGCTGCATCCGTAGTCGCTGCCCTAGAAGCTCAAGGCGTGAATCCAATGCAGTTGAAATCAACAGGTGTTGGAGAAAGAGATGCTAAAGTTTCTGAAAAAGCTTCCGATGCTGAAAGACAAGCTGATAGAAAAGTTGTAGTAGAAGCTGTGAATGGCGCTGCTTGGGATGCTCTTCAAAAATCAGACCTTCCAGTAGTAGAGAAAAAAGTAGTGAAGAAAAAAGCTACTAAAAGAAGAAAATAATTAATCATTAATTTCTAAATATAAATACCTTCAATTTTATTGGGGGTATTTTTTTTGTTTTCAGTTTTCATTACTTTTGTGATAAAATATTTATGTAAAATGGGAAGAGCATTCGAATACAGAAAAGCTTCAAAAATGGCTAGATGGGACAAGATGGCCAAAACGTTTTCAAAGATTGGAAAAGATATTGCTTTGGCGGTCAAAGCTGGTGGTGCTGACCCTGAAGCCAATCCCGCCCTTAGAAGGTGTATTCAAAACGCAAAAGGTGCCAATATGCCTAAGGACAATGTAGAGAGAGCAATCAAAAAAGCAAGTGGAGCCGATGCAGAGAATTATGAAGAAATAACTTACGAAGGTTACGGGCAAGGAGGCGTCGCGTTTTTTGTAGAGTGTACAACCAATAATCCCACCAGAACGGTTGCCAACGTGAGAGCCATTTTCAATAAGTTTGACGGCAATCTTGGAAAGAATGGAGAATTAGCATTTATCTTTGATAGAAAAGGAATTTTCACTATCGAGAAAGCGCAGATCAAAACGGAATGGGATGATTTCGAAATGGAAATGATAGATGGAGGAGCAGAAGAGATCGATCAGGATGATACAGAGGTTCTCGTTACAACGGCATTCGAGGATTTTGGAGCAATGTCACATAAACTAGATAACTTAAAAATCGAAGTGAAAAGTGCGGAACTTCAAAGGATCCCAAACAATACAAAAGAAATGACAGAAGAACAGTTTAAAGCCAATATGAAGATGCTGGAACGTTTTGAAGAAGATGACGATGTTCAAAACGTTTTCCACAATATGGAATTCAAAGAGGAGCAGATAGAAACTCTCGAGTAATAATTTCTGCCATAAAAAAATCCTGAAACATAAGTCTCAGGATATTTTATTCTTATAAAACGCTTTTAAAGTTAATTAAAACTATGCATTTGGTTCAATAGATACAAATGATCTGTTGTTAGCTTTCTTTCTGAAAACAACCTTACCGTCAACAAGAGCGTGCAAAGTGTGATCTTTACCCATCCCAACATTTTCGCCTGGGTGATGCTGAGTACCTCTCTGTCTGATGATGATGTTGCCCGCAATAGCGTCTTGTCCTCCGAAAATCTTCACACCCAATCTTTTGGAATGAGACTCTCTACCGTTTTTGGAACTACCAACTCCTTTCTTATGTGCCATTTTATTTAAACTTTGGGGTTAAAAATTATTCAGCCGTTTCGCTGGTTTCTGTTACTTCAGCTTTAGCAGCTTTCTTAGGAACGGCTTTCTTAGCTTCTTTTTTCTCAGCTCCAAAACCAGTAATACCAGTTACAAGGATTTGAGTAAGAGATTGTCTATGACCATTTTTCTTGGCATAACCTTTTCTTCTCTTCTTTTTGAAGATGATGACTTTGTCAGCCTGAACGTGATCCAGAATTTCTACATCCACGGTAATACCGCTTACAGCCGGGGCACCTACGGTGATTGCGCCGTTTATAGTAAGAAGAACTTTGTCAAAAGAAACCTTCGCTCCTTTGTCTCCTTTCAAACGGTTCACAAACAACTTTTGGTTTTGCTCAACTTTGTATTGAAGCCCTGCTATTTCTACAATTGCAAACATTGTTTATAATTTTTATATTATTCGAGGTGCAAAAGTACAGTTTTTCTTTCTAAAACACAAACACTTATCACAAATTTTTAGATAATAATTATTTGACTATTTCGAATCTGAAAATTGGACAGATTTTTCCGTCTTCCGCTCCCGCTTTTTTGTCATTGCGAACAACGCCAATCAGTATTTTGAACTTTTCTACAATCGGAAAGACAAAAAGAGCTTCGTTCATCTGCGTGGTCAGCCGAAACTACTGCTGATAGGCGAACAAAAAGTTGATGCTGCGTAATGTCCGCCAGCCTTGCGGCAAACCGATGTTAGAGGTTCGGCTTTCTTTTCGGTCGTTTATTTTACTCTTCTCCAAAGTAATCACTGTCTATTTTTTTGAGTTCATAAATTTGTTGTGTCGTACAACCAAGATTATAATCAATCATAAGTTGTGCTAATTGTTCTCCGTCAATAAGTACAATTTTTGTTTCATTTTTTGGTGTGTACTCTAACGCTTCTTTTGTAAAATTTGATGTTGTGATAAATATACCTTTTTTCGCACCTTGTCCAGCTAATGCTCCAACAAATTTATGAAGTTCAGGCCGCCCAACTACATTTCCAGGTTTCCAGCGTTTTGCCTGAATATAAATAATGTCAAGTCCGAGTTTGTCTTCTTTAATTGTTCCGTCAATTCCTTCGTCTCCGCTTTTACCAATTGCTTTTCCAGCATCTTTGATTGAACCGCCATAACCCATTTTTACCAACAGTTCGACTACAAGTCTTTCAAAAAATGTTGGAGAAAGTTCGACAACTTTATTGAGTAATTCAGATGCCAATGATCTTCTTATTCTTTGATATGCTTTGTCAAGATTTTCTTCTGGCGTTTGCTCATTTGTTTCAACAATAACAACTTCTTCTTCGCTGTCATTTTCGGCACGACTTGCATTTTGAAATTCAAGAAAAGCAGGAAATTGTCTTAAATATTTTGCGTCAATTCTAGTTGGGTTTTTCTCTAAAGTGTCAAGTCCAATTTGCGTAATTACGAAAGTTGCACGTTTTGGAGAGTCGAGTAGTCCCGCTTTTTTTAAGTATGTTTTTGCCCAACCAACTCTGTTGTCAAAAATAGCTTGATTTCCGCTTGCCAAAAGTTCTTTTCTTTCTTCGTCTGTTACTTCAAATTCAACGGC
This sequence comes from Weeksellaceae bacterium, assembly GCA_022013695.1. GTDB lineage: Bacteria > Bacteroidota > Bacteroidia > Flavobacteriales > Weeksellaceae > Epilithonimonas. The sequence continues at coordinate 19,946 of JAKLPS010000012.1, forward strand.
AAGATTTTCGATTAAGTCTCTGTATTTATGTTCTTGTTTGTCAGAAACGATTTTTAGTAAAGGAAGCATTAAAGATTGGTAGTCTGGAATCATCGTTTTTTTTTCTTGTTATCTGTTTGTTTTTTTCGGTGTCGTTGGTTAAGCTGACCGCTAACGGTTTGCGGCTTTGCGATGGTGGGCAAATCGAAGCCGAAACTTTCAACTAAAATACAGATTTCTACCGAAGCACAAAACGCGCATTTTTGACGTTCCGCCCGCTATTGCCAAACCCTGTTGGTAGCAGTTTTTATTTGCGTTTGCCATTTATGTTCCAAATCAACTTGTCTGCGTATTTTCTGATAAGCCATTCTTCAATTGAAGTCCGCATCTAAGCAGGATTGATTTGTATAAATGTCGCTCCTAAACATAGATTGTCCTCAATTGCAATTTTTATCTTTTCTAATTTTGAACCTGTTGCTTTGTTTTTTCTTGAAAAATGTGCAATCATCCTCTGCTTTGAAATTGTTTCAAAAACGTGTCCAACATAAAATGGATTTAGGTTGTCAAAAGAAGTACCAACCCAAATGCAATAGACTACCGATTTCTTGTTTATATCGTCAAGGAATTTCTTGTTGTTTTTGTCGAAGTCGGTTACACAATCTTTGTTGTTGTAAACTATGTTCCTAATTCTTTGTTTATCAAAAAGTTGACTTTCAACTTCGCTAAACATTTTTTCAAGTGTAAGTTTGTCAAATGATATGGTTGAAATCTTGCTTTCAACTGTTTGGTTGATATAGTTACTTATTTCTTCGCTTGTTCTAAAAATAATGGGTTCGCAAAAAGGTGATTTTTCCATTGTTTGAGGACTCAAACCTATTACGTCGCATTCTAACTATTTTTCCCTTTGCCCAACTTTCTGGACAATAGCCATTCCAAATAGTTGGAATTGAAATTTCAGTTTCGCTTTCAAGTATTGATAAAAATTGAGGATAATTTTCTTTCAAGTATTTTTTCTTGTTCTTGTCAACAAAAGGCTTCAATTCTGCCAATTCAACGTCAAACATTTCAGATAAACGATTTAGAGTTTCATCGTGGCTTTTTGTAATGTCAAGATATACGGCATAATTGTCCATTATTTTTCCATATGCCATATTTAAGTCGTTAGGAATGCCTGTGTCGAATCTTATATCATCGATATTGTCATCAGTTTTGGGTTTGAAAAAATCTTGATTTTCTGAAACAATTTTTTCCGTAAGTCCCGCCATTTTAAGAGCTTCATTTTTGTCAAAACCGATATTGCAATAATCTTTAAATGTTGCAAGTTGGCTCAATAAGTCCGCACTTTTGTTGTTTAAATGTCCTTGTGGTCAAAGTCTGATAAGTTTTCTTTCGTTTGTAAATGTGTTAGAAGAGTGTGTCAGTAAAATTGCTACCAACGCTCAAATATACGCAACTTTTATAAATTACAAAATTTTATATAAGTACCAATTGGTTAATTACCAAATGCTTACATTTGTCTGTGCAAAATATGCAACCGGTTTGGGACATTTCCCGTGCTACCGTACGAATCCTTTCTTGTGGTCTAATTATTACAAATCAAACATTCTAAAAAACTCGCCCCTGCTACCAGATTCGTACGGCAGCGGGGGGCTACTATTAGGAGATTTGTTTTCATTATGAGAAGCGTATTAAGTTACTACCCAATTGCATAAAATACTCTTCTAAAAAAAATCCTGAAACTAATTTCAGGATTTTATCATTAATATGATTTATTTTTTTAAAGATTTAATTCCCATTTCAAACAATGCAAAACTCAACAGATCTGCATTTTCACCAATCACTTGTTGCGTAGAACGGCCAGCTCCGTGACCGGCGTTTTTCTCGATTCTTAGTAAAATTGGATTGTTACAGCTTTGTTTCTCCTGCAACTCTGCCCCGAATTTCAATGAATGTGCCGGCACTACTCTATCATCGTGATCGCTTGTGATAATCATCGTTGATGGATAGCAAATTCCTGCTTTTACATTGTGAACCGGCGAATATGATTTCAGATATTCAAACATTTCTTTGCTGTCCTCAGCTGTTCCATAATCGTAAGACCAGCCTGCTCCGGCCGTGAATTTGTTGTACCTCAGCATATCCAAAACGCCTACGCCAGGAAAAGCTACTCTTGCCAGATCCGGTCTCATCGTCATCGTTGCACCAACCAGAAGCCCACCGTTTGAACGCCCGGAAAGAGCCATGAATTCCTTAGAAGTATAGCCTTTCGCCTGTAGATATTCTCCAGCCGCAATAAAGTCTTCAAACACATTTTTCTTCAGCTGTTTCGTTCCTGCATCGTGCCATTTTTTACCATATTCGCCTCCGCCTCGGATATTTGGGACAGCATAGACTCCGCCATTTTCCATCCAGATCGCATTAATCACAGAAAATGCAGGCTTCAAACTAATATTAAAACCGCCGTAAGAATAAAGAATTGTAGGATTTTTCCCGTCCAGCTTTGTTCCTTTTTTATAATTGATCATCATCGGAATCTTTGTTCCGTCTTTTGAAGTGTAAAAGACCTGGTCGGAAACGTAATCTTCGGGATTGAATTTCACATCCGGTTTCTGGTAAACTTCCGATTTTCCTGAATCTACATTGTATTTATAGGTCGTTCCCGGCGTGACATAATTGGTGAAAGAATAGTAAATATCCTTCTCTTTTTCTTTTCCTCCAAATCCTGAGATATTTCCTTTTCCAGGCAATGTAATTTCTCTGACGAGTTTTCCGGTTTTATCAAATTGTTTGACGATATCAATAGCATCTTTCATATAAGTAGCAAAGAAATAGCCCCCACCTACGGTTATTCCCAATACATTTTCGGTTTCCGGGATCACATCTTTCCAGTTTTCCGGGCTTGGGTTTTTGATGCTGACTTTTACCAATCGCATATTCGGTGCATCTTTGTCTGTGAAGATGAAAAGATCATCACCTTGCGTATCCACAATATCAGCATTAATATCAAAACCCTGGTTGATCTGGATAAAATCGCCACCGTTTTTTAGATCTTTGATGTACAATTCGTTTCCGTTGGTTGCGTTGGCTCCGGAAATGATCAGGAATCTCTGATCTTCTGAAACACCAGCAGAAAGATATCTTCTATGTGTTTTTTCGCCTCCGAAAATCAGTTTGTCTTCAGATTGTTTTGTCCCTAATTTGTGAAAGTAAACTTTGTGCTGATCCGTCATTCCGGAAAGTACCGTTCCTTCTTTTGGCTTGTCATAGCTGGAATAATAAAAGCCTTCATCCCCTTGCCAGGAGATTCCACTGAATTTCACATCAATCAAAGTATAATCGATTTGTTTCTTCGAAATGGCATTAATAATAATGATCTTATTCCAGTCGCTTCCGCCCTCGGAGATCGAATAAGCCGCGAGATTTCCCTTTTTGTTGAATGAAAGATTGGAAAGTGAGGTTGTTCCTTTATCAGAAAATTTATTTGGATCCAGGAAAACTTCGATATTCTTGGTTTTAAGTCCGGTTCTGTAGATCACAGATTGTGCCTGTAATCCGTTGTTTTTGTAGAAATAAGTATAATCACCTTCTTTGAACGGCGCCGATATTTTTTCGTAATTCCAGATCGTTCTCAGCTGATCCTTGATCTGATCGCGGTAAGGAATTTTCGAAAGATAATTCTGGCTGTAAGCAACCTCTTCATCCACCCATTTTTTAGTCGGTTCAGAATCCTTTTCCAGATCGCGGTAAGGATCGGCAACCTGAGTTCCAAAATAATTGTCTGTCTGAGTGCCTTTCTGTGCTTTGGGATAAGTCATTTTTTGAGAATAAATAGTCGCTGAAAAGAGGACTCCAGCTGTTATTAATATCGGTTTAATATTCATTGATAAAGGTTTTCTCAAAAATACAAAAAATAAAAATCCCAAAAGCTGAAAGCTTTTTTGGTTTCAAATAGAACTTCCCTACCCGTTGGCGAAGGAATTTTATGAAATATGAATGTTTGTGTTTTATTTCTGGCTGATAAAATATTCTGCTTCAGACTTCCCCCAATTCGGATCAAGCGCCGTTTTTGGTTTGTAAACTGCAAACTGTTCCAAAGATCTATTGAAAAGTTCTATTCCTTTACTTTTGCTGCCGCCGTATTGTTCCGGTGTAAAGTAAGCATCTTCTGCTAAAAGAACCGTGATTCTGGGATTTTCTGGATCTAATTTTTTCGCTTTTGCCAAGGCACTTTGCGCAATTGGAGATTCCGACATATACCGCCCCATTGGATCTACCATCATCCGGAAACTACTCGTCATTTTTTTTAGGATAAAGATCTCTGCATTATTGGGGCTCAGCGCCTCCGCTTTCGCAATGTACTTCTCCGCCTGCTCTGCAACAGGATCCAGCTCTGCCGTTTTACCAGACTGCATTAGTAGCCGTGCCTTCTGAATCGTCGCAAAAGCGGCATAATAATACGGCAGCCACTCGGCGGGCTCCTTAGTTCCGATCCGATCAAAATCATTGGCAAGCGCCGTGAATTCTTCTGGTGATTTGTGATCCTGAATCTTTGCAATTTTTTCTGTCATCACTTTCTCATAGGCGGTTTGCGCAAAGGCAGAAAAGCTCAATAATGTAAGGCTGCTGCTTAAGATTAATTTTTTCATAGGTGAATATTTTAGGGTTTGTTTTAATTTATAATTCAAAGATATAAGCTCTTTTGGTTGAATAAAACTTTTTTCTGCTGAAACGTCGATTTGGCCAACCGAACTGTTAAACTTTACAAGGATCTTCTGCAATCATCACAGGTTATTATTGATCGCATCGTTGGTCTTATCTACACCAAAACTTACGAAAACACCAACAAAAACAAAGGTGTTGACCGGCGGCCGAATTGCGCTTCTCGCCTCTCCATTTGCAGAATAATTGTAGCCATAGATATTTTTATTCCCCAGAATATTATTGATGCTAAGCACAAAAACAGTAAACGATTTGGCGTCCTTTTTGCCAACACTCGGCACATAATTGACGCTGAAGTTGAGACCGCTGTAATCCTTCAACCTGCCAGAATCTCGAATTTCATTGACAAAGATTTCACCTTCCTTTTTGGCCGCAATATCGTAATAGGGCCTTCCTTTCGAATAGGTATAAGACAAGTTGAAACCTGTTTTCCAATCCAGTATAAACTTTTTAGCAACAGCATTCAGCGTATGTTTGGACGCGAAACTGGGCGCTAAACTTAAGGGATAGTTTAAAAAATCTCTTTTGGAATCCAAATACGAATAAGTCAGCCAATAATCGATGTCTTTGAAGGTCTTTTTGTCTCGCCAAAAGAGTTCGATTCCTTTCGCAAATCCTCCGCCGCTGCTATTTTGAGCAAAATGCGAGTATTGATTGTTGGGAGCCCCAGAAATATCGTCTGTGTAAGAAGCTGTTTTGAAGAGTTGACTATATGTCTTATAAAACGCTTCGAATCTCAAACTTCTTCCATCGGAATTCTTCTGAACTTGGAAAATATAATGATCGGCCCTTTGAAAATCGAAATTGCCACCAATGAGATACTTACTTTCTGGGTTTTGATAAAAGATGCCGTACGCCAGCGAGCTGGTCCATTCTTTGGAAATCCTGTAAGCTAAGGCCACTCGCGGTGAGAGATTCCATCTGCCCAGATAAGATGAATGTTCTGTTCGGGCGCCTATTTTTGCAGACAGATCATTGGTGAAGATCAAATCGGCTTCCGCAAAAGCAGACGTGATGAGGTCTTTATAATTCTTTTGGACGGCCCCATAATTCATGTCCTCATCAGAATTATTTGCTTCAAATCCTGCTCTCACTGTATTGATTCCCACTTTTCTTTCAACCACTAATTTTGCATTGATATAGTTTGAACTGCTGCTAATTTTTGTACAGTAAATTTCGACGCCATCCTTGATATTAGCGAAGTCCAGATTGCTGGTGTTGTAGGAATATGAAGTGCCAAGATTCACCAAATATTCACCAAATTTTTCTCTGTAAGACAGATTATGAAAAGTGTTCTTCCCCGTCAAGCCCACTTGATTGCGGTCGTAATTTTCCTCCAGACTTTTTGATCCAACGGACATTTCATTTTCATCCACACTTCCGTAATATTTGATGAAACCGCCTTTTTTTGTTCTGATTCTAAAATTGCCATCGAAGCCATAACCGCGCGGAAACTTCCCAAAATCTGTATTAAAATTGAGCAGATTTCCCATCAATCCAAGATTAGAATAACTGCCAGCTACGCCCCAGGAAGCTGTTTTTGGACGATTTAGTTTTTGATAATTACCGCTGATGAAGATGGGAGAAACACCAAAATCAAAAGATGTAGTATCCGGAAGATCGACGCTTTCTAAAATCAAAACGGACGACAGGGCCTGGCCGTAAACCGCTGAATAGCCACCGCTTGAAAAAATATTTCCTTTAAAAAGCGAGGTATTAAATCGGTCTTGACCTGCGATTCCCGGCACCGAATTGGTGAAATATTTGTTAATAAGGTTCCCATCCATAAAGATTTTGGTTTCGGTTCCCGTTCCGCCTCTTACGAATAATCCCTCGCTCTCGCCCACTTTCTGAACGCCCGGCAAATATCCCAAAGCAGTAGAAATCTGCCCATTGGCTCCAGCTGTCGTGTAAATATCCAGCGGCGTAAGCAATGTCGCTGCTCTTTTCTTGTCACTCGCTTCGATGCTTCCTGCAGTGATTACGACGGCGTTGATCTCGTTGATCTGAGCTTTCAAAAGGGCTGCAACGAAAATATTTTTGCCCTCCAGCTTCACGGGAATTTCCACTTCCTCATAATCGGCACCCGAAAAAACCAAAATTTTACCTCCGGATTCTGCTGTTGAAAATGAATAATTGCCTTTATCGTCGGTGGTTGCGCCGTCGTAGGTGTCTTTCAATGTAACGTTGATGTCTTTCAGGGCTTTGTTCTTGAATCTTACTTGGCCAGAAACTGTGATCTGTGACCAAACACTTATACTGATCAAAAAAGCTAATAATAGTAATATCCTTAGTTGCGTCATCATCCTTTTAATTTTGTCCAAAGATATAGAGCCCCATTTTTAAACTAAATTTAAACTGACTGAATTGTAATTTTTAACCGCCGAACCGTCATTAAGGTTTCACTACAGACTATTTATCATATTGGCTTTAAATTTGTTACACCGAAACTATATTATTAAACCGTAGATACCAAGCGTTTCCGAAACTTATAAAGTAAAGACTTAACTTCTCAAACAAATAAAATTATTATGAAAAATTTATTACTCATCGCTATTGCCGGGCTTACTTTGGCGTCTTGCAAAACCGTTTCAAAACAATACACCATCCGTCCAAAATCTCATACCGAAACCCAAGGAACGGCTGATTTCACTCAGAAAAAGGGCAAAGTAGAAATGGATCTCAGCGTCTTCAAACTGTCGCCAGGTCTGCACGCCGTTCACATCCACGAATTTGGAGATTGTAGCGCCACAGACGCTTCATCTGCTGGCGGACACTGGAATCCCTCCAAAGATGAGCACGGAAAATGGGACACCGAACATTTCCATATGGGGGATATTGGAAACATCGAAGCTAAAAAAGATGGAACAGCGCGTCTGATTTTCAGCACAGATAAATGGTGTTTGGGCTGTGACGATCCGTCAAAAAACATCATCGGAAAAGCAGTCGTCATCCACGCCGGCGTTGATGATTTTCATACGCAACCTACTGGAAATGCCGGCGGACGCGTAGGATGTATCGAAATTAAATAGAATCCACAAGTACATCTATTCTTATATTTCAAAACTTTGGAAAGCATCTTTGATATGATGGATTTCCAAAGTTTTTTGTTTGTTCGGAAGAACTGAAATGATATCAAATCTAACTTCTTTATCAATATTATTTTCTTCTATATAATAATTGGCCGCAGCCACTAATAATTTGATTTTCTTTTTGTTAACTGCTTCTTGAGGTTCCAAAAAAGCATCTGTGTGGCGGGCTTTGACCTCTACAATGATGATTTGATTTTGATATTCTGCGATGATATCAACTTCAGATTTTAGGTAGCGGAAATTCCTGACAAGAATTTTATAATTAGCCTTAACCAAAAAATCAACCGCAAGGTCTTCTGCTACTTTCCCAAACTCGTTGTGGTCTGCCATATTTATAGTTGATAAATGATCAAATTTTTATCACCACTTTCCCGCCGACAGACATTTTAATTTCTGAACCGATAATCAAAGGTCGGTTGTCAAAAATATGGCCGTTGGGAAAGTTGAAGGCGGTTGGAAAATCGTATTTTGAAACTCTTTCTGCAATCAATTGGTTTACAAAAGGATCGAAAGATTGGTCATAGTTTTCATTTTCATTTTCTTTGCCCATACTGGTCATGCCGCCCACGATGAGTCCTTTGATTTTTTTGAAAACACCGGCTAATTCGAGACTCATAATCATTCGGTCCATCGCATAAAAATTCTCACCAATGTCTTCTATGAATAAAATTTTATCCTTAAAATCGAAAGAATATTGGGTTCCCAAAAGCGCATAAATCAAGGCGAGATTGCCACCCACCAAAATGCCTGCGGTCTCTCCTTCTCTATTAAAATCCGTGGACTCAATTGTGTAATTCGGATATTTTTCTTTTAGAATATCAAAAATTAATTCATAACTTTTTTCCGTTACACCGAAGATAGCCTTTTTAATTGTTTGGCCGTGGATCGATGCAAAGCCTTTTTGGAGCAAATAACTTTGGATCACCGTATTATCCGAATATCCGATATACCATTTTGGGGTGTTTATAAACTCAGAAAGGTCAAGATGTTGAATCAAATGCTGGCAGCCATAGCCACCTCTCGAAGCCCAAATCGCCGAAATATCGGGGTCGTTTAGCGCCCAGTTAATATCCTTAATCCGTTGTTTTTCGGTTCCTGCAAACGAATATCCATTTTGATAATTTGCATAGACATTTTCACCCAAAACCGCATCATAGCCTTTGCTTTGGATTAAGGCTAAAGTATTCTCCAACTGAGCAACCTCCACAGAGCCGGCGGGCGAAATGATGGCGATGCTGTCTCCCTTTTTTAACGGTTTTGGGAAAGTGATTTCTTGCATTTATTTATAATTAACTTGCGTTTTTTCCACCTTAGCCTGTACAAAAATCTTGACTGATGCGCTTTGAGATTGCAGATTGCCTTCCGAAAAAACTACTTCACCTTGGGAGTTTGGTTTTCTGCCTTCTCCAGTTTCTCTTCAAATTTATTGAATTTTTTGAAACTTTGGAGGAAAATAAAAATGCTAAACATCACCAGAATGCATCCCACACCTTTTCTGATCTTATTTGCAATCCTTTGATTCAATCTATTATGAAAAGGTTTCGCTAATATAATTTTGGTCATATCTATGAGCAAATAAGTGCCGATGACGATGGCAATATAAAGCGTAAAATCCTCTACTTTTGGATAGGCATTTCTCACGGAAATGACCGTTACCAACCAAAAAAGAACGACGCCAATATTAAGCAAATTGAGCAGAAATCCGTTGAGGAATGTCTTGGTATAATTCTGATCGATGAGTCTTTCCTCGCCTTCGATGTGCATTTTGGTGCGGCTTAGAAGCATATAAGTGGCATAAATGAGAATCAAAAAAGCGGAAATGCGGTAGAACCCGGGATGCTGATCGATAAGGCTAACCAAGTCTGCACTTGCGTAGTAACTGATGACGATGCAGAGAATATCTGCGGAAACCACTCCCAGATCCAGAGCAATCGCGTGTCTTGGTCCTCTCGAAAAGCTGGTTTCTATGAGCAGGAAAAATATCGGCCCGATGAAAACCAAACTAAGCATAATTCCCAAACCGACTGCGTATAAAATGAGTTCTAACATTCTTAGTTTTTTTGTAAAAAGCAAAATGTATCTCGATAAAAGATGGAAGCAAAATTACATTTTACTTTTTACATGCTTCTAATATTCTTAGTCAACAATTTTGAAGTCGAGTTGTTTTGCAACCAGATTTGCTTTCACCACTTTGATTTTCACCACGTCTCCAAGTTGGAAAGCGTTGCCCGTTCTAGAACCGATGATGGCGTAATTCTTCGCGTCTAGAGAGTAGGAATCATCCACCAAATCTCGCAGTTTAATCATTCCTTCGGCTCCATTTTCGGGTATTGCTACCCAGAAACCATATTCTGCAACACCCGAGATGACGCCTGTAAAAACTTCGCCCACGTGATCCTCCATAAACTTCACTTGCATAAATTTGATGCTTTCGCGTTCTGCTTCGGCGGCGACACGCTCCATCGCAGAGCAATGCTTCGCTTGGGCTTCCACTTCTTCTTTGTTTGGCGACTTGCCGCCATCCAGATAATGCTGAAGCAAGCGGTGCGCAATCAAATCGGGATAACGCCGAATGGGCGATGTAAAATGGGAATAATACTCAAATCCAAGTCCATAATGACCAATGGGGTCTGTGGAGTAGATGGCCTTGCTCATACTTCTCATAGCCAAGGTTTCAATCATATTTTCCTCGCCTTTTCCTTTGACATCTGTCAATAATTTGTTCAAAGACTGGGCGACTGTTTGGGTATTGGCCAAATCCATTTTGTAACCAAAAGTTCCCACAAAATCTCTTAACGAGATTAACTTTGCCGGATCGGGATCATCGTGAATTCTATATATGAAAGTATTATCTGTTGGTTCTTTTCTTTTATTTAAAGAGATAAATTCGGATACTTTTCTGTTGGCTAATAGCATAAATTCCTCAATCAGATGGTTGGAATCTTTGCTGACTTTGAAGTAAACGCCAATTGGCTTGCTGTTTTCATCAAGGTTGAATCTTACCTCACTTCTATCAAAAGTGATGGCGCCATTGTTGATTCTTTCGGCTCTCATTATTCTGGCCAACTGATTAAGTTGGAGAATCTCTTCGGTCAAATCGCCTTCTTGGGTTTCGATTCTTTCCTGCGCTTCTTCGTAGGAGAATCTCCTGTCGGAATGGATGACCGTTCGGCCAAACCATTGTTTATGGATTTTGGCCTCATCATCTAGTTCAAAAACGGCTGAGAAGGTGAATTTGTCTTCATTGGGGCGCAGGGAGCAAACATCATTACTCAAAACCTCGGGAAGCATCGGCACGACTCTGTCCACGAGATAAACAGAGGTTGCTCTTTGGTAGGCTTCTCCGTCCAAGATGGTGCCTGGTTTTACGTAATGCGAAACGTCTGCGATATGAACGCCTATTTGCCAAAGCCCATTTTCTAATTTTTGGATTGACAGGGCATCATCAAAATCTTTTGCATCTTTCGGATCAATTGTGAAGGTGCAGATATTTCGCATATCCCATCGCTTGGCGACTTCATCCTCACGGATGCTTCGATCGATGTGGTCTGCTTCGTGTTCCACTTCTGGTGGAAAACTGTAAGGCAAACCGTATTCTGCTAAAATCGAATGAATCTCGGTCTCGTGGTCGCCTGGTTTACCCAACACGGTAACAATTTCTCCTTCCGGATTTTTGCTTCCTGGTCGCCACTCGAGCATTTTTACGATCACTTTGTCACCGTCTTCTGCATTATTGAAATGATTTTTGGAAATAAACATATCCGTGTTCATCGTTTTCTTATCAAAAACCACAAATCCGAAATCCTTCTCTGCAATCTTTTGAAAAACGCCCACAAAGGTATCTTTGGCACGTTCCAAAACTTCTACAACCGAGCCTTCTATTTTTTTACCTTTGAAATTGTAAGTGACCAAAAGCACTTTGTCGCCCTGCAAAGCGTCTTTGACGTTTTTCTGATGCACGAAGATGTCATCTGGCATTCCTTCTACTTTTACATAAGCATTTCCCGATTGGTTAAAGTCTATGACACCGGTCAAAGTCCCTTCTATATTGAGATTGACAATATATTTACCTTTTTCGGTTTCTTTGATTTTTTGAAGCGCCTGCAGTCTGTGAAGCGCCTGGATCACTTGCTCTCTTTGTCTTGGATTCTTGTAATCGATGCCATCCGCAATCTGCTTGTAATTGTAGATTTTGGATGTTTTCTGATTCATAAAACGAAGGATTGTTCTTCCTAAATCCAGAAGTTTCTGTTCGTTTTTATGAGATGTATTTTTTTTGTTGTTCATTGTTTAAAAATTGATTAATATGTTTAAACTCATTTAAAAAAACTTTCAAACTTGCTTAAACTTATTTAAAACTTGTTTAGACTAATTTATTTTTTGCGAGTCCAAGTTGCATATTCATTGCTTTCTATTTTTCCTTCCAGTCTAAGAGCAGCAAGAAAATTTGTTACCTTATTTCTTTTCTTGGAATCATTAAGAGCAGAAGATAATTTGGGAACGATAAGGTTATCTATATCTTTTCTTTTAGCTTTACCTGATTTTGAGATAAACTCTAGTATAATTCCCTTAAAATGTTTATCGTCTAAACTGCGATTATGAATATATTCCGCTAAAAGTTCTTTATTTTCTGTTGGTTCTATAACATTGTAAGAAATATAATTACTACCCTTCCTTCCTTCAATGAATTTTTTCTTTTTAAGATAATTGAATTCATTATCAGTCAGACTTTTTTTCTTCTGAACCTTATCTAGTATTAATGTATCTTCTAGTGTAATCTCCGAATTTTTAATAAGTATTTTAGCAAAATCTTCATTTAATACCTTACCAATAATTGTAACTTTTACTTTATTATTTGATAAACATCTCCTTTGTCATAGCTACTAAAGAATCTCCAATTCTTTGCCAAGCTTTTTTATGTGCATTAATCGGTTGTCTAAATGAATGCTTAGGTACTTTAATAATCCAAACAGTTTTTGCTGTATCAGAAGTTATATATTCACTAATCTCCAAATTTTCAGATGAAAGATTTGTACAATGGCTAACTAATGCTAATTTGATATTTTCAACATTATAATTGTGAAAATTTTGTATATCTATTATTTCAAATGTCTTATCTTCTATTCCTATTACAATATTACCTCCCATATTAGAAACAGCGGATACATAAGATATTAAATCATCTTTTTCGCTTCCGTTTATTGAATTTTTTAAGTTTTTAAATTCTTTCCATTCGCAATTTTCATTTTCTTTAGGAAAATTATTCTTCAAAAAAAGATGTAATTCGTTTTCAGTCATAGAAACAGATAAAATATTAAATAAAGATAAAATAAAACAGGGTAGTTTTGGAAACCTTTAGTGTTAATTTATGGTTTCGTGAGAAAGAACTTTCTCCGTGAAATGCGTTGCAAAGATATAACATTAATAATAAAGCCTGTAATCTTAGCAATTACAGGCTTTTTCGGTTAGCAAAATGCGATTTTATCAACTCTGTTCTGATGTCTGCCACCTTCGAAATCTGTGGTCAGGAATTGATCTACAATCTCAATGGCCAGCTCTTTAGAAATGAATCTCGCGGGAATCGACATCATGTTGGCGTCGTTGTGTTGCCTTGCTAGACTTGCAATTTCAGGCATCCAGCAAAGGGCACATCTTATCTTTTGATGTTTGTTTGCCGTAATTTGAACACCGTTTCCGCTTCCGCAGATCAAAATACCCAATTCATTTTCTCCATTTTCAACCGACTCGGCGGCCGGATGCACAAAATCAGGGTAATCCACAGAATCGGTAGAGTGGGTTCCAAAATCCTGTACTTCATACTGGCCTTCTATATATTTCTTAATGAGTTCTTTATACTCAAAACCTGCGTGGTCAGAGGCTATAGCTATCTTTTTCATTATTTAAATTTTAGCGATTTATGATGTTATAAAATTAACACTTATTAATTTAAAATGGGCACCATATTTTAATTTGATATTCAAATAATTCAATGATATCCTATAAAAATAATTACGATTACTCTGCTATTTTGAATAATAAATAAGCAACAACAATTAACATTGGTAATATGATAATACAATGTTTAAAATTGAAAGAAAACCTGTTGATAACTTCTTTCAAATATTTGTTTTGACCAACGCCTATTTTTTGTAATGAACCCTTTTGTTACCAATACAATTCTTTTTTTCAAATTAGTTTTCATTCTGTTGAACAAGAATTATCCGCAGAAAGGTTTTCAATACAATTATCGAAAACATTTACAAACAGTTGTTGATAAAATTCGTAATCAATTGATTATCAATCAAAAAGTAATGTTAGCAACCTGCTAATTAATACACAATTCTTGTGATGAAATAATTACAATTTATTTCTCCGCATACTCTCACGCTACAACAACATACGACACTATTACTTTTATTATTTAAAAAAAAATTGTTCTATACTGTTAAAATGTTTGTGGATTCTTTTTTGAAATTAAATTTCTGAAAGGCCATAATAAGTTTTAAATTTGTGAAGTAAATAGTCCTAAATATTTTTTTTCGCACGCTAAGCATAAAATAAACGTAATGAAAACAATAAAAGATTTCGATTTCAAAAATAGAAAAGCGCTGGTAAGGGTCGATTTTAATGTGCCCCAGGATGAAAATTTGAAAGTGACGGACAACACTCGGATTGTTTCTGTAAAGCCAACGGTCGATAAAATTCTATCGGATGGTGGTTCTGTAATCCTAATGACGCACCTTGGAAGACCAAAAGGCGAAGTCAGCGATCAATATTCTCTTAAACATATTTTGGATGAAGTTGCGTCAGTTCTCGGGCGACCAGTAAAATTTGTGGAAGAATCAATAGGAGATAAGGCCGAACAAGCAGCGGCTAAACTTTTGCCAGGTGAAATTTTGTTGTTGGAAAATTTGCGCTTCCATAATGAAGAAGAAAAAGGCGATGAAGCTTTTGCAGAAAAGTTATCAAAGTTGGGAGATTGTTATGTAAATGATGCTTTCGGAACTGCACACAGGGCACACGCGTCAACCGCCGTAATTGCTCAGTTTTTTCCTTCTACTAAATTTTTCGGTTTGTTAATGGAAAAGGAATTAATTGCCATTGATAAAGTTCTGCATTCTGGCGAAAAACCTGTAACAGCGATATTAGGAGGCTCAAAAGTCTCTACAAAAATTACGATTATTGAGAATATTCTTCCGGCCATTGATAATTTGATTATCGGGGGTGGTATGTCTTTTACATTTATAAAAGCATTAGGTGGAAAAATTGGTAAATCCATTGTGGAAGAAGATAAACTGGGTTTGGCAATCGAGATTTTAGAAAAGGCAAAGCAACACCATGTAGAGGTTTACCTGCCATCAGATGTTGTGATTGCTGATGATTTTAATAACGATGCAGAAAGAAAAATTACAGAAATAGGTGAAATTCCCGAAGATTGGCAAGGGTTGGACGCAGGTCCTAAATCCAGAGAAATATTTAATGATGTATTATTAAATTCCAGAACGATTCTTTGGAATGGTCCAATTGGTGTTTTCGAAATGCCCAATTTTGCGGCCGGAACTATAGCTTTAGGAGATAGCATCGCCGAGGCAACCAAGTTGGGTGCATTTTCACTGGTTGGTGGCGGAGATAGTGTTGCTTTTGTAAAACAGTTTGGATATGCAGACAAAGTTAGTTATGTCTCAACTGGAGGTGGTGCGATGTTGGAAAGTTTGGAAGGTCTCGAGCTTCCAGGTGTTGCGGCGATTAATGGGTAGGAATTTAATTTTAGAAAAATATTAAACTGGCAAAGTATTGTCGGTTTTTTTTTTAATTTCATTAAGCAGAAAAAAAAATTTTATACGAAATTTTTTAAAATTGATATTCATAGCGATCTTTCAATTTTAAATTTCTCCGATATTTAAGCACAGTAGCTAAAATTGACCTTCAGAAAGTGCTCAAAAATCGATTTTCTATCTTTTTTCGATAATATATATCAGACTGGAAAATTCGTAATTAAATAAGGCTTTTATATTAGAAATTGTTCCGTGAACTACAGCTTTTAGCAAAATAAGAGTTGATTTTTTATATTTTTCGCTCAACATTGAGATATAAAATGAGTCGAGTAGAAGTGGCTTAATTTTTCTCAATTTCCAATTAGGATTATTTGAAATCAAATTTTCCATTCCATTTTTCGAAAAATGATAGATGTGTCTGGGCACATCATAAGCGGCCCAAAATTCTTTATAATGTTTGGCGTCGTAGGAATTGTGATTGGGAACAGCTATAATTAGAATTCCTTTTTGTTTTAATTTGGAATGAAAGATATCCAACATTTCCTTTTGATTTTCCACATGTTCGAAAACATGCCAAAGTGTGATGGCATCTAGACTTTGATCTTCGACAGACTTTAAATCTTCGATTATTTTAGTGTTAGACGTTTTGCTAAGGGCGGCATTTCTTGCAGCAGAATTGGGTTCAAATCCAAACGTATCAAAATCATTTTCTATATATTTTACAAATTCTCCAGCACCGCAACCGTAATCTAAAACTGCTGAACCTTTTTTTAGTCTGTCCAAAAGAAGCGTTTTTTTGTATTGAAGATTGAAAGATTGTAAAAATTTGTAAATTTTCTCCTTGGAACTTCCGGTATCTTGATGATGAGAGATATAGTTTTCACTCTCATAGTACTTAGAAATGTCAGAAGGAATGGGAAAGGTTTTGAAAACGCCTTTTGTGTCAGTTTCTGTAAGTTCGAATTCTTCGCAAGAGAGAAAATGATCTTTAATTTTCATATACTTATTCTAATTTTGAAGTCGTTGATCCAAGCTGTCAATTCCAATGTTAAACTTTTATTCTTAAAGTAGTGTTTCACGTGAAACATTGTTAATTATCTTCCCAAATACACCAATAGAACATTAATGTCAGACGGTGACACTCCGCTTATTCGGCCGGCTTGCGCGATTGTTACAGGTCTTACTTTGCCCATTTTTTGTTTCGCTTCGGTTGATAGAGAAGCTATTCTGGAATAGTCGAAATCCTCAGGTATTTTAATTGTTTCCAAGCGGTTGAGTTTTGCTACGTTTTCCTTTTCTTTTTCGATGTATCCTTTGTATTTGATATTGATTTCGGCCTGTTCTCTTACTTCTTCTTTGTAAGCAGAGGTAATATCTTTGATCGTTTGAATTTCTTCTAGTTTATTCAAAGTCATATTGGGACGAGAAAGAAAATGAGAAGCTCTATAAGCCTGGTCAACAGGAGAAGATTCTATAGATTCTAATATAGGATTTATAGCTAAAGGTTTGATTGAAGTTTCTCTCAAGTATTCTTCAAGTTCATCACTTTTTGCGATTTTTTCGTGCACATTTTTAAGTCTTTCTCGCTTTGCTAAGCCCAAATTATAAGCTTTTTCAGTCAGTCTAATGTCCGCATTGTCTTGTCTAAGAAGCAATCGATATTCTGCCCTGGATGTGAACATTCTGTAAGGTTCCTCCGTCCCTTTGGTTATCAAATCATCGATTAGAACACCAATATAGGCTTCGTCTCTGTTTAGGATGAAATCTCCCTTGTCGTGCACTTTATTGTGCGCATTAATGCCTGCCATCAGTCCTTGTCCTGCGGCTTCTTCATACCCAGTAGTTCCATTGATTTGGCCAGCGAAATAAAGATTTTGAATCAACTTTGTCTCCAAAGTGTGAGAGAGCTGTGTGGGCGGAAAATAATCATATTCAATGGCATATCCAGGACGAAAAACTTTGACATTTTCGAAACCGGGAATGTGTTTCATCGCTTTTATTTGTACATCTTCCGGAAGAGATGAGCTAAATCCGTTCAAGTATATTTCGATAGTTTTCCAGCCTTCTGGTTCCACAAATAGCTGGTGTCTGTTTCTCTCGGCAAAACGGTTGATTTTATCTTCAATACTTGGGCAGTACCTCGGTCCGGTGCTTTGAATTGTTCCATTGAACATTGGGCTCCTGTCAAATCCTTCCCGTAAAATATTGTGAACCGTTTCGTTTGTGTAAATGATGTGGCAGCTTAGTTGTTTTGTAAGCTTAGCGGTATCAGAAAAGCTGAATTTTTGTGGAATTTCGTCGCCTTTCTGTTCTTCCATTTTTGAGTAATCCAGACTTCTTCCGTCCACTCTGGGAGGCGTTCCTGTCTTCATTCTTCCAGCATCGAAGCCAAGTGAAACCAATTGTTCGGTAAGGCCAAAAGCTCTCGGCTCGCCCATTCTACCGCCTCCTAACTGTTTGTCGCCCACGTGAATTAGACCGTTCAGAAACGTTCCATTGGTTAGAACTACCGATTTTGATTTTATTTGGATTCCCAGAGAAGTTATGATGCCGGCAGCCTTACCATTTTCTATGATTAAGCTTTTGACCATATCCTGAAAGAAGTCCAGGTTCGGTGTGTTTTCTAATGCTAGACGCCATTCTTCGGCAAAAAGCATTCTGTCATTTTGGGTTCGTGGAGACCACATCGCTGGTCCTTTAGAAAGATTCAGCATTTTGAATTGGATGGCAGATTTGTCCGCAACAATGCCCGAATAGCCGCCCATTGCATCAATTTCGCGCACGATTTGACCCTTGGCAATGCCGCCCATTGCTGGATTGCAACTCATCTGTCCGATGGTCTGCATATTCATTGTGATCAATAATGTTTTTGAGCCCAAATTAGCAGAAGCAGCAGCGGCTTCGCAGCCAGCGTGACCTGCTCCAACCACGATAACGTCATATATTTCGCTTATCATAATTCATAATTTTAAAACAAATGTTTCACGTGAAACATTAACAGAGCATTGGAACAATTGTCCCGATTGCAGCGTTTACCCCGCAACTAGCAGATGGGTTTGCTTTGGCGTGAGGAGTAGGAGCAGAAAGGGGGAAGTGGCTCCTAAAAATTTGAATATCGATCGATATAGAAATTTTCTTTTTCTCGCATAGCGGACTTTTCTTCTTTGGTTTTGTCTTTGTATCCGCAAAGATGAAGAAGACCGTGCGCCAAAACTCTTCTGAATTCTGATTCTGTGTCGAGAGAAAGAGTGGAAGCATTGTCCAAAATGCGCGGCAAAGATACGAAAATATCTCCGGAAATGGTTTTTCCTCGTACATAGTCAAAAGTTATAATATCGGTATAGTAATCGTGATGGAGATAGTCTTGATTGATTTTCAGGAGACGGTCATCATCGCAAAAGATATAATTGATCTCGCCGAGCTTTTTGTTTTCTGAAATAATCAGATTTTCTAACCAATCCGTTGTATTTGGATTAATTTCTTGAGCTTCTATATTTTCAAAAAAATAATGTATCATAATCCTAAAACCAATGCCCTAAAATGACACTGAATATGCCTTTGTGCCGATTGAGTGAGTGGCTGAAATTAAGTTTTACTTGGCCAAATGGCGATTTGTAACCGCCCGTCACGCCAACCGAATTATAATTAAGCTGGGCCGCCTCCCGAAATTTGATCGAGTCGAAAAGATTGGCAATACTGAAATTGCCAACCAGAAAATAATTTTTACCAAACCGAAACTGGAAATCATTGGAGGCCACAAATACATTATTATCATTCAGCAAGCCCAATTGATAGCCAGAAAAACGCTTAAAATTTATAATATTTTGTTCGAAAATGCCACCAAGTCTATACTGATAAAAAGAAGGCAAGAGGTCTCCAATAGTAATGCCGCCATACAAATTCAGGCGGTAGGTAAACAGCTTGGAGATGAAAAAATTCATTTTTATATCGGCTTTTATTAATATGGGTTTCTTTTCTAAAGAATCTCCAAACAGATCGATAATTTTACCTTCCGCGTTTAGAAAAAATCCTTTCGTTGGGAAATCTTTGTCATTCTGCGTATCACTTTTGAGGAATAGATAGGGATTTAGATATTTTGCCTTTTTTTTGTCATTACCGTTTTTATCGCTTTCAAAATAGTCGTGGCTGATGCCCCCGCCAATCGCAAATTTGTCGTTCCATACCGACTGGATATAGACTTCGTTCCGCAACCACTGCCAGCTTTCTAGAGTGTTGTTTTTGGAATCTTTTAGATCAAAATTCATCGCAGAAGAATAGACTCCCAGACCAGGAATGTATCCGTTGTCTATGAAATAATTAAAATAATACCTTGGGCTGTCGCCTATCACAATATCTAAAGAAAGATTGGAGTTTGTGAAAAGAAGCCGTTTGGCGGAATAGTTGAGCAGTAAGCCCGTTTTGAAGATCTCATCATAGTGCAAGCCGACTTTCAAAAAATGCCTTGTGTCATCTTCTGTGACGTATAATTTCAGATAATTGCCGTTGTTCTCCTGCACGATGTCGTAATTCAGAAATTTGTAATTATTGGTAGCGTACAGCTTATCCAACATCTTATTGATGCTCCCGTAGGTTTGCATCGACGGGATTTTAAGACCCATTTTTCCTCGGATATAATTCGTTCTGTATATTCTTTCATTTTCCACAACAAGGCTATCGATTTTGTAAACATTGGAAAAAATCGGGTTGATCGGCGATCGTACGCGGTCGAATTTTCTTTTCGGTAATTCCTTTAAGATGTCAGTATATTTTAAAGCTTCTACGTAGCCACTATCAAGAATCATCCGCTTGCTGTCATAGCTGGTCGCGGTCATTCCCGTAAGATTTGGTTTAATATTGATATCCGTGTATTTATATTGGTTTTTTGTCTCTTTTTGAATTCCAAAATCTATGATTTGGTTGAGAATAGAAACCACATTATTCAGCTCATCTCTTTTGGTCAGTGGTTGGTTCAGATCGACGCCTATTACAATATCAATTCCCTTATCTTTCAGCGGTTTCGAGGGGTAATTCACGCTCATCGCCCCATCAATGTAGATACTATCTCCGATTTTCACCGGCTCTAAAAGCGAAGGAAAGGCAGAACTTGCCAAAATCGACGACACCAGATCGCCTTTTTCGAACACTTTCATCTTACCACTTTCCAAATTGGTAGCAACGCAGAGAAAAGGAATGGGCAATTTTGAAAAATCATCGATAGTGGAGACATTTTTCATTAATTCCTTGAGCAAATAGATGTTTCTTTGTCCCGTACTTATTGAGGAGGGTAAAGATACCTTCCCATTTTTCAGTGGAATTGTCAAAAGATATTTATCCACATTTTTATTAAAAAAGGGGCTTTCTTCTCGCGTTTTCGGGTCGGTAATTAACGAATAGAAATCCGTATCCATCACGATTTTTTCTATATCCTTTCCCGTGTATCCCGAAGCATATAATCCGCCAACTATCGCGCCCATACTGGTTCCCGCAATATAATCAATCCTGATACCCAAAGAATCTAAAACTTTCAAAACGCCCACGTGAGAGAATCCTTTCGCACCGCCGCCAGAAAGGGAAAGTCCAATCTTGGGATTTTTTGGGATGCTAAGGTTGTCTTTCACTTGAGAATAACTTAAGAAATAAGTTAGAAAAGTGAAGAAAAATATACATTTTTTAATCATTATTAGGTTTTGATATAGATGCGTTTGACCCGCGGCGAGATCGAGGTTAAAACTTCGTAATTAATTGTATTACAGTATTTTGAAAATTCTAATAGGCTGGGATTAGAATTAAAAATTATTACCGGATCGCCTTCTTTTGCGTTTGCATTATCCACGTTGATCATCATCATATCCATACAAACATTACCTACGATGGGGCAGAGTTTTTTGTTGACGCCCACATTCCCCATCATATTCCCGACTATCCGCGGGATTCCATCGGCGTAGCCCACGGGAATGGTAGCAATTTTTGTACAATGATCCGCTTTATATTTTCTTCCATAACCAACGGATTCGCCGTATTTTACCTCGGAAATTTGCGAAACAACGGTTTTGAAAGTGACCGAAGCCTGAAGTTGGTTTTTAATCAATTCATTTGAAGATTCTCCAATCATGCCAATTCCAATTCTAACCATATCATATTGATAATCTGTATAGTTGGTGATTCCCGAAGAGTTCAAAATATGTCGCAAAGGTTGGTAGCCAAGTTGCTTAATGAGATAAGCAGAATCTTTTTCAAATGTTTTTAATTGATTATAAGTAAACTCTTCTTCATCCGGCACATCGGAAGCCGACAGATGACTGAAAATACTTTGAACTCTGACATTCATCGCCTGTAGATGATCCATCAATTCGTCCAGTTCCGGCTCTTTAAAACCCAACCGATGCATTCCAGTTTCTAGTTTAATGTGAATCGGGTACTTCTGCTGATTGCCAGATTTGACCAACTGCTCGCCGAAAAGTTCCAAAACACGCAGGCTATAAATTTCCGGCTCCAAATTATACTCGATAATGCTGTCGTAGCTGTGCTGTTCGGGGTTCATCACAATTATGGGCGTAGTGATTCCCTTTTTTCTCAGTTCCACGCCTTCATCGGCAAAGGCCACGCCCAAATAATCGATATGATGCAATTGCAGAAATTCGGAAATTTCGTAACTTCCTAAGCCATAAGCATTTGCCTTTACCATCGCCATCATTTTGGTCTCCGGTTTCAGGAGAGATTTGTGAAAATTAATATTGTGAAGGATGGCATTCAAATTAATTTCCAAAACGGTATCGTGTTTGCGAAGTTCAAGCGCTTCTTTGATTTTCTCGATCCCAAATTTCCGCGCCCCTTTCAACAAAACGATTTGATTTTCTAGGTCATTAAGGATCTTACTTTCAATCAGTTGGCTCGTGCTGACAAAGGTGAAAGTATCGGAATTAAATAGGTCGTGATAAGCACTAATTTCGTCTCCGATCAAAAAAACTTTATCAAAATTCTGCTCATTGACGAGGTCGGCCACTTCAGAATACAATTCTTCCGAATTTTCATAAGAATCCAAAATATCGGTCAGAATAAGAGATTTTTTCGGTTTGTTATATTCACTGATAAATTGAAAAGCAATTTTCAAAGAATCCAGATCCAGGTTGTAAGAATCGTTTATAATCAGGTTGTTTCTTATGCCTTCAATGCTTTCCAGACGCATTTCCACGGCTTTCAGATCGTCAATTTTTTCTTTAATATCCGAATTTGAAATTTGAAATTCTTTTAGAATGCCGATCAGCGCCAGGACGTTTGTCAACGTTGCTTCGTCTCTTTGGAAGATGGGAAGCGTAATGATTTCATCCAGATATTTCATTTCAATATCCTGCGAGCGGTCGTTGATGTCAGAAATGATTGTGATGTCATTGCCGCTTTCCAAGCCATACGATATTAATTTTTTGTGAGAATATAATTGATTTATAATACTATCCGTCAGCGGGTTATCTGCATTATAAAAAATAATTTCCGACCGATTGAACAATTTTAATTTTTCTCGGATCAATTCTTCCTCGCCCTGAAAGTTAGCCGAATGTGCGGAACCGAGATGCGTTAAAAGACCGATTTTTGGTTGAAAAATGTATTCCTGAATCTCCATTTCACCCGGTTTGGATATTCCCACTTCGAAGATTCCCAACTCGTGCTTTTGGTCAATTTGCAAAATAGACAAGGGCAAACCGATTTGAGAATTAAAACTTTTCGGACTTTTCACTGTCGCAAACTCATTCCACAGGCACTGGTACAGCCATTCTTTCAGTATCGTCTTGCCATTGCTACCGGTAATTCCGATCGAATTAATCTCAGAATTTTCAAAATGATAGTGCGCCAAAGTCTGCAAGAACTCGATGGCATTTTTTGTAATAATTTGATTGACAGAAGGATTTGAAATCTCATTTTCTGTAATAATGGTTGCAATGCCTTTCTCGATGACGCTGTCGATATATTTTTGCCCAGAATTTTTCTTCGTACTGATGGCGAGAAAAGCCGTTCGATTGGTAGAGTAGATTGTTCGACTGTCAAAAGCAATATTTTTGATCTTGATTTCTCCATTCCCAATGAACCTGGAATTGGTGATGTATGCTATCTCACGGATGGTGTAATTCATTGATTTACAAAGAATAAACTATTTATTTTTCTTTAGAACTTCTTCCACAAAAACGGTTCTGCTGACCGCATCGTAAGCTTCCGTTTCTCCTAGTTCTACCAAATTTTGTCCCGCTGAAGTTCTCATAGAATAATTTGCTAAATTGCCCGTTCGCCTGCAAATTGCATGAACCTTTGTCACATATTCTGCAGTGGCCATCAGTCCTGGCATAGAACCAAAAGGACGTCCCAAAAAATCCATATCCAATCCGGCGATCACAACCCGTATCCCACTGTTTGCCAGTTGATTGGCTACATCCACAATGCTTTCGTCAAAAAACTGAGCTTCATCGATGGCCACCACGTGACAGTTGGAACCCAACAAAAGGATTTCCGACGGACTTTCCACAGCCGTACTTCTGATTTTGTTTTGGTTATGAGAAACAACATCTTCATCCGAATATCTTGTGTCAATTTTCGGTTTGAAAATCTCCACGATTTGTCCTGCCATCTCTGCGCGGCGCAACCGTCGGATCAGTTCTTCGGTCTTGCCAGAAAACATCGAGCCGCATATAACCTCCATCCAACCACTTTGTTTGGAATGATTGATTGTATTTTCTAAAAACATTATTAATTTAGCAAAAAATTCTTTTAAAATTCTGTCCAGAAAAACCGGACAAAGTCCTTTTCTATAACAAAATTGTTCTTAAATTTATAAACATCAAATTTAAGTAAAAATTAATCAAAAATTATTATGCAAAACTTGCAACAACGATACGAAGATATTTTTGGAGAAATTAAATTAATCTTAGAAAAATTGTCGGAATCCAGCTCTTACGAAGATCTTTTGAGCGAGGAAGCAGAGATCACGGCACTCTACCAACAATTCTGTTTTTTGAAAGTGTCAACAACTCTGAACGTGGCTTCAACAGAAGGAACAGCCTTAGAACATATTGATAATCAATCAACAAAACTTAATTCTGAAATGGTCTCCTTAGAAAAATTCGAAAATGAAAAAGAGGTGGCAGAGATCATTTTGGAGCAAGCTGAGCCTCGCGAGATTTTAGAGGAGTTTCCACCATTGGAAGAAGTGCACTCGTTCGCCGAAATTGACTTGGCTGAACATTCTGGAGAAGCGCCGATTTCTCAAGACAATCCAGTGACGGAAATCAAAATGGAATCTGACCTTGAGGGTACTCTCCTGCAAGATATTTCTCAGAAACTAGAGCCGATGCAAGACAGCCAGTTTTCTTTCGCAATGGAAAAAGAAGAATCGAAAACGGATGATGATTATGAAGCCAGAATGGCCGAGAAAGAAGCAAAACTGAAAGAACTTGAAGAAAAACGAAGAAAAATTGTTGAATTTTCCAAGGAAAAAAGCAAAACATCTGACACAAAGAAAGCAGAATATGAAAGAGCGGAGAAAGAGTTACAAGACAAGAAATTCAAATTAGCCCATATCAAAGGTTTGAAAATTGCGAAATCTCTTTTTGATGATGACCATTTGGAAGCACTAGAACAGGAGCCATCAAAGCAAGATTCAGGAAGCCTTCTGAAAAATAATGTTCCGACCGATTATATGGAAGCGCCGAAACAAAAACCGGAATTCAAGCTGGATTTGAACGACAGAATTGCATTCTCACAGCATCTCTTTAGTGGCAGCCAAAGTGAACTCAATCAAGTGGTTGCGGTTCTTAATTCTTTCACTTCTCTTGAAAAAGCTCAGGAATTTTTAAGTGATATCTATTATGAAAAAGACTGGAAAAAAGCGGATAATTACGCCCAGAGACTTTGGACTTTGGTGGAGAATAGATTTTTGTAGAGCGCTAATACTAATCTGATGTGGGCGAGTTCTGTAGTTTTGAAATCGCAGGTTTGTTAAATCGGTCGTCGCATTGCGAATTTGATTTTAGGTGGAGTTCTAGATGAACGAGTGACGTCGTAGTTGAAGTCCCTAAGATTAAAATCTTAGCTTTGAAAAATGGGTCGTCGCTTTGCGACTTTGGTGAGGTGCAGTTATGCAGGAACGGTTAATCTCTTAAGGTCGAATCCCTAAGATTGAAATCTTAGTTTGAAAAAATCGGTCGTCGCTTTGCGACTTTGGTGAGGTGCAGTTATGCAGAAACGGTTGATCTCTTAAGGTCGAATCCCTAAGATTCAAATCTTAGGTTTGGAAAAATCGGTCGTCGCTTTGCGACTTTGGTTAGTAGAGTTCTATAGGAACGACAGATATCGTAAGGTCGAATCCCTAAGATTAAAATCTTAGGTTTGAAAAATCGGTCGTCGCTTTGCGACTTCGTTTTGAGCCGAGCTTCCGTAGGAACGACGGATATCGTAAGGTTGGAATTTATTCCAACCTGAACAAGAAAGCACCGCTTTGCGACTTTGGTTAGTGGAGTTCCGTAGGAACGACGGATATCGTAAGGTTGGAATTTATTCCAACCTGAACAAAAAAAGTTTGCTTTTAGGCAGAGTTCCATAGGAACGGGCTATGTACAAAGGTTGGAATTCATTCCAACGCCACAAAAAAAAAAAATGAGTGGAATTTTATATTTCGTGCCAACGCCGATTGGAAATTTGGAAGATATGACTTTCCGTGCGGTGAAGGTACTGAAAGAGGTCGATTATATCTTGTGCGAGGACACCAGAACTTCGGGATTTCTTCTGAAGCATTATGAGATTTCAAAACCTTTGAAGTCATATCATTTGCACAACGAGCACCAGATGACAGAGAAAGTCATTCAAGATTTGGAAAGTGGTCAGGCGATTGCGATTATAACTGATGCAGGAACACCGGGAATTTCTGATCCGGGCTATCTTTTGGCGAAAGCTTGTGCAGATAAAGACTTGGAAATGATTTGTTTACCTGGCGCAACCGCTTTTGTGCCTGCGCTTGTAGTTTCGGGATTGCCAAATCACGATTTCTATTTCGCCGGTTTTCTTCCACAAAAAAAAGGTCGACAAACCAAGCTGAAACAGCTGGCAGAAGAAAAGAAGACTATTATTCTCTACGAAAGTCCGCATAAAATAAACACGACTTTGGAACAGATTAAAGAATTCTTCGGCGAGGAGACGAAAGTGAGTTTGAGCAGAGAAATTTCCAAGAAATTTGAGGAAACAAAGCGCGGGACAATCTTGGAATTAATCGAATTTTCAAAAAGCAAAACATTGAAAGGGGAGATTGTTTTGGTCGTGAATAATCAAAATTATTAGAGAAATTGAAAAAAACGATTAAATTTGGTAACAAAGCACTATTTTTGGAAATCAAAATCAAAAAATTATGGAAAATCAAGAAAACAAAAAAGTTTTAGCGGGTGTATTAGCAATCCTATTGGGGGGATTCGGCGTGCACAAATTCATTTTGGGATACACTAAAGAAGGCCTAATCCAACTCGCGCTTACGATCGTAACTTGTGGGTTCGCTGCAATACTTCCTTTAATTGAAGGCATTATTTACCTCACAAAATCAGACGAA
Organism: Weeksellaceae bacterium; assembly: GCA_022013695.1. Taxonomy (GTDB): domain Bacteria; phylum Bacteroidota; class Bacteroidia; order Flavobacteriales; family Weeksellaceae; genus Epilithonimonas. The sequence continues at coordinate 47,089 of JAKLPS010000012.1, forward strand.
GAATTTTACAATACATATCAAGTCGGTCGCAAGGGATGGTTCTAGCAAAAGAATCGTGATAAAATCGTAGATGCCTGATCATTTCTTAGTGAAAAATAGAAGTTATTATTGAAGTAATGATAAAGCTGAAGAAATTGAAAGATTAATTAAAGGAATTTATATATAGGTTTATGGGACTATTAGAAGGTAAAGTAGCCATCATCACAGGTGCAACCCGAGGGATCGGAAAAGGAATTGCTGAGGTTTTTGCCAAAGAAGGCGCCAAAATCGCGTTCACATACGCCGGTTCGGTAGAAAAAGCCAAAGAATTGGAAACGGAATTAAGCAAAAAGACAAAGATAAAGGGCTATCAGTCCGATGCTTCCGATTATGATGCTGCTCAAAAATTGGTGGAAGATGTTTTGGCAGAATTCGGAGCGATTGATATTTTGGTGAATAACGCCGGGATTACACGGGATAACTTGTTGATGAGAATGTCAAAAGACGATTGGGACACGATTATCAAAGTGAATCTGGACTCCGTTTTCAACCTGACAAAAGCGGTTATCAAACCAATGATGAAAGCAAAATCCGGCTCTATCATCAATATGACCTCCGTAGTAGGAGTGAAAGGAAATGCTGGCCAAGCGAATTATGCCGCTTCGAAAGCCGGCGTGATCGGTTTCACAAAATCCGTCGCTTTGGAATTAGGTTCCAGAAATATACGTTGCAACGCCATCGCACCAGGTTTTATCGAAACTGAAATGACTGCTGCATTGGACGAAAAAACGGTGCAAGGTTGGAGAGACGGGATTCCGTTGAAACGAGGCGGACAGCCGGAAGATGTTGCCAATGCGTGCGTCTTTTTCGGCAGCAATATGTCGTCCTACATTACCGGCCAAGTCCTGAATGTGGACGGCGGAATGTTGACCTAATTAAAACTCGATCACACACTTATAAAGCTTTTTGTAAACTATTCAAAAAGCTTTTTTTATAAAAAAATGACAATCAACGGGAAAACATATAACAATATTTTACTTGTTTTTGCTTTGGAATCAGAAGCAGGAAAAGAATTTGAAAATTTCAATAAAGTTTTCGTAGGAATAGGAAAAGTTAAGGCGACTTATAATGTTACGAAAGCAATACTGAAAAACACTCCGGAATTAGTCATCAATCTTGGAACCGCTGGAAGCACGACATTTGACAGAGGAAGTGTTGTGAATTGTAGCCGTTTTATTCAGAGAGATATGGATGTAAGAGCTTTGGGTTTTCAGAAGTTTGAGACACCGTTTTCCGATGAACCAGTTCTTTTGGAATATGGATTAAATATAGAAAATCTTCCAAACGGAATCTGCGGTTCCGGCGACCAATTCGAAATAGAACATATCAATCGCGAATACAACGTCATCGATATGGAAGCGTTTGCACTTGCGAAAGTGGTGGGGCAGGAAGGAATCGATTTTCTGTGTTTGAAATATATTTCCGATGGTGCCGACGGCAATGCCGCTGATGACTGGGCGCAGGAAGTCAGAAAAGCTTCGATTGCTTTGAGAAGAGAATTGGACAGACTTTAAAAAAACAGCCAGTTTTAGCCTGTCTTCTTTTATTTCTCGAGAATGATCTTATTTGCTCAGTTTTTAAAGAATTAGGAGCTGATTATTTTTTTTAATATGTAGAAAATACTGCAGACTAAAAAAGATTTGGTTTTTTAATACCAAATCAATTACATTTACAATTAATCAATAACAAAGGACAAGTTGCATTTATTAGTTGAATCCGCTCATTAAATATGCCTTACTGAATGAAAACTATCCCTAATTATTTAGAATATGGTGAAAATTCGCTCAAACATCCAATAGATTATTTTTCAATAAATACCATTGAAAGCTTGGCTCAGAAAATAAGGGTGCTAGAACCCCACTGCCATAGCCATCTTTTTCAGTTAGTTTGGATATCGGAAGGTAAATACATCGTCACAATCGATGAAGAAGAACATGAAATACAAAACGATCATTTTCTGCTCCTTTATCCAAACACAATTCACGCAACAAATTTTACTAAAACAGTGCGTGGATATTCCATGCATTTCAGCTCAGATTTTTTTGAAATCCATTCGGAAAATAAAAGTCACTTAGCAAGAGTGATCAGGCACAATATTTCAAAAAGATTCTTAATCGTGAAGATGGATAGCTGCTTCTCACAAGAAGTGAATGATCTAATTCAACATATGAATACCACCTATCTTAGTGGGTCATTTTTGAAAGATGAGATTATTAGATCCTATTTACATCTCGTATTATTAAAACTCTATGAGTGCAATAATTTGCAGGAAAGTAGCACCCGTCACAGATCCTCTCAAGTGATTGTGAATAAATTTTTTCAAGCGGTTGAAGAACATTTCGTAAGCAAAAAGACGGTATCCGAATATGCACGCGATTTGAACCTTTCAGAAGGATATCTTAATCATGTAGTAAAAAACGAAACGGGACATCCGGCCGGGGAAGTGATAAGAGAGAGACTACTCCATGAGGCTGAGAGATTACTTATTTATTCGGACAGAACAATTTCTGAAATTGCCTATCAGCTAGACTTTAGTCATCCCACCTATTTTTTTAGGATGTTCAAGAAATACATAGGCAAAACACCTAAGGACTTCCGGAACAGCTATCGTAAAAGATAAACAAACTTCCATTTTTCCGAAATCCCCTATCCATCGAAGAAAAAAAGACAATATTCGAATTGTGCACTTTTAAGACTATATAATGCACAACTCGGATCCTTTAAAGTTTTAATATTGAAGAAATGTTTAGTTAATCTTTAAATAATATTAAAACTTATGGAAGAAGTAGTTAACCGTATAGTCAAAAGTGCCAATAATACGTATATCAATGAGTGTGGGGCAAGTCATAAAGAAGCGATCTTGTTTTTGCACGGTTCTGGTCCCGGAGCAGGTGCATGGTCCAATTGGCAGTATATCATGCCCGAATTTGGTGAAAAATTCCATTGTATAGCACCAGATCTAATTGGTTTTGGGAAAAGCAATCATCCGGAAAAACCACCTAAAGGAATGCGTAACTGGATGCGGCTATGGATGGACCAAATTATTTCCCTATTAGACGAGCTAAAGTTGGAAAAGGTGCACATGGTCGGAAACTCAATGGGAGGAGCTATTAGCCTTCAGCTTTTAATGGATTTTCCCGAACGGTTTGATCGGGTTGTACTCATGGGGCCCGCCGGTGCACCAACCACTATTACTACAGAATTAGACAGAACATGGGGATATTACGACGATCCTTCACCGGAACTTATGGCAAATATAATTTCCTGGTTTTCATACGATAATACTGTTATAGGAGATCAATTGCGAGAAATTGCAAAAATGAGGCATAAGGCTTCCTCAGATCCCAATATCCGTAGATCATTTGAGGCTATGTTCCCAGCTCCCAGACAACAACATATCGATGAATTGGTAATCCCCGATGGTTCTTTGAGAAACATGAATCATCCTATCCTGCTCATTCATGGGCAGGAGGATCTATTAGTCAATGTAGAAACCAGTCATTATCTCATCAAGCATCTTCCAAATGCGCAAATGCACATTTTTAGTCACTGCAGCCACTGGACTCAAATAGAATATAAAGAATCTTTTCATTTTTTGTTGAAGGGTTTTTTTGAAAATAAATATTAACCAAAATCAATTTACAATGCAAAAAAAACTAGCAAAACTAGGGCATGTAGCCCTTGTAACACCCAATCTTGAAAAATCACATTGGTTTTTTCATGATGTTGTGGGATTAAACGAACAAAAGCGCGAAGGAAATAAAATCTATTATCGCGCATGGGGAGAATTTGAACATCATTCTTTGATTTTAATTGAAGGAGATGTAGCGATGCTGGACCATATTGCCTGGAAAACCCACGAGCCTGAGGATGTCGATTATTTTTATGACAAGGTAAAAAATGCCGGCTTAAATCCCGGTTGGGTTCCTGAAGGTGAAGAGGCTGGTCTGGGAAAGGCGTTTCGCTTTGATTTACCAACGGGACAGACTTATGAAATCTACTTTGATATGGAAAGACCATTGGCTCCTGAAGGCCAAAGATCTAGGCTTAAAAATCAAACATATAGAGCTTGGGATCATGGAATCTCTCCTCGTTGCATAGATCATGTTAATTTCAATGTGGGTAATCCTGGGGAATGTATGCAATTACATGAAGAACTTTTTGGATTCAAAAATCGTGAATACATCCAACTCGACAATGGATTTGGAATGGCTTATTGGACATCTGTAACTACCTTAGTACACGATTTGGCTATAATGTTTGACGAAGCAGGACGTCAAAACAGATTACACCACACGGCCTTTTATCTTGATAATTTCCAGGACGTGGCAAGAGCCGCAGATATTTATAGGGAAAATGGCATTGAGCTTAGTTTAGCTCCTGGAAAACACGGCATCTCCCAAGCCGGGTTCGTTTATGCAATTGATCCGGGAAGCGGACACAGGCTGGAACTGTTTAGCGGCGGTTATCATATTTACGATCCCGACTGGAAACCAGTGCTTTGGAGAGAAAATGAATTGGCTGAGGGTATCATTTGGTGGGGACCAGAGTTGTCTCCTGATTTTTTAGCGAATTCTATCGGTCCCGAATAATAAAAAAAACGATACAAATGAAAAGTTTAAACAAATTTATTTCAAGAGAAATACGAACGTCATTATTGTTAATTTCGTTTTCTTGCCTGCCTGTAGTTCTTCAAGCGCAAGTGAATTTACCTGCAAATGATTTAGGGTTAACAAGTATTAATGACGGAGTTGCTGGCCCAGCGATCCTTTACGAGGCTTTCCTGGGCAGCCAAAATTCAACTAGACTAAACGATGCAAATGGTGACAAAATTCCTGGGGACAATAGCCTGCACAATTTTCTTTTCATCAATCATTTGGCCATAGTCTCCAAGAAACCAATGCTCGATGGTTTTCCGGTGGCAGAAATCTTAATTCCCCTAGTTAATGTGGGAATTGAGGTGCCTCCTGTTTTAGATGAAAACAAATTTGGACTTGGCGATGCTATTATAGGAGCAGGTATTCAATGGCCAAATAAAAAACTATTCGGCAAAACATACTTTCACCGTTTTTTATTGAATGTCATCGTGCCAACGGGAACTTACGATAAAGAAAAGGTAGTGAATGTTGGATCTAATGTGTGGAGCATTATGCCCTATTATGCCTTCACAATATATTGGGACGCAAGTAATAAATGGGAAACTTCAATGCGGTTCCGCTATATGTGGAATTCCAAGAACAATGATCCATTTGTGGGTCTTGGCGTTGATGAAACCCAACCAGGTCAAGCTTTCTATATGAATTATGGAGTCTCTTACAATGTCGGGAAAGAATTTAGAGTTGGGGCCGCAGGCTATTTTTTACAGCAATTGACAGATCATCAAATAGCGGGGAACTCTATACCTAATTCAAAAGAAATGGCATTTGCGGTCGGTCCTGCATTTTTTAAACAGTATAAAACTTATATGTTTCGATTAACAGCAGCCTTTGATGTAGCTGCTAAAAATAGATGGTCCCAGACTCCTTTTGTTAATTTCACATTCACAAAGGTTTGGCCTAAATAATGTTGGCTTTAGAAATTAGTTATAGATAATATTCACCATCTTTTAAAAAATAATATGATATATGGATAAAAGTAAATATGTACAAATGAATGAACTTCCCCATCTTCAGGTGGGGAATTTAAAGCTTTTTCCTTTTGCAGGGGATAAGCTAATGACGGTGCAGGCAGACCTACCAAAAGGAAGTATAGCTGCCAAACATTCTCATCCTCACGAACAAATGAGTTATGTGGTCAAAGGTCAGGTGAAAGTAAGAATGAAAGGTGAAGAATTTACTTTGTCGCAAGGCGGAGTTGTACACTTTCCTTCTAATGAAGAGCACGAATTGGAAGCTGTAGAAGACACTCTTCTTCTCGACATCTTCACCCCAGTGAGAGAAGATTTTATCCAAAAATTAAAAGATGCTGCTAAATGATGGAAAGAAAAATTGCATTGCTTACAGGAGCTTCTAAGGGCATCGGATATGCCACTGCAGAAATGATGGCCAAAAAAGGATATGAATTGATCATCAACAGCAGGAATACAGCTGATGCGGTGAAAAAACTCCAGGAATATGGCGCAATAGTAGAGGGAGTGGATGGAAGTTTGGGCGATGCTGCCACCATCTCAGCTTTAATAGCCAAAGTAGAAGAAAAAGGTCAAATAGATGCTTTGCTCCTCAACCATGGAGGACCTCCTGTAAAACCTTTTATGGAAGTATCCAATGCAGAATGGGAAACTTATACCAGTATCATGCTGCACGGCCCCCTTAGGCTTTTGCGAGAATTGACACCCCTCATGCAGAAACAGCAGGAGTGTAGAGTGGTAGCAATAGGTTCTTTTACTGTTAAAAGCCCACGCGCGGGGATTGTCTTATCTAACAGTTTGAGGGCAGCCTTAGTTAACGCGTTAAAGACCGCAGCTATGGAATTAGGCAGTGATGGGATATTAATCAATACAGTAGCTCCGGGTTACATTGCTACGCAACGAATTCTGGATTTTAATCAGCGGTACGCAGATCAAGAGAACATCAGCAAAGAAGAGGTCGACCAAAGAACAATCCAAGAAATTCCGTTGAAGAAATTTGGCGAGCCCGAAGATGTGGCAGCATTAATCACTTTTCTGCTGTCGGAAGAAAACCAGTATATCACGGGTCAGAATATACATGTAGACGGAGGATTAATTACAGCCAATTGATAAAATGGATTTACAACTTAAGAACAAAATAGCCTTTGTAGCTGGAGCCAGCCAAGGTATGGGAGCAGCTGTAGCAGAAGAGCTATCCAGAGAAGGAGCAATAGTGTACGCATGTGCTCGCACAAAAGAAAGTATTCAAGAAAAAGCAAAAAATATTGAAGGAAAGACTGGAAACAAAGTCATTCCTTTAGTATGCGACGTTACCAACGAAAGCGACATCATAAAAGCTTTTGATACGGTACAAGAACAACAAGGAAAACTGGATTTGCTTTTCACCAATTCAGGAGCCCCTTCTGCGGGAAATCTATCCTCCCTTTCTTCCGAAGATTGGGACAAAGGTTACACGACCATTATAGCATCTGTGAGGCATCTCTGTTACCATGCTTTGAAAATTCTTAGTGAGAAAGGGAGTATTGTGCTCAATACTTCAAGTTATATACGGCAGCCGTCCGTAGATTACACCCTGGCTTCCAATCTGCGACTGGCTGTGGCTGGTATGGTCAAAACTTTTTCAGAAGAATTGGCTCCTAAGGGTATTCGGGTAAACGGTATTGCCCCGGGATATACGAATACCGAAGTTGTGGCTAAATATGTAGAGATGGTGGCAAAGCAAAAAAGTCAAGACATAGAAGAGACAGAAAAACAAATGGCGGCAAACATTCCTTTAGGTCGTTTTGCAGCACCGGAAGAGATTGGTAGAGTTGCCACGTTTTTGCTTTCTCCCGCAGCTTCCTTTGTCACCGGATCAATATGGACTGTTGATGGTGGAGAATCAAAATTCCCAATTTAGGACATGAAAAACCCAAGGTATATTATTTCAGTCAGCAATAAAGTCAGCGATGAGGAGATTGAATACTATAGAAGGGAACTTGAGGGAATGGCAGAAGTTCATTTTCTTAATGGCTTATCCCCAGAAATTCAGAATGAAAAACTCAAAGACTCGAACATCTTAATTGCTCGAAATCCCACCGTTGAACTTCCCGAAGTGGAGGATCGAGCCTTTAAAGGAATTCGGTTTATCCAACTCCTTTCGGCTGGTTATGACCATCTGGATTTTAGCAGGTTTCCCAAGGACACCATTGTAGCCGGTAATATGGGCGCCTATGCAAAGCCAATGGCAGAGCATGGCGTGGGTATGATCTTATCATTGGCCAAAAATTTAAGACTAAGGCATGAAGAAATGAAACAGGGAATATTCAATCAATTTGACAGTAAATCTATGCTGATTGACCAAAAAGTTTGTGGAATAATCGGTTATGGAAGTATTGGAAAGCGTATTGGGCAGATAATGAAGTCGGCTTTTGATTGTAAAATATTCGCCATAAACACCAGCGGCAACAGTACGGAAAAAACCGACTGGATTGGAACACTAGACGAATTGGATTTCCTGCTCTCTAATTCAGATTTTGTGGTCATCACAATCCCACTAACAGAAGAGACTAACAATCTTATCGGCCACGCAGAACTCAATAAAATGAAAGATAATGCTATCCTGGTCAACCTGGCCCGGGGACAAATCATTGAGGAAGAGCCTTTATTCCAAAAGCTTAAAGCGACCCCAACCTTCAAGGCGGCTATAGATGCCTGGTGGATAGAACCTTTTTTTGTAAATAAATTTGAATTGAATTTTCCGTTTTTAGAATTACCAAACGTCTTGGGATCCCCGCACAATTCCGCAATGGTCGAAGGAGTGCTGCTTCATTCAAGCAAGATGGGAATAGAGAATGTGAAAAAGTATATCACCACAGGAAAAGCGGAAAGAATCCTGGACCTGTCCAACCATAAAACTTTTCAATAGAGAACTATAAATATGTCATCAACTTCTAAATTTTAAGGACTTCATATACACCCGCATATTTGAAGATTTCAATAAGTGGCCATTCAATAAAATTCCACACTTAAATTGTTAAATTCAATAAGTTGAATACATTTTTAGAAGCGGCCAAATAAAAAACAGTCAGCTTATGGGTGTTTTTCTTATTTTTTTATTTTCTCTGAAAAATTCAATTTTTTTAGTTTTCAGATTTATTTTTACGATTCCACTTCTTATTCCCAAGAAAATATTTTCTTCGTCAAAAACAGCAATTGAATTTGGATATAAACTTCCCCAAAATTCTTTCTCAAATAGTTTAGTTTTTTTGAAATTTTCTATTTCATAAAAATTTTGATGTGAGGCTACAAAAATTTTATTGTTATAAGTTGTAACTGCTTCGGGAGCGTCTTCAAAATCAATAAGCTTTTTATAACTAAAATCTTTTGGGTACAGTTCATAAAGTTTGCCTTCACTTGTAGATAAATGAGCTAAGCCTTCGATAAAAAAAAATCGATTCTGAAATTTGAAAATTTGTACAATGTTTCCAGATTTGATTTTCTTAATTGGCAAAATATCATCATTTGATTTAAAAGATAATTCTCCGCCCCATTCTCCACCATTTTCACCAATGAGTTTTCCTCCAAGAATATTCAATGTTGAAGAGTTTCTGTATGTAGTTTTTTCAACAACAAGTTTTCCATTCTCGTTTTTTACTAAATAATCATCATTCGAATAGTTAAGATTATACCATTCATCACTATAAAGCTTGGGTATTTTATTCTCATAAAAATTTTCTGGAATGCTTATAGATTTTTGATTTGTACAAGAGATGATGAAAAGTAATAACAAAAATGAGAATTTGTTCATATTAAGATTCTATCCGTTAAAAACCTGATTCTCCTGCTCCTGAACCCGGATAAAAGTCGTTCGCTTAGAAAGTTCCTTCAACTTCGAAGCACCAACATAAGTGCAAGTGGAACGAACGCCTCCAAGAATATCTTTCACCGTTTCCGAAACCGGACCTTTGTATGCCACTTTCACGGTTTTCCCCTCAGAAGCCCGATATTCTGCCACGCCGCCGGAATGTTTATCCATCGCGGTTTGAGAACTCATTCCGTAGAATAATCTGAAAGTTTTTCCATTTTCCGTAATCAGCTCGCCGCCACTTTCGTCGTGTCCGGCAAACATTCCGCCCAACATCACAAAATCTGAACCGCCACCAAAGGCTTTCGCTACGTCACCAGGAACTTTGCACCCGCCGTCGCCAATGATTTGTCCGCCCAATCCGTGCGCTGCATCCGCACATTCGATGATTGCCGAAAGTTGCGGATAGCCAACGCCCGTTTTTACACGCGTTGTACAAACTGAACCCGGGCCAATTCCTACTTTAATCATATCAGCGCCAGCCAAAATCAATTCTTCCACCATTTCGCCGGTGACGACGTTTCCTGCCATGATGATTTTATCGGCGAAATTTTTTCTTGCTTTCTTTACAAACTGAACAAAATGCTCGGAATAGCCGTTTGCAACATCAATGCAAAGAAACTGGATCTTGGGATTGGCATCCAAAATGGTTTTGATTTTTTCTTCGTCCGCTTTTCCGGTTCCGGTGCTCAGGGCGATGTATTGGTAGAATTCGTCGGTTTTTCCTTCCAAGAATTGATTCCATTCTTCGGCGGAATAATGTTTGTGAATGGCCGTGATGATTTTTTCTTTTGATAAGGCTTCTGCCATTTCGAACGTTCCGACTGTGTCCATATTGGCGGCAATCAGCGGAACGCCGCTCCATTTTTTCTTCGTGTGCAGAAAAGTGAATTCTCTTTCTATCGTCACTTCCGACCGGGATTTGAGGGTGGATCGCTTCGGGCGAAACATCACATCTTTGAACCCCAACTTGATTTCGTTTTCTATTCGCATAAGCCAAAATTAGCATTATTTTTCTTGGAAATCAAGATTGTTTTAGTAAAACGTTTCGAAAATCCAAAGACAATTTAATCACTTGAAACCGTTATTAAATTCCATCAGAATTCAAATTCTAAAGTTAGAATCTCTATTTTTGCTATTGTGAAAAATTTGGTCATCATAGGTCTCGTCATTCCCGAGCCAGCTTCTACGGCGGCAGGACATAGGATGATGCAGTTGATCCAGCTTTTTTCTGAAGCTAATTACAAAATCACATTTCTGACCGCTTCAAATAACATTGAATTTTCCGAGAAAATCGAAGTTCATAAGATTGAAATCAATAATGAAAGTTTTGATGAGAAGGTTAGAAATCTCAATCCTGATGTCGTCCTTTTTGACCGCTATGTCACCGAGGAACAATTCGGTTGGCGCGTTTCTGAGAATTGCCCTGATGCTGCGAAAATCATTGATACAGAAGATCTGCATTTTCTGAGAGAAGCGCGGCGCAAAGCTTTTGTTGAAAGGAGAAATCTTGAAAAGAGCGATCTCGTTAATGATATTTTTCTAAGAGAAATTGCCTCGATTTTGCGTTGTGATCTGGCATTAATCATTTCACAATTTGAATATAAATTGTTGATTAATGACTTTAAAATCAATCCCGATATTCTGTTTTACATTCCATTTTTAACTGAGAATTTTGAGAAAAGTAAAATTCCATTTGAAGACCGAAAACACTTTGTAAGCATCGGAAATTTCCTCCACGAACCCAATTGGCAAACGGTTTTGAAATTGAAACAAATCTGGAAAGCGATGAAGAAAAAACTTCCGGAAGCCGAACTTCATATTTATGGGGCTTATGCCGGCCAGAAGGTTGGCGAACTTCATAATGAGAAAGATGGATTTCTGGTAAAAGGAAGAGCGAATTCTGCGGAAGATATTTTTGATAAAGCAAAAGTTCTGCTGGCGCCGATTCCTTTTGGCGCTGGAATCAAGGGTAAACTTTGGGAAAGTATGAAGCACGGATTACCCAATGTTACAAGCTCAGTTGGAGCAGAAGCGATGCACGAAAATCTCCCTTGGAATGGTTTCATTGAAGATATTGACGCGGCTTTTGTTAATAAAGCAATTGAGCTTTATCAGGATGAAAAGATTTGGAACCAAGCACAGGAAAATGGATATAAGATTATGGATTCTCTTTTCAGAAAAGAATTGTTCGCAGGGTCTTTCATTAATAAAGTTTTGGAAATTGAGAACAATTTGGAAAATCACAGAACCGAAAATTATTTAAGTAAAATCCTTCAGCACCATCAATTGAACTCCACAAAATATATGAGCCGCTGGATCGAGGAGAAGAATAGGAAATAACAGAGGGCTTTATGAAATTCGATTGTATCATAAAAAAAGCCTCCAGAAGAGGCCGTTTAATGTGCGAAACTGATGGTGCATCAATAATTTGGTTTTAAATCTGAAAATTCTTTATCCGCCTTGAAAACGGGCTGCACTTTTTTCACCACGAGATCTTTTTTCAATTGAAATTCAGAAGTCTGTCTTACATCCAATGACGAGGCTCCGAGGTCAATTTTGTAGATCCCGGCCTCGGCAATCCACGCAGATTTTGCAGGGATAAAAGAAGCCAAATCTTCCGGCTTCAGTTGCATTGTAATCCATTCGCTTTCGCCAGGTTTTAATGCTTTGGTTTTGGCAAATGCTTTGAGTTCGGAACTTGGTTTATCGATCATTTTGTGGGGCGCAGTTAGGTATAATTCTACGATTTCTTTTCCAGCCAGTTTTCCAGTATTGGTAATTTTCACGCCCACTTTCAGGTCTTTTTTGAAAGTAGAACTGCTTATTTTGACATCCGAATAAGAAAAATCGGTATAAGATTTTCCAAATCCAAATTCGTAGGAAGGTTTGACATTGAAGGTATTAAAATACCGATATCCAACATAGATTCCTTCTTCGTAGGTTACTTCTTTGGGGTCATTAGGAGGCGTACCGAGCCAATTTTTTGCAGACGGCGTGTCTTCATACTTCATTGGAAAGGTCATTGTCAATTTGCCGGAAGGATTTACTTTTCCAGCCAAAACATCTGCAACAGAGTTTCCGCCTTCTTGTCCTGGTTGCCAAGCGAGAAGGATGGCGTCCACCTTGTCTTTCCAAGATGCGGTTTCTATAACCCCACCAATATTGAGAATCACGACTACTTTTTTTCCCGTTGCGTGAAAGGCTTTTGAAACCTTATCGATCAGCGCAATTTCGTCATTTGCCAAATTAAAGTCGTTATCTACCGACCTGTCGCCTCCTTCACCGGAATTTCTCCCTAAGGTTAAGATGGCAATGGCAGTATTGGCCGCTTTTTTATGGATGAGTTCGTCGCTCATTTCCATTTCTGGCAAGCGTTCTGGCAATGCTAAAATCCCTTTTCCTTTGCGTCTCTTTTTTTCTGCTGTCGCTTCTTTTTCTGCAAACGGAACATACAAAGTAGAGAGTTCTTGGTCTATTTGGAAGCCGGCATTTTTTAAACCTTCCAGTAGAGAAACGGTGTGTTTGTTATTCACGCTTCCGCTTCCCGTGCCGCCGGTGATAAAATCATACGAAGTTACCCCGAAAAGGGACACGACCTCGTTTTTGGAGGAGAAAGGCAAGGTGTTTTTTTCATTTTTTAGCAAAATCATTCCTTCGGAAGCCGCATTTCTGGCCACTTCCGAATGTTGTGTCAAGCTGGGCTGATTAGAGTATTGGTAATTGGAAAAAACAGGAGATCTGAAAGCCAGTTCCAAGATTCTTTTCACGTTTTTGTTGGCGATTTCTTGGGATAATTTTCCTGAATTCAAAGCGTCTAACAAATCTTTTTTTTGCACAGAAACGCCTGGCATTAGAAGATCATTGCCAGCGTTCATCTGTGCCACCACATCGCTTCCTTGTTTTTTGAAAATCGCCATAAAGCCATCAAACCCCCCGAACCAGTCCGTCATTACCATTCCTTTGTAACCCCATTCCTCGCGCAAAATGTTGGTTAATAAATCTTTGCTGGCAGAGGTGTAAACGCCATTTATCTTATTATAGGAAGACATCACCGTCCAAGGTTGAGATTCCTTCACCGCAATTTCAAAACCTTTGAGATAGATTTCTCTCATCGCGCGTTCGGAAATGTGCTCGTTGATCGACATTCGATTGGTCTCTTGGTTATTGGCCGCAAAATGTTTGATCGATGTCCCCACGCCATTTTCTTGAACACCGTTGACATAAGCGGCAGCAATTTTCCCAGAAATCAGAGGATCTTCAGAATAATATTCGAAATTTCTACCACAAAGCGGATTTCTATGAATATTGAGCGCAGGCGCCAGCAGCACATCCACGCCGTATTCCTTCACTTCATTTCCTAAGGCTTTCCCCACTTGTTTTATCAAATCGGTGTTCCAGCTCGAAGCGAGCGAAGTGCCTACAGGAAAGGCAGTGGCGTAATAGGTTTTAGCATCATTTTCTCGGGTGGCGTTGATTCTAAGGCCAGCCGGTCCGTCTGCCACGGTAACCGAAGGAATTCCGAATCTTTCCAAAGCAAAAGTACCGCCAGCAGCACCTGGCACTTTTCCACTTTTCGCATCGCCAACCGGCTGAAAATTTTCTGTAAGACCAGGCATTCCAATACCGATGAGCAGAGCCGCTTTTTCCTCGTTGGTCATTTCTTTGATGATAGCATCAATTCTTTTGTCAGCACTCAAATTGGGGTCTTCCCAAAGATCCAATTTTCCGTTTTTGTTGCTATCAACTAAGGTTTTGCCTTTTATATTATTTGTGTTTTGTGCATTGATACCCGAACTTAGCAACGGCAGGAGAAATAATGCAAAAATTTTGAAAATTTTCATAAAATTTATTTTGAAATTTTTAATTGAATAATAAGGGGAGGAACTCGGTAAGATAAGTGCGCCAATTGATCCACGTGTGCCCGCCGGTAGATTCTACGTATTGATATTTGAAATGGAGTGCGTCTAATTTTTGTCGGAAATCGGCTACATTTTTATATAGGAAGTCGTCCTTTCCAATTCCAATCCAATACAATTGGTACTGATTGTTCGACTGCGTTTTTAACTTGTCATCGATGTTTTTATAAATCTCCGAAAGTGCATTTCTTGGTGGCATTACGGCTGGAGAAAATAAGCCTACGTAAGCAAACGTTTTAGGGTAATTGGCAGAAATGTAGAGAGAATGAAAGCCACCCATTGATAGGCCGGCAATTGCCCGGCTGTTTACGTCTTTTTTTGCCCTATAATTATTTTCTGTAAAATCAATAATTTCTCTAAAATAAGTCTCCATTTCGGCATTAAGAGCATCTGGAGCCATCATTGTGGGTTTGTAAAATCCCTTGGCACTTTCTCCAGGAGCCGCTGTGGTGGAAGTGTGGCCGTTTGTCATCACCACAATCATGGGTTTTGCTTTTCCCTGCGCAATCAAATTATCCAAAATCTGAGAAGCGCGGCCAAGCGTCATCCAAGACTCTTCATCACCGCCAAGCCCGTGCAATAAATATAAAACGGGAAATTTTTCTTTAGAGTTTTCGTAGCCTGCCGGCGTGTAAATGGTAATTCTGCGGTCTGCTTTTGTTCCTTTGGACGGATACCATCTTTTAGAAACGGTTCCGTGCGGCACATTCTGGACTTTATAGTTAGCAGATTTGGGACCGTCGATATAAACCATATTCATAATATTGGCAATATCCCGCACCAAATAGACATTATTAGGATCATCTACTTTGACGCCATCTACAAGAAAGGAATAGGTGTATAAATCTGGTGGCAGATTTGCCTGAGTGATTTCCCAAATGCCGTCCTGCTTTTGTTGTAAATCCAAAGTGGTGGGATCCCAATTTTTGGCGGGAAGCCAACTGCCCATCAATTTTACGGATTTTGCTTCAGGTGCTTTTAACCGAAAAGTGACTGTAGTACCATTCACATCTGGTGAAACCAGTCCTTTTTTGGACGATGTGCCTAAGCTTTCTTGTGCTTGCATGCTAGGAAAACATAGAATGAATGCGGCGGTGATTATTTTTAATATTTTCATTGCAATAAGGGTTTAATTGTAGATTGCTTCAAATGGAAGCATTACAATATTACATGGATTTTTTGATTCGGCAAATAAAAATTGCTAACAATTTCGTGCGGACTTAATTTACAATATAATCCTACATTTGTAATTAGAAAACGAAGTATGGATTTGAGGGAAATCATTATCAGTAGCTCCAAAGAAGCCTACCAGATTTATGTGCCACATATTTCTGTGGACACGGTGATTTTTGGTTTCAATGGAGATCGGCTAACGGTTTTGCTTCTGAAAATGAAGTTTAACGAGCAGTGGTTTTTGCCAGGCGGCTATCTGAAAAAGGATGAAAATCTAAAATCGGCAGCCACACGCATTCTTAAAGAAAAAACGCAGCTCGATCACATTTTTTTGCAGGAATTTTCGGTCTTCAGTGATTTGAACAGAAGTGAAGAAACTTTTAAGGATTTTCCCGATGATTTGTGGCACAAGAAAAGATTTATTTCTGTGGGATATTATGCCTTGGTCAATTATAAAAACATTTCGCTAATTGCAGATGAGTTAAGTGAATCTTGCGACTGGATTTTCCTACACGATTTAGAAACGCTGCCGATCATTATGGACCATCATAAAATCATCAAAAAAGCACTATCTGCACTCCGGAAGCAGATTTCTTACAAACCCATTGGATTAAATCTATTGCCCGAGAAGTTTACCCTTCCAGAACTTCAAAAACTGTATGAAGCGATCCTGGGAAGGAGCCTAAACCGGGGAAATTTTTACAAGAAAATCAAGAATATCGGCATTTTAAAAAAACTAAACGAACAGCGCAAAGGCGGCGCCCACAAAGCACCGGATCTCTACACTTTTGATCGGGAAAATTATTTCCGAATTTTGCAAAATGGGATTAGTAATTGGTAATCTCCTCGTTCAAATAAGTCCAACAATTAAAAACCAAAAACAAAAAACCACCACATTTCTGTGATGGTTTTGCTCCTCTTGCTGGGCTCGAACCAGCGACCCTCTGATTAACAGTCGGTTTTATTGTGTTTTATTATAATTTGCTTAATCTTTATTATGCTTTATTTTCTTTGATTATCAATTGTTTACAAATATTTTTCTTGTACAGTATTTTATAATATTTTACTTTTGGAGGGCAAATGTTCGTGAAATGTTCGTGAAATGTTCGTGAAAAAATTTTTGTAAAACACGATAAACAGGAACATCTGAAAAAAATGTTCGTGAAAAACGATAAAAATTGACACAAAATGGTAAGTTACACCTTTACACTTGCTCCAAAAGCGAATAAAACAGGGGAGAGAAGTATCATAATTTCATTTATAAAAGACCGCAAAAACACAAGTCTTTCAATCGGGAAAACTTGCAAGGAGAAGGACTGGAGTTTTGACGCTTGTCGTCTGAAAACTTCGCATCCCAATCACGCTAACCTCAACAAATTTATTGAGCGCAGAATTAAGATCATTGACGAGATTATCGACGATTTCGATAAAAATGGAATCTACTTCACGCTTCCTGATCTTATCAATAAACTAAAGACGAGCAG
This sequence comes from Weeksellaceae bacterium, assembly GCA_022013695.1. GTDB lineage: Bacteria > Bacteroidota > Bacteroidia > Flavobacteriales > Weeksellaceae > Epilithonimonas. The sequence continues at coordinate 64,177 of JAKLPS010000012.1, forward strand.
CGGACAAAGCATTTCCTTAACCTATACGAGTTTCCACGAAGATTTGATTAGAAATCTTTTGGCATCGGATAAAACCGGAACAGCGAAAGTGGAAAAAGATACTCTGAATGCGCTGCAACGGTTCTTTGGCAAAAAAGACATTAGCTTTAATGAATTGGATTATTCTAACTTGAAAAAATTTGAAGCCTATTGCATTTCTCGCGGGAATAGGGAGTCCAGTATCGCGATTAGAATGCGGACTTTGCGTTCGGTTTTTAATCAAGCCATTAGAAACCAAGTAATTACGGAAAAACAATATCCTTTTAGGCATTATAAAATTTCAAAACTGAAGGAAAGTGGGAAAAAGGAGTATCTGAATGAAGAAGAAATAGAAAAACTCAAGAAATATGAGCCAAAAGACGAAAAACTTTCTTTTGCAAAAGATATGTTTTTGTTCAGTTATTATGCAAGAGGAATCAACTTTTTGGATTTGATTAAGTTGGAAAAAAAATTCTTGAATATTGATCGTATTGATTATATCCGCAGTAAAACAGGCGTTCCGGTGAGTTTTAAAATCAATGATTACGCTCGGAATATCATGGAAAAATACAAATCCGAAGACAGTTCAAAGTTCATTTTCAACATAATGAATACCGAAAAGCCAACGCAGATTTACCTAAAAAACAGATCCAAAAAAGTGCTGACCTATTATGTGAATATGCAGTTAAAAGAAATAATGAAAGAACTGCAAATCAAGAAGAATATCTCTTATTACTGCGCCCGTCACTCGTTTGCCACAGTTTTGAAGTTCAATAATATTTCAATTGAGACTATTCGCGAAGCACTTGGGCAAAAAGATATAAAATCTACAATGTCTTATTTAAACAGTCTTCCGGATAATAAATTGGATAAGATTATTGACGAGGTTTTGAAGTAAGAGTATTTGTTTAATATTTTAGCAAAACCTTTTCCCTTAAATCATTTCCCAATTGAGGCTGTTGATTTTATCTTTTAGTTTTTTAAGAGTTTCAATTATTTCAGAAAAAGTTGGTCTGTTTTCGCCATAAACCATTTCTTCTCGCATTTTGGCATAATCTTTTTCCCATAATTCAATGATATTTTCTGGTGGAATAGGGTTTATTGTGGCTGGCCTGTGCAGGCTATAGTCGATACCGGAGATATTGGCAAACTCCATTCTGTGCTTTACAATGGTTTCATAGAGTTCCTTATTCTGTAGGGCACTTTCTGCATATTCTGTTTTTGAAAGAGCATATAGATCGTACAAATGGCGGCTGAGCCGATCTACCCTTATTTTTTCAGCGGTTTTCTGAAACTCTTCATGCAGAAGGAAAATTTTTTCTAAAAAAGTCCTTTCCGGATTAACGGATGGTATTTCTTCGCTTTTCTCCGAAAAACTCTGCTCTGGATATTCATCATCAACCATCGCGGAAATTTTTTTCATCGTAAATGGCTCAATCAATGAACGGCACCCGACTTCTATTTGAACTCTCGGCTTCAGATATTCCGTAACTTCAATTATATTTGGATAAAAAATATTGATAATACGAGGATCCTAATCGGAATCCTGGGTTTCGGCCAACGAGAAAGTGACATTTTCCAAGCCTTTCTCTTAAAATTTTTCCTGAAATTCTAAATAAAAAACCTCGCTGATATTTTGGCCGGAAGCCTTCCTTAATTTGGTTTTCTTGTTTTTAGTCAAACTTCCTTCGAAGCCAAGAAACTCTCTTTCGATGGCCAAATCAATGTCTTCGGAAAACCTTTCTATGAGGTTCCACGCCTTGCTCAGCGAGGTGCCACCTTTGAAAACCAAATGCTCGGCTACATCCAATTCAAAAACCGCTTTCAAAGTTTGCGATACCCACCAGTCTTTTTCCACGGCAAACGGTGTTATTCCTCTTTTTTCGGCAACTTGTGTAAAAGCAAGGACCCTCGTTTATTGGGGAAGGGCTAAAAATTTATTTGTCATTATTTTTATTTATGGCGTTCCGCATTATTATCCTAATCCATTCTGGCGCAAGGCGAATGTCGTGTTCCAAGCGGTATGGATTTTCCTTTTTAAGTTTTTCTATAACTAAATCCTTTTCCTGTTGAGTGACATTGTCCTTCCCGATTTCTTTCAAAGCTTGGATTACAAGTCCGCTTATTTCACCAATCGCAGCGAGGTTTTTCGGGCTTGTTTTTTTGAATTTTATTTTTCTTTTGCCGAGATCAACTGTTCGTGCAGAACCGTCTGTAAGATACACCAAATTGAGGGGAATCTGGGTGGAGAGTCCTAGTGCATTGAGCGCCAGAATTCCCGTTGGAATAATGCGCGCCTTGTCTCTTTTGCGAATTACCTCTGCAATCTGTTCGGCAGAAGGCTGAATATTTCCCAAAACTGGATCCGTTTGTAAAACAGCGTAAATCCCCTCGCAACACGGGAAATACCGCCGCTATTGACCAATCTTTCCAATGCTTTTGCAACTGCTCTGGCATTGCCGAAAGCAAGAAAGCCTTCCATAAAAAACAGCGTACCCCTCTTCGCTTTTTTTATTTTTACAAGTATTTTATCATCAATGCTTTGCATATGCATTTACGGTTATTTTGTCGCAAATTTAGAAAATATTTGCGACGAAAAAGAAGATTCGCTTCTCAAATAATTAGAGAAATCGGACGAATAAAGATTGAAAATAGTCTTTCTAGAACCTGGAATAAAAAATAAATTATTAAAACACTTAATTAAACACAACCTCGGTTTTATAAAAGAAAGTCTTTGTTGTTTCGAAACCTTCTGCCCTTTTCATAAGATAATAATCCAATTTTTCGATGCTTGCGCTGGCTACTTTAATAATCTTCATAAAGTCAGAAAGTTCCATTATATTGAGATAACAGTTATATTGTGAAATTAATTTAAAAATTGAAATGTTAAAATCTTCCCATTCCCCAAATGAGGGTAATTCTGAAACTAAAATAATACATTGTGGTACTAACCCTTTGTTAATCTCAATTTTCAGATTTGATTTAGAGTCAAATACCGATATTTCATTTGATACACTTCTCAAAGCTCCGGCAAGTTGATTAACCGCCTTTAATATTTGCTTTTTAATATTATCCTGTTGTTTGGAAATGGATTTATCAAAAGCCTTTTGAGAAGATAAAACCTTGGATTCAATATAAAATGTTCCCAATTCATAATGGGCAAAAATATCGGTGAATTCCTTTTTTCTGCCTGAAGAATTAAAATAAGGATTGAGAAAAATAGTATTGATTTTAAATATAGACTCTAAGGGTACGAACACTTTTTTTTCAAGCTGATCTCCCTCTTTTTCCTCTAAATAATGAGTGGTAATATTTTGATCAGTAATAAAAGCAGATTGTATCGCAACTGCATTGGAAACATTTATTTCTATTCTCTGAAAATCTTGATAGTTTTTGGCGTCAAAATCCAATTTCATTTGATCTAAAACTTTCTTCCAATTATCATTGTTATATTCAGTATCAATGTTTTGCCATTGAATTTCAACGGTATTCTCACTTAGGGTAGGATTGCTTGATAAAACGGGAACCCCCAATTCATCATAAAAGTCCAATAAAATTGAATTCCCACTTTTCAATATTATTTTAAGTGCATCTATTTCAAGCAGAAAATTACTGGATTGAGTTACAATCAAGGGATTATCAATATGGTCATAAATGAATAATCCAATAACAGGGTATGTTTTTTCTGAAACAAAATACTGCCCTACTAACATTTCTAATTTACATCCTTGGTTGATGGCTCTAATAATATGATTAGGCAATTTAATAATAAACTTCTCTAAACCATTGTCATAAAACCAGATTCCCACTTCTTCATCATTAAGGGGGGAAGAAATAAAATCATCCAATGTTTCATATTTATTATTAAAATCCAAAATCTATTAATCCAGTTTTTTTAAGTATTTGAATTTTACAAAACTTGCAACTATATCGACTTCTGGAAATAAAGTAGCTTGGTTGAAACCAAAGCTTTCCAGTTGTTGTAATATTTGAGTTTTAGACTTTTTATCGATAATAATTCGTTGATCTGAATCACTTCCTCTTTCAATCCATTTTTTGTTAAATTTAGCCATTGGCTTATATAACCCGAAAACAGTAAATAATGATGGACTAATACCAAAAATTAAGAATGCCCCATGTTGCTTGGCAATCCTTGGGTTGTCAAGTTTAGGTTTAACGGCATAAACAGAAGAAACATCTTTCGGATCGAGATTTATCTTCACGAATGTTATGTAGTAATTTTCCAAAATATGTTTGATTGCATACTTCAATTGAGTCCAGAAGTTCTTTGCGGAAGTGACTTTGCAACTTTTCAACAAAAAAAAATCTAAAAATGTTAACTTCTGAATTTGTTACAAGAGGAAACCTTACTTTAAATAAATTTAGAAAAGAATTAAAGACATGCTGAAATGGGTGCCCGTCATTTTCTTCGTAGCCCTCAATTATCTTCTCTTCATTGTCATTTAAAAAATTTAAAACTTTTGGGTGAATTTCATCAAAATGCTCATGTAGTTCCACAGGGAGTTTTTATTTAAACCAATAAAGCAATGTAAGTCATCATTTTACTGACAGTAAGCAAGTTAGATAATTTTATAAAAGCAAAAGGCATCGTATAAACCATTAAACAATCCCCGATTTAGTCCCTGATTTTAGAGGGAGGGACTAAAAATTTATATCTCAATTTTCTTCGTAATACGTATTTTTTCTCTCCTTTATTACATATGTGGTTGCGTACGAGCAAAATAAAGTGCAACCGGTCTTTATTTTACGTGTTGCACCCTATTAAACATTGCTCATCAACAAGTATCTTAATAATTCAAAGTAATCCCTGCACCCCAGCTCATATCGCTGTCGTAGTGGGTTGAGATTCCGATATTTTTTGTGACGATATATTTAAGACCTGCCATATATTCTTTGTCGGTATTGACCATGAATGCCCCGCGCAAACGCGCAGTCAACGGAATG
>JAKLPS010000013.1 GCA_022013695.1 Weeksellaceae bacterium
AACGCCCGTGATTTATCCTGCTTCGAGCCTGAAAGGTGTTTTTAGAACGCTTTCCTATTACAATCCCTTGACCGGGATTTTCGAATGTTTCAAATACGCTTGGCTGGGTGTTGGCGACTTCAGTCCGGTGATGTTGGGCATCAGCACGGTAATTATTTTGGTCATCTTAGGCTTGGGAACGGTGATTTTCAACAAAGTGGAGAAAGGCTTTATGGATACGGTATAATTCGTTGTTATGAATTGGATTAAGTTTTTCAAAACATTAAAAAATTATTATTATCTGGAGCCTGCTTTTGATAGATTCATCACGGAGTACAGGAAAGCAGAACGTCTTAACCGTCAATTTGGCTGCAAAATCGATCATCGCACTCAGATTTCATTTGATGATATAAATAATCTCGAAATCGGAAAAAATGTGTATGTAGGAGCATTCACCGTCATTTACGTACTGAATGAGAATGATAAAAAAGACTGCAAACTGATCATCGGGGAAAACACTTACATCGGCGAACAAAATAATATAAGAGCCGCCGGCGGGACTATAAAAATCGGCAAAAACTGTCTGATATCGCAGCAAGTAAGCATCGTTGGCTCGGATCACACTTTTAAAAAAGGAATCAATATACAAGATCAGGCTTGGAAAGCGGAAAACCGGGGCGTAGAAATTGGCGATGATGTATGGATCGGCTGTTCTGTACAAATTATGGCCGGCGTCAAAATCGGCAATGGCGCTGTGATTGCCGCTGGAAGCGCCGTCACAAAAAACGTGGAAGAAAATACAGTAGTCGCAGGTGTGCCAGCAAAATTCATAAAAAACAGAGAATGACAAGATCTATCGCCATAAAAGCCGAAGATATTTCCAAACAATACCGTCTTGGTCAAGTCGGTACAGGAACGCTGTCCCACGATCTCAACCGTTTTTGGCATAGAATGAGAGGCAAAGAAGATCCTTATCTTCAAATTGGCGAAGTGAATGACAGAACGGCAAAAAGCCAAAGCGACTACGTCTGGTCTCTGAAAGATATCAACTTTGAAGTGGAACAAGGCGATGCCGTGGGAATCATTGGCAGAAACGGCGCAGGAAAATCAACTTTGTTGAAATTATTAAGTAAAGTTACCAAACCAACGACAGGGAAGATCTATACACAAGGCCGAATTGCCTCTTTGTTAGAGGTTGGAACGGGCTTCCACCCTGAAATGACCGGTCGGGAAAACGTGTTCCTCAATGGCGCCATCTTGGGGATGACCCGTAAAGAAATTACCAGAAAATTCGATGAAATCGTCGATTTTTCCGGTGTTGAAAAATACATCGACACGCCAGTAAAGCGTTACAGTTCTGGGATGTACGTCCGTCTGGCATTTGCTGTAGCGGCGCATTTGGAATCAGAAATATTAATTGTGGACGAAGTGCTTGCTGTGGGAGATCTCGAGTTTCAGAAAAAATGTCTTGGGAAGATGGGCGACGTTAGTAGTGGCGAAGGGAGGACAGTTCTGTTCGTAAGCCACAATATGGCGTCCATCAAACAGCTTTGCAACAAAGGAATTTTCCTAGAGCAAGGCACCATAAAATACAACGGAAACATTGATGAATGCATCAATCTTTACTCAAATGACAACATTTCTGCAGACGCTTCTATTTTGGATGTTTTGAAGATCAAAGATCCGAACCTTAGCATTTCGCATTTCTCCGCCAATGGCACCAACGGAACGCTTGTTCCGATGAATTTTGATAACAACGAAATCAATATCCGAATAGAAGGCGAGCTGATAGAGGAAGCAGAATTTGAATTGGAAGCCCTATTTTTCAATAATTTTGATATTCCAATGATGTTTTACGCACCAGGCCATTATGAAGGTCCGAAAAAACATCCTAAAGGAAAGTTCGTGATCGAAAAAACGATTCACCTTCCTGAAGGCATCAACAAAGGGAATCTTTATATGAATGCGTATCTCGCAGATCCCGGAAAGAAAATGTACACCGATTTGAAAAGCAAAATAAGAGTCGAGTTCGAAGGCACCAGAATGCAGACCGGTTGGGTTTTCCAGATCGATAGTGCGGGTCTTTTATATTTAAAATAAATTTTGAAAAAGAAATTCATTACCTACGGAAGCAACGCTTTTCTTCAATCGTCCAAAAGAATTCTGGAGGAAGCCAAATCTTTGAATATTTTTGACGAAACCAAGCGTTATGAGTATTCCGACTTGCCATTTGCCCTGAAAGCGTCTCCACTTTTTCTGGATAAGAAAAAAGGCGGTCATTGGATTTGGAAATCCTATTTGATTTTTGACAGCCTGTCCAAGCTCAATAACGGCGATATTCTGGTGTACGTCGATTGTGGCAGCGAGCTGAAAAATCCCGCTGGATGGCAGCTTGAGTTCGATAAATTAAAAAATTCTGATGCGCTTTTTTTTCAGTATCGAGACGGAAAAGACTATGGCTGGAAGGCCTTCAATCCAAAATTGACAAATAGTCCAAAACTTAAATATTGGATCAAAAAATCTGCTGCAGAACACTTCCAAAATCTGTTTGAAAATGACGAAGAATGGCTGGAAAAAAATAAACTTTGGGCTGGATTTATCATTATAAAGAAAACTCCGGAAATCACTCAACTAGTTAAAGACTGGCTGGAGGTGATGATTTACAGACCAGATTTGGTAACAGATCCTTTGATTTTTGAAAGAGATAATCAATTGGAAGGATTTGCATCTCATCGGTATGATCAGACGATCCTCTCGGCCATTGTGAGATATTATGACACAAAAATCAATATCGAAATCAGCGATGAAGAAAGCGAAGGCGAATATCCCGACCAAATTGTGCTCGCCTCGAGACGGGTTGATAAATCGGAAGAAAACAGCCTCACTTCTTTTTTAAAAAAGACCTATTACAAAATAAAAAAATGATGGACAAACACTCGAAAATATACGTTGCCGGTCACCGAGGCTTGGTGGGAAGCGCCATTCTAAGAGCCTTGGAAAAGCACGGCTATACCAATCTTGTGACCAGAACTTCACAAGAATTGGATCTGAGCGATCAGCGCCACACGGCCGAATTTTTTGCACAAGAAAAGCCGCAATATGTTTTTCTCGCGGCCGCAAAAGTGGGCGGAATCCAAGCGAATAATACCTACAGAGCCGAGTTTCTCTATGAAAATCTGATGATCCAAAACAATGTGATTCATCAGGCTCATATCAACGGTGTCAAGAAATTGTTGTTCTTGGGATCCAGTTGCATCTATCCCAAATTGGCGCCGCAACCTTTGAAAGAAGATTCGCTTTTGACTGGGCCGTTGGAACCGACCAATGAGCCTTACGCCATCGCAAAAATCGCGGGCATCAAAATGTGCGATGCGTACAGAAGCCAATACAATTCTAACTTTATTTCGGCAATGCCAACGAATATGTACGGTCCGAATGACAATTATGACCTCAATAATTCGCACGTTTTACCGGCTTTATTAAGAAAATTCCACGAAGCCAAAGAACAGAATCTTCCGAATGTTACCGTTTGGGGAACAGGAAAGCCTTTGAGAGAATTTCTCCATTCCGACGATCTTGCGGAAGCTTGCATTTTTCTGATGCAGAACTACGATGATTTTGGACACGTGAACGTGGGTGTGGGCGAGGATATCAGCATAAAAGATTTGGCTTTGTTGGTCAAGAAAATTGTGGGCTACGAGGGCGATTTGGTTTGGGACACTTCGAAACCGGATGGGACTCCGCGAAAACTGATGGACGTTACGAAGATTAACAATCTTGGTTGGAAAGCGAAAATCGGTTTGGAAGAAGGAATAAGAGATGTATACGAGAAGAAATTTAAAAACTAAATGCTGATCTGTCTTTCCATATTAGGCGGCGGACGCGGCAATGATCTTTTCCAATTTATGCATCTGGACTCGTTTTGCAGAAGAAACGGCGTGCAATTCTATTCGCCAAGTTTTCATGAGAAATACTGTCCACAGTTTCCGAACCTTCCGGCATCTTCGAAAATACCAACAATAATTAAAAAGTTGCTGTACAACAGGTATTACAGAAAACTAAATCCCAATTGTATTTTAGGATTTACAGAGGAAACAAAAATCCCGGAGTACAGAGCACAAATCAAGAAAGATTATCTTGTAACGTTTTGCTACGGTTGGTTTTTCAACAATGATTTTTATCGGGAAGAGGACATCAGATATTATCAGAATCTTTTCGACCCAATGGTTGATAAAACGCAACTGACGCAGAAATATCTTCAAAAAATGCCGAACGAAAAGATCATCGGCGTCCATATCCGGCGAGGCGATTACAAAGAATTTTTGGGTGGCAAATATTTCTTTGACGATGATATTTATATCAAAAAAATTAAAGAATTATTGGCAGTAATTCCACAGGGAAAATATAAATTTTTGATCTGTACCAATGACGAAAACTTAGATTTGGAAAGGTACAGAAGCGAATTCGGAAATGTGCAGCAGTCGCAGGAAGGACCAGTCGAAGATCAATTTCTGATCTCTCAAACAGACTATCTTCTGGGCGCCCCGTCAACATTTTCTCACTGGGCGAGCGTGATGGGAGAAGTTCCTTATTATCACATTTATGAACCGCAAGAAATTATTACAGCAGACAAAATAATTAAAGAAATAAGAGGTTACAAATACAAACAAAAATAAGATGAAAACAGCATTAATAACGGGAGTCACGGGACAAGACGGATCATATCTGGCAGAATTGCTTTTGGAAAAAGGCTATGAGGTTCACGGGATCAAGAGAAGAGCTTCTTCTTTCAACACGCAGAGAATCGACCATTTGTATGTAGATCAGCACGAGAAACACGTGCATTTCAAATTGCATTACGGCGATTTGACAGATTCTACCAATATTATCCGAATCATCCAAGAAGTGCAACCCGATGAGATCTACAACCTCGGCGCGATGTCTCACGTGAAAGTCAGCTTCGATTCGCCGGAGTATGTTGCCAACGTCGATGGAATAGGAACTTTGAGAATTTTGGAAGCCGTCAGGATTCTTGGTTTGGAGAAGAAAACCAGAATTTATCAGGCTTCGACCTCCGAACTTTATGGCGGTTTGGAACAAAATAAAAACGCAGCCGGTTTCTATGACGAAAACTCGCCTTTCTATCCAAGATCACCGTATGGCGTGGCTAAAATCTATGGCTTCTGGATTACGAAAAACTACCGCGAAGCCTACGGAATCTACGCCTGCAACGGCATCTTGTTCAACCACGAATCTCCGAGAAGAGGCGAAACATTTGTCACCAGAAAGATCACGAGGGCTGTCGCTGCAATTGCGAAAGGAAAACAGGAAACTTTATATCTCGGAAATCTTAATTCGCAAAGAGATTGGGGTCACGCGAAAGATTATGTAGAAGCGATGTGGAGAATCCTGCAGCAGGACGTTGCGGAGGATTACGTCATCGCTACGGGAAAAACCACCTCGGTAAGAGATTTCGTGCGCATGGCTTTTGAAGAAGCCGGAATTGAACTGAACTTCGAAGGCGAACATGAAAACGAAGTGGCAAAAGTTGCTAAATGCAACAATTCGGATTATCAACTCGAAGTCGGAAAAGTGGTACTGAGAATCGATCCGCAATATTACAGACCCACGGAAGTAGATGTTTTAATCGGCGATCCCACAAAATCCAAAACGCAACTTGGCTGGGAACCCCAATACGACCTGAAAGCGCTGATAAAAGAAATGGTACAAGAGGATCTTAAAATATTATAATTGAGCCTTAAAACCAGCATAAAAAGCACCGTTGCAGATTACAAACGCTTCCGTAAAGATCAGCGCACCTTCCGCAATGCCGATGTCAAATACTATAATTTTTGGCCTGTGCCGAATTCTGATGCGTGTTGGTTTACGCAGTTTATCAAACATAGAAAAATAAATCCCGACGGAAAGAACATAAACTTTCTTTCCGTGGTTGGGAATCCAAAAGTTGCATATTTCATAAAAAGTCCGAAAATATTTTTCACGGGAGAAAACATTGAAAATCCTGACCATCCTTCTTTTATTTTCGAAAAATACCATTTGAAAAACCACGATTTGTCGCTTGGTTTTTCTTATTTGGATGACGAAAAATATTTAAGATTTCCGCTTTGGATTTTGTACTTGATTCCGGCAAATGCAAGTTTTGAGGATATTAAAAAATTAATTGATTCTTACAACGATCCGAATCACAGACTGAATAAAAATCGTACAAATTTCTGTTCCAATATTTCCAGAGCCGATAATAACGGCATTAGGAAAGCAATTATTGATCTTTTGAATCCGATCGAAACAGTAAAATGCGCAGGCAGTTTGCGGAAAAACACCGATGATCTTCAGGAAAAATTCGGAGACGACAAAATTGAATATCTTAAGACTTTCAAATTTAATATCTGTCCGGAAAACAGCAATACAAATGGTTATGTAACTGAGAAACTTTTTGAAGCGGTCATTTCCGGATGTATTCCAATCTATTGGGGAAGCGGCAACAAACCGGAACCGATGGTCCTCAATCAAGATGCCGTTTTGTTTTTTGATCCGGAGAATCCGCAGCCTTTATTTGATAAAGTTATTTTACTTTGGAATGACGAAAAAGCGTACGAAGAATTCTGCCACATCAAACCTTTTACTGAGAATGCGGCGGAAGAGATTTGGGAAAAATTGTCTGAAATCGAGCGTAAAATAACAGCCTTAATAAAATAAAAATGTCAGCTTTATTTACAATTATCACCGTTGCTTATAACAACCAATTTGGCTTGGAAGAGACCATCAAAAGCGTTGTCAATCAGTCTTATGAGGACTTGGAATTCATTGTAATAGACGGTGGTTCTAATGATGGCAGCAAGGAAATCTTGGAAACTTATTCCGAGCAGATCAATTATTGGGTGAGCGAACCGGACAATGGCATCTACAACGCGATGAACAAAGGCATTGCAAAGGCAAGCGGAGACTACCTCATTTTTATGAACAGCGGCGACCGGTTTTCTTCGCCCGAAATTCTGGAAAAGATCGCACCTCATTTTGGGAACGAAGACATCGTGTACGGAAATGCGTATTACGAACTGGAAAACCGCAAAAAATATGAATACAGAATCCCATCCAAAATAACAATCGGCTCGCTTCTGAAAGAACCTATCTGCCATCAGTCAGCTTTCTTCAAAAAGGAATTGTTTACAAAATTCGGGATGTACGATGAACGCAATAAAATTGCATCGGACTGGACTTTTATGATGGATCTTTTTATTCATCACAATATTTCTCAGAAATATATCGATCAGTTTATCAGTATTTTTGAGAAAACCGGCATCAGCACGATCAATCACGAACTGGGCGTTGGCGAGCAAAAAAAATATCTGGCCGAGAATGTTTCTTTAGAAATCCAGAATATGGCAAGACACTTTGACGAATATGCCCAATTTTACCATAGCAAACCCGGCACAATGCTGAGAAATTTTAAAAACAAAATCTACAAGCTCATCTACCGAAAAAGAAACTACGAAAGAAAATTCGTGGATTAGATTTTCAGCAGTCGGTTCACATATTTCGGGAGTTTCCGATACAAGAAAAAGCCTTCGTCATACCTCATTTTGTAAAGATAGAAAGCAAGCCGCGGATTTAATGAAAATTCTCCTTTTTTGGGAAAATGTTGTTCAAAAGCTAAATTTATTTTCTCATAGAAACTTTTGAAAACAGAAAAGTCTGTTTTGCACACTTTGCTCAGTATCACAAGATTGGCGAAATGTTTGAGATAATTTCCAATCAGTTCGGTCTTTTGGTAAAGATCTTTTTTCTGTGCGATTTCAAGTTTTTTGGTTAGGATAATCAGATAATGTTCGATGTTTTTCAGATCCATCGTTGCAGTAATCGATCCGGGGTTGGATAGGGAATAATAATTGTAAGTTTCAAAATTCAAAAAGTTGACCTTTCTGGCAGCAATGGCCGTTTCGAAAGCCCAAAGCTCGTCCTCGTGCAAAAGATTGTCGAGAAAGCGGAGTTGGTTTTCTCGCAGAAATGATGTTTTATAGAGCTTGTTCCACGCCGTTACCGCCCATTGGCCAGACAAAAAGCCATTGATCACTTCGTTGTCTTGATAAGTGTTTTTGGTATTCTTCAGTGTGTGATAGTTGCTTTCTTTGGGCTCGTCCTTCTGCAGAAAACGGGTCTTTCCAATCACAATGTCGGGATCGTTTTCTGTGGCTTCTGCAAAATGCTGCAGTGAGAAATTATCGACCAATGCATCATCAATATCCATAAAAAAAATGTAATCTCCCATCGCAAGATCCATTCCTTTGTTTCGGGTTTTGCTGAGGCCAAGATTATTTTTGTTCTTGAATATTCTAAAATTAATAGGTTGATTATCAGCTGCATATTCGCTCAACACGTTCCAAGAATTATCTTTGCTTTCGTCATCGATAATAATCACTTCGTAGTTTTTGTACGCCTGTTTTTTAATAGAATCCAGACATCTTGCGATATAGTTTTCGGCATTATAAACGGGGATGATGATGGAGATTTTCGTCATTTTCTGAGTTTGTTAAAGAGCACTTTCATTATAAGAAACGGACTGATGCCGAAAAATTTGGTTTTGAAAGAAGTGCCCGATTTTGACGCAATATCCCAATATTCTTTCGCAAGGCCCAATTTTTCATTTTTTCCCATCGAATCCTGAAATCTTTCTTTGATATTGAGCAAAGAGGCTTTGGGATTGTTTAGCAACAGTTGATAGTAGTTGCGCGTCAGTCCATCGTCCAAATAATCTCCATACGCCAAAACCTTATCGGTAAACAGTATTTTGTATTTCCTTTCTATTCTCCTCAAAATAAGCGACTCTGCACAAAATTTTTCACCTTCAAACTCGGGAAAAAGAAACTTTTTGTGAATATCGGTTTTGAAACAATAGATCATTTCTCCGCTGATTTCCCACTCATAGGTCGGTGCGCCGCTTACGAGCCATTCTTTTTTTCCATATTTTTCTGTAACAAAATTTGCATGTTCCGAAAATCTTATAAATGTAAATCCCGCAATTTCATCGTCTTTTTTTATCTTATCCACCAGAATTCTCATTTCTGCAATGGCATTCTCTGCAATAAAATCATCACTATCAATCACGGCCAAAAAATCGGTTTTTGCCATTTTTAAGCCCTTGTTTACGGCAAAATGTTTCCCTTTGTTTTCCTGAAAGATATATTGGATTTCAATTTTATTTTCCTGCCGAAAAGTCTCAACCAACTCTTGAGTTCCGTCCGAAGAGCCGTCATCAACGATGAGCCAGATAAATTCTTTATTGTTTTGATTAACAAGGCTTTGATATAATTTTGGAAGAATATATGCCCTATTATAACTTGGCGTGAGAATGGTGAGGAACTCCAGCATCAGGGTAAATTTATCGGTTCATACGCTCCTTCATCCAACGCATATTTGAGCCAGTTTTTGATGCCATATTTCTCAACTACTTTTCTGTCAATTTTATGATATGGTTTTTGCAAAAATTCTTTTAAGCCTGTAAAATCTTCAAAATCTGTGAGAAATATATTATCTGGATGGTAAAAATCGTATGTTTGGAGGGCGTAGTTATTGGAAATAAGTTTTTTTTCTCTCTGCAGACAATCGAAAACCCTAAAAGAGGCACCGTTGTGTGCGCTAAGTTTAAAATCTACCACCGATCTGCTTTTGGAAGTAAACTCCTCATTCTCCTGCAAAGAAATAGCGTTGTGCTGAAGGCAAATCTTTTCAGATTTTTTTTCTTCTCGATATTCAGGAATGGTTAGGATAGCTTTAAATTTTAAATGGTTTTCTTTCGAATAACATTCCAGCTGACTCGCCCATTTGATGCGATCTTGGAGACCAACTCCTACATAAAAAAAATCGAACTGCTCCTCAAAGTGGTAGGCTTTTGGTGAATAATAAAAATTAGTGAGAGGCAATAGATTATATTGCGGAAACCTCCTAATATCGTCCGCATCGAAAACCAATTTCCTATCAAAATATTTGTAATAATCAAAAATCCTGGGATACATTTCCAAGCCATCCCATTGATAACTGACTATCTTTTTGCTCTGTTTACGAACTTTCCTGATTAGTTTTTCAGAATACATATCGGCTCTGATGAAAAAGGCAATATCATATTTTTTATTTTTCAGTCTCCTCTCTGCAAACTTTTCAAATAGCTTTTTCTCTTTTTTGATGAAATAAGTTTTATCCTTTAATATCAGTCGATAGAAAATATTTTTAATTCTGTGAATTAGAGATGATTTGTTCATCGCTGGGGGAAGAGATTCTATCAAAACATCGACTTCAAAACCCATCCTACTCAGTCCCTCCAGAATTGGTTTTGAAAGATTTATATTTTTGTTGACGTATAATAGTTTCATTATACAAAATTAACAGGCACCTCGCGATATTTTCTGCTAAATTATGCTTTTTTTGTACTTTTACAAATCAAAATTGCTTAGAGTTAATCAATTATCAGAGAGATGATCAACAACACAGACCAAAAAATGAATGAGCTGCCTCTAAATATTTGACAATCCTTAAAATGTCGTATTAAAAAACTTGCCAAATTAAAAATTTCAAAAGAAACAAAATCCCATTAGATGTTCTTCAGGAATACTAGTTGGAAACTGTGAGAGAATTTTCAAATAAGATTAATTTCAAAAATGAAGCGTACATGATTGGCACCTTACTTTGGCGACTCGGCCAAGCTACAGACATTCTTCTTGGTAGGAAGAAAACGGTTTGTCATTCAAAAATAAATAAGAATCTTCCCTTGTCAATAGAAAATCTGACCGACTATAAAATAGAAGATCAAGACCTTAAATCTTTTTTAAAGTCAATTTCTATCGAATTTCTTTTTTGCGAATTTGGAGAAAACCGAGTTAATGCCGGCGGATCCGAATTTAATTTGAAAAACAGACTGGAGCCATCACTTTCTACCCTCAGACAATTTTTCCCAGCAGCCAAATTCACGGTGTATTCTGATTTTGATTTGACAATTGAAGGCGTGGATCTGAAAAAAGTCTCATCTCCAATACCAGACAAAACGCATCCCAGGCATCTGTACAGAACGGCAGATTATTTTAAATTCAAATCGCTTTTGAACTCCGAGGCAGACTTCAGATGTGTTGTAGATTCTGATATGTTTGCGGTTTCTCCCGACATTTACCGGCTGATATATTTAACAAAAATATTTGGTTTTTGCGCGCCCCAAAATCCACGGAATTTGTTGAAAAGCGACATGGAAATGTCATTGGATTCAAGAAAAATTTTGGATGAAAGTGGGGGATTCGGCCATTCGTACAATCAAAGCCCAATGACGCTCTGGAAAGAGTCTAAAAGCGGCAGAACTTTCTTTGAAGAATGCTGCCAAATGATGATAGACGAGCCTTCCCGGGCATCTCTAGTGATGTGGAAAGCGGCGAAAAAGGCAGGTTTTTCACCCTATCTCTTGCCGGCAGAATTTTGCGTTTGCGGAGAAGATGTTGGGATCGGGAACGAAATTTTACTGCATGTTGGGCATCGCCAGGTTGCTGAGTTTTATAATGTACAATTGGGAAACGAATGAAAAAAAAGATTCTTTTCGTTGTCGACAAACCCGACTGGGCTTACGAATTTATGGTAAAGGCGTGGCTACCTTTTTTACAAAACGAGTATGAAAGCTTTATAACTTATGCGCTAGATTATACAATCAAAAAAAACAATCAGAACGGTTTTTTTTACCAACAAATCTATAATCTTAAAAGTTTTTTTAAATTGGCTTTTTTCAAATTAACCGGAAAAACTGCCCCTGTTTATTTTGTTTCCAGCAACACCAATTATTATTATCCAAAAAATCCTGTCAACAAAGTTTATCGTTTCGACCGAGATCTGTCAAAAGTTCCTTCCCTTAATAAAAGATTTGACATCAAGGTAGAGATGGCTTTTTATTTCCAGTATATCTCGGAAGTTCCCTTTACCGCCAAGAAAAATATCGTGGGAATTTTTACGGATATATTTCCGCACGAGGGACCTGGCGACGACATCAAAAAGGGGACGAACAGAAGCCTTTTTAGCCAGATAGATTTTTTTGAAAACTATATTAAACCTTATGATAATCTTATTGTTGGCGGTGGAAATCTTCTTTCCAGTTATCAAAAACTCACAGATAAGGTCAGTTTTGTCTATGGAATCTACGGCCAGGATCAATTTGTCGAAAATAAAAACGTGGGGAAAAATGACTTTTTAACAATAGGTTGGACAGGAAACCCGGCTCGAAAAATGAAGGGATTCGAAGAATATATAGTTCCCGCCATAGAAAACCTTAAAAAAACAGGTCGGGACATTCGTTTAAAAACTAAATTCTCTGGTCCCTACGAGGATCTTTTTACATTTTACACCGATGTTGACCTTGTAATCATTGCTTCGGAAGCGGACTCTGGACCCTCGATGTACGCAGAAGCTTGCTTATGCGCCGTACCCTGCGTTTCTACAAAAGTGGGACTGCCGCTGATGGGAATCAAAAATAATGAGACGGGCTTTCTGATAGACCGCGATATTGAAGATATTGAAAATCATGTCAAACTATTATATGATGACAGAAAGATGCTGCAGTCTATGTCAAAAAATGTGAAGACGGATTACTTGAAATGGATGGATAACAAAATAAAATCGGAGCAATTTAAAAAAGTTTTAGAAAATTAAAAAAATGATCATCGGCAAAGGACTTATAGCATCGCTTTTCATAGGCAACGACCGGGAAGATACCGTCTTCTTCGCCTCAGGCGTCTCCAACTCGCTTGAAAACAGAGCGGAAGAATTCTCACGAGAAGAAAATCTGATCACAAAAACCATTCGAGAAAATCCCGAAAAAATTTTTGTTTATTTCTCCACCTGCAGCATCTACGACTCTTCTAAAACCGGAAGCGATTATGTACTGCACAAACTCAAAATGGAGCAAATCATAAAAAATTCTTGTCAAAAATATCTCATTCTGCGGGTCAGCAATGCCGTTGGCAAAGGCGGCAATCCTAATCTTTTGATGAACTATCTCGTGCGCTCCATCCAAAACCACGAAACCATCAATGTCCACACCAAAGCAACCCGCAACCTCATAGATACCGATGATATAAAAAATATTACATTTGAATTGTTAAATAACCAAAACTTCAATAAAATTATTAATGTCGCCTATATTCAAAACTACGCCATCATCGAAATCCTCGAAATAATAGAACGCTTTTACAGTACAAAACTTAGCCTCAATCTCATCAAAAGCGGTTCCGGATACGACATCAACGTGCCCGATGTGGAAGATTATTTCCGACGCAACGCCCTTACAAACAAAGAATTCTACCTCGGTAGGATCTTGGAAAAATATTATTCTTAACAGATGAACTTCAAAGAAAAACTGAATCATAAAAATATTTTGGTAACCGGAGGCGCAGGCTTCATCGGTTCCAATCTTTGCGAAGAACTTCTGAATCTTGGCGCTAAAGTCACTTCTCTTGATAATTTCTCCACCGGATTTCGCGAGAATCTGGAAGCAATAAAAGACAACTCGAATTTCAAATTAATAGAAGGCGATATCCGCGATCTGGAAACCTGCCGAAAAGCCTGCGAAAACCAAGATTTCGTGCTGCACGAGGCGGCGCTGGGCTCGGTTCCGAGATCCATCAACGATCCGATAACCACCAACGAGGTCAATGTCGGCGGATTTCTCAATATGCTGGTTGCGGCAAGAGATTCGGGCGTCAAAAGATTCGTTTATGCCGCTAGCTCTTCCACTTACGGCGACTCCGAAAGTCTACCGAAAGTAGAGGATGTCATCGGAAAACCACTTTCCCCGTACGCCATCACAAAATATGTGAACGAGTTATACGCCGAGGTTTTCAAGCGAACTTATGATTTTGATACGATTGGCTTGCGATATTTTAATGTTTTCGGCAGAAAACAAAATCCGAATGGTGCCTACGCCGCGGTAATTCCCAAATTTGTGATGCAACTGATGAACCACGAATCTCCCGTCATCAACGGCGGAGGCGAATATTCGCGGGACTTCACGTACATCGATAATGTAATTCTAATGAATCTTCTGGCGCTGACTTCGGCAAATCCCGAAGCTCAAAACCAGGTGTACAATACGGCTTTTGGAGAACGAACGACACTGAATGATCTTGTAAAATATTTGAAACAATATTTGTCAGATTTCGATCCAAAAATTGCCGAAGTAGAGATTATTTACGGCGATTATAGAAAAGGCGATGTGCCTCATTCGCTTGCAAGCATAGAAAAGGCAAAAAAGCTACTGGATTATCAGCCAAAATATTCTATGCAGGAAGGCCTGAAAGAAGCGGTTAGCTGGTACTGGGAAAATTTAAAATAGAATTATGAATCATAAAATTACAATCATCGGATTGGGCTATGTGGGTTTACCGCTGGCCAGATTATTTTCCACCAAATATCCCGTCGTAGGATTTGATATTAATGAAAAAAGAATCGCCGAACTCAAGTCAGGGAAAGACGATACTTTGGAGGTTTCCGATTCGTTACTTAAGGCGTCTCTGGTTTCCAAAAATCCGAAATCTGGAGAAAAAGGCTTGTTCTGTTCTGATAAAATCGAAGATATAGCCGATTCTAATATTTACATCGTCACCGTTCCGACGCCGGTGGATAAAAATAACCGCCCGGATCTAACGCCGCTTTACAAAGCCAGCGAAACGGTTGCCAAAGTTCTAAAAAAAGGCGACATCGTGATTTACGAATCCACGGTTTATCCCGGCGTGACGGAAGAGGAATGCGTTCCCGTTTTGGAAAAAAATTCAGGTCTAAAATTCAATACTGATTTCTTTGCAGGCTATTCTCCGGAAAGAATCAATCCGGGAGATAAATTGCACACTGTAGAAAAAATCCTGAAGGTAACAGCTGGCTCGACGCCAGAAATTGGTAAAATTGTGGATGATCTTTATAATTCTGTCATCGAAGCAGGCACTTATCTCGCGCCAAACATCAAAGTGGCAGAGGCGGCAAAGGTGATCGAAAATTCTCAGCGTGACATCAATATCGCCTTCGTAAATGAGTTGGCAAAGATTTTCAATCTGATGGGCATCGATACGCACGACGTTCTGAAAGCGGCAGCAACAAAATGGAACTTTTTGCCCTTCAAACCGGGCTTGGTAGGCGGTCATTGCATCGGCGTAGATCCTTATTATCTGGCGCAGAAAGCACAAGAATTTGGCTATCACCCAGAAATTATCCTTGCAGGAAGAAGAATGAATGACTCTATGGGACAGTACGTTGCGAGCGAAACGGTGAAGCAAATGCTGAAACAGGATCTAAAAGTGAACGGCGCGAATGTTTTGGTTTTAGGCTTCACTTTCAAAGAAAATTGCCCCGACGTGAGGAATACGAAAGTGGTGGATGTGGTGCGAAATCTTGAAGATTATGGTATCAACGTCAGCATTTTCGATCCTTGGGCCAATCCTGATGAAGTGAAGCACGAATATGGCATCGAAACTTCCACCAAAATGCCATTTAAAAAATACGAAGCGGTGGTTCTGGCTGTTTCTCACAAGGAATTTGAAGCCTTACACATCAAAAACCTGCTGTCCGAAAACGGAATAATTTATGATGTGAAAGGCATTCTTGCAAAAGAAAATGGCGTGACCAGATTGTAAAAAGAGCGAATTCTGCTATGCAGGCTTGAGTCCTATCAAATTTATCGTTCAAAACGCCATCGGAAAAATGGATAACCCATAAACAAAGGCAAGCGGTAAAACAAGTCCTGTTTTTTCAATTTTGCAGAATAGTCTTTTGAAAAATAATGGGGCAAGCTAAGACCGGATAATTGATTGTAGGCTTTGTAACTTCTTTTCCAGAGCGCCTCATTTTTTTGGGCTTTCCAGTTCATTTCCAAAGTTGTCGCTTTGAAGTTCACCAGATTTTCTAAGATTAATTTTTTGTTGTAAGGATTTTTTTCATCACGGTAAGCCTTGTCCATATATTGAGCAATCGTAATCCAATTCCCGAAATGCTTTTCGCCGCGATTATGGATGATAGAAGCGCTGTGGAAATAATAGAGATAAGTATCCTCTCGTAAAAATGCAATTTTTTCAAATTTCAGCATACTTTGAAAACTCCACAAAACGTCCTGAGAGAAAAGATCTTTGACAAAATATAATTTATTCTTCATCAAAAAATCCGTTCTAACAAGCTTGTCACAAGCCATCACGGGATATTTTCCTTTTGCAAAATTCCAGACGATCTCTTGATTGCTTTCGAGAATATCTTTTTCAGCTTCGATGGGGAAATAGTTTCTCTTCCAGCCTTCTTCTTCATTGATGCAGACGCTTTGCCCCACGACCATTTCTGCGCCGGTTTCTTCTGCTAATTGTACCAGATTTTGGATGGCATAATTCGTGATTTCATCGTCACTGTCGAGGAAATAGATATATTTTCCGCTTGCAGCATCCATCCCTGCATTTCTCGCCATAGAAAGGCCTTGGTTGAAGGGTTGGCTGATAATTTTGAAATCAAAATCGGGATATTTGGAAATAAACTGCTGCGCTATTTCTATAGAAGCATCGGGTGACGCATCATTAACCAAAATACATTCAATATTACTATATAATTGACGGACAACCGATTGAAGGCACCTTACGACGAATTTTTCAACCTTAAAAATCGGGATTACGATGGTTACAAGAGGATTCATCCAACGTGTTTTATTTTATTAAATTTAGGCAAAAATAGAAATAAAATCAGGCATTAACTTTATATTTGCTGTAATAAAACACAAATGATCACATCCGAAAACTACCATTATCTGCATCGCCTGGCAAAAAGAACGGTTCCCATTCTACATAAGAAAAACCGCTTCGACTTGGTAATGAATCGCACTAAAAATGGGGAGGCAAACGCACTAATCTCTGAGATTATAAAACATGGAAAACCTTGTATGGTGGCAAGACTAGGCAGCATCGAGACCAGATTTTTAGTAAATCAATCTTTACAAAAAATGATTGGTTCGGATCTTTCAGGAATTGCAAAGACCTTAACCGGTTCCATCAATGTTTTTTGGAAAGAGGATGAGCAGTTTCTTTCCCAGCTCTGCATGAATGCCGGTTTTTTTCCGAAAGATTATTCCAAAACAGAAAAATTCGTCGATGAATACCATCAGTCGATGACAAATTTAGATGTTTTAGGGATTTGGAATGAAACCGAGTTCCATTTTGATAAGATCATACCTCAAAATACCGTCTTGTGCAAAATAAGAGAACTGGAACCTTGGTTCTACGACGATCCTTGGTCTTATGAATTGAAAGGCAAAAAAGTTCTTGTGGTGCACCCTTTTGAGGAATCTATCCGGCGCCAGTTTGCACAGAAAGATTTTCTTTACAAAAATCCAAAGATTCTTCCGGATTTTGATCTAAAGACCATCAAAGCCGTACAGACCATCGCGGGACAAAAATCGGATTTCAAAGCTTGGTTTGATGCATTAGATTCGATGAAAGATCAGATTTTAAAAACGGATTTTGACATTGCGATTATCGGTTGCGGGGCATACGGTTTTCCGCTGGCTTCTTTTGTCAAAGAAATGGGCAAACAGGCCATCCACTTGGGCGGCGTGACCCAACTTCTATTTGGAATCAAGGGGAAAAGATGGGAAGATTGGCAACATTACAGAGATCTGAGAAAAAACAAGGGTGATCATTGGATTTACGCTGACGAAATCCCCGAAAACTATAAAAAAATTGAAGGCGGATGCTATTGGTGAGTAAGTGCTACACAACAAATTGACCGAATTAACGGTTCGTCGGTTGTTGAAATAGCAAAATATCAGGTCTCCTTGGAAATTTTCATGAATTGCAATTGTATCGCTGCGCAAAAAAAATAATATTATGCTCCTATCATTCTCACATTTAAAGAATAAATACCCCAATTTCCCCACCAAAATTCTTCACTTAGGAGCGCACCTTGCCGAAGAAGCGGATGACTATGCCGCCAATGGCATTACCGACGTCATCTGGGTGGAGGGCAATGCCGGGCTTATCGATGGTTTGAAAACCAAACTTGAAAACTATGAGATGAACAGCCAGATTCATAATATTATGATCTCTGAAAAAGACAAGGAAGAAATCACCTTCAACATTACGGATTTTGACCAAAGTTCATCAATACTCGAGCCTGCTCTTACTCAGAAATTCCACAAAACCACGGTGGTAAAAACTCAGAAAGTGATCGGAAGAAGGCTTGAAGATTATTTTCGGGAAAATCAAATTTCATTATCCGGGTACAAATTAGTCAATCTCGATTTGCAGGGTTACGAACTGGCTGCATTAAAAAGTTTTGGCAACCTACTGGAAAATTTTGACTTCATAATGACGGAAATTAACCTGAAAGAACTTTATAAGAACGGTACTCTTCTAAAAGAGCTGGATATATTTCTGCTCCAGCGGGGATTTGTAAGAAAAGAAACTTTCGTTACAGGAAATTTTTGGGGAGACGCCCTATACGTGAGAAAAAGCAATCGGTCGATCTTGAGTTTTGTGACCAAACAAACAAGCCGTTTCAATATTAAATATTACTTTATCATTAGTTCTTGTAAGTATTATTACCGGTTGATGATAAGCCATGCCTACAATGTCTATTATAAATTCAAGTCATGAAATTTATCAAACTGAAAGGAAGAATTGGTAACAATCTTTTTCAATATGCGATGTATTTAACATTAAAAAAAAAATATAAAACACCTGTTTTCGTTTATGGCTGGGATCCCGGTTTTCAGAAATATTTTGAAAAAATTTCTGCAATAGATTCAAAATATGTCCGCAAAATCATTCATCGATTAAAAGGGCTGTTTCCTAAGAAAATCTATTCTCAATATGATTTTGAACCTATCCAAGACGTAAAGAAAGGAATAGAACAAAATGTTTTTTTAGAAGGCTATTTCCAATCGTTAATTTTTTTTGAAGGACAGGAAGATGTGATCAAAGCCCAAATTAAAGTAAAACCGATATACAAAGTCGAATTTGAGGAAAAATATGGAAAACTTTTTGAAGAAAACAAAATATTAGCCATTCACTGCAGATTGGGAGATTATGTCAATTGGGGCAACGCAAGCCTGGGTGGCAAAAATCTAGTTTTACCCATAGCTTATTATAAAAACGCCATTAAAAAATTTGACAATCTGGATTCTTACAAGATAATAGTCGTAACGGATGACAGAGAGATGGCCACACGCCGATTCGGTTTTTTGGACAATATCGATTTTTTTTCAGAAAGCGAGATCATAGATTTTCAGCTCCTTATGAATGCTTCTGCCCTCATTATTTCCAACAGCACGTTCAGCTGGTGGGCGGCTTATCTTAGCAAGACGGCCAGCAGAATTTTGGCTCCAGAGTTTTTTGTGGGCTTCAAAATAAAAAAAGACTTTCCCGAAGGCATCTATGATTATACGAATTTTGAAACCGTTTCTTTTCATTATCAAGACTATGCTGGTTCATAAAAAAATCCCCAGCTTCAAACCATTGGATTTCTGCCTGCAATAGACTTCTGTTAACAAAGGGGAACTTTGACGCTCTCTGTTTATTTTTTCGGCTAACACGATAAAAAATTTTATTAAGTTTGTGAATATTTTTAGTATGCGGTTTTCTTTGCTTATTGCCCATTACAACAATTACGACTTCTTTTTGGATTGCTACAAAAGCATTTTGAGTCAAACTTATGACAATTTTGAAGTAGTCATTTTAGATGATTGTTCTACGGATGGTTCATTTGAAAAAGTCTCCGATTTGGTAAAAAATGATTCCCGGTTCAGGGTTTTCAGAAATGAAAAAAACGAAGGCGTGGGTTTTACTAAAGGAAAGTTAATTGAGCTTGCTAAAGGAGAAATCTGTGGTTTTTTGGATCCGGATGATGTTTTGACACCAGACGCCATCGAAATTTCTATCGCAAACTACTCGGAAAAAACCGTGGCAACTTATTCACAATTTTGGGTTTGCGACTCATCTTTAAAAATAATTAGAAAATTCCGAGATTCTTACCAGATCAAAAACGGCGATCCACTTTTTCTGAATATCTTCTTTACCGTGAATCATTTTTTCACATTTAGAACAGATATTTATATGAAAACCAGCCAAATAAGTCCATATTACAGGATTGCGGAAGATCAGGAGCTTTATTTAAAATTGTACGAATTTGGAGATTTTAAATTTATTAAAAAACCACTGTTGTTCTACAGACTTCATTCCAAGGGACTTTCGCGCGACAAAAATAAGGCCGTTCAAAGATATGCTGCTTGGAATAGGGTTTTGGAAGAAACTTTAAGACGCCGAAACATCACAAAAATATATGGCAAAGATGTAAAAGAGATCGATAATCTGGCCACATTTATCTACCAAAAACAAAACTCTTTCTTTAAAAAACTTCAAAGAAAATTGAGATGACAGAGATCTTTATCAAATCTTTCAACCGCCCTTTTTATCTCGACAGATGTATTGCCTCGATCTTTAAAAATATTACGGGGGATTTTACAATTAAAATTCTGGATGATGGCACGCCAAAGAAATATCTTGATAAAATCCGGACAAAATATCCCAATGTGCAGGTTCTTCTGTCTGATAATTATGAAAGTAAAAGCCAAGCTATTGCTGAAAATTTATCCTCTGGAAAACCTATTGATGGTATGAAAATCCCGACAAAATTCTGGTACCAAAATGTCCAAAAGGCGTCCAAATATGTAATCGTCACCGAGGATGATGTCTGGTTTACACAGCCTCTAAATCTGGATGAACTTGCTGCTCAAGCAGAGCAACTCGATATTAGTCTGCTGAAACTCGGCTGGCTTGGAAATTTAGAAGAGCGCCAAGATTTGCATCTGAAATCTATCAGTGAAAATATAGAGTCTGCGCAGCCCAAAGATTTGATCTTCTTGCCCAAAAAACTGATGGAAGACTTTTTCTACAATCATTTCAAATTCTTCTCCGTTTTGTACAAATTAGGATTGGTAGATAATTACACCCAAAGAAAATATTGGGCTCTGAACTCCATATTGATGGGCTTTTTCAACAAAGAATATTGGCTGGAAATCTGGAAAGCAATGGATGGCAAAGTGGACGAAAAAAGACAGCTCGTCAATGCTTCATTAGTTTACAAAAAGCACAAAAACAATCCGAATTTCATCTCCAGACTGAAAACAGAAGCGATGAAAACCACCTTCCAATCCTCCGCAACCAACGCTTACCACGAATATGGTTTCGACTTCGATGTCAATCAATTTAATTATCTGATCAACGAAGCTTGGCTAAATGATGATTTTGATGCGATGCAAAATTTTCCTAAAGATTTCTCGCTGGATTATTTGAAATCCTTTGTTGCAGAAAAAATCAACTTCGCGGAATTTGAAAAATGGGTAGATCAGTTTAAAGTTCAGTACAGAAATCTGGGTTGCCAACTGGAGTGACAGCGCGGATTGGCCACGATAATGCTTATATTTGTTTGCGAATTTTCTGAATAAATTGAATGAACCGTAAAATAAATGTGCTTTTCCGCCACCGCTCGATGGAAATGGGCGGCGTAGAAAAAGTCATCCTGAGTCTTTTGGAAAATCTGAATAAGGATAAATTTGACATCAGCTTCCTCGTCAGTCTTTATCAAGGTGAACTTCGGAATCAGATTCCTAAGCACGTCCGGTATTTGAAAATGAATGGCGGAAGAGAGGATTTTTCTAAAAACCCAGTGCTCCATAAGATCCAACTGGTGTTGAGAAACTTGAAAATCAGATTTTTCGATCGTTTTCAAAAAATATCGGACAGATTCTATCTGGATAAAGAATATGATATAGAAATTGCTTCCACTTATGCCGATTTCGCGCCGGTTCTCAACAGTTCCAACAGAAAGTCTAAGAAAATAGGTTGGTTCCATTCCGATATCACCTTTCCGAAACTACAGCCTGCTGTTCCCACAATTCTGAACCAAATTCCTCAGTTTGATTATTTCATTTTTGGCTCGCAGCAGACCAAGGATGTTCTCACAGAAACTTATCCCGATTTGAAACTGCCTGATAATCAGGTAATCCTAAATGCAATTCCAATCGATGAGGTCAAACAAAAAGCGGCAGAATTTGTTCCGGACTTCGCAACGGCAGATCCCGTTTTTGTCGCAGTCGGAAGGCTACACTCCAGAAAGGGATTTCGAAAATTGATCGAGGTGCATTCGGAGTTGATAAAGGACGGCTTCCCGCACAAGATCTTGATCATCGGCGACGGCGAGGAAAAAGAAAACCTCGAAAATCTGATCAACGATCTAAATGTCGAAAAATCGTTTATTTTGCTGGGCTCGCTCCTCAATCCTTATCCGTGCGTCAAGAACGCCGATTTTTTCATAATGCCATCCGAGTCGGAGGGCTGGCCACTCATTGTTGCAGAGGCATTGATTCTTCAAAAACCAATCTTAGCCACGGCTGTGGGCGGCATTCCCGAAATGATTGAGCACAAAGAAAACGGTTATTTGATCAATTACGATTCGCAAGAAATATACAATGGTATGAAGGAATTCCTTACGAATAAAGATTTAATCAAGCATCTTGGTAAAAATCTTGAAAAAGCGGAAGATCTTTTTGACAACCAAAAAATCTTCGATGCGGTGGAGCAGATCATTATTAACTTAGCAAAAAACTAAAAGATGAATTTTATTTACCGATTAATTCTGAAAATCCATACGATAGGGCATCTGATTTACAAAAAAGCTTATATTGAAATTTGTAAATCGAGAGGAATGAAAGTAGGGAAGGGCGTCATTTTCGTAGAGGCACCTTCTTTCGGTTCCGAGCCCTATTTGATAGAAATCGGCGACCGCACCAAAATTACGGCCGGCTGCACCTTCATCAATCACGATGGCGCCATGTACGTCATTCGTAATATGGAAAAACATGCCGATGCTCGAAACTTTGGCCGAATCAAAATTGGAGCGAACTGTTTTGTGGGTAATAATTGCATCTTTCTGCCGGGCTCGCAAATGGGAAACAATTGCATCCTCGGTGCAGGATCTGTGCTCAATTCGTCTATGCCAGACAACTCGGTCTATGCCGGCACTCCTGCCCGATACATCTGCAGTATAGAAGAATATGGTGACAAAGCCCTCCGGGCCAACACACTCTATCCGCGGGAGCTGGAAAAGAACCGGGCTGAACTCGACCATTATATCAAAAAAAATCTGCCGCACGCATACAGACCAGTCAAATAAACACCGAATTTCAGCAATTTTTTAGAGGTTTCAACGCTATGTTTGGCAGAGTATTTAATTATAAGATGCTTACCTTTGTAAAAAAATATCCCAGGTTCGCATGATCAAAATCGCGGCAATAGATTTCTATTTGCCAAACAATATATTAACCAACGACGATATTGCCAATGAATTCCCGGAGTGGAATGCAGAAAAAATCAAATCCAAAATAGGCGTAGATTCCAGACATTTTGTAGATCCGTCGCAAACTGCACTGGATTTGGCAGTTGAGGCATGTGAGAGGCTTTTTTCCACTTATGACAAAACCAAAATAGATTTTATACTTTTCTGCACGCAAAGTCCAGATTATTTTCTTCCAACCACCGCTTGTATTTTACAAGACAGGTTAGACCTTCCTAAGAACATTGGCGCTTTGGACTTCAACTTGGGCTGCTCGGGATTTGTATATGGACTGACTTTAGCTAAAGGATTGATTTCCATAGGAATAGCCAAGAATGTTTTGCTCGTCACCTCTGATACATACACCAAATTTTTGGACAAAAATGACAAGTCCAACAGAAGCATCTTTGGCGATGGCGCCGCTGTAACCATCATAGAAAAAGACGATTCCAAGGCAGATTTTCAGTTCGTTGTGGGTACCGATGGCTCCGGATACAACAATTTGATTGTAGAAAATGGCGCTTCGAGAAACAGTTCGGAGAAGCCCGTGCTTTTTATGAAAGGTCCCAAAATTTTTACATTTGCATTAGAAAATGTGCCGGGACTGATCACAGAAACGCTGGCTAAAAACCAACTCAAGCTAGAAGATATTGATCTTTTTGTTTTCCACCAAGCGAGTTCTTATATGCTGAATTATCTTAAGAAACTTTGTAACATCCCAGACGAGAAATTCTTTTTGGAGATGAAAGATATCGGCAACACCGTTTCTGCAAGCATCCCAATTGCATTGAAATTGGCATTGAATCAGGGAAAAATAAAAACGGGATTCAAAGTGCTGGTGGCAGGTTTCGGCGTGGGCTATTCCTGGGGAGCGGGGATTTTAGAATTTTAACGGTAATCTTCTGATTATAAATCACTTGGCAAATTCCAAAAGATAAAAAAATGAGTGGACATAAGCTGGCAAATATACAATATCTGAGGGGTATTGCCGCTCTAATGGTTTGCGGGTTTCACACCCAACTTTGGCTAAACAACTCGCTTACCGAAAAACTTGGATCAGAATTGTTTCCCAATGGAGAATATGGCGTTGAAATATTTTTCATAATCAGCGGATTCATCATGATTTATACCACAAGAAATTATGACCCACTCCTTGCAAAGGACAATTTTTTATTCTTTATGAAAAAGAGGATTGTGCGCATTATGCCGCTTTATACAATCCTAACTTTTGCTTGGATCTTCCTTTTTGTTCCAGATTTCAACTTCAATTATGTGAATTTAATCAAGCTAGTAAAATCATTATTTTTTATTCCTTACAAAGGATTTCCGATTTTGTATCTGGGGTGGACACTGAACTACGAAATGCTATTTTATCTGATTTTTGCCTTGAGCTTTCTATTTAAAAAGTATAGAATTCATGCGCTTATTTTTGTATTTATTCTTCAGATAATATCTCAGCAGTTCAATTTTACCGGAGTTATCGCTCGGTTTTTATCTAATTTTGTTGTCTCTTTCTTTTTTATAGGAATCATTTCCGGCTTAGTGGTGCAGAAAGTCCAGATACCGATGTATTTTAGCAAAATAAAGTATTTGTCCTATTTATTATTAATTTTGGTACATCTTGAAATCATCACTATTTCAAATCATTTTTTTCTTCTTATTTTTATTGGGATTAATTGCTTCGTCATCATTACTTCCGATTTTGCAACGCAAGAAAAAGTGTTTAAGCCCCTATTTATTCTAGGAAACATCTCATTTTCACTTTATTTGATTCATCCTTTTATTCCCCACATTTTTATGCGATATTTACAACTGGATCCGGGTTTTATAAATAATGGTTTTTTAACTTTTTTGTTCTATTTGACGATGTTATCTGTTATTTTTGTTGTTAGTTTTCTCTCCCACAAATGGATCGAAGAAAAATTTAACAAATTACTACTTGGTTGAAAAAGAAAATCCTTATCAGAATCGGTTCTTTGCGGCATGGCGGCGCAGAAAAAGTGCTGGTGACTTTTCTCAAAAATCTGCCAGAAGACAAATACGAAATTGATCTTTTATTAAATCTATATTCGGGTAAATATCTGACCGATGTTCCGAATTGGGTCAACGTGATGTACCTGAACCGAGGCGAAATGATTACCAATAACCGCCCCAAAGACATTCCTAAAAAAACATACCGCGTTGTTTATCAGGGTCTTCTGAAGAAATATCCAAAAATCCTCTACAAAGGAAAACTCAAAAACAAAGTTTACGACATCGAGTTTGCCGCCATCCACGGCATGTATGAAGAGATACTGAAAAGTCCTCAGAAAAATTCCAAAAAAATAATATGGGTGCAGAACGATATTTTTAATCTTAAAGAATATACGCCGGAGATTATAAAAAAATTCTTTTCTTTTGACAGTATTATGGTGATATCCAATAAACTGAAACAAGAGATGTACAAACTTACGGATGATAAAATGCTCCGGGAGAGAATTGTACAAGTCTATAACCCAATAGACGCACAAGATACACTTAGAAAGGCAGATT
Source organism: Weeksellaceae bacterium (assembly GCA_022013695.1). Taxonomy (GTDB): domain Bacteria; phylum Bacteroidota; class Bacteroidia; order Flavobacteriales; family Weeksellaceae; genus Epilithonimonas. The sequence continues at coordinate 25,900 of JAKLPS010000013.1, forward strand.
TAGCTATTAATGATTATCCCTTCCGCAACCAATATCCTACTTTTGTCACCGTAGGGACTGTATATCCTCAAAAAGGCTATGACAGGCTTCTGAATGTTCACAAAAAGCTTTTAGACAATGGTTTCTCCCATAATCTTCTTATCATCGGGGATGGCTATGACTTCAATAATATACAAAAACTGCTACAGAAACTACAGCTACACAAGACTGCAAAAATGCTGGGCTTTAATGACAATCCATATCCTTATATTAAAAAAGCAGACTTCTACGTTATGTCTTCCCGGCACGAGGGTTTCCCCACTATTATCGCAGAAGCTCTCATATTGAATAAACCTATTATAGCAACAGATGTATCGGGTGTCCGAGATCTTTTGCAAGACGGAAAACTGGGTCTGATAGTACAGAATTCTGATGATGGGATCTATGAAGGAATGAGGTCCTTCATCTCCCAAAAAGGACTTGCAGATCAATATATCCAAGAAATTGCTATTACAGAACTTCCTTTTAAATTAAAGTACTCTGTCGATAAGATTATGGAAATCATTGATAATCTTTAGCAAGAGATTAGATATTAGAGTTTAGATGTTAGATCAAAATTAATCTGCGAGAGTACTTTTTCCGCAATTAAATTTGTCACAGATTATAATTTCAAATTCCTAATTTTACAAAATGGCTTACAGCATTCTTCAAAAAGATTTTTACAGAGAAAGCGGAAAATACCTATCGCATTTTCAAATGTTGAAAAAGTGTTTCAGTCCCAATCTGCATTATATTTACTGGCTTCGGAATGCTCAGAAACATCCGAAATCCTCATTGATAGGCAAATTCTACCGCCTGATTCTCCGCCATTATCAGATCAAATACGGCTTCCAGATCTATCCGGAAACGGAGATTGGCGAAGGTCTTTATCTCGGGCATTGGGGCACGCTCGTCATCAATCCCAAAGCTAAGATTGGCAGAAACTGCAACATTGCGCAAGGCGTAACCATCGCGCAGGCCAACCGTGGGAAAAATGAAGGTGTCCCAATCATCGGCAACGAAGTCTGGATTGGTCCAAACGCTGTGATAGTGGGTAAAATTACAATTGGGAATAATGTCCTAATTGCTCCGAACGCTTATGTGAACACCGATGTTCCCGATAATTCTATTGCTGTAGGAAATCCGGCTATGATTACTCCAAAACTCAATGCTACTGAGGGTTATATTAGTAATAAGGTTTAACTCCAAAAGCAAATCACAAGAATGGCAGTGGTGATTTTTAAGCTTCTAGTGAAACATAACGTCTTTCTATTTGATCTCTTCAGATGCTTTCTGATGGTGAGATTCTTTCTTTGGATGCCATTGGTTTAAGCCTTCTGAAAAATAATGTTGCGACCGATTATATCTGTCAGAATGGTGCAGAACTTCTCAATTTGCCAACTTTTCTCATACCTGAAAATTTTTCCATAAATGTACTTTTTGTGTTGGCGGAGAATGTTCCGTTCCATAATTGGCAAACTGCGCTTTACACTCGAAACGTTATAAGACTTTATCGAACCACTATCGTATAAAATCGTTCCATTTCGTACCATTCAAAATATTTATCGAATATTTATCGAATAAAAACGAATCATATCGTATCATTGTTGAAAATATTATACATTTGTCCTATGGGAAATAATGTGTACAATTTTAAAATTGATATAGATTGGAAATTAATTAATTTAATAAGCCTAATCGACAGATTTGATGCTTCTTGGTCTTCTATAGAACGAAAAGAGGGTCAAAGTTTAAAACAGCTAAAATCAATAGCAACTGTTAGAAGTGTTGGTGCTTCTACTAGAATTGAAGGTTCTAGAATGAGCGATGAAGAAGTAGACCAATTACTCAAGAAAATTGACATAACCAAACTTGAAGATAGAGACGAACAAGAAGTAGTAGGCTATTTTGAAACATTAGATAGAATTTCTGAATTATATGTTGACATTGAAATAACAGAAAACAACATAAAAAATCTGCATAATATCCTAATGAAACATAGTAAAAAGGATCAATGGCATAAAGGTAATTATAAACAACATCGTAATGCAGTCGAAGCCAATCTACCTGATGGTACAAAACAAATTGTGTTTCAAACAACCGAAGCTGGATTTCCTACAGAAGATGCTATGAGAAACCTTATCGATTGGTATGTGAATGATAAAACAACTCATTCTTTAGTAAAGTGCGCTTTGTTTACTTATGAGTTTTTAAGTATTCATCCTTTTCAAGATGGAAATGGAAGATTAAGCAGATTGATTTCATCATTATTATTATTAAAAAATGGTTACAATTGGATTCAATATGTAAGTTTTGAACATGAAATTGAAAATCGAAAACCTGAATATTATAGAGTTTTGAGAAATTGCCAATCACAGCGTCCAAATGAAAATGTAAGTGATTGGGGAAATTTCTTTTTTGATGCTCTAAAAAACATTCAAGAACAGTTAATGCAAAAACTCGAAACAAGCGGAATAGAAATGCAATTGTCTCCACGTGAAAAAGCTATTATTACATTTATAGAAAACCGACCTGGATGTAAATCTGGAGATATTGCGAGTAAACTTGGAATTCCAAGTCCTACAGTAAAAAGAATCTTAACAGAGTTGGTTGAAAAAAATCTAATAGAAAAACACGGAATTGGACCGGGAACAAATTATTCAATAAAATAACGGCTTATAACAGCCGTTTCTCGCAATTGCGAATTTTGTGGTAAGTTCACGTTTGCGTTTCGCAAGATTTTTTATCTTTAGCCGAAAATAATTCGTTCCGAACTTCGCAACTGACGAGAAGCGGCAAAACGGTATATGCCATACTAACTTGAAGTTTCATCAAATTCGGTGCGACAGTAAGCGTGATAATATTTTAAAATGAGATATACAAACCTGTTGTGCATTTAGGATAAATTCATTTTAATTTTGTTCAAACTTCTTTTGAAAACAAAGAAATTGAGATATTGAATCATTGTAAAAGATGTGATTTTGGAGGTAATTCTTGTGGCTAATCCTTCAAAGGTTTTAGC